>NZ_CALMYP010000018.1 GCF_937873615.1 uncultured Paracoccus sp.
AGCCCTCGATGAAATCCGTGGAAGCCGGTAGCAAACGTCAGACTCAGCACACTAGCATCAGCCCATCCGACGTAAACGAAAGACTATGGTGCTGCCGCAGCGTTCGATCGTACAGAAGGTTCATGCCATCCAGTGCCTTCGATGGCACCTCCCAAATAAGTGCGACCGTAGCGAGTGCGAGGCGCGCTGATTGCAGGGCTTTGTCGTGGCCAAATTTACTCCCCAACCCTGCTGCTTTGACGCTACAAACATACGAACTTTCACCGATCGCACGGACAATATGCTCTTCATTGATGCTGTCGCGAGACACTTTGCGCTTTTGCAGAGCCTTGCCACCCCACCTTCGCAGGATCCGTCTCTGTGTGGTTAGTGAAACTGGTCCATCGGCAATGTTATGGTCGAACCGTTCTATTTGCCCACCATCCACGATGCGCGCTGACTTTCCGTCGGAAGCCTTGCGTAGCAACCAGACCTCGCGCGGTTCAAACCTAACTGGTCCAATATCGAATGCCTCTACAACCCGGGATGCGAACAATGTGCAGCCGAACGCGTACTCTTTTGGACCACGGGTGAAGTTATGCTGAATAACACGTTCGCATTCCGACTCGATATCGGCCAAGGCGCGCCCTGCACTCATGCATGGTGAGAGACTGAGGTCGACATTCATAAGGGCACGTCCAGCAGCCTCCCTAACCAGCTTTCGATATTCATCGCGGGAAATGCGCGACTTCAACGTGTCGGCATTGTCATAGAGTACTGATGAAAGTCGCGAAATAAGGACGTCGAATTTTCTTGAGACGTACAAAACCTGTCCGTTTCCGACGCTGACCATGCGCGGAAGGGGAAAAGGGTCGTCGTCGTCCACAGGCGGCTGAGGCAACTTTTGGAGGTTGGCGAGTTCCTCGATTATATCGCATACAATGTCTTGGGCTTGTGCCAACGCTGTCTGCCCCTTCATGCTCCGAAAATAGAAAGCTGTCATGGAGCGACCGCAGATGCAATGCCCTTCGGGCGCAATCGCCCAAAGCGATTTGGTCGAGAAGCAGCCCCGATGGGCCGGCGGAAGGAGCCACTTTAGAAAATGCCGTCATGATCGGCCGACCCACAGTGGCGCAAAGAGCCGCCACAGGGGCGGCGTGCGGTTTCGCCAGGTGCTGGTCGCTTTGATCGAACATGGGCCGCACTGGGCCACTCCGGGCCTCCCAGACCCCTCCCCCTTGGGTCCCTTTCGGGGGATCGGACCTCTGCGGGGCCGCCGCCGCGCGAAATCTCGGTATTTTTTCTGAGATCAAAACGCCACTGGACTAGACTTTCGCGGCCCATCCGCCCGGCTGCGTGGAAGAGGGTAAATGACTGATCTTGTTTCCAAATGGCCGGCAACGCAGGTCGAGATGCGCGGCGTAAATGCGCTGATTCCGTACACTCAGCATTTGTGATATTGGCGGGTATATGACAGCATCAGTTCCCAAACCGCTCGACGCCTGGACCATCGAACAGATCGAATCCGGGCTTTCGTTTCCCATGCCGAAGAAGATGATCGCCCGACACCTTGGCGTGACAGTGGCTCAGGTTCAATCTGTAGGGCGCAAGATGCGAGTGGACGAGCAAGAACGGCGGAAAAGATGGATGCAAAAATGTGCTGAGTGGCGAGCTGCGCAGATTGTCACGGCGGACACGGGGGCAGTCAGGACCGAGAGTGGCGAGGCTGACACCATGTAGGGCTGGCTGGCCTCTGGCGCGGCTCTCGATGAGGGGCGGGCGCTGTTTGCGGAAGACCGTGAATTCGGTCAGGGGATAGCTGAAAACGTGCTCTCCCAAGTTGGGATTGCGCCGACGGCTGATGAAGAAGCCGCCGCCATGTGGGCTGCTGGCCATCCAGACCAGTTTGCCGAGGCTCTCAGCGCGGGGAACACCCGGACCGTTCGCGGCATTCACGCGAAGTGGAAAGAGGTAGAGCAGGAGCGCGCGAGGGCTACCAAATGGCCGATGCTGAAACGGCCCGGCGCGAGGTTGACGCTCAGGGCAAAAGGTGCGCAGCCTCACGAAGCGCCGCGTTTACGCGTGATTGCCAGCCAGGGCCGTCCTTTTTGAAGGCGTCAACGACATCCTGGTCAAGCCGGATTGACACCGCGACCTTCGGATTGTCGAGCGGAGGTCTGCCACGCCGGATCTTCTCGGCCACATCCGGGAAGACCTCAGAGAATGGCTTGGCCTTGGCGAAATCTTCGTCCGTCCACTCCGGGTTTTCCGCATCATCCCAATCGGCGCGGGTATAGCCGTACTTGGCGGCGTGCTTCGGGTCAAACTTGGTCATAGAAGGCCCTTTCCTGTTTGCTCGCCGGGCGCATCGAAATCAACGAAATGGCTTCGGTGCCGAGAGTGGCGAAAATCACTGCAATCGTGCCGTCTGCAAAGCGACCCATCGCCTTGAAGCGGCCCTGCTTGGCCGGGATAACCAGAGCGTCAAGAAGGAACTCGGCATCCAGATCGGCGAAGTCCATGCCGTGCTTGGCAAGGTTGGCTTTGCGCTTCGGTTCGTCCCACACGATCAACATAAGGTGTATATACGATAATTAACGGGCGGCACAATAGCGTATATACGATAATTCTGGCGAATAGTTGTGGCGAGGGAGCGATTCTCACCCTTGAAGTCGACCCCGGAATTGCGGCGGCTGGACTTGCGCGGCATCGGATTGGTCTCGGAGGGGCTATCGGAAGGATCGGCTGCGGGCTAACGTCCGGGCCATGATCGAGAGCGTCACTCCGAGTAATCTGGCTTGTTCGGAATTACCCGCGACCTGCGCAAGTTTGTCGCCTGATGAACGCGCGGTTCCATAAAGTCATGAAGTTCTCTGCATACTTCCCAAAGGTCATTTAAACTCGGGTGCTTCTGCGGTCCGGTCTGAATGTAACGAAGCAAAGTGTGGATCGGACCCATGATCTCGATGACCTCCGTCCTGAGCTGACTATCCGGTAGCCTGCACTTGATTGCGCGATCGTTCAGCTTCCTGAGGCCGTGGCTAAGTTCTTTGATCTCTTTCAAGCCACAGCCAGCATTCCTGAGGAAGGCTTTGAGATACAGTTCAATGGCGTGAACATACAGATACATGATCGGCGCCTGTGGGTGGCTGGCATCAATCGACCTCGGGTTTATCTCGGATGCACAGACCCAATAGCTGTGCGCATAGCCAAGCAAGCCAACGGCGCTTGTCCTGTCATCATTTTCTGAAGCGCTATCTGACACGATCTTACCCTTGCGGTGAGGTTTTCATCTGTATGCTCTCGATGTAAGCCCGCATCGCAGCTGCCGGGGTCCGACCCGAGCGGATGTCGTCCCGTAGCTTTTCCAAGGTGATTACGGCGATATCGCGCTCGTCCTGATCGCGCGTGGTATCGTTTGCCATCTTTGTGAGCGCAACGGCCGCCTCCAACGCAAGGGCCGCCAATCGGTCATCCGTAAAGGGCTCCGGGAACTTTTCGTCTAAAACCGCTACAATCTCCTTCGAGAGGCTGCGTCGGTTTGCATTGGCTTCGGCCTCAACGCGAAGTTTGAGGGCTGCGGGCAGCAGAAGTTTGAACTGGACAAGGTCATCATTGGTCATGGATCTATTTGGACACAATTTGTCCTTGACGCAACGGACATTTTAAGTCCATACTTGTGGGCATACATTGTTCAAACTGGAAAAGGTTGAAGAATATGAACGATAAAATCCCATTCAAGCTGATGCTGCCCGCGGAGGTGAAACGGTGGATCGAAGCGGAATCTGCAAAGAACTTTCGCTCCCAGGGCGCAGAAATCGTTGCCTGCCTGCGCGCCCGCATGGACGCAAAGGAAAAGGCTGATGCCTAAGACGAGTGAAGCCGCCGGGAGGGCAATCCCAGCGGCCTCAATGAAAATTCCACGGAAAGGAAATTCTCAATGATTATGATGCCACATCAATCGAAAATCAAGGCTGCAGGTCCCGCCAAAGCTCCGGCGGATGGTACCGAGACAAAGGTGTCGCTGGAAGACTACATCATCGACCGTTGGGGGGAGGTGAAAATGGTCTTGGCGCTGCTAAACTCCATGGATGCCTGTATGGGCACAGGCCGGGATCACATCATATTTGAGCTGATTCAACATACCATTGACGTGGCCGACTCGCTGCGTGAAGCGCTCGACGTCCATCACTTTATCTCGCTTTTTCCAGACGATCTGATCGCCGTCCCGCAGGATGAGACTGACGATGACTTGGATGCATGAGGGAGCGCAGAAATGATCGCGCAAACGTTCATCACGGAAACATCCGCTGCTCGAGTCGGCGTGCTGGTCAAGCCTGCCGCCGCCGGGGATGCAACCGCAGAGTGCGCATCGGCCGATAAAGATGCCTAGACGCACCGTGCACGAACAGCCTGAACTGTTGACCATTGCTGAGGCCGCCGAGCGCCTGCACAGCAAGGTCACGGTTTCGGCGCTGCACGCGGCGCGGGCCCAAGGCCGCCTCTGGGCCGTCAAAATCGGTAAGCTGTATTTCACCACTTGGCCCGCCGTCGTGGAGTTTCTGCAATGCCCCGCCACCGCAAACCTGCCCGCCTCTACTTCCGTCGAGACGAACGGCAATACGTCATACGCGACGGCAGCACCCAGCTACGGACAGGATATGGCCTTGGCCAGCGCGCAGAGGCTGAAGCAGCGCTCGCGCAATATCTCGCAAGCCGAAAACCGCCAGACCGCCGAGGTCCGGCACATCCGGGGGAATTAACCGTGGGTGAGGTGCTGGCTCGATATGCAGATGATAAGGCCGGGGCCGTCGCTTCTGTCGACGGGCTGGTCTATTCCATCCAATCGCTTGCGCCGTTTTGGGGCGACCTGAATTGTGACGCCGTGAAGGGGTCCACCTGCCGCCTCTATGAGAAAGATCGCGCCAAGCCTCGCCTTGTCGAGATCGTCACGAAGAAGGGCAACACGATCACCAGAGAGCGAAAGGCGGGGGCGTCCACCGTCCGCCGCGAGCTAGGTGTTTTGCAGGCTGCCCTGAACCATGCCCATGCCGAGGGCCTACTTGTCCACCCAATCAAGGTGACACTGCCGGTTGGCGGCGAGGTCCGCGACCGCTGGTTGACGCGATCCGAGGTCGCCCGGCTGCTGCACCATGCAGAGCCTCACATTCGGCGCTTCATTCTGCTGTCGATCTACTGCGGCAGAAGGGCGTCCGCGAATCTGGAACTGACCTGGACGCGCGTTGACCTGTCCGAAGGCAGGATCAGGTTCAAGGCCGAAGGACAGGTAGAGACCAACAAGCGCCGTGGCAGCGTTCGCATCCCCCGCCAGTTGGCCGGGCATCTTCACCGCTGGTCGCGAAAGCGCGGCACGCATGTCGTGATGTTTCGCGGCCAGCCTGTCGCCAGCGTCAAGACCGGCATCCACCGCGCGGCTGATCGGGCCGGTATCGAGGGGGTCACGCCACACGTCCTGAAGCACACCGCAATCACCTGGGGCGTCAAGAACGGGATGGGGCTGGAAGACGCTGCCGAATACTTCGACACCAGCACCGAGACCATCCGCAAGCATTACTGGCACCACAGCCCGCATCATCAAGAGCGGGCCTTGGATATCATCGAAAGGAGAAAATAACTGTGCAAATAACTGTGCGAGACGATACTGAAAATCCCGCTAAGTCGTGGTGCTGCCGGAGAGATTTGAACTCTCGACCTCTCCCTTACCAAGGGAGTGCTCTACCCCTGAGCTACGGCAGCATCGCCGGTCGGTGACCGTGCGCGCCGTTTAGACGAGCCAGACGCGGCGCGCAAGGGGGCAGATCGGGTTTTTCGTGCTCCCCTGGAAAAACAATGATCTGCGTAACAAGCGCCCCAAAAAACGAACGCCCCCGAACAGATCGGGGGCGCTTGCGGTCTGGTCCCAAAATCGGGTTCAGTCGCGGGTTTCCTCGGGGTCCACGCCCCAGATCGCGGCTTTCGGCAGCCAGCCTTTTGCGCCGGCGCCCGAGACGCGGCACCAGTCGTGATCGCATTCGCCCAGCTTCACGATGGCGCCACCTTCAGCCATGGCGATGACCCCGGCATTGAGATCGGGGCGAGAGCGCAATTCGACCGTCTTCGGCTCGATGATGGCGGTGCGCACGCCCGACAGAAGCTGGTAATGCACCCAGCCGCCGGCGCCGTCGCGGTCCTCGACCCGGCGCCAGTGGCCGAATTCGCCGACCACGCGCAGCGGCATCCCGGAATGGTGGAAGACCCAGTCGATCCGATGCGACAGCGACGGGCCACGCCGGACATTCCCTTCCTCGCCCTTCAGCGAGACATAGCGCGGCAAAGGCAGCCGCGTCACCGGGCCGCGCACGACCTCGACCGGAGGGGTGGGCGCGCTGCCAAGGGTGGCAGGACGCGCCGAGGGGCGGGTCGCATCGGGTGGCACAACCTCCGTCACGGCAGGTTCAACGGGCGCAGCGGCAGGGGGCAGCGCCGTCTCCGCTGGGGCCGAGGCCACGACGAGCGGTGCAATCTCGGGCTGGTCGTTGCTGGCGGCCTCGGCGGGCGCCCGTATGAACAGGATCAGCGCCACGGCGGATGCGCCCAGCACGGCCTTCGCCGGCCAGCCAAGCGCGCGCCAGACCGATACCGGCCCCAGGCCTTGCCCCGAACGCAGCGCCTCACGTCCGAATCCCTGCCTCTTCGCCGTGCGATACGCCCGGCGGAATGACGGAGAAATATGTGCCATCTGCCTTACCTGCCCAACTCCTGCGGTCATTGCCGCAAACCTCGTCCGCGACCTGCGCCGCGCTGCCTCTGACACCGCATCGTTTTTTCGCGCGGCTTTTGACGGGACTTGTGCCTGTGCCCCGATCAGGCCAGTCTGCCCCAAGCACAAGCCGCTTGGAAGGTAGGATCGGATGAGCAGCGCCAATTCCCGCTTACGTGTGGCCGTTACGCGACGCTTGCCCGCCATCGTCGAGGAGCGGATGCGCGAGCTTTTCGATGTCCGGCTGAACGAGGACGACCACCGCCCCGACCGCGAGGAACTGGCGGCGATGATGCGTGAAAGCGACGTTCTGGTGCCCGCGCTCTCGGATCGGATCGACGCCGAACTGCTGTCGCAGGCCGGCAAGCGGCTCAGGCTGATCGCCAATTACGGCGCCGGGGTGGACCATATCGACGTGAGCGCGGCGCAGGATTGCGGGGTGCTGGTCTCGAACACGCCGGGCGTGCTGACCGAGGATACCGCCGATATGGCGATGGCGCTGATCATCGCCGTGACCCGGCGGCTGACCGAAGGCATCGCCGCCATGCAGAGCGGCACCTGGGAGGGCTGGTCGCCGACCGACTTCCTCGGCGGGCGTATCCGGGGCCGCAAGCTGGGCATCCTCGGCATGGGGCGCATCGGGCAGGCGGTCGCGCGCCGCGCCGATGCTTTCGGGATGGAGATCCATTACCACAGCCGCACCCGGCTGCGCCCCGAGATCGAGGCCGAGTTGAAGGCGACCTGGTGGGACAGCCTCGATCAGATGCTGGCCCGGGCTGATGTCGTCAGCGTCAATGTCGCCCATTCGCCGGCGAGTTTTCACCTGCTCTCGGCCCGGCGGCTGAAGCTGTTGAAACCCTCTGCCGTGGTCATCAACACCTCGCGCGGCGAGGTGATCGACGAAAACGCCATGACCCGGATGCTGCGCGCGGGCGAGATCGCCGGGGCCGGGCTGGATGTCTATGAACATGGGCACGAGGCCAACCCGAGGCTGCGCAACCTGCCCAATGTGGTCCTGTTGCCGCATATGGGCAGCGCCACGATCGAGGGGCGGATCGAGATGGGCGAGAAGGTCATCGTGAACATCCAGACCTTCGCCGATGGCCACCGCCCGCCGGACCTGGTGATCCCGGGAATACGGTAACCGCCTTTCCGGCGCCCAAAGGGAAAACCCGGCACCTTGCGATGCCGGGTATCATCCTGCTTGACCTCGCGCGGCGAAAGCGCGGGTGCCACGATCCGCCGTCAGGGTGCGGTCACGTCGCAGCGCATCCCCTGATCGGCCACCCGGGCGCAGGTCTGCGAGGCGGAGGCGCGTGAAAGCCCGACCAGCGTTGCCTCATACCCTTTGGAGGATTCGCGGATATGGCGCAGGCCACCGTCCAGCAGCGCGCTTTCCTGCATGGCCACCTGAACCAGACGCGCATCCGCCTGGTCCCGGGTCTTGAACCGGCCCAGAGAGATGCCCCAGCTTTGCCCACCCGAAGAGGACGCCCGGGCAACCCGCTCGGTCGGCTTGGGTTCCGGGCCACCCGCCGTGCCGGTGCCGGTCACGATGGTCTCGGCACGCGGTTCCGGCTTCGGCGAGGCATCCAGCGAAAGGTCGCGGCTTGCCACATTGACGTTGCTCGCCGCGACGGTGGTCGGGGCGGCAGCGGCACGACTGCGCGGCGCGGCAACCGGGCGGGCCGAGCTTGACAGCGCGGTCGGGCCGGTCGCGGCCATGGCCAGCCGCACGGCATCATCTGTCGGCGACGCCTCAGCCTGCTGCGGGGCGGCACCTGCCCCACCCGGCTTCGGCACCGGGCGGGCGCTGCTGCTCAACCGGACCGAGCGCGCGCTTGTCTGCGACTGTTGCGGCGATGGGCTTGCGGCAGCCTTTGCCATGGCCTCGTTCATCGCCGTATTCAGGCTGGCAGCGGCAACCGGGGCCGGCGCGCTTGCCGGTCGCGCCACCGGCGCGGCGGCGGCGACCTGCGTGACCTTGCGGCTGGACTTGCGCTCAGCAATATATTGCGGCGGTTCGGGCTTCTCCTCCCGGACCCGGGTCGGCGCGCGACCGAATCCCATGTCGAGAAGCTGCGCCATGGTCGCATTGCGCTGCGCTGTCGAGGTTCCGCCCAGCACCGTCGCGATGATCCGCTTCGACCCGCGCTGCGCCGAGGCGGTCAGATTGAAGCCCGCCGCCCGCGTATAGCCGGTCTTGATCCCGTCCGCGCCCGCATAATTGTCCAGGAAGGTGCGGTTGGTCGAACGCACCGTCGCGACCCCGGCATCGGCCGAGCGGCGCGAGAAGATCGAGTAATATTGCGGGAAGTCATAGAACAGACGCCGGCCCAGCGTCGTCATGTCGCGGGCGGTGGAAAAATGGCCGGTCTGGGTCAGACCGTTGGCATTCTTGAACTGGGAGTTGTTCATCCCGAGCGCCCTTGCCATCGCCGTCATCTGCGCGGCAAAACGCTCCTCGGAGCCGGCCAGGTTCTCGCCAATGGCCGTTGCAGCATCATTGGCCGATTTCACCGCCGCCGCGCGGATCAGATAGCGCAGCTCGATCTTCTGGCCGGCGCGCAGACCAAGCCGCGAAGGCGGCTCGGCCGCGGCATTCGAGGAAACCGTGAATTTCGTATCCAGCCGCACTTGCCCCCGCTCGATCGCCGTGAAGGCCATGTAGAGCGTCATCATCTTGGTCAGCGAGGCCGGATGCAGCCGCGTATCGGCGTTCTGGGCATGGATCTGCTTGCCGGTTCGGCCATCCATGACAAAGGCCGCGAAGGGCGCGGACTGAGCGGCAAGGGGTATCAGGAACGCCAATAGCGTCAGCAATCCTGCGCGGAATAACGTGCGGAATTTCGTCACTGCCTCGATCTCTTCTGCCTGCTGCGGCACGTTTTAATAATCGTGCCGTCATTAATTCGCCGAGAGTAGCACAGCAATCGCGGTGCGAAAACCTTGCAATTTGTGTAATTTCACGTTTTCATGACCAACTCGGCCGGAAATTGCCGCCCATCTGGCAAGGTCGGGCTTTCATCGCCGCGAAAAGCGCCTATATTCGTTCCCAACCGAAAAATCACCCGATCATCGACCATGCCACAGGACCCCGGCCATCGCGAGGAGACTGACCTCGTTGTCAAGACGCAGCCGAAGACGCAGCGTCCGCCGCTGTATAAAGTATTGCTGTTGAACGACGATTTCACGCCGATGGAATTTGTCGTCCATGTCTTGCAGCGCCTGTTCGGCATGTCCCACGAACAGGCGGTCGAGATCATGCTGACCGTGCATCGCAAGGGCGTGGCCGTGGTCGGCGTGTTCTCGCATGAAATCGCCGAAACCAAGGTGGCGCAGGTCATGGAACTTGCCCGCCGTCAGCAGCATCCGCTGCAATGCACCATGGAAAAAGAATAGCTCATGCGTGACGCACGCCTGGCGCTGGCATTCCCCGAGCCGCCCACAGGGCGGCTTCTTGTCATTGGCGCCGACGGGGCCGAGGATCTGTCGGTCTTCGCCCCCGAAATCACCCTGATCGTCGAAGGCATGGCCCATCACCATGCCGCGCTGAATGCGCGCGGCTTTCGCACCCTGACCTCGCCCGAGGGCGAGGCGCCCTTCGACCACGTGCTGGTCACCCTGCCCCGGTCGCGCGATGCGGCGCGGGCGCGGATCGCCCTTGGTGCCGCGATGCTGGCGCCGGGCGGCGCACTGTGGATCGACGGCCAGAAGACCGATGGAATCGAATCGATCCTGAAGGAAATCAAGGGCTTTTCGGGCCTTTCTGACCTGCATTCCAAGGCCCATGGCAAGATCGCCAGGCTGACGGATCCGGGCGCGGTGCCTGCCGGTTGGGCTGGCGGCAGCTTCGCGCCCGCGCCGGGCTTCACCACCCGCGCCGGGGTCTTTTCGGCCGAGGCGGTCGATCCCGGCTCGGCCGCACTTGCCGCCGCCCTGCCCGCGAAACTGCCGACGCGCATCGTCGATCTGGGGGCCGGCTGGGGCTGGCTTTCGGCGCAGATCCTGACCCATCCGGGCGTCGAGGTGCTGCATCTGGTCGAGGCCGACCATACCGCGCTGGAATGCGCGCGGGCCAATATCGCCGACCCGCGCGCCCGGTTTCACTGGGCCGATGCCCGCAGCTTCAAGCTGCCCGATCCGGTCAATGGCGTGATCATGAACCCGCCTTTCCATGATGGGCGCAGCGCCGATCCCGCGCTTGGCGCGGCCTTTATCCGCACGGCGGCCTCGCTGCTGACCGGGGCGGGGCGGCTATGGATGGTGGCGAACCGGCATCTGCCCTATGAGGCCGAACTGGCGCGGCATTTCGCCGATGTCTCGGAACTCGGCGGCGACAACCGGTTCAAGATCCTGACGGCCACCGGCGCCGGCGCAAGACACAGGAGAAGCAGATGAGCAATTCCGTCGAAGGCAAGACCGCCATCGTGACCGGGGCCGGTCAGGGCATCGGGCTGGCCATCGCCCGGCAGCTTCGCGAACACGGCGCCAATGTCATGTTCGCCGATTGCGACGAGGCGGCGCTGGAACACGAGATGACCCGCTTCGGAGAGGATACCCGCGTGCGGCACTTTGCCGCCGACATGTCGCAGCGCCTCTCCATGGCCAACCTGCTTTCGGCCACCATCGACGCCTTCGACCGCGTCGATATCCTGGTCAATGCGCATCGCATGGTGAAGCCCGGCGATCCGCTGGAGGCGATCGAGAACGGGCTGGAGGAGATGCTGCGACAGAACCTTCTGGCCGGGCTGATGATGTCGAAGATCGTCGCCAAGCGGATGATCCAGCAGGCCAAGGACAGCGACGACGACCGCATGGCCGGCGCCATCGTCAACCTGACCACGCTGGCGGCGCAGCGGCCGCATCCCGAACTGATGGCCTATTCCATCGCCTCGGCAGCGCAGGATCAGGCCACGCGGGCGCTGGCTCTGGTGCTGGCGCCGCAGCGGATCCGGGTAAACTCGGTCGCCTTCGGCTCGGTTATGACCGCCGAGATGCAGCGCATGTTGAAGGAAAACCCCGACCTGCGCGATGGCATCATCAAGGGCACGCCGATGGGCCGGATCGCGGAATCCGAGGAACTGGCCGATGCGGTGCTTTACCTCGTCGGCGATGGCGCCGGTTTCGTCACCGGACAGATCCTGAATGTCGATGGCGGGCGCAGCCTGCTCGACCCGGTTCAGGCGGCGATGTTCTGAGGCGCAGGCCCCTCCGTCAGCCTTCCTCGGGATAGGCGGCCTTGCACTGGCGCACGGCGGCCTCGGCCCGGGTTGCCTCGGTCTTCAGCTTCTCGGCCAGATAATCGCGGCGGCGCTGTTCGGCGGCAGGGTCGATAGGGACACGGTAGCGTTCCGTGTCGATGACATCGCGCCAGCAGCTGCGCTGGATCACGCGGACCCGTCCATCCTTGTCGCGAACATAATCCGGGCAATAGTCCAACTCCATCCGCGAAACCTCCCGCTCCTCCCAGGCATAGCCGCGCGCGAGATTCGCCTCGGTCTCGGTCAGCAATTCGCTGAGGACGCGGTATTCATGGGTATTGCGGCTGATACAACGCTCCTGCTCGGTCCCGCAGCCGGCCAGAAACGCAAAAAGAAGAAGCAGGGCAGGTTTTCGGATCATCGACCGTGTTCCAGATGACGAGTAAGACCGAAGCCTAGCCGCCGCGACGAAGGACGGCAATTCAACTCTGCCAACATGGTCAATGAAGGGTTAATCCGTCGCGGCAATCTGCCGCAGATCGCGAATGCCGCCTGACCGGACCACCCAAGGCGGTTGCCAAATCCGGCCCGCAGGTCCAATCCGGCACGGCAACGCATGACAAAGAGAAGTGACATGGACGAGATGCAGACCGAACGCCACGAGGCCGCCGCCTGGTTCCGCAGCCTGCGCGACCGCATCACCGAAGCCTTCGAGGCGCTGGAGGATCAGGGCCCGGGCAAGACCGCGCCGGGCCGTTTCGAGGTCACGCCGACCGAGCGCGCCAATGACGGCGGCGGCGGCATCATGTCGGTCATGCGCGGCGGCCGCGTCTTCGAGAAGGTCGGCGTGAACTGGTCCGAGGTGCATGGCACGCTGGCCCCCAAGGCCCAGGCCGCCATGGCCGCGCGCGGCGTGCCGGGGATGGCGGAAGACCCGCGCTTCTGGGCCTCGGGCATCAGCCTCGTGGCGCATATGCAGAACCCGCAGACCCCTGCGGTGCACATGAACACCCGCATGTTCTGGACCCCCGGCGCCTGGTGGTTCGGCGGCGGCGCCGACCTGAACCCCTGCATCGAATATGCCGGCGACACGGCGCATTTCCACGCCACGCTCAAGGCCGCCTGCGATGCCCATGACCCGGCCTATTACGCGCGTTTCAAGGATTGGGCGGACGAGTATTTCTTCATCCCCCATCGTGGCCGGGCGCGCGGCGTCGGCGGGATCTTCTTCGACGACCTCAACACCGGCGACTGGCAGGCCGATTTCGCCTTCACCCGCGCCGTGGGCGAAGCCTTCCTGCCCGCCTTCCTGCCGCTGGCCAGGGCGCGCATGGTGCAGGGCTGGACCGAGGAGGACAAGGAGGCGCAACTGATCCATCGCGGCCTCTATGCCGAATACAACCTCGTCTATGACCGCGGCACGAAATTCGGGCTGGAGACCGGCCATAACGCCGATGCCGTGCTGATGAGCCTGCCGCCGATGGCGAAATGGGTCTGATCCGTCAGGCGGCCGAAGCCTCGGCCTCGGGGTAGAACCGCGCCATGGTCAGCGCACGGGCAAGGTTCAGCACCATCAGCGCCGCCCAGAGCCCGTGATTGCCCATCAGCCCCGGCAGGGTCATGAGCGCCACGGCATAGATCGCCACCGCTTCGATCATCGCCCGGCGCATCCGCCCGGTCAGGGTGGCGCCGATGAAGATGCCGTCGAACATCCAGCTGGCGATCCCGAGCAAGGGGGCCACGACCAGCCAGGGCAGATAGCGGCGGGCCTCGGCGCGAACCTCGGGCGCGGTGGTCAGCAGGTCGATCAGCAGCGGCCCGAAGATCAGGAAGACAAGCGACAACATGAGCGCCCCGCCAAGCGCCCATCGCGTGCTGACAAGGACCGAGCGGCGCAGAAGATCGCGCCGGCGCGCGCCGACCGCCTGCCCGACCAGGGTTTCCGCCGCGAAGGCGAAGCCGTCCAGACCGAAGGCGGTGATCTCCAGAAATTGCAACAGGACCTGATTGGCGGCCAGCGTCACATCGCCCTGTCCTGCCGCCATGAACATGAATGTGGTGAAGGCGGCCTGAAGCAGGATCGAGCGGATCATGATGTCGGAATTGACCCGCAGCAACCGGCTCAGCCGGTCGCGGGCGAAAAGCCCGGTCTGGCCCAAAGCGGTGCAAAGCGCGCCCCGGCAGAACCACAGGCCCAGCCCAAGGCCGGCATATTCGGCGATCAGCGTGGCCCCGGCGACGCCGGACACGCCCCAGCCCAGCCCCAGCACGAAAACCAGATCGAGGGCGACATTCAGCCCGTTTTGGATCAGTTGCAGCGCCAGCACGCCGCGCGTCCGCTCCATCGCGATCAGCCAGCCGGTGATGGCGTAAAGCGCGATGGTCGCCGGCGCCCCCCAGATGCGGATCGAGAGATAGCGCATGGCCAGCCCCTCGACCTCGGCACTGGCCGGGGCAAGGCGGAAGGCCGCGCCGAACAGCAGCGGATGGAGCGCGATCAGCGCCAGCCCGGCGGCAAAGGCAATGGCCAGGGCCCGGGCCAGATGGGCGCCGACCTCTCGCCGGTCGCCCGCGCCATGGGCCTGGGAGACAAGGCCAGAGGTGCCCATGCGCAGGAAGCTGAAGATCCAGTAGATCGAGGCCAGAACGACGGCACCGATCCCGACCGCACCGATGGGCGCGGCCTCGCCCAATTGCCCGATGACGCCGGTATCGACGGCACCGAGGATCGGGACCGTGGCATTGGACAGCACGATCGGCAGGGCGATGGCCAGCACACGGCGGTTGCCGACCGCGCCGCGTGCCGCGTCTTGCGCCACGCCTCAGCTCTGCGGCATCAGGAAATGCGCGGTTGCCTGGGCGAAGATCCGGGCGCGGTTGTCCTGCCAGGCCTCGACCTGCACGCTGGCATAGCGCCGCCCCGAGCGCACCACCCGCGCCCGCGCATAGGCATCGCGCGGCAGGCCCGAGCGCAGGTAATCGACCGTGAAGTCGATGGTCTTGGGCAGGCGCGGCAGCGCCCCGGGGGTCGAGACATCGGGACCGACGCGGCCGGCTTCCATATCCTCCCACATCGACATCCAGGCCAGTTCGATCAGGCCGGTGATCTCTAGGAATGCCGCCGTGGCGCCGCCATGGATCGCCGGCAGCATCGGATTGCCGATCAGCTTGTCGGCGTAAGGCATGACGGCGGTCAACTCGTCCCCGCGCCGGTCGAAGCGGATGCCCAGCCAGCGGATATAGGGAACGCCCTCGACCAATGCGGCCAAGGTGCTGTCGCGGCGCAGCTTGATCTGTTGCAGCGGTTCGTTGCGGTCGGCCATCTCAGCGCTCCAGCGTGAAGGCGCCGGTCGCGGTGGCGACGGGATTGGCGCGGTCTTCGTCCATTGCCTGCGCCCGGACGAAGGCGACAGTGCGGGTGACGTGATAGCACTGGGCGGTGGCGGTGATGCGCTGCCCCGGCGTCGCGCCGCGCATGTAGTCGATGCGCAGGTCCAGCGTCGCGGTCGAGATCGGCGCGCTTGAATGGGCCAGCACCGACGCCCCGCTGCAGGTGTCCATCAGCGCCGAAATCACCCCGCCATGGATCACGCCGCTATGCGGATCGCCGACGAAATCGGCATTCCAGTCCATGCCTATCTCGGCCTCGCCATCGCCCAGACGGATCAACCGCATCCCCAATGCGCGGGCATGGGGCAAGGCCTCGATGAACTGCTGGGCGATGCGGTCGCGGTCGACTTTTGGGAACCGTCCTTCACCGCCATCCTGTCCGGTTGTCATCCTGCATCCTCCGTCAGAGCTTCCATCGCAGATAACCGGCCCCGGCACCTTGCCGCAATAGCTCGCGTGTGTGGCGCATAAACTTGCGATATGCGCCCTTCCGGTTTAGCGTTCCCAGAACCTTCATCTGCGCAGGTCCGATATGCCCGGTTCAGAAGAGCTGAATTTCAAGGAGATGTGCGCGCGTTTCGACGTCACGCCGCGAACGTTGCGCTATTACGAATATATCGAACTGCTCCGCCCCCGAAAGGACGGCCGGTCGCGATTCTATTCGGGGCGCGAAGTGGCGCGGATGACGCTGATCCTGCGCGGTCGCCGCTTCGGCTTCAGCCTGGAGGAGATCCGGCAATGGCTGGAGATCTACGACCAGAAAGGCGACCGCGAGCAATATGAGGTCTGGGTCGACAAGGCCAACCGTCAGCTTGGCGTGCTTGAGGACCAGAAAGCCGAGATCGAGGCAGCGATGAAGGACCTGCGCGAGTTGCGCGACGAGACGGCGGAAATCCTGCGCAGGATGGAGTGAGCCGCCCCCCTGACGCCCGACCAGGCCAGCCGTGACGCAGCGTTCTGGTTTACGCGCGCGTCAACATGCAGCATCCTCTTGCCCGAAACCTAATGCGGAAGAGGAGCCGCCGGGATGAGCGACGAACTCATGACCATCCGCCAGATGTGCGACGCCTTCGAGGTGACACCGCGCACCTTGCGCTTTTACGAATCCAGAGAGCTGATCTCTCCCGAGCGCCGTGGCCAGCACCGGCTGTACAACCGCCGCGACCGCGCCCGGTTGAAGCTGATCCTACAGGGCAAGCGCTTCGGCTTCAGCCTGGAAGAAATCCGGCAATTGCTGGAACTCTACGACCCGCGCGGTGACAACCTGCCGCAGCTTTCGGCGACGCTCGGCGCGGCGCGTGTCCGGCTGGCCGACATGATCCGCCAGCAGGAGGAACTGGGCCGTGCCATTGCCGAGTTGAGCCTCCGGATCGAAGAAACCGAACACCTCATGGCCGCCCGCAAGGCCAGCTGATCGCTGGCCTTCCGCAGACCTTTCCACGCTTCAAACCAGCAGGACCGACCATGCCGATCTATAACGCCCCCACCCGCGACATGCAGTTCATCCTTCACGACGTGCTCGACGTCTCGGGATCCGGCCTGCCCGGCCATGACGAGTTGGACCGCGACTTTACCGAAGCCGTGCTGGACGCCGCCGGCAAGCTGGCGACGGATGTGCTGGCCCCCCTGAATCGTGTCGGGGACGAACAGGGCTGCGTGCTGGAAAACGGCGTCGTGCGCACCCCGGAAGGCTTCGGGGACGCGTTCGAGGCGATGAAGGAAGGCGGCTGGACCGCGCTCGACTGCGACCCGGAATATGGCGGTCAGGGCATGCCCTATGTGCTGGGGCTGGCGACCGGGGAGTTGTTCGTCTCGGCCAATATGGCCTTCAACATGTATCAGGGCCTGACCCATGGCGCCTATTCGGCGATCCACGCCCATGGCAGCGACGCACAAAAGGCGATGTATCTGCCGAAGATGGTCAGCTGCGAATGGACCGGCACCATGAACCTGACCGAACCGCATGCCGGCACCGATCTGGGCATGTTGCGCACCAAGGCCGAACCGCAGGACGATGGCAGCTATCTGATCACCGGGCAGAAGATCTTCATCTCGGCCGGCGACCACGACATGTCGGAGAACGTCATCCATCTGGTGCTGGCCAAGGCCCCCGGCGGCGGCGAGGGCACCAAGGGGATCAGCCTGTTCATCGTGCCGAAATTTCTTGTCAACGAAGATGGCTCGCCTGGCGAGCGCAACGCGGTCAGCGTCGGCAATCTCGAAGAGAAGATGGGCATCCACGGCAATTCGACCTGCGTGATGAATTATGACGGCGCGAAGGGCTGGTTGCTGGGCGATCTGCACAAGGGCATGCGCGCCATGTTCACGATGATGAACGAGGCCCGGATCGGCGTCGGCTTGCAGGGCTATGCCGTGGCCGTGGCCGCCTATCAGAACGCGGTGGCCTATGCCAATGACCGCCTGCAGGGCCGTGCCGTCACCGGCGTGGAGAACCCGAAGGGTCCCGCCGATCCGCTGATCGTCCATCCCGATATCCGCCGCAGCCTGATGGACCAGAAATCCTTCCTGGAAGGCGCACGGATGCTGGCCTTCTGGGGCGCGCATCAGATCGACCGCGCCAATGCCGGCGATGAGGATGCCGAGGCGCTGATCTCGCTTCTGACCCCGGTCATCAAGGGCTTCCTGACCGACAAGGGCTTCGACACCACCGTACTGGCGCAGCAGGTCTATGGCGGTCACGGCTATATCGAGGAACAGGGCATGAGCCAGTTCGTCCGCGATGCCCGCATCACCATGATCTATGAGGGCGCCAATGGCGTGCAGGCGCTGGATCTGGTCGGGCGCAAGCTGGCCGCCGATGGCGGCAAGCCGATCATGGGCTTCTTCGAGACGGTGAAGGGCTTCATCAAGGAACATGAAGGCAATGCAGCGCTGAAGGCCGGTTTCCTCGATCCGCTGAAAGCCGCGTCCAAGGATCTGCAGGCCGCCGGCATGTTCTTCATGCAGGCCGGGATGAAGAACCCCAATGCGGCGCTTGCCGGGTCATACGACTTCATGCACCTGTTTGGCCATGTGGCGCTCGGCTATATGTGGGCGCGGATGGCGGTTGCGGCGCAGAAGGCGCTGGATGACGGCACCGGCGATGCCCGGTTCTACCAGACCAAGCTGGCGACCGGGCGCTATTACATGGCGCGGCAACTGCCGATGACCGCGACCCATCTGGCGCGCATCGAATCGGGCGCCGATCCGGTCATGGCACTGGACGCCGGGCAGTTCTGAAGGCTTGATGATGCCGGGCACCTTCAGGGTGCCCGCCAGATTCTACCTGACAGGAGCTTTTCATGACCCGCTTTCCCACGCTTGCCGCCATCGCCCTCGGGGCCGTTCTCGGCCTCGGGGCCTGCGCCACCGGCACCCCGCCCTCGCAGAGCTATGCCGAGACGACACTGTTGACGGCAGAATCGCGGCAAGCGCTGGAAAAGCGGCTTGGCGCCTTCGACCGGGAAATCAATCGCGGCAATATGTCGGCCACCATCGACTATCTGCCGCCGAAGATCATCGCCCTGATGAGCGAGGAGACAGGCGCCTCGCCCGAATTCATGAAGGCCGCAGCCGGCGCGATGATGGAGGGGCTGACCACGGGAATGAAGATCAGGGGCGGGCATGACCTGTCGCAGGCGCTTGTCGGCACGGCCGAGAACGGCCAGCCCTATGCCGTCATTCCCGGCGCGGTCCGCATCGACGTCCGCGGCGAGAGCATGACCGATCAGGGCTATACGCTGGCGCTGACCGATGCCGGCACCTGGTATCTGGTGGCGCTGAACGATCAGGACTCCATCGCCGAGGTCCGCCGCGCCTATCCCGAGTTCCGCTCGGTCGCGCTGCCCCTGCGCTGAGGCATTGCCCCCGGCGCGAATGTCGGGGGCTTACCCGCCCGAGGCTGGCGGGCCATGATGGCATGAGGAGGAGGATGTCATGACCGCTGAACTCTACTGCTTTGGCGAATCCGGCAATGCCTACAAGGCGGCGCTGACCATGGAACTCGCGGGCTATGACTGGCGGCCAATCCATGTCGATTTCTTCAATGGCGAGACCCGCAGCCCCGAATTCCGCGCCATCAACGAGATGGGCGAGGTGCCGGTCTCGCGCGAGGGCGGTCTGACCCTGACCCAGTCGGCGGTGATCCAGTACCATGTCGCGGAAAAGACGGGAAAATTCCTTGGCGCCGATCGCAACGAGGTGATGCGCTGGATCATGTTCGACAATCACAAGCTGTCGGGTCAGGCGGGATCCGCGCGTTTCCTGCAGAATTTCATCCCCGAGGAGAAGCGCCCGCAGCCGGTCATCGACTTCATGAAGGCGCGGCTGAAGACGACCTATCGGACTTTGAACGACCATCTGACGGGACGTCACTGGGTGGCTGACGATACGTTCACCATCGCCGACGCGGCCTGCTGCGGCTATCTTTTCTATCCGGAACCCTTCGGCTTCGATCGCGCCGAATGGCCGAATATCGACCGCTGGCTGGATGCGATCGCCGCCCTGCCCGGCTGGAAACACCCATACGATCTGATGCCCGGCAGCCCTGCCGACCGGGCGTAACAGGAGGACCCATGACCGAAGCCTATATCTATGACGCCGTGCGCACCCCGCGCGGCAAGGGCCGCGCGGACGGCAGCTTGCACGAAGTCACCTCGCTGGCGCTTTCGGCCAGGGTTCTGAACGCGCTGAAAGAGCGTAACAACCTCGAAGGCCATGCCGTCGAGGATGTCATCTGGGGCAATGTCACCCAGGTCAAGGAACAGGGCGGCTGCCTTGCCCGCTCGGCTGTGCTGGCCTCGGATCTGGATGAATCGATCCCTGGCCTTGCCATCAACCGCTTCTGCGCCTCGGGGATGGAGGCCGTGAACCTGGCCGCGAACCAGATCAAGGGCGGCGCCGGTCAGGCCTATATCGCCGGCGGGGTCGAGATGATGGGCCGCGTTCCCATGGGCAGCGACGGCGCCGCCATAGCGGTCGATCCGACGCTGGCCATGAAGACCTATTTCGTGCCCCAGGGCATCAGCGCCGACATCATCGCCACCGAATACGGCTTTACCCGCGAAGACGCCGATGCACTGGCAGTCGAATCGCAACGCCGCGCCGCCGAGGCGTGGAAGGACAACCGTTTCGCCAGGTCCATCGTCCCGGTGCGCGACCAGAACGGGCTGATCATCCTCGACCGCGACGAATACATGCGGCCCGGCACCTCGATGGAGGATCTGGGCAAGCTGAAGGCCAGCTTCAAGGACATGGGCGAGGTCATGCCCGGCTTCGACAAGGTGGCGATGCTGAAATATCCGCATCTCGACCATATCGAGCATATCCACCATGCCGGGAACTCCTCGGGCATCGTCGACGGCTCGGCCGGGGTGCTGATCGGGAATGCGGAATTCGGCAAGGCCCACGGGCTGAAACCCCGCGCCCGCATCCGCGCCACCGCCAAGATCGGCACCGACCCGACGATCATGCTGACCGGCCCGGT
>NZ_CALMYP010000019.1 GCF_937873615.1 uncultured Paracoccus sp.
GCCGTTCCGGTATTCGAGGTGCCGCATATCCGGCTTTGTCGCCAGCGAGAACAGCGGGTGTTCCATCGACGCCATGTCATCCTTCGGCACCGCATCAGCGATGTCGAGCACGAAGAAATCCAAGTTTGGGTGTCGATCTGGAAGCAGGCTCATACGGCGTCACTTTGACCTATCGAGAACTATCTTGTTTGACCTATCAGGAACGGTTTGAGGTGGGAAGATGGTTTGACCCTTTCGGAACCAAAGTTTGACCCTTTCGGAACCAAAGTTTGACCCTTTCGGAACCGATATGCTGGTTTATTTGTGTCCCCACAAACACTTATGGGGCGCGTAACTTACTCCGTAGGTAACACTAATAACACTAGGGCTTTTTGCCGGTGTCACACCCAGAAGCCCACCGCTTGTGCCTATGGCAAGCGGTGGATTTACCATGAAGAAGGCAAGGGGGCGGTGAGATCAGCCCCCAGACTGAGTTGGCGGATCGACCCACAGGGCGCAGAACCTTCGGCCCTCGGGGTTTGTGACGATCTGCCCGCCTGCGGATGTGCAAAAGATGCGCGGATACTCCCCGAAGGCTTTGGCATCGGCATGACCTTGCAGCCAGAACACCGCCAGCGCGCCGATAAGCGCCCCTGTGGCCCCGATCGAGGCCAACCAGACCCAGAACCCGCCGAACCAGCGCCATGCCTCTCTGCGGGCTTCTCCTGCGGCCCGTGAGAGGTCTTTTGCGGCCTTGAGGCTCTCGGCATGGGACTTCTCGATTGCCTCTCTGGCGGCCCCTTGCGCGGCCTCCACGGCATGCCTGCGCACATCGAGGGCGGCTTGTGCCAGATCGCGCTGCATGACCTTCTGCAGGGCGGGGGCAACCTCGGCCAGCGAGTTCAGCACCTCGGCAACCCGGACGTTGAAGGCTTCGGCCTCGTCCTTATCGAGGCTGGTGCGCTGGAGGTGATCGACCTGGCGGCGGATGAGGGTGATTTCGTCGGCCAGAATCTCGAAGGGGTCTTTGACGCCGCTCATGCCTCACCCGCCCCGGCGCTTTGCGCCTTTGCATCGAGGTTGGCCAGCAGTCCGGCGATTTCCTTCTGGTCCACGTCCCGGGTTGCGTTCTTTCGCAGGGTGGAGGCCAGCCACTTGGAAATCTTGGGGTCTTTCAGGGCTTCGGTGGTGACGATGGCGCCGACGATGATCTTTCGGCGGGTATCGCTGGCTTTCTGACGGGTTTTGAGCCGCGCCAGCTTCGCTTGCGCATCTGCAATCTGCTGATCGATGGTGCGCGCCATTCTGCCGCCTTTCCTCATTACAACAGTTGAATTTGTGCCTCGCTCTGAATAGCGTGTCAAACACGAAGTGCCCACTTATACAAACGCTGCGCGTTTGTGTGGGCAAAGGGGCAACTGCATTCCCCTTTGAACCCCAAGCAAGAGCGCGCGCGGAAATGGCGATCTATCACCTTCGGGCCACGATGATTTCTCGGTCGAGCGGTCGCAGCGCCACGGCGGCAGCGGCCTACCGCGTGGGCGAACGGATCGAGGATCACCGCACCGGGCTGACCTTCGATTACCGTGCGCGCGGCGGCGTCGATCACGTCGAAACCCTCGCCCCCACCCATGCGCCCGCATGGGTGCAGGATCGGGCGGCGCTGTGGAACGCGGTCGAGGCGGCAGAGACCCGGAAGAATTCGCAGGTTGCTCGCGAAATCCGGGTGGCCCTGCCCGCCGAGCTGGACCACGGGCAGCGCGTCGAGCTGGTGCGCGAATTCTGCCAGCGCGAGTTCGTGGCCCGTGGCATGGTGGCCGACATCGCGCTTCATGCGCCGGGGCGCGAAGGCGATGACCGCAACCACCATGCCCATATCCTGTTGACCACCCGCGAAATCGGCCCCGAGGGGTTCGGGGCGAAGAACCGGGACTGGAACGCGGTGGAGATGTTGGAAGGATGGCGTGAGGCATGGGCGCGGGACAGCAATCGGGCGCTTGAGCGATGCGGCCATGAGGAACGGATCGACCACCGGACCCTAGAGGCGCAGCGGATCGAAGCGCAGGAGCGGGCCACCGCGGCGCATGATCGCGGCGACGAGGCGGAGGCGCTGCGCCAGACGGTGCGGGCGGTGGAACTGGACCGGGATCCGCTGCCGCAACTGTCTGCTGGGGCGTGGCAGATGAAGGAACGCGGCATCGAGGTCGCGGCCGTCCGGGTCTGGCGGGAGGTCAAGGCGCAGGCGGTCGAGGTCGCGCGGGTGGCGGAGGTTCTGGCCAGTCAGGTGCGGGACTGGATCGGGCGGGCGGTGGATCGCCTCGGGCCGCCGGCGCAGGGGCTGGCCTATGCCGACGCTGCGGATTGGAATGGCCGGAAGGGTGGGCAGGATCTGGCCGAGCGGTTGCGCGAGGCATGGGAAGCCCGCCAGAGCCGCACCGCGTCCGATACCGTGGTTGCACCTGGTCAAACCCCGGAACCAGAATCCGCCCGCAGCAGCTTGGCCGAGCGGCTACGCGAGGCCGCGCAAGGGATCGACCGAGGAACGCTGGCCGAGGCCGCCGCGCGCTTGCAGGAAGGTCGGGAGGCTGAGGAACGCCAGCGGTTGCAGGAGGTCGAGCGCCTGAAGGAGCAAGATCGGCAACAGGAACGGTTGCGGGAGCGGGAAGCCCGCGACCTTGACAGGGATAGCGGGCTTTCTCACTGATCCGGCCAGCCCGGGCCCTACAGCCCGCAATGGAACGAGCGGGCCGGGGCTGGCCTGCCGGGGCGGTAAGTGCCTGCCCTTTGAAGAATAATGTGCCATTGTCCGCAGCAAAGCAGAATCGCGGACGATGGAAGCGGCGAGATCGCCGTCATGGGAAATGTTTGAAACACATACGTATGACGATCCGGCTGTATTGCCGGAGGTAGCCAGAAATCACTGGGTTTTCATGGAGACCAACTCGGCTTCGGCAGTGATGAAAGCCGTATGCCCCGGAGAGTGGAAGGACATTGTAGAGGTGTTGTCCACCTACCGTTTGGATCCGCAGTATTGGCTGCGTCCGGGCGGAAACCGTGGTGATATTGCCGAACAGATTGATGCGGAATTTGCGCGTCGAGGGTGGAGCGAGACGCGGTTGGACCTTTCCACAACGGGCCTTCTATTTTCGCGGGATGGAGCGAAAGTCGGAGAGCTTCCGCCAGTATATCAAGAAGGCTACTTGGTTGATAATTTTAAGAACCGGATCGTGCTCGATGTGGAGTGGAATGCGAAAGATGGAAATCTGGACCGGGATCTCGCATCGTATCGTTCATGGTTTGAAGCGGGGGTGATCTCCGCTGGCGTCATCATAACAAAGGACAGGCTGTCTCTGCTCAGGCTCGCAAGGCGGCTCTGGGGTGAATACCAGATGACGTTGGCCGAAGAGGATAGGGTCACGAAGCTGCCCATCGACCTGACAACTTCAACGGTGACTGCGTTTGACAAGGCGCAGATGCGTGTTCGTCGGGGGGTGATGGGTTCCTGCCCGGTCTTGATCGTCGCTGCGACAGAAGCCACATGGAACGGGAACCCATACGCTTAAGGGGTCACTGTGCGGCGGCGGGCCTGCCGCGCGGGCGCAGTGTCGTATCGGCCAGATTTAAAAGCGCCCTGACGCGCTGAATCGAATATCCGGCCTCTTGTGCGATGTCGCGGATACTGTCGCCGTCCTCGTAGCGTGCACGAATCTCGCGGCTGATAGCAACGGAAATTGGCTCTGGGACTTGCTCGTTGGCATGCAATGGGGGCAGCATTTCGCCACCAGCATATCCTTTGTGGACTTTCCCCCTCGGCGCAACGTCATCGGCGGACTCGTCACCCCATGCGGTCCAACCATCTTGCGGATGGCGGGCGAACATTTCGAGATATGGTCCGGGGGAGCATTGCTGGATGAGATCATACTGCTCGTCAGGTTTCCGCGAATGTTCCCGTTTCCGGGTCTCGATCATGTTTACCTGTGACCGAGCGGGTGCGAGAGTGCGCAACGATCCCCGGACTCCGAACAGCAGAATTTCGGTGACGTTCCGAAAGTAGAATCCCACCCCTCGCCCGTCTGGTCCACCATCTTTGCGGCGTTTCGCCCAGATGATGTTTGAAACGTAGCGGAAGCCCCAAGCATTCATAACCTCCAACCCCTCCGGCAGTAGAGCGTTTGGCACCCAGAGATATAGGTGAGCGTTTTTCGCGCAGGCATCTTCGACGGGAAGTGCCTTGATCATGTCGAGCGACATTGTTGAGTAGCGGTCTAAACGTCTGTGCTCTGGAGCCACCTTCCCGGTGCGGTTAGAGAAGCGCCAAGGCGGATCCGCCAGAACTGTTGAAAATCCCCCGGCGACCTTTGGAAAGGGGGGGGGGGCGTTCTCGGGGCGCAGCGGCTCGGACTTTTGCTTGGTCATGTTTGGTTACACCAGATTAGATCTTTTAATAGATCTTTATGTCAGTGGGGCCACTATGGCTAGTCCTGTTAGGCTAATGAGCGGTTTTTTGTTGTTTGGAAATCTGGGCTGCTCAGGTTTTGCCGATCAATCGAGTCCAGAAGCCCGAGCGCGGGCGTTGATCGGATAGGAGAGCGGTTGCCTGCTGCCGCCACTTGTCCCGATCTTCCCGAAGGTCTGAGATCACCGTTTCCTTGTCGGCCAACCGTTCATGTGCGGCATCAAGGCGGGCCTGCAACTCTCTGATAAGCCCGTCATTTGTGGTGTTTACCACTGGTTTTCTTGGTGTTTCTTCTTGTTCTTGTGAAGCTGTTGGGGGGTAAACCCTGTGCAACTCTGCAGGATCAATCCGAAAGGTTCCGGTATCATCTTTGATAGCAGATATTCTCCCGCTTTTTATGGCCTTCGAGATGGTCGCCTTCGACTTTCCCGTTGCCTTAGCCGCTTCTCCAAGGGTGTATGCCATGGGGTTTCCCGTTGTTCAGGTTTCCGCAATGGTGAACTGTTTACCTGTCCGCGTCCAGCCCTTGACGGTTACGGTCAAGTCCGCAGGTTTTCCTGCTTCTTGCAGTAGGCGACGAAGGCCGCGCCGGGGTTTTTTGGCGGATTTCCCTTCGCGGTTTCCTCTTGTGCGAAGGCTAACCATCCCGCCCGTAGGGCGTAGTAATCCCAGCCTAGTGTTCGGGCATGTGTTCGGGCCTGTTCCTCTGCCCATTCCGGGATCCTGATGGAGGGGGCGAGTTTGATCGGCGCCGAGCGGGGGCGCACGGTGACAAGATCGTCATCGTCTATCTCGAACTGATAGAAAGGGGTCACGTCCGCCCGGATGATTTCGCGCAGGTTGTGGCGGAAGCGTTTGATCGGGGCGTTGCTGCCGGTCTTGTTCTGGAGGTTCGCCAGCCCGATTTGCCACTTCGGGGAGCTGCCACAGTGCTTCCGGGCGATTTCATACAGGCGGCGCTCCAGCGGTCTGCGCAGGCGGAAATAGTCGTGGGAGATCGTCACCACCTGGTCGGTTTCTATCGCCCGCATCAGCCAGCGAGACAGCTTCACCTCGCAGTAGTCGAGGCGGAACCGTTCATCATCGGTGCGGACGAAACCGCCTTCGTCGATCAGGGAGAAAATCCGAGTTTCCACCTTCCCCCCAGATTTGATGTTTGTCACGAACTGCGCTCCTTGCAGGCGGGAAAAGGCATCCTCAAGGCGCTTGTAGTGGTTTCCGCCAATGGGTCGGTTCGTGGCAACCGACAGTTCGCGGGCCGAGAATCGCACCGTATCGCCAATCGGCTCACCCCGGTTTTTCCGGGCCATCAACTGGCTGATGGTGAAGATCAGAATATCCTTGTCGAAGATCGTCGGCAGGCCAAGCCCGGAGGGCCGGATTTTCAGCACGTTGTCGCCGTTCCGGTATTCGAGGTGCCGCATATCCGGCTTTGTCGCCAGCGAGAACAGC
>NZ_CALMYP010000020.1 GCF_937873615.1 uncultured Paracoccus sp.
GGGTCACATCGGTTCCGTCCGCCAATGTCGCGGAAAACGGACCACGCAACGTGATATAAAGGCGCTCGGATTGCATGCTTGCTGAGCCCTGACCCGTATAAATCGGCCCTTTCCCTCCTTTCGTCAAAACTGCGTCAAAACGAAATCGAGGCGATTTGCTGATTGACCCAATGCTAGCCCGCTTGCGAAGCTGGATCAACTATCTGCAATGGAGAGAGTGCTATGTCTGGGCTAAGCATATTGGCGAGCTTGAATGGCAGAAATGGCCGGAATGGGCGCAACGGACGGAATGGCCGAAATGGTCGTGACGGAAATGGCGGCGTTTTTCACGCTGGAAGCGAATCCGATGTGTTGCTGAGCCAGGCATTGCTGACGACGCAGCAGGGCATCACCCAGACCTGGGATACAAGGCTGTTGCGGCCCGTGACGCGGATCTCCGAAGAACCGGCACCCTCTGATACGGCCGAGTTCAAGGTCTTCAAAAAGCTGGAAATGCTCTATCAGGAGAATCTGGTCGATTATCACCTGCAGAATCTGTTCCAGCCCCTTTCCCCGCCGAATGCCGGAAAGATCGGGCTTTTCAGCCAAAGCGCCGATAGCCGGCCCCTGCTCAACCTTCCGGTTCTGGCATTTGACGGGGAATTGCTCGATCAGCAGCTGCAGATGATAAAGGCCAGCGTGCTGATGCGTGACGAGCGGATGGAGGAAATTCTGGTCCAGCAGACCGATATCATGTCCTTCTATGGCTCGCTCCACTACCTGGATGGCGCCTCGACGCATTATTCGCTGTTGCTGCTCGAGTCGCTGCTCCGGCTTGGGACGACGCTGGAAATGCCGATCAAGATGTGGATCGACACGCCGCGACCCAGTGCCTTCACCTCCTATGGCCAGCCGATCATCCAGACCCCGACCCATGCCAGCTATCCCAGCGGCCACGCGACCGAGGCCTTCGCCATTGCCACGGTGCTCTATGCCCTCGCGGCGGTGCCGAATGTCGGTGAACAGAAGCGCGGCGCGGCGAAAAACTTCAATGCCGCCACCGCCTTCGCCCCCCCACCCGCAGGGGTGGAGCCGACCTTGCTGATGCGGCTTGCCGCGCGGATCGCGGAAAACCGGACGGTGGCCGGGGTGCATTATCCGCTGGACAGCTTTGCCGGTGCCGCGATGGGCATCGCGATTGGCGAATATCTGGTCAATGCGCTGTCCGGCGGGACCGAGACCGGCGCCTACAAGATCGACCTGTCCCGGCTGGGGAGTACCTTGTTCGAATATGAACGCCTCGCCATCGGCCCGGCGGAGTCAGATGCCACGATCGAGCGTGTCGGCACCCTGTCGCTTGCCGATGTTCAGGTCGCGCCCCTGCTGCAACAGATCTGGCGCCGCGCGCGACGGGAGATGCAGGCGGCCCAACTCAGCTAGGCGGCGGCGCGGCCTCAGGGCGCGATGGCGGCCATCAGCAGTTCGCGTGACCTGATGGCTGCCGCAGCACTTGTGCCCGACAGTCGGGTCAGCGTGCCGGTATAGGTGCCCGATGCGGTCCGCCCGTAGGTCACCAGCCCGTCAACGGGCATCTCGGCGGTCGGACCGTCGATGCTGGTCCAGGGGGCTGCCTCGCCCGAATAGGCCGCAAGAACGCTGCTACCAAGGACCACACGCCGTGCGCCGGCGGTATGGATGCGCGGCTCGCCATCAGGGCCGTCGAAACGCGCGGTGGAATAGCTGCTGTTCGTCCCCGCATTGTGCAGGGGGGCGACGACATCCACTGTCAGGAAGCCATTTTCCATGACATTGACGAAATGACCGGCAAAGAACGACTGCCGCCCGCCCCGGTCAAAGCCCGGCGCACGGTCGCCGCGCTGGATTTGCAGGACCACCTCCAGCGGCTCGGATGTCGGGTTGCGCAGTTCCAGCGCCCAGTCCCCGACGGGCGCCGCCGCAATCCCCTGCACCGGCGGGCGGGTTGGGGCGATGGCCAGAAGCAGGCAGCCGATCTGGTCGGGCCGGTCGGGCAGCGCCCGCTCTGGCTGGTTGTAAAGCCGGCATGTCGCAATGCCCGAGTCGATCTCCAACGGCGGATCGGCCTTGCCCGGTCGGGCCTGCAAGGTGGCGCTGTTCTGTCCGGCAGGCTCGGTCAGGCGGATCCGGGTGCGAGCCGGTGGCGCGACCAGCCGTTCCTGACCACAGGAATCCGTGCCGATGGCCCGGATTTCCATGAAGCTGGGAAAGCCGCTTTCCGGGGGCACCATCCAGGCCGGCGCCCTGGTCCAGCTTCGCGGGGGCAGCGTCAGCCGGGCCACCTGGCTTGAGTTGCGACTGTTGCCGAAGGCATAGACGACATGCACGGTCTGTCCATCGGCTTCGGCCATGGCGACTTCCCGGGCGATCTGGTTCTCGATGAACTTGCCGCCATCCTTCTGCCCGGCCATGGCACCATAGCTGATATTCACGATCAGCGGCTTGTCGGCGGCGATCTGCCGGGCACGGTGGCACAGCCAGCGGAACCCCTGCACGATATAGCTTTCGCTGGTCGTGCCGGTGGTGTCGATGGCGGCCTCTGGCGGCAGTTGCACGGCCAGCAGCGGGATATCCGCCATTGCCGATCCGGGATCGGCCCCGAAAGCCAGATCGGCCACGGCCGTGCCGTGACTTGCCAGGGGTGGCGCAACCCGAAACTCATCGCTGCTGTAAAGGTCGCGATTGATCTCGGCATAGGCTGACCGCTCGCTGATCGATCTGTCGGAAATCAATGCGTCGATATCGCGGTTCGTCAGCACCCTGCCGATATGGACATGCACGCCGGGCAGGGCAGACGGGCCACGGTGCAACCGCTCTCGGGATTGCAGCCAGATGGCATGAAAGCGCGTCGAGACGCCGTCGGAATATCTGAACCGGCCATTGAGAAAGCCGATATCGTTGTCGATCAGCGCGCCGATGGCGGGGATGTCCTGCTGGCCCGCAATGCAGCCACCGGGTGCGGGGTCGTCCACCCTTTCGACAATGGCGGGGATGCCGACATCTATGATGTCGACATAGCGCGCGGTCTTGCGGTTTTCGGCGACGGTTTCGGCGAGCTTGCGGTAGAAGAACAGTTCCAGCGCCGGGTCGCCCGGCCCGCCAGCGGAAGCGTATTGCGACAGCGCGATCAGAACCTCTTCGGGGTCGAACCTGATGCCGTCTTGCGCCAGAAAGCCCAGGCCCTTCAACTGTGTCAGTCGCTCCGACATGCAGGGCGCGCCTGACGAAGCGCCGGCCTGCTGCAAGAACTCCTGCGCCGCCTCGGGGCTGAGCGGCTTTTTCACGCGACCAAAGACAGGTTCAAGCATCAAGGGATCGTCGTCGCCCTGCTGCCGGGCATGGGCCATTTCCAGCACCCGTGCACAATGCAGATAGCCGTCCCAGAAAAACACCTTCTCCGGCATCATGGCCTCCCCGATGACATGACCCGATTCAGCCGCCCGCAAGCAATCAGGTCAAGCCCGGAGCCGCCTTGTATTGGAAGAATGCTGATTGGACCCGGGTTTCACGGCGTTTTTGACGCTGTTTTGACGGAAGGCCGACCGGTTTGTGACGCAGGGCTGACGGCAAAGCGTTAAAGTAGGATCAGAAATGGTGAGTTGTTAACGAGTTCGGGGAGGCACTGAATATTAGCAGTGCAGTCGAAAGCTGGTTCGAGATCTTCCCGACCATTTGCGGCGCGCCGATTTGACCGGCTTATTCTGGCCTTGGTCGAACGGACGCAGCACATCGGTCCCGCAGCGTGGGGCTGACACAGGAACCTTGTCGCTTGTGGTTGGGCACAAGGATGAAATCTTCGGGACTGTTACGAGTTTAGTGAGGTCGTAACGAGTATAGGTAAGTAGGTAACGAGTATCCCGAAGGTCGAACGGCGCCAGAAAGTCTCCCTCCTGGCGCCGTTCGAGGCTTTTCTGACATCGTATCGAATCTGATTGGGCGTCCTTGGTCTACAAGGTGGCGCCCATCATCATGCGCACGATCTCCTCGTCATTGGTTTCAGCCGGGCGGCGTTCGCCGGCCACCACGCCGCGTGCCAGCACGATGATCCGGTCGGCGGCAGCGAAGATGTCGGGCAGGTTATGCGAGATCAGGATGATTCCCACGCCCTTCGCCTTCAGCCGATGGATCAGCGCCATGACCTCGCGCTGTTCAGGCACGCCAAGCGCCGCTGTTGGCTCGTCCATGATGACAAGCCTTGCCTGCCAGTGGATTGCGCGGGCGATGGCGATGGCCTGACGCTGACCGCCCGACATCTCGCGCACCGGGGCCGCCGGGTCGGGGACCACGATGCCGAGGCTTTTCATCACCTCGACCGCATCGTCGCGCATGGTCTTGCGGTCAAGGAAGGGCAGGCCCATCCGCTTCACCGTGCGTTCCCGGCCCAGATAAAGGTTCAGCCCCGGATCGAGGTTATCCGCCAGGGCGAGGTCCTGATAGATCGTCTCGATCCCCGCCGTCCGCACCGCCTCGGGCGTCTTGCCGGTCAGCTGCTCGCCCGACAGGAAAACCCGCCCGTCGGTCGGCTGATAGACGCCCGAGATCATCTTGATCACCGTCGACTTGCCGGCGCCGTTATCGCCGGCGAGCACCACGCATTCGCCCTCGTTCACGTCGAAGGTGACGTTCTTCACCGCCTCGTTGCCGCCGAAGCGCTTGTTGAGGCCGTCGACTTTCAGCAATGCCGTCATGACTTGCCCCCCACGATGCGATCCTTGGACTGGTCGACCAGGACGGCCACGATGATGACCAGACCCACGGCGACGAATTGCCAATAGGGCGGCAGGCCCGAGAAGACCAAGCCGAACTGGATCACCGCGATGATGAAGGCGCCGATGACGGTGCCCATGATCGTGCCTTGCCCGCCGGTCAGCGACGCGCCGCCGATGAAGACCGCAGCCACCGCGTAAAGCAGGATCGGTTCGCCCGAATTGGCGGCCCCGGCCGAGAAGCGGAAGGTATAGATCAGGCCGCCCATGGCGGCGGTCAGTGCCGAGATGACGAACAGGATGATGAGATGGCGCTTCACGTCCACGCCGGCACGCTCGACCGAGGCCGGATTAGCGCCGAGCGCATAGGTATGGGCGCCGAAGCGGGTGTGTTTCAGCACATAATGACAGATCAGCGCCAGCACCATGGCGATGACCAGCGGGATCGGAAAGCCGAGGATATTGCCATTGCCGAGATCGCGCGCATAGGAATTGCGGATCGACACCGTGGCACCGCCGGCCATGATCAGCGCCGCACCGCGCGCCACGCCATAGGTGCCAAGCGTGCCGATGAAGCTGGGCACGTTCAGATAGGCGACCAGCCAGCCATTCACCACGCCGACGACTGCCGCCGCGACAAAGCCCGCCAGTGCCGCGACCAGCACGATCAGCAGGCCCGCATCCGGTCCCGCCGCGCGAATGACAAGCGCGATCACCACCGAGGCCAGCCCCGAGGAAAAGGCGATGGACATGTCGATATGGCCGGCCACGATCACCAGCGTCAGCCCAAGCGCCAGAAGCAGGATCTGCGAGGCCGCGACCGAAATGGATTGCAGGTTATAGACCCGGAAGATGAAGGTGTTGCCGGTCTCGATCTGGGCATAGATCTCGAAGAAGCCGAGGATCAGGATCAGGAACAGCCAGGACCAGGCGTTGAGCAGGGACTTCACGAATGAAGCCCCCTTGTTCTGTGCCACGCTCTCCATCGTCATTCCGAATAGATGAATTTCTGCGTGGCTTCGTCATCGACATTGCTGGCGTCGATCACGGTGAAGCCGGTGCCGATGGTGGTCGGGATGGATTCGCCCTTCAGATGCGCATAGGCGGCCATGACCCCGAAATAGCCGATCTCGGCCGGGTGCTGGGCAATCGCCGCATCCACGAGACCCGACGAGATATTGTTGACGATCGAGGCCGGCGCGTCGAAGGCGATCACGGTCACCTCATCGGCCTTGCCCGCACTTTCGACCCCGTTACCGGCGCCGAGCGCGGAGAACAGGTTGGCACCGAAGACGCCCTTGATCTCCGGGTTGCGGGCCAGAACGGCCTGAAATTGCGAGGCCGCGAGCGAGGCGTCGTTTTCGTTATACTGCGTCTCCATCACCTCGATATCAGGGAAGTTCTCGGCCATTTCGGCCTTGAAGCCTTCCTCGCGCTGATCGGTCGTCGATACGCCCGGCCGCACGTTCGAGACATAGACCGCGCCCGCGCCGCCGATTGCCTCGGCCATGGCGCGCGCCGCCATCCGGCCACCGCCGATATTGTCAGATGCGATATAGGCGAAGGGGAAATCGCCATCGCCGGCACCGTCCTGATACTTGCCATCGTCGATGAAGGTATCGACGGTGATGACCGGAATGCCCGCATCCGAGGCGCGGCGCAGCGGTTCGATCATCTGGGTGCTGTCGGTCGGCGCGACCAGAATCGCGTCGGGGCCGCGACCGATCACGGCATCCAGAACCGGGGTCTGCAGGACCGGGTCGAATTCCTCGGCGCCCTGGAACTCGACGGTGATGCCAAGTGCATCCGCCGCGACCTGCGCGCCGCGATTCATGGTGATATAGAAGGCGTCGGTGGTCAGACCCGGCACCAGCGTGATGGTCATGTCCTCGCCATCCTGGGCGGCGGCCATGCCGCTGCCGCCAATGGCCAGGGCCAGTGCGGCGCTTGCGATAATCTTCTTCATGGGGTTCTCCTCCTCTGTGGTGGCCCTGCCTGGGCCGTCTTCGGCATCGCCGCGCTCTCCTCTGGCGGCGATGGGTCAGCGGGTTGGTGCGGCCCCGTGGGCGGCACCGATGTTCAGATCTGTTGGGCGCGGGGCAGGATGACCAGATCGCGGATGGTCACGTTGCGCGGACGGGTCAGCATGAACAGCGCGGCCTCGGCCACATCTTCCGAGCGCAACCCGTCGCCGGCATCGGCTTTGGCGTCGATCTCAGCCGGGTCGGAAATCCCCCAGAGATCGTTCAGCACGATGCCCGGCGCGATGGCCTGGACGCGGATATTCTGCGGGCCGACCTGCTGGCGCAGCCCGTGGGTGAAGGACTGCACCGCGTGTTTCGAGGCCGAATAGACCGGCTCCCACGGGATCGCCTGATGCCCGGCGACAGAGCTGGTGATCAGGATGTCGCCGCCGCCGCGTTCGATCATGCCGGGCAGAACCGCGCGTACGATCTGGAAGACAGCCCCGACATTGGTCTGCAACACCCGGTCGATGGCGGCGGGGTCGTTCCCGACCAGATCGCCGGCCAGATAGACGCCCGCATTGGCCATCAGGATATCGACGGGGCCAAGCTTTGCCTCCACCTCGGCCAGCAGCGCGGAGGAGGCGTCGGGTCCCGTCAGATCGGCCGGGATCGCCACCGCATTCGGCCCGATCCGTTCCGCCGCCGCGACCAGCTTGTCGGCAGAGCGCGCGACAAGCGCGACCTTCGCCCCGGCTGCGGCAAGCGCCTCGGCCGTGGCCAGACCGATGCCCGAACTGGCACCCGTGATCAGCGCAACCTTGTTCCTGACATCCGACATGCTCCCCTCCCCTGGATCACTCGCGATGGTGGCGCATGCGGGACGCGCCTGTCTGTCTCCTCCATCAAGAGGCTGGCATCAAAGATAACGCGCGTAAAGAAAAATTTTGCAGAAATTACTTATTTGGGCAAATATGGGGAACCGCCCCGCCTTGTCAGGTCCGGGATTTGCGTTGACGACCTTAACGCGTGTAAAATTTAATCTCGCCTGTCGCAGCAGGCGAATCGGTGTGGAGGCGCCGATTCGAACCAAGGGAGGGTTCTGGATGTATCTGCAGAAATTCGACTTGTCCGGTCGTCGGGCCGTCGTCACCGGCGGCGCCCAAGGGATCGGCGCCGCCTGCGCCGATGCACTGGCAGAGGCGGGCGCATCGGTGGTGATCGCCGATCTCGATCTGGCACTGGCCGAGGAAAAATCCGCCACGATCAAGGCTGCGGGTGGCATGGCCGAGGCCCGGCATCTGGATGTGACCGACAGCGCCGCCGTCGAAGCCCTGGCCGAGGCGTTGGAGGCTGTGGGCGGCACCGATATCCTGATCAACAATGCCGGGATCGTGCAATCGCTCATGCCGGCCGAGGATTGCCCGGACGATCACTGGCGGCGGCACATGGCGATCAATCTGGACGGGGTCTTCTTCTGCGCCCGCAGCTTCGGTCGTCGGATGCTGGCGCGCCGGCGCGGGGCCATCGTGAACATGGGTTCGATGTCCGGGATCATCGTCAACAAGCCGCAGGAACAAAGCTTCTACAACGCCTCCAAGGCCGGCGTGCATCAGTTGACGAAATCGCTGGCCGCCGAATGGGGCGGGCGCGGGGTGCGCGTCAATGCCGTCGCCCCCACGGTGATCGAGACCGAACTGGTCAGCCGCGTCCTGAAGGACATCCCCGAGATGGAGAAGATCTGGCTCGACATGACCCCGATGAACCGGCTTGGCCGCCCGGACGAGATCGCCTCGGTGGTGTTGTTCCTGGCCTCGGACGCGTCCAGCCTGATGACCGGCGCCATCGTCTCGGCCGATGCCGGCTATACCTGTTGGTGACGGGGATGGTGGCGCTTCCGAACGACCCGCTCTGGCAGGAATTTCTGGCCGCCTCGGCCCGGATCGGGGGCGATATCGGTTTGGTGCAGGGGGCCGGCGGCAATACCTCTCTGAAACAGGACGGAGCACTTTGGATCAAGGCCTCGGGCACCTGGCTGGCCGAGGCCGAGGCGCGCCCGATCATGGTGCCGCTGGACCTGCCAGCGCTGCGCGCGCGGGTCATGGCCGGCGATCTGGTCGAGGCCGAGGTTGCCGGCATGACCCTGCCGGGCGGGCCGGCGGGGCTGCGCGCCTCGGTCGAGGCGCCGTTCCATGCGCTGATACCGGCGCGCTGTGTCATGCATGTCCATTGCACCGACACCATCGCCATGGCGATCCGAGAGGATGCAGAAGCGCAGTTGCGCAAGCGTCTGCAGGGCCTGAACTGGCATTGGCAGCCCTATGTGAAGCCCGGCGTGCCGCTGACCAATGCCATGCGCGACGGTGGCGCGGCGGGGGCCGATATTGTCATTCTCGGCAATCACGGGCTGATTGCCAGCGCCGATACCCCCGCCGGGGCAAGGGCCCTGCTGACCGAGGTCCGCGCCCGTCTGGGCGGGCCGGTCGCTGCTACCTCATCGGTGATGGTGGCACCGCTGCAAGGGCTGTCCAGCACCGGCTATGTGCCGGCGACGGTGCCGGGCGGGCATGATCTCGTGCTTGACCCCGACCTGCGCGCGCTTGCCGGCAATTGTGCCATCGCCCCGGATTTCGTCGTCTTCTTCGGCCCGAATATCCCGATCCTGACGCCCGGCCCCGACCTGCCGGCGCGGCTTTCCGCCCTTGCCGCGCAACCCCTGCCGCGTCATGCCGTGGTGCTGGTCGAAGGCCATGGCGCGCTGATCCGCGCCAATGCCATGCGCGGCACGGCAGAGCTGCTGGCGGGCTATGTGCAGGTGCTGAAGCGGCATCTGGCGAATGGCGGCGGCGCCATCCGTCATTTCACCCCCGCCGAAAGCGCCGAATTGCTGAACTGGGACGCCGAGAAATACCGGCAGGCGATGAACAGCGGGGGCGCGGATGTCGCAAGCTGACAGCCCCCATATCGCCATTATCGACATCGGCAAGACCAACAGCCGCGCGATCCTTGCCGATCTGAAGGCGCGGCGCGAGATCGACATCCGGGCGATGGAAAACCGGGTTCTGCCCGGTCCCCCTTATCCACATCTGGATGTGGCGCGCCTGTCGGATTTCATCCTGCGCGCCCTTGCCGATTTCGCCCGCATCGCGCCGCACCTGCGGGTGCTGGTCATCGGTCATGGCGCGACCATGGCGCTTGTCGGAGATAACGGGCTGGTGCTGCCGGTGCTCGATTACGAATTCGCCGGCCCGGATGAGGTTGCGGCGGAATATGACCGCCTGCGCCCGGATTTCAGCGAGACCGGCGCGCCGCGTATGCCCGGCGGTCTGAACCTCGGCGCACAGTTTTACTGGCTGCGGCAGTGCTTTCCCGCTGAAATGGCGCAGGCCCGCCACGCGCTGTTCTGGCCGCAATTCTGGACCTGGCACCTGACCGGGCAGGCCCGCAGCGAGATTTCCTATGCCACCAGCCACAGCGATCTGTGGTCGCTGAGCGGCAAGGCACCGGCGGGCGGCGCGATGACCGAAATCACCCCCCGGGTGTTTCCGCCCCCGGCCCCGGCAGGGGCGCCTTCCGGGAAGAACCCGCCCCCAACCGCCCCCCCGCACCGCCCG
>NZ_CALMYP010000021.1 GCF_937873615.1 uncultured Paracoccus sp.
ACAGGCGTAGACCCGCGCCACTATCAAGTCGGACCACGGGGCAGGGACCGGAATAAAGGCGGAAGGTGGAATTGGGAGGCCGGGGTCAATTCCGGACAGGAATAACAAGGGGTTGGGCGAATTGGCGCGGCGCGCGGCGTTGGGATTAGACGGACGCACGCCAAAATCTGCACCCATCGTTTGATCGGGGTCCGCCCATGGGGTAATCCTGTCGGTACGCCCCCAATCACGAAACTCCCATGTCCAGCTCCAAGCCTCTGAGAAACCTGACGCCCATGCTGTGCCAGCGCCTGCAAGCCGAGATGCTGAAGGCCTGCGAAACCGTCGCCGCTCGTCATGGCCTGGTGGTCGAGCCGCGCGACATCACCGGCGTCGACCTGCGCTGGGGGTTTGATGCCACCTTCCGCGTCTCGATCCCCCTGCCAGATGGCACAGCCCTCGATCCCGAGCGTCTACGGTTCGAGGCGCTGGCCGAGGCATTCGGCCTTTCCCCCGCCGATTATGGCCGCGAGTTTACCACCGGACGAGAGCGGTTCCGCATCAGCGGTATCGAACCTCGCCGCCCAAAATACCCGGTCTCTGCCGAGCGAATCCCGGACGGCCAGGGGTTCAAGTTCACTGCGGAACAGGTGGCGCTGTTACTGCAGAAGGGGATGAAGGATGTGACGCCGAAGTGGTAGGGGCAGCGCTAACGGCCCAAAGCCGACCTTGGGGCCGAGAGGCAACGCCGCGGCGCAGCATCACCGAAGCAGTCGTTCGCGCGTCGCGAAGCATTTTTCAGGGGCCAAGGTCCGCTGAGCGGACGAAGCTGACGCTCTTGGGTATTAAGGTCAAATTGGTCCCCCCTGTTCATCGTCTCAGGGCGCCAGGGTCGAGCGGCCCTGGAAAGGGATTTCGGTGGTGGCCTTCAGCTCTTCCAGCACGATGCTGGATTGCGTCTCGATCACCCCCTCGATAGCCGTCAGGCGGTCTCGCATGAAGTCTCGGAACTCGCTTATATCGGCCACCCGGACCTGGAGGAGGTAGTCGAAGGCGCCGGTCAGCAGATGGCAGCCCACGATCTCGGGGATGGTGGCCACGACAGCGTCAAAGGCGTCAAACGCGGCAGTCGTCTGGCTCGACAAGCGGATGTTGATGAAAACGTTCAGGCCGACACCCAGCTTCTGCGGGTTCAGGAGCGCCACGTAGCGATCGACATAGCCCTCCGCCTCCAGCCACTTCACACGCCGCGCGCAGGGAGAGGGCGAAAGGCCCACGCGCTCGGCCAGGTCGATCATGCTGATCCGCCCGTCCTGCTGCAGCAGCGAGAGGATCTTCAGGTCAAAGCTGTCGATGTCATCGGCCATGGCTGCCCCGCCAGGGTTCACCGTCATGCCGCAGCCCGCCATTCGCGGACCTTTTCCAGTGTCGCGGTGGCACCGCCGCAAACGATGACCAGCGGCGCGCCGATGCCATCCAGCGCGGAACGGTGACGCTCAGAATAGGCGATGGCAAGCGACGCGCCGCAGGCGGGTTCGACCAGAACGCGATGGTCGTGCAAGAACAGCTCGCACGCCTCCAGCGCCTCGGCATCGGTGACGGTGACACTGCGGAGGTTGCGGCTTTGCGCCAGTGCGAATGCATGGTCGGCAACGCGGTTCGCCCCCAGCGAGGTCGCGACCGACGTGATGGCGGGGATGCTGATGTTCTCTCCGGCAGCCAGGGCCCGCGCCAGGCAGTCGGCGCCCTGCGTTTCCACCGCGACGATCGGCAGGTGCGACAGGCCGTTGCGGTCCAGCCCCTCGGCCACGCCGCTGAGAAGGCCACCGCCGCCGACCGAGAGGATGACGCCGTCGAATTCCACCCCGGCCCGTACCACCTCGTCGATCATCGTGGCGTGGCCGGTCCACATCAGCGGGTTGTCGAACGGGTGCAGGAAGGCGGTCGCCTCGTCCAGAAGCGACTGCGCCAACTCGTTCGCCTCGGCCCAGACCTTGCCGTGGACAATGACCGTAGCCCCCTCCTCCTCCAGCAGCCCGCGCGCGTGAAGGGGCGTGGATTCGGGCACGACCACCGTGACCGGAACGCCAAGCATCCGCCCGGCATAGGCCACCGCCAGCCCTGCATTCCCACCCGAGGACGACACGAAGCCGGTATTGCCCTGCCGCTTGTATTCCTCGCAGGCGGCGCCGATGCCGCGCAGCTTGAACGATCCCGACGGTTGCAGGGCATCGAGCTTCAGCCAGACATCCCGGCCGGACAGCAGGCTGAGCTTGCGCGACCGAAGCAGCGGCGTATCGAGGTGAAGAGGCATGGCAGGGTCTTTCGCAGGATTGGGTTGCCGATTGATAGCATAGGCGTGACAACATTTTATGGCGTATTCCTGCGATGATATCAAATGGTGCGACAGGATATGGCGCCATCACGTCATTCTATGGCATTTTCCGCCTTTCCTGCGCGGTCTCTGGCGCCGCAGTCCTGCCGGAACGTGCCGCCCGTTAGAAAATCTCTCCAAAAGCCGTTTCTAAGATTTCTTGTGGTGCGAGAGTGGAGGATTACGCGCTTCTTTGCCGGAATAAACCTGCGGGTTGATGATATGGTGCGCGGCAGAAATTCCGCAATCACGATCATAAGGCGCCCGCCCGTGTCCACTTCGCACATCATTCCGAAAGGCGGCTTCGGCACGACCGGGCTCCTGCTTCTCCTGCCGCCACCGCTGTTCTGGGCCGGGAACTTCATTGTCGGCCGCGCGATGCACGAGGCCGTGCCGCCCTTCGCGCTGTCCATGTGGCGCTGGATCATCGCCTTTCTGCTGCTGCTGCCCTTTGCAGCCCCCGCCATGCGCCGCGACCTGCCGCGTTACTGGCAACACCGCTGGACAATCCTCGGTGTCTCGCTCTCGGGCGTCTTTTCCTTCAATACACTGATCTATCTGGGTCTGCGGACGACCACCGCCGCGAACGCGCTGCTGCTCAACTCCTTCATCCCGATCCTTGTGGTCCTTTTCGGTGCACTCTTCTTCGGACAGGTGATCCGTCGGGTCCAAGTCGCAGGGCTTCTCATCTCGCTTCTTGGCGTTCTCACTATCGTGCTGCAAGGAGATTGGTACCGGCTGGCATCGTTTTCCTTTGCCAAGGGCGATCTGATCATCTTTTGCGCGATGATCTCTTGGGCGTTCTACACACTCTGGCTTCGCAAGATCCCTGCCGGTATCGACCGGATCGGCCTGATGGGCACGCAGATGGCACTGGCGCTTCTAGTGCTCGTTCCGTGCTCCCTGTGGGAGCACAGCACAGGAGCAGCTGTGCAGTGGTCCGCGCAGGTCGCTGGTGCGCTGGCCTATCTGGGGATTTTTCCCTCGGTCGTGGCCTACCTGCTCTACAACTTCGCGGTGGCTCGTCTCGGGGCGGCACAGGCGGGGCTGTCGATCCACCTCATCCCCGTCTTCGGCGTGCTGTTGGCCGTCCTGTTCCTGGGCGAGCAGGTCCACCCCTATCACGTTCTCGGAATTGCGGCGATTGCCTGCGGACTCGGCTGCGCCTCGCCGCCGTGCTGGCCCCGGCCATGACGGCAGTGGGGATCGATCCGCTGGCTGCTCACCTCTTCGTCTTCTACTTCGCGACGATCTCGGTCATCACGCCACCTGTCTGCGTGGCGGTCTTTGTCGGCTCTGGCATCGCCGGAACCAACTGGTTGCCTGCGGCCGGAGAGGCTGTGCGTCTGGGCGCGGTCACCTACATCGTGCCCTTCCTGCTGTTGCTCTACCCAGGGATGCTGCTGGGCGGCGGGCCGCTCGACATTCTCGAGGCGGTCGCGGCGGGGCTCGTGCTGGTCATCGCGGTGCCGGGACTGTTGGCCGGGGCGCGTCTGCATGACGTGCGGGCGGTCGACATCGCGCTGTATCTCGTGATTATAGCTCTCGCGATCTATCCCCATCCGGTGACGCCGTTCATAGCCTTGGCGTTGCTGGGCGGGGCCTACTACGCCGGGCGCGCAGGCAAGCGGAGGGCCACGGCATGAGCATCATCAGGATTGGTGCGGGCGCGGGGTTTCAGGGCGACAGGCTGGCCCCCGCCCTCGACCTCGCCGAACGCGGTCAGCTCGACTACCTCGTGTTCGAATGCCTTGGCGAGCGGACCATTGCCTCGGCCCAGCAGGCACGGCGCAAGGATCCGTCAAGGGGGTACGATCCGCTGCTGGAACGGCGGATGCGGGCCGTGCTGCCCGTCTGCGCGAAAAACGGCACCAGGATCGTGACGAACATGGGCGCGGCGAACCCCGTGGGGGCCGCGCAGCACACCGCCCGGATCGCGCGCGAGCTTGGGCTGTCGGGCTTGAAGGTCGCTGCGGTAACAGGCGATGACGTGCTCGACCGGATCGGACGTTTCGTGCTGGATGAAACCGGTGCACCGGCGTCCGAACTGGGCGACCGGCTGGTGTCGGCCAATGCCTACGTGGGCATCGACGGGCTGGTCGAGGCGCTGGCAGGCGGTGCGGATGTCGTGATCTGCGGCCGGGCATCCGACCCGACGCTCTTCCTTGCCCCGCTCGTCCACGAATTCGGCTGGGCGCGCGACGACTGGGAAAAGCTCGGCCGCGGCGTGCTGATCGGCCACCTGCTGGAATGCGCGGCCCAGATCACCGGCGGTTATTTCGCGGACCCCGGCGTCAAGGACGTACCCGATCTGGCCAACATCGGACACCCGCTGGCCGAGGTCGATGCCGAGGGCAACGCCACGATCACCAAGCTGCCGGGGACCGGGGGACGGATCACCCGCGCGACCTGCATCGAACAGCTGCTTTACGAGATCCATGATCCCGCCCGCTACCTGCAACCCGATGTGGTGGCCGATTTTTCAAGCGTCGACTTCCACGACCTCGACCCGGATCGCATTGGGGTAAGCGGGGCGGGCGGGACCCCCGCGACGGGGCAGCTCAAGGTTTCTGTCGGCTACCGCGACGGCTGGATCGGCGAAGGCCAGATCAGCTATGCCGGGGCCAATTGCGTGGCGCGCGGCCAGCTCGCGATCGAGACGGTCCGCGCGCGCCTCGCCCCGTACGGGGCGCAGATGTTTGACGAACGCGGCGAAATGGTCGGCGTAAACTCGGTCTGGCCGGGTGCGCGCGCGGCAGCCGATACGCCAGAGGTCCGCGTCCGCTGTGCCGCCCGCTGTGCGGATTCCGATACGGCGCGGCGTGTCGTCGAAGAGGTCGAGGGCCTGTACCTTGCCGGTCCCGCAGGCGGCGGAGGTGCAACGGGCACCGTGCGCGAAGTGCTGGCTATCGCCTCGACCCTGATGCCCGCCAATGCCGTCACATCCGGAGTAGAGATGCTGGAGGTCCACCGTGAAACTGCATGAAATCGCGCATGCCAGAACCGGCGACAAGGGCGACGTGTCCAACATCTCGGTCATTGCCTACGATCCGGCGCACTGGCCCATCATCCGCGATCATGTCACTCCGGCCCGCGTGGCGGCCCATTTCGGCAGCTTCGCCAAAGAGGACGTCACGCGCTACACCCTCCCACACCTCCACGCGCTCAACTTCGTGATCCGCGGAGCGCTGACTGGAGGAGTCACCCGCTCACTGGCCCTCGACGCACACGGCAAGTGCCTCGCATCCGTATTGCTTGAAATGGAAATTGATATGAGCGCGAGCCTGACCGATTGACCGGTGACATAGGCTGCCATGGTCTCATTCCGGTTTTCCGGGCATCTCGCAGCGAAGGTCGGCTCTCCGCCCGGCGCGTAAATATCGGTCGGGGCGTACAGATGGTTCCTCGCGTTTGATGAGCTTCGCTTGTCAACGCCTGGTCAACCCGCGAATGCGTTCGTGAGCGCACGTCGATCCGCCCAAATCCGGCGAGAAACGTTGAGACTTCGTAAAAGTATCCGTTATTCCAAAGGCTTGTCTGGTAAGTCCCTGAAATCAAAAGAGTCATAAAATTCAGCAGGTTCGGCTCATAACCTGAAGGTCGTAGGTTCAAATCCTACCCCCGCAACCAAAATATCAAAATAATACCGTGGTTTAAGAGCCTCCTTCACCGGGGGCTTTTTGCGTTTCCGCGCCTTGTCAACACTGTGTCAACAAAACGCTGGCGGCCCGTGTCAGTGATTGGCGCCTGACTCATGGGCAACGATTCACTTGATCCCGCCCCAAAGCCCAGCCTCATGGTCGCTGACACAGGGTTGGAGACCACAACATGCCCAAGACCAACGACGCGGCGCTGCACGCTTTCATCAGCGCCAAGACAGAGATCGACGCGATGCTCGCGCGCCTGGCAACCCTCAGCGCCCCCCCCCACTTCGACTACAGCCCAGAGGACGTGAACTGGGGCCATGTTGGTTCGCTGGACCTCTACCGCGCCCGTCTTCGCGAAATCACCGAGATGGCCTTTCGCGAAGGTGAGCATCGGGAGGAGCAAACAGAAATTGTGCCACATGCTGTCCCTGTGTAGCTTGACGTGAGATTAGGCAAGAAGCGGGGATAACGTGGCGATAGACTTCGATGATTTTGACCCCGTGATTGTGACGATCTCAAGGAACGAGGTAATTGCAGGGGATGTGTCGGCAGCAGCTTCGGTGCTTGGCCGCTTCACCAAGAATCCCGACATCGCACGATCAATGTTCGAGCGCGTGGACGTTGCATTTCACGGCTACGACCAAGATGCGCGGGAGTTGTTCGAGATTCCAGAGGTGCGCGATTTCGTGTACAAGCTCGACGATGAGTTCCCTTTTTGGCTGTTCTTTTTGAGCAAGCAACACCTTGGCCTGCAGGCAATCGCGCTTTGCTTCCTGCCGCCCTTCCTGACGGAGGAGGCAAAGAAAACCGTCCTGCCGCAGCACCTCGACCGCCTTCTCAACAACCGTTGGCGGCCAGCGATCAATCATATCTGCGAGTTTGCGGGGTTTACCGAAGACGACATTGAGGAGCTATCGGAGCGAGTCCTGCAGTACTTCTTCAATGGCCCACTGCCATTCGAAGACGAATAGAGGACGGCCGCGATGTCAGTGCCCTATCGGATTGTCACCTGCACCAATTGCAACCTTCAAGAGGCTTCTCTCATTCTGAACGGCTATTTCGTCTGGAGAGATAGTAATGGCCGTGAGGCTTCCTTTGACCGCGAACTCGCGATTTGCCGCGATTGCTGCACAGTGACGCCGATTGAGCGTCTTCCGGATCGTGATGAATTCGATGAAGCGGAAGAGGCATCCTTGGCGGGCTTCTGGCGCAAAAGAGCCTTGAAAAGGAAGGTCTATCGAAGCTTCTGGAAGAAAAGCCTGATCCAGGAAGCGATTGACCCGACGAGTGGGTTCGAAGTTCTCCGACAAGTCATGGGCCTCCGCCGAGGGCCGGTCTGCTTGGCGTGTGGGTCGCCGGATGTGTCGAGCATGTCAATCCCCTATGGCCACGATACAGCATCGGAGGAACCTGTTCCAACCGGTACCATTCACCCCGGCTGCGGGGGTGAATTGCTTGTTCGTGGTTCTGGTGGAGAGCGCGTCGCGGTCATGCTCTACAAGAACGTCTATGACATCCACGGGCAATTCGTCGAGCGCACAAGAGAATAGGCATGAGTTGATATGGCCGATGGCGCAGGCCCGTCTTCAAGCTGGCACCGTCGCTACCCCGTCCAGCCGCACAGCGACACTGGTGATGCCATTCCCTGCCGCCTCGGTCGCCACGCCCACGGGAAAGCGCCCAGCTCCCGGCACGTTGATGTTCTTTGCCGTGTTGTCCCAAGCAACGCGCGCGCCAACGGTCAGCACCGTAGTGGTGGCCTTGGGGAGTTTGTAGACGCCCGTGGTGGCCAGTTCGAGCGGATCGCCCTCGGCGGCCGAGTAGGCGGCGACGCCGAAGATGTTGCCGATGATCATCCCCTCGCCGGAGGTTACCCCGCCCGTGGGTGCGGTCACGGTGATGACGTGGCCGTTCTGGATGTAGTTCTGCATGGTCAGAGCCCTTTTGAAGACTGGATGCGGACCACGGCGATACGTGCCGTGGTGCCGGTGATCTGGCGGTTGAGGTCGCCCAGCGCCGCTGCCATCTCGGCGTCGCTGGCATAGGTGACCCGTTTGCCGTCGTATTCGACGGTGCGGATGCCCTGATAGCGGGCGGCCATCAGGGCATCGCGCCAGGCGATGAGTTGGGCGAGGTCGGCCATCTTACGCCCCGGGGTTCTGGAACCAGCCGCGGTGGTCGATGAAGCCTGCGCCGAAGTCCAGGATCACCCGGATTTCCACGCCGTCCACATCCCACCCCGACCGGCTTTCGACCTGGGGCCCTTCGTTGCCCGAGAGGTAGGCGAACTCGAGGCCGTCGATCTCGCCCGGATCGGCGGTAACATACCAGCGGGTTGCGCTGGTCAGGCGAGGTTCGACCACCAGCGACATGGCGCCCGAGAACGGGTTCACATCGGCGGCGGTGGCAGGCGCGATGGTGGCGAGCCATTTCTCGGCCACGGTCTCCAGCGCGGGCGGCACCAGCAGGTTCTTCGGCGTCACGCGGATCACGCAGCCCTCGATGCCCTTCTGTGTGCGCAGGGCTAGACGCGCAGCGGACAGGGTGGTGTCCGAGATCACAGCGCCGGTCGTCGCCCGGTTGCCGTGATCGACATGGAACAGCGCCGTGTTGTCCGACAGGGTCGGGCCGTTGCCGCTGTTCGCCTCGAGCAGGCCGACGAGGATCCGCGCCTCGGTTTCTGTCGCCCCCTGACCCATGCGGCGGGCGAGGTTCGAAAAGGCCCCGAGGTGGTCGTTGACCAGCACCTGCTGCGTGATGCCGATCTTCTTGGCCCAGGTCTCAATTTTGTAGGCTTCGCGGGCCTCGGCCATGGTCCCGGCCTTGATCTCCCCCGCCTCGTTCAGCTTCTCCAGGAGCGGGGCTTCCCCGAGCATGATCTTGTTCACCGCCCGGAAATCCCGCGCCGATGTCTGGCGGCCAAGACGGCGGATCCCCGAGGGTGCTGCCTGGTAGGCATCGCGCAGCACGCGGCCCACGGTGTTGCCGAGGATGATCGGAAAGTCTGACGTGGTGTGCAGGGCTCGGGTCACGAGGCTGGCGGGCGACAGCGCCATGGTGGACTCGCCGTGCTGACCCTCATTGAACCGCCCCGGGTTTACCGGAGAGTAAAACACTCAAAGGATGAGCCCTATGACAAAGCAGAGATTCCCCCCCGCCTATCCGGCCGAGCTTCGCGACCGCGGTGTTCGGCTTTTTCGAGAGAGCCGCGGCGATTACGCCAGCGACACGGCTGCCTACAAGGCGATGGCGCCGAAGCTTGGCTGTTCGCCCGACAGTCTGCGCGTCTGGTGCCAGCAGGCCGAACGTGACGCCGGCCAGCGCGGCGAGCTGACGAGTGCCGAGAAGGATCGGATCAAGGAACTGGAGCGGGAGGTTCGTGAACTGCGCCAGGCCAACGAGATCCTGAAGAAGGCCAGCGCGTATTTCGCTGCGGCGGAGCTCGACCGCCCGTTCCGCAAATGATCGCGTTCATCGATGATCAGCGCGGTGTCCATGGTGTCGGGCCGATCTGGCGGGTTCTGGGGATCGCACCATCGACGTTCTATGCGTTCAAGGCTGTCGAGCGTGATCCCGACCTTGCATCGGATCGGGCCAGGCAGGATCGACTGGACATGGCTGCCATCACGCGGGCCTTCGATGTTAGTCGGGCCCGGTATGGCGCGCGCAAGGTTTGGCATCAGCTGCGGCGCGAAGGGCGCGACATCGCCCGCTGCACGGTGGAGCGTCTGATGAGGGCGATGGGATTACAAGGCGTTGTGCGAGGCACGAAGGGAGTGTCCTGAACTTTGTGTATCCGGGCCGGCCCATGCGGTTTGGGATACTC
>NZ_CALMYP010000022.1 GCF_937873615.1 uncultured Paracoccus sp.
ACTACTACACGCTGACCATCCGCGACCACGGCTTCAACGCCAACCTCGGCAAGGCTGCGAACCAGGACGATCTGTCCCTGCAGGCCGTCATCCCCTGGGGTCCCAAAGACGCCGCTTAAGCCAACGGCCAGACCGCTCCGGCGGTCTGGCTTTTTCTCGTTCCGGGGAACTAGGCCTCGGCCAGCGAAATACCGGTATCCGAAGGATGCCGCATATTTCGGACGCGCACGCAGAGGCGGATAGTCAGACTGGATAGGTCGCTAACGCGGCTCTAATCGTTCTGTTGAGGGACAGCGCGGATCGCGCGAACCCTAGTCGGAACAGAATGTCCGCAGGGAGAGCTGGCAGCCCGCCGAGCGAGGCAAGCGCACCCCTTCTCTCATTCGAGCAACCCGCGCCTGGGTCGTGTTGGCGAAGCTGCCGGGGCGCCGAACTCACCTTGTGTCGCGAGGGTGGAAACCGCAGATCAACGTCATGCGTCCGCGGGGCAATGTCTCACGTAAGGGTCACCGCCGCGCGCCTTTCCGTCGACCTGTTGGCCTATCAGATCGCTAGCCCGGGGTCGAGCGGCCGGCAACGCCGGGGGCAGGTTTCTGGACGGCTGGCGCCTTGAGCGCTGCCGAGGCATCGCTCACAACAAACCTGCCCCCGGCGTGCTCCATTTCATTCCGCCCCGTGCCGGGTGCAGCCCGCTCTCATGCCCCCGGTCTTTTCCACGATCCGTCCAACGACGATCAACGGAAAGGATCACACCATGACACTCGAACAATCCATCGACCTCGCCGAGCTGCAAGCCGACATGGCCTTCGAGGCCTACCTCGCCGCCTTCGATGAAGACGCCCATCCCGAGACCCTCGACAGCCTCGAGACCGAGGCGCTGATCGCCCGCAGCCGCTACGACGATCTGCGCAATCAGGGACTGGGTCACTGACCCAGACACCCCTGCGGGTCTTCGGATCCGCAGGGGTCTGACGTCGACTCTCAGAAGCATCGTGCCGCCGTCAGAGGGTGTGACCCGCGCTAGCTCGCGGGCCGTTTTCGTGTTCCTGGTGGCCAATCCGTGGTTGGTTCGGGCGCTCGGACTGCTCGTCGTCGCGTGCTGCTTGAGCGCAAGTTTCGGAAGATTTTTCGACCTGGTTGTCCTGCATCGATGAGGGCGGGACCCTTTCCATGTCGTGCCGCCACGCGGGGTCTTGATGGCGCCCAATGTCCGCAAAAAAACACAACGGGCAAAACGTATTATTGCACAATGTGACGTATTGAAGTATAAGCGAAGGAGAGAAGGAAGACGTTGGCAGGATATGGCCAATGTTTGCACATTTTGTCTGAGGGGTCTGTCATGGGCGTTTACCGCAAAGTTGAATGCTCCGCCGCACGCGAACGCGATTGCGGGCAATCGCTGCCTCGCGCGCGTCTGCGCATGCATCCTTTTCTGGGGAGCGGGAGAACGTCCTAGTGCCGAGGCCAGCAAAAAACCTGAAGCTTGAAGAGCGCATCGAAGTGGCGCGGCGCTTCGCGGCGGGCGAGAGCGCGAAGGAGCTGGCGGCGGTGTTTGGCATCTCTCCGCGCCACGTGAACCGGCTCGCGAAAGAGGAGGCGGGCGAGGGCATCGCGGTGCGCGATCCGAGCGAGACGGTGGCGTTCCGGGCCAGTCAGACTGAGCTTGCAGCGTTCGATGCGGAGTGGCGTGAGCGGGGCTTTGCCAACCGATCCCAGGCACTCAACGCGGTGCTCCGCGGGCGGTGCGGATTTCTTGATGTGCCCCGTGACCTGATTGCGGAGTTCTGCGCCGCATGGCGTCAAGCGAAGGATGTGAGCGACGCTGGACTGGTGCTCGCCAAGGCGGTCCATCGCGGTCGATTGGAGGTCTCGGAGGCGGACCGCGCGGTGTTGATCGAACTGCTCGATCTGGCGCAATCGATGAGCCGTGAATTGGGCCGGATGAAGGATGCGGCGCAGGCGCTGCGTCATCAGGAGTGGCCGCAAAAGGAAGAAGGGCAGGGGGCGGAGAGCGCGGTTCTGGAGGATGGTCCGCGCACGATTGAACGCGGATTGAGGCTGGTGCGCAATGGCTGACCCTCTCGCCCTCTATGCCTCGGTCATGGGCCGGCTCTGGGAGGATGAGCGCATCCGGGGTCAGGCTGCGGCGCGGATCGACGCGCGGCTGGCGGGGCGTCGCCAAGGGCGGAGTTTCGCGCGCGTCGGATCCTTGTCGGCGCGCAACGCGCTGAAGGCGGCGTCGGGTCAGAGCCGGGCGGCGGTGTTCAAACGGATCCGGGCCGGGGGCTGCAAGACGCGCGCCTCGCTCGGGGCGCAGATCTCCTACATCAACGACAAAGCCGTCTACTCCTACTCGACGATGACCAACGCCCTGACCGATGCGGCGGTGCTTTCTGAAGAGCAAAAAGAGGACATCATCGAGGATTGGGCCGGGACCTGGCGCGGCTCGACCAAGCTGGGGTTCACCTCGCACATGCTGCTCTCCTTCCCGATCGACGTAACGGTCGACCAGGTGCGCGACATCGCCATGGACTGGACGGAGCATTTCTTCGAGAGCGGCGAATATGGCGATCAGTGGGACTATGTCCTCGCGGTCCATGACGACCGGGCGCATAAGCATGCCCACATCATCCTGAACAATCGCGGCGTCGAGAAGGGCACCTGGTTCTCCTGCTGGGCCGAGGGCGTGATGTCGCCGCAGCTCATGCGCGAGAAGCAGGCTGAGATCGCGGAACGCTACGGCGTGATGCTTGACGCCACCACCCGGCTCGAGCGCGGCATCTTCGAGAAGCCCGCCGGGATCGAGGAGATTTACCGTGCCAAGGAAGAGGCCCGCCTGCCGCGCGAGATCGTCATGACGGCCCAGGAATCCGCCATCGCGCAGGCGCAGGTGGTGGGCTTCGCCAAGGACTACAAGAACCTCGCCGACCTGCTGGACCGGATGGACCAACGCCACATGGCGCGCGCCGTCCGCGGCATGGCGGACGGGCTTGGATCCGGCACGCCGTGGAACTTCACCGAAGGAGAGATAGACATGAAGGACATCAAGACCGTCGGTGACGCGATCGACTATTCCGAGCGCACGATCGAGGCGCTGCGGCTCAAGGCCGAGGAACTGGACCCGGCCGACCGGGCCGCCTTCGAGGCCAAGGCCGCGCCGATCATCGCGGACCTCTCGCAGATGGTGCCGGACCCGGAACTTCGTGCGCGTTTCGGCAAGCAGCTCGAAGAACCCTATCCGCCGGGGGCGGGCAGTGAGGTTCTGATCGCCGCGCTGCAGTCCGGCAATGACGAAGGGCTGCGTGACGTGCTCGAGCGGGCCGAGGAGGTCGGGATGGATAGCGAAGAGTTGGTGGCGCGGATCAGTGCCGGCGGCACGAGGAACTACGGCATGGCGCAGGACTGGGTCGAGCGGGACATGAACGCGGTGCTGGCGAAGGACGGTCTCAGCGTCGAAACCGCGGGCGACGACCAGCTCGATGCCGCGCTGGAAAAGGTCGACGGGGTGCTGGACGCGCTGATGGAACGCGCGAAGGAGATGGGGGTCGAGATCGGTCGGACCCTTGCGGAAGAGGAACAGGAAATCCTGCCGCTCATCGACGAAGACGACAGGACGCCCAATCCCTACCTGCAGGACCTCGCCGACATGTTGCGGGACGGCAAGCTCACCGAGGAGCAGGAAGAGATTGTCGAGCGGACCCTGCAATCCGAGCTCTTCAAGGAACTGGGCGAAGAAGGCTTGGCCGAACTTCGCCGCGGCAACTACGAGGTGCTGGATGCGGCCCTGCCGAGCAAGCTCGATCAGATCACCGTAACGCAGGAGTTCCTTGAGATGACCTTTGAGGAAACGGGTGACCAGGTCTTCACCGATCGCGCCGCCGGATTGCAGCAGGACAAGGCGACGGAGGTTGTACGACTGCGCGGCCAGCAAGAGGCGCAGGAGTTGGGGCGCGATCTGGGCCGTGACCGCGGTCTCGATGACGAAATGGAATTCTGAGGGAGATGACCACCATGACCAAGACACTTCCCCTCTGGGCCGCGCTCCTCTTCGGTGTGACCTGTGGCGCCGTCATCGGCACCATCGTTGCCGCCTTCTACCTGACCCTTGCCCTGAAAACCGGATTTCAGAGCTTCGACATGCTGGCGCTTTGGAAGGCGAGCGCCGGCACCCGCGCGGCGCATCCCGAGGCCTTTAAAGTCGGCTTTGGCGCTGTCGGCTTCGGGGCTATCGGGCTCGGCACCCTGGCGCTCGCATGGACCTGGAAGAAGGAGCGGGACGATTATGGCTCGGCGCACTGGCAGACAAAGGCCGAGCTGAAGAAGAACGACATGCTGCTGGCCCCGGGCAAGGGTTTCGTCTGCGGCAAGCTGGGCGCGCCGACCTCGAAGGCCGAGTTCATCTCTTCGACCACGATCCCGCATGTGATGATGGTGGCGCCCACCCGCGCCGGTAAGGGTGTGGGTTTCGTGATCCCAAACCTTCTGAGCTTTGCGGGCTCGGTCGTGGTGCTCGACGTGAAGGGCGAGAACTTCGAGAAGACCGCGCGGCTTCGGACGCTCAACGGCGACGAGGTCTATCGGTTCAGCCCCTTCGACTGGGCCAATGCCACGCACCGCTACAATCCGCTCGCGCGGATCGCCAAGGCCCCGACATTTGCGCAGCGCTTCACCGAGGTCTCGATCTTGGCCGACCTCTTCCTCGACAAGGACAACAAGACGCTCGATACCTTTTCAGAGGCTGGCAAGTCGATCTTCGTCGCTGCCTGCCTGCTGGCGATCCAGCGCGGCGCCCCGAACCTTGGCGCGGTGAACCAGATCGTCGCCGGGGGTGAATACAAGAACGCCCAGTACAAGACCTATTCCGACGAGGCTGAGGAAGACATTCTGCGCGAACTCTGGACCAACGCGGCCTCGGCCTCTTCGCGGCTGCTGACCTCGAACATCCAGGCGCTGATGACCGCCGGCCTCAAGCAATGGGACAACCCGGCGGTGCGCTCGGCCACGCAAGACAGCGACTTTGATTTCTCGACCTTCCGAAAGACCCCGCAGTCGCTCTACATTGCGGTGTCCGAAGATCACATCTCCACCCTCGCCCCGCTCCTGCGCCTGATGTTCGCGGATCTCATCGCTTCGATCCGGCTGAACGAGCCGGGTCCGGACGAACCCTGGCCCGTCATGATGATGATCGACGAATTCCAGCAGATGGGCGCGATGCCCTATCTCGAACGCGCGATCCACTCGCTGGCGAGCTATGGCGGCCGCGTCGCGATGATCGCGCAGTCGCTGGCCTCGCTCGACCGAATCTACGGGCCGGAGGGCCGCGAGAGCCTCGAGAACGGGGCAGGGCTCAAGCTCTACATCACACCGCGCGACCAGCGCACGGTGAAGGAGGTCTCCGCAGCCGTCGGCAGCACGACCCGCGAGGCGGTGACCCGCATGTATGGCCGCAACAAGGGTTTCCTTGGTGCGACCTCGACCTCGACGCGCCTGGAAGAGCGGCCGCTCCTGTCGGAAACTGAAGCACGCCTGATGGACCCCGACGAGGTCATCATCCTCGCCTCGCCGCAGCATCCGATCAAAGCGAGCCGGATCAAGTATTATGACGATCCCTTCTTCAAGGCGAAGTTGATCCGCCAGGAGGGCAAGCCGTTCCCCTATCCTCCGAGTGTGCAGGGTGCGGGGCCTTGGGGTTGCGACGGTGGTGATGAGGCCGGCGGAGACGAGCAGGCGAAACCAGCCGGGCGCGCGCCTGTCCGGGATCGCTCGCAGCGTCGCGAAGCGCGCGCTATGAGCTTGAGGACGATGGAGGCCGGGCGCGGGCAGCCCGGGCCCGAGACGCTCGAGCGGGAAGCCGCCGTGCCGAAGGAATGGGAGGCGGCGCTCGACCGGCAGGAGGATTTCATCGAGGAGTTGTTGGGCGGGTGAGCGCCGTCGATTCGTCCCTATGCGTCGTAGTAGAATTTCAAGTCGCGTCGCTCTTTCAATTGGGCAGGTCGGTAAGGCTTGACCTCGCCACACTGGGCGACGGCCTTGGCTCGCATGCGCTCTTCGACTGAAGGATGGAGTGGGAAGTCGTCGCCAACTGCGCGAATTCCCTTCTTCCAGCGGATGCGGAGGGGTCCAAAGGCTACCATCGCGTCTTCGCGGTGCTGCAAACCCAGAGGGTCAGGGGCGCGGTTCAAGACGTTCTCGTTGATCTGGATCGACGGAACGCAGTCTTTCAATTCGTCGACCATCCAATCGAGGGCGATGTCGCTCAGGCGGGACTCTGCCTCTGGATAGCTTCCGCCAATGTCGCTATGGCAGCCTGGGAACCAGACCTGCTTCAGCCATTTCGGCTTTCGATCTTTGGTCTCAATCGCGGCCGCCTTGGATGCCCATCCGACCCTTGGAAAGTCAGCACGGTCTTCGTCGATCGCCATGGCGTGACGAGCGTGTTGTACATCGGGATCCAGCCACTTGTCGTAGTTGCGCTTGTTCCAGGCCGCGAAATGACCCGTCTTGAGGATCTGCGGCCAATCCGTTGGGCGCCAGAGCTTCAGTTTGCGGTCGGGATCGTCCGAGAAATACTTGAAGTTGTCGAGCAACAGGGAACCAAGCTGCCAAAGAAGCGCAGCTAGTAGTAGGCCGAGTGGAACAACCAAAAGCCAAGGCCACCCGAATGCAACGCCTGCGGCAAAAGCCGCTCCGGCCCCGAACGTGACGCCCCAGACCAAGGTGCGGACAACTGCCGTTCGCAGTGATGCCACCGTGTCGAAGACCCCGATGAAGGTAGGCTGAACGTTGCCTTGGTTATCGTCACCTTCAATGGGAAAGCTCGAATACTTCTTGCGGAATCGTTTGCCGAGCTCTTCGCGGTTTACAAAGTATGGGTTCTGTGTCCGCGGTTTTCCAGCACCGTGATTATACACGAATTTCACAGCGTCCTTGGCGATCTTGCGCAATCCGGGACCGTGACGCGGGACCGGCGAACCATCCGGCATCTGCGTCGGGACACCGCAGAGGTTCATAACGTTTGCCAGTGCTCTTACTGTGTAGGCCCCGCGCGAGAACCCGAACAGCAACACACGGTCGCCGGGCTCGTAATGGGCGATGATCTGCTCGTAGCAATCGATGATGTTGTGGTCGATGCCAGTTCCGACGGCGCTTTCCAGGATCGGCTTGATCCGACCGAAAAACCCACCGCGTTCTCCTGTTCCCAAGCCCGGGTCGTAAAAAGCCACTTGGTCCTTCGGGCTAATTGGTGAATCTGGGCCGGGACGCATGGCTCGATACATCTTGTAAACATTCGACAGCCGTTGGTCCGGCCTGGCGCCACCCATCTGGCCGGTTCCGTCCGAGAATATGCAGATGTTCTTTACCATTTGTCGCCCTATTCAAGAACACGAAGTACAGTCGAAATCCTAAACCTGCAGCAGTTCTGCCAAGCTAGGAGAGAGTGCAGCGGAAATGTTTCGCCCGAGTCGGGAAAAATTAGAACATAGTGGAAACACATATGTCTACCTGATATTGTGACACATGAGAAGGGATTGCCCAATATGTTGGATACGATGCAGCAAATGGAAGTGTTCCCGACGACAGTCGATCTCAAGCGGGTCGACCTGTCTCTCAACATGCGGCGCTTCTATAGAATGAGTGTTCAACCAGACCTGTTTGGCGGCGCATGCCTCGTGCGGGAATGGGGCCGTATCGGGTTTCGAGGGCAGATGATGATCGAATTGCATGATGACGAGGGCAAGGCTGTCACGGCGCTCATGAAGCTCCATGCTACCAAAAAGCGGCGAGGGTATAGGGCAGCTGTGGCGCAGAACTAAGATTGAATTTTAGAGAAGAAGATTTCGCATAGCATGTATTTCGCGTTTGTTTTTGGCAACTGGATCCTCCACCTTTCGGCGGTCCAGAATCCGTAGGCAGCTTAAGACCAACCGGGCACCAGTCATGGCTGGATCAGAGCCCAGTGGCAGGTCTCCGCACACCAGGAAGAGCATAAACTCGAATACGAGCCAATTACTGAGCGATAGCCATTGGCAGCTCTGTGTCGATGATCAGTAACACGCCCGAAAGGAGAATTTTTCTGTCGTTCCATCGACGCGGTTGACCCAGAAGCAGCGCGTTCCGTAATCCGCCGTTCTTACACTGAAGCTTTCAATTCCCGGGCCGATCTTTTCGGCGGCTTCGGGATGCATATGCATGAGATGGGTGAGTAATTCGGCGTCTTCACTGGTTACCTTGTCACCCAGTTCATATTTGTACAGCATATCCCTAAAAAAGTCGTTTGCGTCTCCTTTCCTCGCGAATGAGAGCGATCCGATCTCTACTGGCTTTGCGGGCATAATAGCTTCCTCTCTACTCTATTCGCTGATTTCGTGGCCCGCTTCCGAATCATCAAGGCCCGATACCTGCAGCGTTTCCCTGACGATAAGGTTAGGCAGGTCCATCCCGGCGAAATTCGGGCCATGCTCATTAATCCAGGCCAGGCAACCTTCCTTGTCCAGATCGTCGCGCGCAATCTTCTCATACAAGGCCACCGCAGACATGCGGGAGAGCCCCAGTTCCATCAATGAGAGAAGCGTGATGCTGGAGACGCCAAACTCAAGCGCTATCCCGATGTCAAAGTCTTCATCAATCAGGTCCTCGCGCTCGGCTTCAATCAAGAACAGGCGGAGGACATCTATATACGCGGAAATATACTTCGGTGCCTTGAATCTTGCTGTCTCTTCCACCATGCTCATCGTTTCGCGAATGAGCACTGGAAGCTTGAACGATCTGTTGTTTCGCTGCTGATACTCTATACGCTTCCTGATAATTGCAGCCAAAGACAATCCTTTCAGCCACTCGACAACCACGAGCGCGTGCAGGGGAATGAGACTGTCTGGCAGGAAGACAGGATACAAATTCGCGTTAATCCGACGCATGACGGTGACGTACCTGTCGTACGCATCGACGCTTTCCGAAGGCGCGAGCAGCAGATTTTCGATATTGCCTTCGTACTTTCGAAAAGCTTCCAGCAAACGCTGCAGGCCCACCGCGCTGACGCCTGGATGTCGGACTAGAACATCCTGCGTAATATTGATCAGCGCCGAAATACCTTCGAGGCTTCTATCGAGTTTCCGGAGCGTATCTGGAGAATGCCGCTTCGCAAATGCGGCATCGGAAAGCGTACCAAGACGAATATATGTATTGAGGAGGTAAGCCCCGACCTGTTCGAATTCCTCGCCTTGCGCAAGATTGGCCAAAGAGTCGATGTTTCTGTTCTCAAGATACGCAGCCAGTTCATCTGTGGAAGATATAACGACGTCAGTTTCCCTCTTGATCGGATAGCGTGAGCGCTTCGGCACGCCGACGGGCCATGCTTTCTCATCCTTTGGATCGATACAGATTATATTGCCTTGGAATTCGTTTCCCCAGCGACCGGCCCGTCCCGCGAGGTTCCAGAAGTCGTGCGGCTCCATCGGGTTCCCACGGCCCTTCCGGGGACCGCGCACAACGATGGTCCTGCAAGAGAGATTTACTCCCTCAATCAGCGTCGAGGTGCAGGCAAGAAATCTTATCTTGCCGTCGCGGAACAGCCTCTCAATCTCGGTGCGGATGAGAGAGGGCATGTTTCCATAGTGAAAAGCGACACCACGTTCGACCAGCGGCGCGAGCTGATAATTACGGTGGACCCCTTTGCGGGCCAGATCAGCCAGCTCCAGCAATTCCTGATCATCTGTCTTCTCCGAGCCTTCCAACTGGCTGATAAGGAGCGCGACGTCCTCCGCTTCAGCCGCGCCGTTGCAGTAAACCAGTGTGCCGCCGCGACCGCCTGCCGCCGCTGCGATGAACGCCAGTCTTTTTTTCAGGCCCGCAGGCTTGTTTGACAGTTTAAGCGTACCCAGTGGTATGGGTGAATCGCCCCAGACAAGGTCCAGCGACCACTCCTTGGGCTTCCGAGGCACTTGCTCGGCTAGGATCACGTTCTGCAGAACGGTTGGCATATCGGTATTGACCGACGTTTTCGGCATATCGTTCGGCGCATCCTCAAGCAGTTCTCCGGGATTTTGTGTCGAAGGACTTACAAACACGACCTTCATCATCGGGTTCTGCCGAGACACCCGCTCGATTGCATCCTGCAGTATTACACCGCGCTGATTGTCTCCGATCTTGTGCGCTTCATCAACAATGAGAAGGTCTACACTGAAGTCCTCCCCGAGAAGATTGACAAGCAGGTGCAAACGCTCCTGCGTGAATACGAAGACGGCTTTCTTGTCTCCCGTCGTGGATGAGAAATAAACTTCCGTCAGCGGTAGCGACGTGATCTCGATGCCGGTGTCCGACTGACATAGCTCCTTCAGACTGAGTTCAATCTCACTCACCAAGGCCCGGGTTGGGGCCAGGTAAACGGCGATCTTTGTCTTGCTCGTGCGAACGTGATCGAGCAGCCACTGCAAAACGAGGTAAGTTTTTCCGGACGCGGTTGGCGCGGACGCTGAAAGCCAGCCCGCGCCGGAAGAGGCGCCCGCCCATAGTTCTCTCTGAAAATCGTTGACGCCTATCCATTTTCCGCTCGATTCAAGGAGTATCGAGTCCTCGAAACGTCTTCTGTTGGCTTCAAGGCGCATCGACACGCCCAGTCTGCCCTCAAGATCGGGAGCGATCCGGTTTCGCCGTATTGCCAGCTCGACGGATCTGCGGTTGGACAGTTTTTCGAGGAGGACAGCCCCCGCATCCCGCACTTCCGGCGAAGTTTCGAGTGTGACGGCAGCGGTTGCGATCCGCAGCGCCGCCTCCTGATGTGCTCGTTCGATTGATCTGGCCAAAAGGCTTCCGGCCAAAAGAAGCTGCTGCCAGTCAAAGCTCTTCTTTGGGTCGGCGGATTCATTGATTGCGTCCAAATTTGTTATCTCGGTCGCCACTGTGATCTGAGCCAACCTGATGATATCATCACGAAGAGCCTCACCTGTCAGCCAATCAAAGAGTTCGGTATCTTTCATTTGTCGATACCCAGCGCCTTAAGGAACGATGCGCGAAACCCATCCGCCGAAGGCACTGGCACGCAGAAAAATTGAATGTCGAATTTGTCGAGCTTCTCCACCGATAGTCTCTTCTTTACATTCTTCACCCATTTTTCCATTTCGTCATTCGCCGCCTTCAGGAGGTCCTCCCCGATGCCTTTTGCATCATCTTTCGGATAGAAATCCGCATCGAAGGCGATAAGCGCTATCCCGCAATATTCGACCCTGTTTGATAGCGGCGAAGTCCGGTCGAAATACTTCCGGAATGCAGCCGTAAGTCCCGGATCACTGAGATCGGCTTTGTCGCTAAGGAGCACGAGGTCCCGCTCGCGATCAGCGCCTTCGTGGTCCGTCTCCACGAGGAAAGGGGCCAGCGACGCAAGGCAATCTCTTATGGCCGCTGTAGGGTCGCCGTACACCTTTGACTCGCCCCAGAAAAGTTTGAGAAGGCCGTCTTCGTTTACGGAAGCATAGACGCCGTCCGCACCATGATAGTGCATGTGAGAGTCTGTCTTCAGGTCCATCTTACAGAGCACCTGAGGAACCTTGAGAAAGCGCTCTGCGAGTAGGAAGAGCAGCATCTCACCGCCTTCGCCAGTATTGGCAAGGTCCGTAAAGGTGCCGATTGCCTCGTGGTGCAGGGCTGCAACCGCGCTTCCGGACTTGAACCTGGCGTCCCGCGCCCGCGCGTCATCCAACCGCGATTTCGGGACGGCATAATCGATAATTGAGTTGCGCATAAATTCTGCAAGACGCTCTGGCTTGACGCGTCCATTCCCATCCACAGTCAGGCAATGACAGTGAAGACGGGCCACGCAGTCTTTCAAGATCACGTCCCGTTGAACAAGCTGGAGATGAACACCCAACTCTTCTGGATCGCCCGAAACTATATTAACCAAATCTTCTGGAAGTACTTGAGTCAGTGGTCGCCTCCTTTCGTTTTAGATTGGTTGTGCCAGCCCAGCTGCTGCTCGCATAGAGAGTATCATATGTAATTCCGATAGTTAGGTTTTTCTTCGCGCTGCGGTCAAAGAGATTGTGCGACATTCCTTCAATGACCCAAGGTCCGGAGTGTCACCGTTGCCCGTAACTAATACGTCAGATATCGCCTTATGGCGTGACCGCCACACTTCGCCTTGCGGACGTTCAGGTCAGCGTTGCAAACGGCAGCATTGCGCCGTCTATGCTGGTAGTTTTCACGACCCCGGCAGATAGAACTCCGTAATCCCCCGCTTCCCCTCTGCTCGTCCCAGCTGGACGATCACATCGATGGATTTCCGGATGTATTCCCGCACCTCGGCAAAGGTCAGCGGCGTCCCGGCTTGCAGTACCATGATCGCCAGCCGGTCGATGGCGAGTTCTGCAGTTTCGGCGTGGATGGTCGAAACCGACCCGCCATGGCCGGTGTTGATCGCCTCAAGATAGGTCAGGGCTTCGGCCCCGCGCAACTCGCCGACGATAATCCGGTCGGGGCGCATGCGGAGGGAGGCCTGCAGAAGGGCGTTGGCGCTACGTTGTGAACCGGCACCGCGGTCGGCCAGGAGGGCGACGGTGTTGGGCTGGCCGGGGAACAGCTCGAAGGCGTCCTCGATGGTGATCAACCGCTCGTGCTCGCTCACATGCGTCAGAAGGTGGCGGGCGAAGGTGGTCTTTCCGGTCGAGGTGCCGCCACTGATCAGGACGTTGAGCCGCGCTTCGACAAGGGTCTGCAGTGCGGCCTCGAGATTTTCCTCGGCAAGACTGGCGATGTTCTTCATCTTCTCGGCGCGGAGCGCATCCAGCGAGACGGCCTTGCCGAAGAGATAGGCCGGGGCGTAATCTCGGACGCTGCCCGAGGCAAAAAGGCGGATGGTGATCGAAGCGCCGCGATCGATGGCAGGCGGCACGGCGACTTGGACCCGAAGCGGACGGCCTGCATATTCTACCTTGCCGGAGACGAGGGGGTTCTTTTCAGAGACGCGGGCCTTGGCATCGCCGACGATGGTCTGGGCCATGTTGAGGGCTGTGGTCCGATCCACGGTCTGACCTTCGTGGCGCATGGTGGCGTCGCCTGCGACCTCAAGCCAGACCTTGCCGTCCGGGTTGATCGCGATCTCGACCACGTCATCGCGTCGCAAGAGGTCGCGGAACGGGTCGAGATAGCGCTCGAGATATGAGGCTGGCGATGCCTGATCCATCAATAAATCACCACATCCCGGTCGACGAGCACGGTGACCGAGGCTCCCTGATCGACATAGATCGTCGGCGCGATCGACACCTGGTCGGCGATGACCGAGCCGACGGCATCCTGCAGGTCGCTGCCGACATCGCCCAGAACGATGCTGGTGGTTTCATTGTTGGCGCTCTCGGCTGCCACGGCCGGTGCCGCCCCGATCACGGAAATCAGCGCCGCACCTCCGAAGCGCTCGGCGAACTTGGTGTCGACGAGGCCGGTGAGGCCCGACCGGCCAAGCTGGTCCCCGCCAACAGCGGCGATTTCCATTGAGGTTCCGTCCGGTGTCAGGACGCGGGTCCAGAGAATGAGGATGCGTTTCTGGTGCATCTCGATGCCAGAGCGGTATTGGCCAAAAAGGCGGGAGCCCCGGGGGATCAGGATCCGGTCCCCGGAAAACGCCGGGACCGGTTCGGAGACAACCGCCACAACGGAGCCCGGCAGGTCGCTGTTGATGGCGGTCTGGAGCGCGGCCTGGATGACGGACCCTTGGGTCAACGTGCGTTCGGGGTGGGTGAGGCGGGTGGCCTCCTGCACTTCGAGCGGTCGCGCACTCTGCAGGAACGCCTCATTGCCCGAGAGGACCGGCCCCTCGGTGCCTGCGGCAGCAGGATCGGCCACCGCCGCGCCACTTTGGCCGCCGCGCGGACCGTCGGCATAGACCACGGCGGGGGATTTGATCTGCGCGGTCAGAAGCTCCTCGGCGACCCGCTCGGCCTCGCGCTGGCGCTGTTCCTCTTCCTGACGACGGCGTTCTTCGAGTAGGCGCTGATCGGCGATCAGCCCCTCGCGATCGAGCTCAGCCTCGAGCCCCTCGCGCTGCGCCCGCTCGGCGTCGAGCATGGCCTGCAGACCTTCGATGCGGGCCTCGGTCTGGCGCTGCAGGTTGGCAAGCTCTGCCTCCTTCTCCGCTATAAGTGCTTCCAAGGCCGCCTTCTGCTCATCGAAGGCCTCGCGCAGGTCGGCAACGGCGGACTGGATTTCCGAGTTGCGGGCGGCCTGGCTGGCGGCAAGGGCCTCGCGGAGCTTGGCGATCTCGGCCAGCACCTCGGCGCTCGGTTCGGGGGCAGGGGCGGCGGGCACATCAAGCGCTTCTTCGACGGCGATCAGCGCGTCATTGACCCGTTGTTCGGTCTCATCGGGTGGAAACTCCAGCCGCCCACCGGTGCCGGGGCGGCGGTCCTGGAAGGTTTCAACATCGGAGGTCTCGAGTGCGCTGTCGCCCTCCTGCAGGCCGGTGGCCAGGAAATACGCGACCCCGGCCCCGCCAAGGGCGAGGGCAGCGGCGAGCGCGCCGACCCCGAGGCTGTTGCCCCGGCGTTTGGATTTGCCGCGCTGGTTGAACTGGTCGAGGCGGTCCTGCAGATCGGGAGGGTTTTGATCGGCCATGGTCAGTTGCTCACGTAGATCGCGCTCTCGTCGCGCCAGGCGCAGATCGCCTCGTCGCCGATGCGCAATGTCCAGTAGGTGTTCACCCCGAGCACGCGAACGGTATTGCCTTGTTGGGTCCAGTTGACCGTGCGCTCGCGGCCCTGGTCGTCAGCCTTGAAGAGGGCGGGCTGGCGGCCGTTCTCCGGGAAGACGAAGTAGGTATAGCGCCCGTCGTCATAGATATGGCTGGGGCGGAAATCCCCCTCGCCCGAAACGCGGTAGTTGTAGTTGCGCGGCGCCTCGAACCCTTTCGGCTGGGAAGATGCCGATGGGCGGCGTTCCTCGTCGGGGTAGCGAAAACGGACCTCGAAGAACATGCCGGTGCGGTTCGGGATCGAGCCTTCGCGCAGGTGGAAGGAATAGGTGCGGCGGTTGGTGATCACCGTCATGTTGGTCGAGGCATTGGCCACATGCGGTTTGATGGTCAGCACGTTGCCAAGCTCGGGGATCGGGTCGACCTGGAAGCTTTCGGTGTCGCCGACAATCACCGCCTCGAAGCGCTCCCCCGCCCCAAAATGGATCGTCGTTGAATGCCGAAGATCGGTTTCGATCCTGTAGACCTGGTTCTCATTGTAGACGGCGGTGCGAATGCGGATGTCGAGCGGGCCGCCTTGCGGCGTGGCCTCGGCGAGTGCGGCAACAGGAAGGGCAAGCGCTAGGAGAAACGTGGTAAGGAGCGCGGGCAGGGGTTTCATTTGGGTCAGTTCTCCAGGGTCTCGGCGTCGACGCGGTAGGAGGTCACCACGAAGCCCAAGGGGTTGGCCCAGACGTCCTGAAGGCGCTGGCGGGTTTCGGGTTGGAAGTCGTAGCCGACGGTGGCCACGTAAGACCGTGTGACGGTGCGGGTGTCTCGGGGACGACGCAGCGTGCGGGTGAAGCGGACCTGCGCCACGCCGCGCTCGATCTGGTTCACGGACTTGATGACCACCTCGATCTTGGCGTCGCGTCCGTAAACGGTAATCGGATAATCCTCGTTGGTGGAGGACCAAAGATCGCGCAATGTGCGAGCGGCGTCGCCATCCGAGCGGTCGAGGACCGAGTTGATACGCTGCTCGCCATCGGTCAGGTCATAGGTCTCTCGATCGTCGACATAGGCTACGAGATTGGCCTGGATGATGGCGTCACTTTCCGAGAGCGTCAGCGCCTGCACGGCGGCGACCCGGTCCATCTCGCCGGTCTCCTTGTCGACCACGACCACAAAAGTCTTGGTCGTCTTGAGCGGAAAGAGGCTCGCGCCAGCGACCATACCGGCGACGCCGACAAGCACGCCTGCGGCCGCGACGAACCAGGCGAAGCGCTCGCGCCGCCTTGGCCCGTAGATGAAATCCGCTTCAAAGGCATCGCGGTCAGGCGCGGAGGAACTGGTCACAAACTTCTTCAATTCAGTCGTCTTTCAAATCAGGGTTTGCGGAAGGCCTTGGCGGCGGAGAGAAGCGCGCCGGGGCTTTGCCGGATCAATTCGCCGGTTTTCACCACGCCCGCATTGGCCATCTGGTTCAGCTCCTGCGGGGACTTGCCGGTAACGAGACGCGAGGCGGCACCCGTGCCATATTGGCGCGTGTTCACGAAACCCTGGCGTGCAAGGCCCGTTAGACCCACGGCATTCGAGGCAATGCCGACAACGCCGGTGAGGTTTGAAGCGATGTAGGGCACGGAGGCCATGATCCCGGCGCTGAGGATCAGGATGACGAGGAAGGGCAGGATCAGGCTGACGGTCTCGACATCGCCCGGATCGGCGGAAGCATCCCCAATGGCCTCGGCGATGGCCACGATGATGCCCGCAGCCCCGGCAGCGGCGACGGGCATGAGCGCATAGCCGATGGTGGCGCGGGTCCAGGCCTCGAAGAGGGACTGGGTCGGTTTGAAGAGCGAGGTCACGATCATGAAGGGAGCGATCACGATCATCAGCGCGAAGACAATGCGGGCGAAGGCGATGATCCCTGCGGTGACGGCCGCGAAAACGGCGGAAAGGACGAAGAAGATGGCACCCAGAACCGCGCCGAAGACCCAGCCCGCGCGATCCCCGATCGTGTCGCCATAGGCGGTGATGCGGGCGACCATGTTGTCGAGGCTTTCATAGACGCCAGCTTCGTCGCCCGAACCGGTGAGGGCAAGGATCGAGGCGCCGACAGAGTCCGGCACCCGTGTAACGATGTCATAGATGACGCTGAAATTATCCCAGCTCTGCGCGAATATCCCCACCAGGGCCACCTTCATCCCGAAGGCAAAGCCGGTACCGAAGGGCAGGGGGCGGAGTTGCATCACGGCGTTGATGCCGAGGAGGACGACAAGGAGCGTCGCGCCCGCCGAGATGACATTACCGACCGAGGCCGCCGAGGAGACAAAGCCGTCCTGCGCTACGGTGTTCACCGCGGCGTCGACTTGGCCAAGGATGTCGCGAATAACGCCCATCTACTCCTCACATGCCTCCGCGATTTGCGCCTCGAGCGCGTCGGCTTGCGCGTAGAGATCGAGCACCTTGAACGGCAGGCGCGGGTTGTCCGAGGTCTGGAACCGGGGCAGGGCGGTGAGCGCCTGTTCCCAAGTGAACTGATCCAGCAGGCAAGTGCAGGTTTCCGAGGCGAGCGCTTCCTCGGCGATCAGGATACGCAGGATTGCGCGGTAGCCATTGCGCAGATAGGCGGTCTCGGCCAGATCGGCGGACGGCTTCGGGACACGGCAGGCGTCGGCCTCGTCCCGCGCGATCGCCATCGAGTTGAAGGGCGTGTCGGTGGAAGGGCTCATGCTCGGGGTTTGGGCCAACGCAACACTGGGCAGGGCGGCCACGACAAGTGCTGCGAGACCAAGAGACCGGATTGGCGCCAAGCTACGGGTCATGGATTGCCTCATGGATCCACCGCCATCGACCGGAACTTGCGCTCATCCGCGAGCGTTGCGGCATCGACGACGCCAAGCTGGCCGGCGCTGACGCCTTGCGCCGCTTCCAGCCGCCAGATCTGGGTCAGGATGATGCCAAGCTCGGCGGTGACGCGGGTGTTGAGATCGACCGCGGCCTTCAGCCCGTCCTGATCGTCGATCAGCCCGACCATGGTCTCGAGCCGCTCAAGGCTTTGCCCTGCCTCTTCATGGCTTTCTTGCGCCGCGACGGAGAGCATGGCACTGGCCCCGGCCGAGGTCGCGATGCGGTTGTCGGCGGACTGATCCGATCCCGAGAGCGTGCTCAGGCGCTCCGAGGTGAAACCACTGCCAGACAGCACCCGTTCGACCGAGGCCGAAAGCTCGGCGCCGGGGTTGAAGCCGCTCAGGAAATCGCCGCTGGCCAGCGATTGCGCGGTGTTGAGAGGAGCCACCAGCTTGCCGCGCAGCGCGCGGAACTCTTCGACGGTGGCAAAGAGTTCGCCGAGCCCGCTGCTCTCGATGAGCGAGGTCAATTGCGCCTCGAGGTTCGTCAACTGCGACAATTGGGTCTCAAGCTCCAGCCGCATGGTGGCGAGCTGCTGCATCTGGACGTTCAGGTCCTCGGCCATGTGCTCGAGCTGGGCCACGAGTTGACCAAGCTGCGATCCGTCAAAGGTCGGCACACCTTGGGACGCTGCGGGCGAGGCGAGCCCGAGTGTGGTGATCGCGGCCACGGTCAGGAGAAGATGTCTCATTCGGGAACTCCCATCTGCATGAAATCGCGCTCGGCCAGCCGGTCGGCGACGAGGTGCTGCGCATAGGCCGCCTCGCGTTGCTGGTTCGCGGCCATCAGCCGGACACGAAGATTGAGGATGCGGCCGATCTCGGCCTTGGCGTAGGTGTTGAGTTCCCAGGCCGCCTTGGCATTGGGCTGCGCATCGATCTGCAGGATGATCGCGCGCAGGCGGTTGATCACTTGCTCGGTCGTTGCCGAACTGTCGGCGGCGTAATAGACGCCGGCGTCAGAGATGCTGGCATATTCGGCGAGGGCGAAATCCGAGGGCGAGAGTGTGCCGAGCGCATCGGCGCCGCCCACGACGGCGAGATATTCGTTGTAGAATTTCGAGATGTTGCGGACGTAGCCTTGGGTCTCGGCAAAGGGCGGCACGCCGCCATACTCGATGACCCGACCCGGCCCCGCGTTATAGGCAGCCAGCGCATGGGGGACGTTGCCGAAGCGATTGAGCTGGGTGGTGATGTAACGCGCGCCGCCGCGCAGGTTGTCTTTCACGTCATAGCGGTCGACGCCGAGATCGGAGGCGGTGCCGGGCATGAGCTGGGTCAGGCCATAGGCCCCCACAGGGCTTTCGGCAGCGACGTTGAAGCGGCTCTCCTGCTTGATCAGGGCCTGGAAGAGGCAGCGCCACTGGGTGGCGGAGAGGCCGGCGCGGGCCACACCCGGCGCGCCTGCGAATTCGCCCGCGACCTCGACAATCATCATCTCGACGGTCTCACGGCCTTCGCCGAAGAGACGGCTGTTCATCGGGCTTGGATCGGTGTTCGGGTAGACCGCCGCGACCCCGAAATCCGCATTGCCCTCGAGCGCGCGGATATCGAAGCCGGGCCCGGTGATGGCGGCGGTCATCTCCTCGAGGACGCGGAGCTGATCGGCCTGGACATCGGCCAGCGTGGACTCGGTCCGATCCTTGTCCTGCTGGACGCCCAGATCCTCGGCAAGCGCCGTTACCCGCGCTATGGCGCGGCCGATCGCGGTATTGTCCTGCGTCGGCACCCCTTGGGCATGGGCGGGCAGGACGCTGAGGCCGAGGCAGAGCCCGGCGGATATGATCGCGGCACGGCTCATTCCGGGCGGGGCAGGGGCTCGAAGCTGCAGTCAGACTTTGCAGCTTGTTGGACCGGAGCGCCCATGGTCGAGAAGGAGAGGGCGGCGCGCGTGACTTGCGGCGCGCCATTGCGTCCGAAGCAGGGCGAGGTTTTCTCGGTGTATTTCTCGCAAGCGGCGAGCAGGCTCGCGGCTGCGCAAAGCGCCAGGAGGGGTTTTGAACTCATATCACATGTCTCCAGAAATCGGGATTGGCGCGCCAATCGGCGGGTACGCGGGCCTCGCCGGTGGCACCGCCGCCAAGGATGGGAAGGAAGGTGCCCAAGGCGGAGAGGTCGGCGTCGACGAAGACGCTGTCACCCGCCGAGCGAACGAGCGCGATGCGCTGGCCGATTGTGGGCTGGACGAGAAGGGCGGCCTCCTTGGCGTTCACGCGCAGGAAGTCGTAATCCGAGACGGTGGCGCGGTCGTTTGGGAAGAGGATCTGGGTCGGCACCGTCTCGACGATGGTTTTGCCGACGCGGGACTCTCGCAGCTGGCTCGGATATTGCGTCATCATGATCACGACGCAGTTCATCTTCCTGAGCGTCACCAGCCAGTTTTCCAGCCGTGCACCAAAATATGGATCGTCCAAGAGCTTCCAGGCCTCGTCGAGAACGATGATCGTGGGGCGTCGATCCTCGACCACGCGTTCGATCTGGCGGAAGATATAGGAGAGTACGGCCATGCGCTCGGTGGTCATGTCGAGGATCTCGGTCATGTCGAAGCCGATGATGTCGGAGGCCAGTTCAAGCCCGGCGCCATATTCCGGCTCGTCGAAGACCCAGCCATAGCGCCCACCCGGGGCCCATTCGGCAACGCGGGACTGTAGCTCGCCATCGTCATCGAGCGACTGAAACAGGGTCTCGAAACTCGCGAAGCGTCTGAGCGAGCCTTCTGCATGGGCATTTTGCGCGACCGCGCTCTGGATGTGGCGGGATTGTTCGCCCGTGAGGGTTCCGCCCCGGGAAAGAAGGGTCGCAAGCCAATCCGAGAGCCAGGCGCGCCCACGCTCATCGATCTCGGTATCAAGAGGATTCAAGCCCGAAGGCACCCCGGCGCGGATTTCGTTGTAGCGGCCACCAAGGGCGCGGACGGCCATCTCGAGGCCGCGATCTTTATCGAAGAAGAAGAGCCGGGCCCCGACCCGCTGCGCTTGGGCCGCGAGGAAGGCGGTGGTCAGCGTCTTGCCAGTCCCGGTGCGCCCCAGCACGAGCGTATGGCCGACGGTCGGTTCCTTGCCCGGGTTGCCCGCCTCGTGAAAATTGAACCGATAGCTCGAGGTGCCGACGGTTGGCAGGACCGAGATGGTCTGACCCCAGGGCGACTGATCTGGTCCGCGTCCCTCGACGCTGCCATGAAGTGCTGCGAAATCGGCAAAGTTGATCGAGGAGATCGGGGTTCTGCGCGCCCGGTAGCCGAAGTTGCCGGGCGACTGCGCGAAATACGTGGCTTTCAGCGCCATGTTTTCGCGCACGATCACCGACATGATCTCCTGTCCGACGCGTTTGATCTGGGCAGTAGCGCGCTCGAGCGTGTCGCGGTCGGGCGCATAGACCGCGATGGAAAGGTGATGATCGCCAAAGGCGATGCGTCCTGCTTCCTGGTCATCGGCGGCCTGGCCCAGTTGTTCGCGCAGGGAGACGGCGGCATCGTCGGAGGCATGCATCTGGCGGATAATCCGCTGGATGCGTTCGGCCATGATGTTGTTCGGGATCGGGCTGAAGGAGTTCGTCAGCACGATGTCGAGCGGCAGGTCGAGCGCGTCGAGAAGCGTGACATCCGTGAGTGCGGGATAGGTCTTCATCGAAAAGAGCGCGCCGTATTTGACCTGTCCGGTCGCGGCGTCGGTCAGAGTGACGACATCGCCATCAAAGGTGGCGCGGCAATTGCTCAGGGTGTGCGAGAGGGGCAGGGCGCTCTGCCCGAAGGCGATGGGGGAGAAGCTGCCGGCGTTCAGCGTATTGAGGTAGCCCAGCCATTCGCCGCCCGCGCGGGTCAGCCGGACCGGATTGGCCGAAGACAGAGCCACCTCGAAAAAGCCCATGACCTCGTTCAGCTCTTGCAGGCGCGTCGCGCGGTCCTTGACCCAGGCCTTTCGGGCCAGCGCGCGCAGGAGCGGAATGCGGGCGGAGATATCGGGGCGCCGGATGACGCTGAGATAGAGTTGGCGCTTGGCTGGGCGCAGGTCTTTGACATGGGTCTGCCAGCGCGCGTCGATCGCGGCGGCGAAGCTGTCTTCCTCGATGGGGCGCATTCCGAGATCCTGCGGCACGGAGATCCGGTGGATGTAGAAACCGAAGGCGTTTCCGGTCTGGGCGACGATGGCCGCGACCGCGCGTTTGAGCGCGTCGAGCCGGGCGTCCTCAGTGGTCATCGGGTTCAGACCATCAAGGCGCAGGGTCGCCAAGAGGTCGCCCTCGCGCAGCACCATGACATCATCATCCGCGAGCGCGAAATACGGCAGATGCTCGGCGAGATAGCTCTCCCGCGCGAATTCCCCGCCGCCCGCTTGATGCAAGGCTGCTCCGTGAGTGAAAAGCGTGCCTGCATCAAGCGCCAAAGCTGTCGCCTCCATGAAGGCTGCGGTTCTTCGTCAGGCGCACCGATCCATAGGAGACGCGCAGGACCTCGAAGAAATGCGGCTCTCGGTCGGCGACAAACCAGAGGATCGGATAGGCGACGAGACCAATCAGGAAGAAGACCATCGACTTCGTCCAGATGAACGGCAGAACGACCCCTGTCGCCAGCACCACGAGGTATCCTACGGGCAAGCCCAGATACTTGGGCGGACGGGCGAGGCCCAGAAAGAGGGGGGATCGTTCTGCCACTGATCTGCTCGGTTCTCAGGAGAAGCCGTCAACGATGGTGCCGGCCGAGAAGATCAGCACGATCCCGATGATGACCGAGGCGAACCAGCCCCAGTTGAGCCGTCCCATCATGCACATGAAACCGGTGCCGATGACCGCGAGCGTGGCGACCGCGATCCCGATCGGACCGGTCAGCGCGGCCTCGACGGTTTCCAGCATGGTCTGGATGGGTGACAAGTCTTGCGCGAGAGCAGGCGTAGCGAAAGCCGCCAGGGTTGTGGCGGCGGGCAAGAGGCGGCTGAGGCGATGTCGAAGCATGCGAAGTTCCCTTGTTTTACTGAAGATCGATGAGGACCGGCGCGCGGGCGGGCACCTGGTCTGCGATCCGGGTGTCCGGCTCGGCGACGGGTGCGCCCGCAAGCCGGGACCGGATCCGGTGGATGCGCGCAATGTAGTCACGGGTCTCGGCGAAAGGCGGGATGCCGGAATACTTGAGCACCCGGTGCGGCCCGGCATTGTAGGCTGCGAGCGCCAGGTCGATGTCCTTGAACGTGGCGAGCTGCGCGAGCAGGTAGCGCGCCGCGCCGTCTAGGTTCTGGGACGGGTCGCGCGGATCGACGCCGAGGGCACGGGCCGTGTCCGGCATCAGCTGGCCCAGGCCATAGGCGCCCTTGGGGCTAACGGCAGTCGGATTGTAGCTGCTTTCGGCCTCGACCAGGGCGCGGAAGAGGATCTGCCAGTCCTGCGCGTCGAGACCGACGCGACCCAAGGCATGATTGCCCGCATGGCGCTCGGCGGTGGTGCGGATCAGCGCGAGAATGTCGTCGCGACCGGAAGGCAGCGAGGCACCCAACGAGGCCAGAACGACCTCGGCCTCAGCGCTATCATCAAGACCAGCCCATGCAGGCCGCTCGCCATGAAAGGTCCAGCCGGAGGTCCGGGCGGTGCCGTTGCGGCCGAAGGCGATGACGTCAGCCGCGCTCCTCGAGGGTGATGCTGTAGTCAGGACCAAAGCGCAGATCGCGCCCGTCACCGAACTCGAGATGATGTTTGAAGAGCCCCGGCCATATGTTGAAATACCGCGGCTCAGGTCCGTGTGGGGTGATCCGGGTCGAGACCAGAATGGCTTCCGGCACGCCCGCGCGCAGGTAAATGCACTGGTAGCGCGGCTTGCCATCGTCCGTGAACCCCACGAGTTCATACCGGCAGCGGAACGCGATGCCTTCTTCTTGAAGGTCTTTCACACCATCGATGGTGATCAGGATTTGGTTGCGCGCTATCGGCATGTTCGGACTCTCCCGTTGAGAGCCCTTCTACTTCACGACACTAAGGCCATAAAGTCATATAGAGTCAATACGACATATTGCAGAATAATACAAATTGCACGATAGTTGCCGCAACTTTTGCGGGAGAGTGACATGAGACGACAGGCGATGGCGGCAGCTTTGGGGGTGATGGCGGTATTCGGAGCGCCGGAGAAGGCGCGGGCCTATGATATCGACTGCGCCATCATGCTCTGCATGGCAGGTGGTTTCCCCCCGAGCGCGGTTTGCGCGCGGGCCTATCGCACGATGATTCGTCGGATTACCCCCTGGCCGAGCCTGCCGCCCTTCGGGGTTTGCACATTTGCCCATGTGCCGGTCGAACTGGGCGGGCCCGGCGGGGAAGGCGAACTCGACACCAACCTGCCGGAATACGAATGGCTGAATCGCACGCATGTCATCTGGTTCTCTGGAAGATCCTACCAATCTCGTGACGAGCCGCGGCAATGGGACTGGTCGATCCGCTCCTGTGATCGCGAGAACCGGACCTGCCGCTACATCCAGCGGGTCTACGGATCCTACGCGCCCTGGCCCGCGACATTCATCTCGGAAAGCGGTCAGGAGATCGCCTATCCGACGGGTGGGGGCCTATGGCACTTCTATTCTCGCAGCATCATGGTCGAGTACGGCGACTACGAGGGCAACATGGGCCACTCGGAGTGGTTTTCCTACTGATCTGAGCTGTCACTGGGCGTCAGGGAAAACGGGCGCACGATGGCAAGACTGGCATCAAAGCGTTCCGGATCGACATGCCAACGACGGCTCACCGAGCCATCATTCCAACGGTAATCGGTGAACAGGTGAATCTTCTGCGTCCCGTCGTTCAGAAACCCTTCCTGGAAAGGCCAGCCTGTCTTTCTCTTCGCCATGTATCCGCGCCACTCGTACTGTTCTTGCCGTTCTGTCTTTCGTGTTGGGTGGCGGGATCAAAGCCTCAGGAAACGGACTTGCGCTTCGCGAAGAGTTCTTCGGGGTCGACATTGAGCGCCTTGGCGATGCGTTCGAGAAGGTCGAGGGAAGCCGCGAACTTGGCGTTCTCGACCTTGCCCATATGGCCGCGGCTCACATCGGCCCGATGAGCAAGCTCCTCCTGGCTGAGGCCGCGGGCGCGTCTCAAGTCTTGGATGTTCAGTGCTACACGGTCCCGCAAGTTCATGCCCGTGAAACGGACACGGTGCGCGAAATATCGCCACGCGATATATGTTACATTCGGAGGCGCAGAGAATAATTCTTGGGACGGCGCGAGATCGCCGGAATGGGATTCCTGCCGATACGCAGGTCACGGGATGATCCGTCTCGCAAACATTATTTGCCGCTCAGTTGCTCTTTCGGAAAAGGGCGGCACCGGCAATACCGGTGCCGCCAGTCGGTCGTCCACTGGGAGGTTGTAGAAGACGAATTCTACTCGGGATTCGGAAACACTTCGGGTCAGGGGGCGCAACATGAAGGCCCATCGCCGGCCTGAGACGGGGTATGTGAACCGCTGTCACGCTATTGCGAATTCTTCTACGATAGGACGCTCAATCATGCAGGGTTCATGAACGTACCGGTCGAGATATTGCCGATATGCTTCCAGATCTGGGATTGGGCGGGTAGCGACCCCACTTGTCATCGCAGCCTTGGCGACAGCTGGCGCAATTTCGAAGATCAGACGTGGATCGAAGGGCTTGGGAATAAGATAATCGGGACCAAAAGAAAAGCTGTCAACCCCATAGGCTTTGAGCACCAAGTCCGAAACGCCCTGCCTTGCCAAAGCAGCGATCTCGCGCGCGCAGGCCATTTTCATGTCTTCGTTAATCTCTGTCGCGCCAACGTCCAGCGCACCGCGAAAGATAAACGGGAAGCAGAGCAAGTTATTGACCTGATTGGGGTAATCGGAGCGTCCCGTAGCGATTAGCACGTCGCTCCTTGCAGCCTTCGCGACTTCCGGCCTGATTTCAGGTTCCGGATTAGCCATGGCAAGAACTACGGGATCGGGCGCCATCGAACGGACCATGTCCTCGCTCAAAGCACCCGCGACCGACAGGCCCAGGAAAAGGTCCGCACCCTTAACCGCATCGGCCAGAGTCCGCGCCTTCGTATCACCGGCGAAGCGCAGCTTTGTCTTGTCCATAAGGGGGCCGGGCCGACCTTCATAGATAACGCCGCTTCTGTCGCATACGGTGATGTTGCTGCGCTGCGCACCGAATGAGATCAGCAATTCCAGGCAGGCGATCGAGGCCGCGCCGGCCCCGTTAGCGGCAATCCTGATTTCCGAGAGGTCCTTGCCGACGATCTCCATTGCGTTGAGGACGGCAGCAGCAGCGACTATGGCGGTGCCGTGCTGATCGTCGTGGAACACCGGAATGTTCATGCGCGCGCGCAGGTTGCGCTCGATCTCGAAGCATTCCGGTGCTTTGAGGTCTTCGAGGTTGATGCCGCCGAAAGTCGGCTCAAGCGGGGCAACCGCGTTGCAGAACGTGTCGACATCGCACGCATCGAGTTCGAGGTCGAAGGCGTCAATCCCCGCAAATTGCTTGAAGAGCGCCGCCTTGCCTTCCATCACCGGTTTGGAGGCAAGGGGACCGATGTTTCCAAGCCCAAGTACTGCAGTGCCATTGGTGACAACCGCAACGAGGTTGCCGCGCATGGTGTAGTCGAACACCTTTCCAGGGTTACTCGCTATCTCGTTGCAGGGCACCGCTACGCCGGGGCTGTAGGCGAGAGAAAGCTCTTTCTGGGTCATCATGGGCTTGGTCGGAATGACCGCAAGTTTTCCCCGCGGCTCGACAGCATGATATTGGCGGGCTTCTTCTTCAAAAAGGCTTTTCATTTGGCTTGTTCCGTTGGGCGTATCAAAGATGTGCCAGGCTTCGCGATATAGTTTCCCGGAAATCGTTGCGGGTCATCAGCCCCCTTTCGACGACAATGTCTTCGACAGTGCGACCGTTCTTTTGAGCGTCTTTGGCTACCGTGGCGCTGGTCTCATAGCCCAATGTGGGCACTAAAGCCGTCACAAGGACCAGACTACCGGCCAGAAGCGCGGCGCACCGATCGCGATCGACAGTGATCCCGTCCACGCAACGCACCCTAAGCGTTCGCAGGGCGTTCTCGAGAATTCGGATGGATTCAAGAAGGTTGTAGGCGATCACGGGTTCCATGGCGTTGAGCTGAAGCTGGCCGGCCTCCGCCGCCATAGTGATTGTCAGATCGTTGCCGACGACTTGGTAGGCCACCTGAGACACTACTTCGGGGATTACAGGATTGACCTTGCCCGGCATGATCGAAGAGCCTGCCTGAACTGCGGGCAGGACGATCTCGCCGAGCCCGGCCCTTGGCCCGGAACTGAGAAGTCGCAGGTCGTTGCAGATTTTCGAGACCTTGATCGCGACGCGACGCAGCAGTCCCGAATAGGATACCAGCGCACCCATGTCCGACGAGGCGTCGATCAGGTCGCTGGCGCTGCGCAAATCGTGACCGGAAATCTCGCTCAAATATTTGACCGAAAGCTCGGCATAGCCATCGGGGGCGTTGATGCTGGTGCCGATGGCCGTGCCGCCGAGATTGACGACACGCAAGATCTTGGACAGGTCCTCGAGTCGCGAAATTTCTTCGGTCAACGCCGCCGCATAGGAGGCGAATTCGCGGCCGACCGTCATTGGTACTGCGTCCTGCAACTGAGTTCGTCCGACCTTGTGAATATCCGCGAATGCTCTGGCCTTGGCAGCGAAGGAGCCCAGAAGTGCGCGCTGTTCGCGGATCAGACCCTCCGCCTTGGCAAGAACGGCAAGACGAATGGCGGTAGGATAGACGTCGTTCGTCGACTGCGAGCAGTTCACGTGGTCATTGGGATGGATGAAGTCGTAGACACCCTTATCGCGACCGGCGAGCTCAGCGGCTAGGTTGGCGATGACTTCGTTGGCGTTCATGTTCGTCGAGGTGCCCGCGCCGCCCTGAATCATGTCCACCACGAAGGAGTCATGATGCGCGCCTGTGATGATAACGCGGCACGCCTGTTCAATGAACTCGGCCCGCTCGGATTCCAATGCGCCCAATTCGCGGTTGGCCCGACACGCCGCCAATTTCACCTGGCACAGGGCCGCGATGAATTCCGGGAAGTGGCTCAGGGTGACGCCAGTGATTGGGAAGTTCTCTATGGCGCGGGCCGTGTGGACCCCGAAATAGGCGCCGGATGGCACAGATAGAGTGCCGATTGAATCGCGTTCTGTTCGTTTGGTCATGACGGGCGTTCTTTCTGTACGGGCCGAGATGTCAGGCTTCCTGATCTACGAGTGTCTTGGCCGTTTGGTTGATTGCGTTCAGCCGCTCCGCAGGGTCGCTCTTGGCGAATGCCGCATCCAGTCGATCAGTCTCGGCCCTGATCAAGTCGAACCACCGGACACATTCAGCCGTCGGGAGTGCCTGGCGCTCGTACCTTTCGACGAACAGTTCGGCAATGCTGGCCAGCAGGCTCCAGGCTGCGACCGATTCAGGGTTGTTTGCAGCCCGCGTCCGCGCGACATCGGCGGCTATGCTGAAAGCGTGGGTGCTCTTGCCGTAGTTTTCCAGGGTCGCAATGAGTTCGCTGAACATGCTTATCTCGTTTGTTCCAGAATGGAGGTGGCGCCGCCATGGTCGGCGGACCAGGCCAGTGGTTCGGTCAAAAAGGATTCTATCTCTGCAAGGGTCGCAGCGTCGAAAACACTGGTCTCCTTGGCGACGATCAGCACGTCCTGCCAGGTGGCAAGACTGTGCAGCGTGAGCCCGTGCTCGGTGAGATTTCGGCGTGTTGCGGGAAAGATATCGTAGAAAAACAGCATGATCGTATGGTCCACGACCGCCCCAGCCCTACGAAGGGCGTTGCAGAAGTTGATCTTGCTGCCCCCGTCAGTGGTCAGATCTTCAACCAAGAGAACCCGTTGTCCGTCAATGAGATTGCCTTCGATCTGCGCGTTGCGTGCGAATCCTTTCGGCTTCTTGCGGACGTAGTGCATGGGCAACCCTAGGTCTGCCGCCAGCCAGGCCGCGAAGGGAATGCCCGCGGTCTCTCCGCCGGCGACGCAGTCGATCGTTTCGAATCCGACCTCGCTCATCAGAACCGACCCCATAAAACTCAACAGGGTTTCCCGTATGCGGGGGAACGCGATGACCTTTCGGCAATCGATATAGACCGGGCTTGCGATGCCCGAAGTGAAATGAAACGGCGTGGTCTTGGAATAGTGGATCGCGCCTATTTCGAGCAGCATTTTAGCGGTGTCGCGGGCGATCCGATCCCGGTCGGGAAAGCCGTAGGATTTCATTGCTTGTCCCCTTGTACCTGTGATCGCGGATCGACCTGCCAATACAGCGGGAAGCCGGGGTCGAACACGGTGACATAGTCCTCACCGACACCTATGTCGGTCTCGAATTCAATCGGAGTATCGCGCTTGATCAGACGAATTTTTTCCGCATTCGGAGTAAGGCCGTAGAACCGCGCGCCATATTGCGATGTGAAACCTTCCAGCAGGTCCAGTTTGCCGTCTGTTTCGAAGACACTGGCAAGCACCGGCATCGCGTTGATCGCCGTAAACATCCCGGCACAGCCGCAGGCGCATTCCTTGGACGACCGAGAGTGCGGCGCGGAATCCGTGCCGAGAAAGAACCTCGGGTCGCCCGAGGTTGCTGCAGCGCGAAGGGCAAGGCGATGCGTTTCGCGCTTGAGAACCGGGAGGCAGTAATAATGCGGGCGGATGCCGCCCGCCAGGAGGGCATTTCGGTTCAAGACGAGGTGATGAACGGTCAAGGTGGCCGCAAGGTTGCGTTCGCCGGCGATGACGAAATCCACGCCGTCCTTGGTGGTGACGTGCTCCATCACGATACGAAGGCCGGGCAGCAGTTCGCGCAGAGGCGCAAGAACCCGGTCAATAAAAACCGTTTCGCGGTCGAAAATGTCGACTTCGCGGTTCGTCACTTCACCGTGCACCAAAAGGGGCGCGCCGATTTCGGCCATCTTCTCTAGGACGGGCATGACCTTTGTGATATCGCTAACGCCCTTGTCGGAATTGGTCGTGGCACCGGCGGGGTAGAGTTTCACCGCCTTGATCACCCCGGCCTTGAAACCACGGGCGACCTCGTCGGGCTGCGTCATATCCGTGAGATAGAGTGTCATAAGCGGTTCGAAACGGTCTTGGGTCGGAATGGCAGCAAGGATCCGGTCGCGATAGGCAAGCGCGGCATCGACGGTGGTCACCGGCGGCACAAGGTTCGGCATGATGATGGCGCGACCGAAATCGCGGGTCGAATGTGGCAGCACCGTTTGCATCATCGCGCCGTCGCGCAGATGCAGATGCATGTCGTCGGGGCGCGTCAGTGTCAGTTCATCCGTCATGGATCGGTCCTTTCATGAGATATGAATAGATGATCGACGTGCCCGCGAGGAAATCGTCGATTTCCATGGCCTCGTCTGGGTTGTGTGACCCATTACGGTTGCGGACAAAGACCATGGCAGTGGGCACGCCCGCATTGGCAAAAACCGCCGCATCGTGCCCCCCGCCCGAGGCCATGACCATGGGTGCCTGCCCGTTTCGCGCCATCGCCTTCTTCAACCCGGCGACGACACTATCGTTCATCAGGGCTGGGGCCGTGGTGTTGACCTCGTCCAGCACGAAGCGCACGCCCCGTCGATTCTCTGTCTCGGCGACTTCGCGCAACAGCATCGCGTGCATGCCGTCCAGCGTTTCCTGGCTTTGACTGCGGATATCGAGCGAGAAATCCACTTGATCGGGAATGCGCGACATGGCGTTCTTGTCGGGATCGGTATGCACGACGCCGGTCGTCAGGACGAGGTCGCCGCCTTTCTGGACGATTGACAGCCAGGCTTCGTCCAGCCGCGACAGAAGATCGGCCATGGCCAGCACCGGATCGCGCCGGAAGGCGCGCGGCACGGCGCCGGAATGACCGGGTTCACCGATGCAGCGGATTATTTTGTATCGGAAATTGCCGCGAATGCTCGACACCACGGCTGCCGGGACATCCTTGCCGATCAGCAAGGGACCCTGTTCGATGTGCAACTCGATGTATTCGAGGATGCGATCAGCTTCCATCAGCGGCGTTCCGGAGCGCACCGGGGCCATGTTAATGCCGACACTCTCCATGTGTTCGTAGAGCTTGCGCAGATCCCCCTTGTGGGTGGCGGCAAGCTCGGTGCCCTTGAGCGCGCCCATCAGTGCTTTCGAGCCGATATAGCACGGCCCAAACCAGGCGCTCTCCTCTGCGCGCATGGCAATCACCTTGACAGGGCGGGCAAAGCGCGTGCCGCTGCCCTGCGCGCGAAGAAGGCACATGAGGCCCGCGATCACACCGGCCAGGCCGTCAAAGTTGCCACCCATGGGCACGCTGTCGACATGGCTTCCGATCAGCACGTACTCTTGGGCCGTTGCATCCTCGGGTAGGCTCATCAAGAGGTTCTGGCCGGCGTCGAAATCCGCGACCAGCCCATGCGCCTCGCAGACGGATTTGAGGTAGTTCAGCGTCGCTGTTTCGACCTCGGAAAAGGCAGGGCGGCTGACCCCGGCCTTGTCCGGGCTGATCGCGGCGATATCGTCAAAGAGCCGTGCGGCAAACGCCAGCTCATTGGCGACCATCGGTAGGTCCGCGACGTCGTTCATGGCGCCGTTTCCATGAAGACGACGGCGTCGGCGGCATCGTCATCGCGGACCGATCCGATCAGTTCAGACAGATCGGCGATACCGTGCTTGGTCATGTAGGCTTCCAGCCCGCTGATAATGTTCGGCATTGCCGTCGGGTTGATGAAGGTCGCCGTTCCGACCTGCACCGCCGATGCCCCGGCGATCAGGTATTCGACCACGTCCTCGACGGTGGAAATGCCGCCGCAGCCGATCACCGGAATGTCCACGACCTTGGCACATTGATACGCCATGCGCAGCGAGATGGGCTTGAGCGACGGGCCCGACAGTCCGCCCATCAGGTTGCCCAGCTTGGGTTTGCGCGACTGGATGTCGATGGCCATCGACAGAAGCGTATTGGACACGACAAGGGCATCTGCCCCGGCCTCCTGCGCGGCCAGGGCAACCTCGACCGTCTCGCCGGTGTTTGGCGAGAGCTTGGCCCAGAGCGGCAGGTCTGATGCCCCGCGCAGCTTGGTCATCACCTGCTGCGTGGATGAAGGGCGCATGGCAAAGGCCTTGCCGTTATCCTCGATGTTGGGGCACGAGATATTGATCTCGATCGCATCCACACCGGGTACTGTGATTGCCTCGCAAATGCGGGCGAAATCGTCCGCGTTGTGGGCGGAGATGCTGACCACAAGAGGCACATCGTAGTCTCGGTAATAGGGAACGACATTCTGGATGAAATGGTTGATCCCCTTGGATGGAATGCCAATCGAATTCAGCATCGATCCGCGCACCTCGCAGACGCGGGGCGTCGGATTGCCGCCGCGCTTCTCGTAGGTGATCGTTTTGGTCACATGCGCGCCGAGCGCGTTCATGTCGATCACACCGGCCAGATCCTCGGAAAAAGTGCCAGAGGCCGGCATGATTGGGTTCTTGAGCGTGATCGTGCCCAGTTTTGTCGTCAGGTCTACCATCCCATTGCCTCCTGCATGTCGAAGACCGGGCCTTCGCGGCAGACCCGTTCGTGGACGATCTGGTTGTTACGGCGGAACGAGCGAACGCAGCACTGGCACATGCCCAGCCCGCAGGCCATCTGCTGCTCCAGTGCAATCTCGCCTGGGATCCCGTGTTCTGCGCCGATCTCCTGCAGCAGAGTGAGCATCCTGTTGGACCCGCAGGTATAAAGAGCGTCGACCTCTCCGGCGCCGATCTTATCTTGGATGATGGCCTTGATGTTCTCCATCCCCGAAGAACCTTCGGCATCCGTCACGGTGATCACTTCGGCCCCCATCTCGCGAAACAGTTCCACCGACATCAGCACCTCGGGCGAGCGTGCTGAACAGATTGCCGTCAGCTTCCGGCCGCGCCGCTGCGCTTCCTGCGCAAGCGGGGCGAGGGTGGCCAGGCCGACCCCACGGGCGACCAGCAACAGCTGCTGCCAGTCGTCGCGGATCGAGTAGCCTTTGCCCAACGGTCCGAGAACGTTGAACGTATCACCGGGCAGCAGTTCCGCCAGCGCGCGGGTGCCTTCGCCCGTGACCTTGTAGAGAAAGTGCAACTCGCTCTTTTCGGGGTAGAAGCCGTAGATGCTCATCGGGCGGCGAAGGTAGGGCGCGTTCTGCGATGTCACGGGGCAGAGAAGATGAAAGAACTGGCCGGGCTGGCAATCCAGCACCTTCTGCGGCGCATCCAGGATCAGCAGGCGGTACTCTCCGTTCACCTCGTCGTTGCTCTTGACCCGGGTTTCGACTTCGAAGGCTTCCCCGTTCGCCGAGGAGGATACCCCGACGCTCTTGTCGAATTGTTTCATGGTATCTTTCCTTGTTAGCCGAAGATCAGCTTCGGAATGAAGAGTGAGATGTCGGGTACGTAGGTCACTATCAGCAGCACGATCAGGTTGACCGCCACGAACGGCCAGACGCCTTTGATAATCTCTACCACCGGTTTGCTCAGCGTCGAGGAGGCGACGAAGATGTCCAACCCGAATGGGGGGGTGATCATTCCGAGCGAGATGTTAAGCGTGACGATCATCCCGAAGTGGACCGGGTCGATGCCAAGCGAGTTGGCAACCGGGTAGAGAGGCGGCACCAGGATTAGCAGGGCCGAATTCGGGTCGATAAACATGCCCGCAATCAGGAAGCACACGTTTACCACCAGCAGGAAGGTCAGCGGTCCGGCCTCGATCATTGTCAGGAAGTCGGTGATCTGGTTCGGCACCTGCGCCAGCGTCACAAAGAACGAGATCAACCCGCCCATGGCCAGCAGTACGAAGATCACCGAGGTCGATATCGCGCTTTGCTCGGTGATGCGGACGAGGTCGCCGAATTTAAAGTTCCGGTAGACGACCATCTCGACGAAAATAGCGTAGATGACGCTGACTGCGGCGGCCTCGGTCGGGGTGATGGTGCCTGAGTAGATGCCACCCAGGATGATTGTCGGCATACCGAGCGCCCAGCCAGCGGTCTTCACAGCTTTCGCGCGTTCCGCCCAAGTAGTCTTGGTATCACCAGTGATGCCTGCGCGGCGCGCTTCGATCATGACGTAGATTGCAAAGGCCAGGCCCAGGAACAGTCCAACCGCCAGACCGCCGGCAAAGAGTCGTGCGATTGAGGTCCCGGTCATCCAGCCGTAGATGATGAAGGTGATCGACGGAGGGATCAAAAGCGCGGTTTCCGCGCTGGACACCAAAAGACCAAGGCTGAATTTTTCGCTGAAACCCGACTTGCGCATTTCAGGGTAGACCATCTTGCCCATAGCGGCAACGGTGGCCGGCGCAGAACCCGAGACGGAGCCGAAAGCCATCGAACCGCCGATCACGGTATGGCCCATACCGCCGCAGGTATGGCCGATAAGAGACCGGACAAGCTCGGTCAGGTTGCGGGCGATCTGGCCGGACCCCATCAGATGCGCGGCAAAGATGAAGAATGGAATGGCAAGCAGTGTAGTATGGTCGATCCCGCCAAAAATCTTTTGGACCACCGCAGGGTCGGGCAGTTTGCCGAAATACGCTTCCTTGATGGCCAGGGCCGGAAGGCCGAGGACAAAGAACATTTCGAAGCCTAGGACCAGAAGGACCAATGCGAGGACGGCGATAAGAGCGATCACGATCAATGGTCCACTTCGGGCTGGTCGGGTGTCGAGAAGCGGTCGATCACGCCGAGGAAACTCAGGGCGTAGCGCAGGGCGAGAAGGGCAAACCCGATAACCGGCGCGAGATAGATGTACCCGGTTTGAAGGCCCAGCGTTGGGCTGGTTTGGCCGGTGCCCAGGACGAAGGTGACAAGCCCGTATCCCAGCCAGACCATGTAGACCGAGAACAGGAAGCCGCTGGCGTCTATAACCTTGAGCAGGACCTTGCGCGGCGCATCGGGCAGTCGGTCGCGCAGTGTGTCGATGCCCATATGTTTACCGCGCTCCAAGGCGAGTCCGAGGCCGAGAAATACCAGAAAGATGTTCATGAACCGGACGGCCTCTTCAATCCAGGCGAACTTGCTGGCGAAGGTTCCACCGATTTCACGGGTCACGACACTCAGAAAGAAGATACCTGACATCGTCAGAAACAGGGCGACCAGGGCCGTGCGCTCGGCCATTCGCAAATAGGTCAACATTGTGAGAACCCTTTCAACGTGAGGGGAAGGACGGCACGGTCCGCAACTATCCAGCCCGTGCGGTGCCCCGAACGCGTCGGCCGGAATTGCCGGGCGTCCGGGGTGCGTGCAGACTCAGTTAGCGACCTGCTTTTCGTAGATAGAGATCAAGGCCGCGCCTTCATCACCGGCCTGTGCGACATAGGCGGCTTTCGCAGGCTCAAACATCTTGTCACGCAAGGCGGCCCGCTCCTCCGGCCCAGCCACTCGAACGTTGATGTTACCGCTGGCTTCGATTTGTGCCAACGCATCCGCGACAGCCGCCGCCTTGTGCGCGGTCAGCTCCGGCACCACTTCGTTAAATGCGACGGTGATGATAGAGCGGTACTCGTCAGGCAGACTCTCCCACCAGAGCGGATTGAACAAGACGACGTCTTCCATTGCGCCATGCTCCGACACGACGAGATATTTCTGTACCTCGTGGAACTTCATGCGAAGAATTGTATCGAGCGGGTTTTCCTCACCGTCGACGACACCTGTCTGGAGCGACGTGTAGAGTTCGCCGAAGGGCAGCGCAATCGCGGAAGCGCCGAGGGCGTTGAACTGCTCGATCAGGATACGGCTGTCCATGACACGGAACTTCTGGTCGGCGAACGTTGCCACGTCATCAAGCGGTCTGTTCGAGGTGAAATTCTTCTTGCCGTTGGGCCAGAGTGCGACCCCAACGAGCCCACGCCGGTTGAACGACTCCAGCAGAGCCTGTCCGAAGGGCCCTTCGCGCAGGGCTTGAGCTGCCTCGGGATCTTCCGGTATCAGGTACGGGATGTCGAGCACGGACACGACGGGATTGAAGCCGCCGAGGAAGGCTGCCGGCGAAACAGTTGCCTCGAGCGTGCCTAGCTGCACGCCTTCCGTCATCTGGCGCTGATTGCCTAGCTGGCTGGACGGAAAGATCTGAAACTCTACGTTTCCGTCGGTTCGCTCGGACACGAGCGCTGCGACCTTCTCCAAAAAAATGTGGCGCGATTGCGCTTCCGACTCAAGGTGTCCGATCCGGGCAACGAAGTCCTGCGCAAACGCCGGGATGGACGCCAGCGATACCGCGGCGAAGAGCGCTCCGCCTAGGATTGTACGGGTGAGTTTTGTTGATTCGATCATGGAAACCTCCTGTTGGTAGTGCGCATGAAAACAACCGACCGTATCATTGTCAATAAAAATCTCAATATTGCGACATACAAAGAGAGGGTCTCGGCATTGAGAAGCGCGCCCTAATACGCTAAGTGATTGGGTGTCAAAGAGGTCATTACGATAATGCACAGCCAGTTCGACTCAATTCTCCAGGTAGGGGAACGCCTTAGGTCTTATCGCCTGGGTCGTGGGCTGACGCCGGACGACGTAGCGAAGCATACCGGGGTGTCGCGCGCAGCTATCTATCGCTACGAGTCCGGGCAACCCATCAGGGTGGACGTACTCGGCAAGATTGCCGACTTTTTGGATGTTTCGCTGTCGACGCTTCTTGGCGTGGGGTCTGAATACACGGCATCCGCGCTCACTTTCTTTGAACGGATGCGGCAGATCGAAGCCACAGCGGACCACATTTCAGTGCTCTTCGGGCCGGTATCCTATCTTTTGACAACCGACGCGTTCGACGATGCACTGCGGGATATATTGCAGGAGAGCGCGCCGAAAGAGGTAGTCGATTGCGAGCACTTTCGCGAGGAACTGGATCAGATCCTGGAAGTCCTGCGCGCGCGAAAAAGAGCATATCGTGCGCGTCGACCAGGCATACTGAGCTTGGTGTCGAGCGCCGAACTGGAGCAATTCGCCACGTTGGGTTTTGTCGGTACACATGACGTGCGCGAACCTGAACGTTGCCGTCGTCGCGAGATTGCGCGCGCCGAGATCAGAAACATTATGACGCTTATCACTGAACAGCCGATCGGCGTTCAAATTGGCATTGTGGAGGATTCGATGCCCGGAACGAGCTTTCAGCTTTTTCGCCAAGGAAAGCATGCACAAGTTGCTGTCAGTCCTTTTCGTCTTGGATTGTACGCTAACGTGAGAATCGGTGTTGCATCAATCTCCAGTGACCAAGAGTCTCTCGCACTTCACCAGCGCGCAACGGAAGGCTTGTGGAAGAGAAGTCTAAAAGGCGTAGAAGCGTTTAAACGGTTGGAACGCATACTCGTGGAGTGCCCCCCTGAGGTGGTCCATCAACTGGGATAGATTGGTCTCGTTTGGAGCGCTCCCGCGTACACCCAATGTCGCCGCCGGCAAGAGTAAAAGAAAGGGAAGCCCGGTTGCCGGGCTTGAAAGGATAGAGAGAGTCTCTTCCGGGTCCGGCGTGACAAGGACACTGACCATGGCCAAGACCGCGACTCGCCCGAAACCCGCCACCACGAAGAAGACCGAAACCGCCGGATCGGCCGCGCCTGACGGCGCAGGCGACATCCGGATGATCCCGCTCGACCAGCTGGAGCCGAGCCCGCTCAACGTCCGCAAAGTCGCCGCCAGCGCCGTAAGCATTCGGCGTAGGCCGCGGTCATGCGGCGAGTTGGCGCTCCGATGGCTGCCAGTTCCATGGCAACAGACCCGGCACGCGGGATGGCGTTGCGCTGGGGAGCTTGGCGAGGACGTCAGCAAGCCAGGCCTGGGGAACGGCGTCATTCACTTTGGCCGTGGCGATCAGGGAATACATGAAGGCAGCGCGGTCGCCGCCACGTTCCGACCCCGCGAAGAGCCATGATTTCCGGCCGAGCGCCATCACCCGTTCATTCTGCCCATGTCGGGGAAGAGCGGGAAGTTCATTATCGTTGGCATCCTTATTTCGGCCTGAAAGTCAGCGTGCGGCGGGTGGAGCAGCGCGTAGCGGGGCAGTTTCTCAAGGTGGAAGGCCCGTCTGGCGTTGTCGTCTCGATCGCTGACTGGATGTTGGATCCCGTCGTCTGCGCCGAAATGAGCATTGGCAGTCCACAGGTTGATCTCGCGGCGTTGGCGGAACTCAGGAGGCTGATGACGCCGGCCACTGTTTTTGGACACTCCCGAAGCGAATGTGGAATCGCAAGGGAGGACGTTGATGAAACAGCACGACATGTCGGTGCCGAGCTCGGGCAGGCAGCTGAGCCTGGTGTTCGAGCCTCGCAAGGTGGACGGGATGAACGACATGGAGCGGGCGGAGGCGACAATTACACATGCCCAGCTTCTGATGCAGGCCGCGGGCCTGATCGGTAAGCGGGCAACCGAGGCCGTTCAGGGTTGGTAGTTCCAGGGCATGAGTTGGTCGATCTTGGCGCGCGGCCATTGGTTGGCGATGCGCTGGAGGGTCTGAGTCAGCCATGCGACAAGATCGACGGCGTTCATTTTGCAGGTCTGCAGAAGCGTGGCGATGGTGGCCCATGTTCGGCCCCCGCCGTCGGACCCGGCGAAGAGACTGTTCTTTCTTGTTATTGTCTGGGGCCTGATGGCGCGCTCGACGATATTGGAGTCGAGTTCGACGAGACCGTCGGTGAGGAAGCGCTCGAAGATTTCGCGCCGGGTGATTGCATAGCGCAGGGCCTCGGCCAGCTTTGATTTCCCCGATATTCGTGGCAGGGTCGCCTGCCACAGCGCGAACAGCTCCGCGACGATCGGCGCCGAGACGGCCTGACGGGCGGCGATGCGCGCCTCCGGGCTCTGGCCGCGAACCTCTGCCTCGAGCTTCCAGAGATCGGCCATCCGCAGGGTCGTGTCGGTGGCCACCTGCGAGGCACCGGCTTTGTGCAGTTCATAGAACCGACGCCGGCTATGGGCCCAGCACCCGGCCAGGCGCGGGCCGTCATTGCCGCCATCCTTGCGCACGAGCTTGTTGTAGGCGGCATAGCCGTCGACCTAGCAAATGCCGCGATAGCCGGTGAGATGGCGCTGTACGCAGTCGCCGGACCGGCTGTCCTCGAAGCGGTAGGCCACCATGGGCGGCCCGCTGCCGCCGAAGGTGCTGTCGTCGCGGGCATAGGCCCAGAGCCAGGCCGTCTTCGTGGCGCCGGTGCCGGGAGCGAGGGTTGGCAGGCTGGTCTCGTCGGCGAAGATGCGCGCGCCCTTTCGGACCTCGCCCAGGACATGATCGGCAAGAATGTCGAGCTCGAAGCCGACGCGGCCCATCCATTGCGCCATCAGCCGCCGGTCGATCTCCACCCCGTCGCGGGCATAGATCCCCTCCTGGCGGTAGAGCGGCAGGCCATCGGCATATTTCGAGACGGCGACCTGCGCCAGGAGCGCCTCGGTCGGAATGCCGCCCTCGATGATGTGCGCCGGGGCCGGAGCCTGAATGACCCTGTCGGCATTCTTGAAGGCATATTTGGGCCGACGCGTGACGATCACCCGGAACTTCGCCGGGATGACATCGAGGCGCTCCGAGACATCTTCGCCGATCAGCACCTTCTGTTTGCCGGCGTGTTCCGGCAGGTCCTCGGGCTCGATCACCACCTCAATCCGTTCCAGATGCGGCGGAACGCCCTTGCGCGGGCGCGGCGAACGCTTCTCGGCAGCGGTGCTACCCTTGCCGACCTGAGCCCTGAGAGCGGCGATGCCGGTCAGGGTCTCCTCGAAGACGAAGGCCCGCTGTGCGTCCGCGTCACCGGAGAACGCGCCGGCACCAAGCTTCTCCGAGCGCCGCCCGAACCGTGCGCGATCGTAGGCCTTCAGGGCAAAGGCGCGGCGGTGCGGGAACTGGTCGGCTTCATGTGGGCCATTGCCCGGACGGAACCGATGGAAGTCTGATCCGAAGAAAGCCAGACCGTATTACCGCGCATGGCGGCGGGGGCGCGGCAACGACAGGGGAATTGCCGTTAGCGCTTTGTGGCCGGCAACGCCGACGCCCGTTGTAAGAGAGGACCAGCCCCGGAAGAATATATGGACATGCGGTTCCGACCCGCGCATCAGAGCTTGTTCACCAACGTCCCGAGCCGCGTCCCCACCCCCATGCGCACTATCACTTCGAGAATGGCGCTCTCCACCGCCAGACGCCTTCGCTCGCCTCGGCACTTGACGAAGGACATAAGAGCGCTGGGTGTGACCGCTCTGCCGGAGAACCTACCGCGTCGGTCGCCTATACCCTGATCGAGACCGCAAAGCTCAACGGCGGCGATCTCCAGATCTGGTTTGCCGACACCATCGCGGGCATCCCAGTCTACAAGACTACCCGCGCGTACGACATGCTGCCTTGGAACCAGTGGTCACACCGCTTACATAGACTCTATCAAAGCGACCGGCGGAGGGTCAGTTCGCCGGCCTTCCCGTAACAGCCAACTTGCCACCCGCACCGCACCGGGATGTCCTGCTCGAGACGGGCGCAAAAAGTTGAACCGCGCCGGAAGTTGGCGGAAACCCCATGGGGCCACAAGGCGGCCCGCATCGATGTCAGCCTGCGCGAAGGCCCAGGCAGTCACCGCGATGCCGAGCCCTCCGGCGACCGCCTCCAGCAGGTAGGTGTTGTGTTCGAAGCTACGCGTCTGCGACGGCTCCGACAGGGTCACACCGGTCTCCGCCGCCCATTGATCCCATCCGTGCGGAAAGGTCTCGCTGCTCAAGCGCGCCCTGCGCAGCATCCGTTCCGGGGTGCGACCGTCAGCCTCGAACAACGCGGGCGCGATCACCGGGCCATAGGCGTGATCGAGGAACGCTGTCGCGGTGACTCCGGCGGGCGGTGGGCCCTCGCAGAGGCGGATCGCGGCTAGGGCGCCATCCTCGCCCCCAAAAAGGCTGTCTGACGAGCTGGTTTCAGCAATATGGACCCGGATATCTGGGTGCTGCTCCGTGAACCCGGCGAGACGCGGAATGAGCCACTTCATCGCAAATGTCGCCGGCACGGAAATGACAAGCTCCTCGTCTTCGTCCGACCTGGGCAGACCCGCCGCAATCCGGTCGAACCCGTCCCGAAGCGCATCGGCGAGGTTCCGCCCGGCCTTCGTCAGCCGCAATGCGTGACGCGGCCCGGTCAGAAGCTCCGTTCCCAGAGCGCATTCCAGCGCCTTGATCTGACGGCTGATCGCACCGTGGGTGACGCAGAGTTCCTCGGAAGCCAGCACCATTGAGCCGGACCGGGCGTAGGCCTCGAACGCCCGTAGTGCGTTCAGGGAAGGAAGTTGGCGTCTCTTCATGTGACCTCAGCTCACAGCTTGCGCCTGTTTAGTCGATTGCCGGATATGGCGCAACGCGGCTAGCTCACCGGGACGGCAACCCCAAATCCGAAGGACGCACCATGATCCCTTTCGCCCACCGCTTCATCGCTCTTGCGCGCGAGCGCTCCCCGCTCTGCCTCGGTATCGACCCTTCTGCTGAACTGCTCGATCATTGGGGCCTGTCTGATGACGCAGAGGGCGTGCGGAGGTTCTGCGGGATCGTCTTGGACGCCGCCGTCGAACTCGTTCCGATGATGAAGCCTCAGATGGCCTTCTTCGAACGCCATGGCTCGGCTGGATACGCCGAAGCCGCGGCGGCGGTGGCGCAAATTCGTGCCCAGGGGGCGCTCTGCCTCGTCGACGCCAAGCGCGGCGACATCGCAAGCACGATGGAGGGCTACGCAGCCGCGATCTTCGAAAGCACCGACGGGTTGGGTGCGGATGCCGTGACTCTCAACCCCTATCTGGGCTTCGAGACGCTGGAACCCGTGATCAGCCGCGCGCAGGTGACTGGCGGCGGCGTCTTCGTGGTGGTCCGCTCGACCAATCCGGGCGCGCGGCTTCTCCAGACCGCGCGGCTGTCGGACGGACGCTCCGTTGCCGAAGCGTTGGCCGACGAGATTACTGCGCACAACGCCTCAATCGGCGGTGACATTGGTCCTGTCGGTTCAGTTATCGGGTCGACCCTTACGGAAGAGGACACCACCATCGTGAAACGGCTGCCACGGTCCCTGATCCTGGCACCCGGCCTGGGAGCGCAAGGCGCGGAGATGTCGGACGTTGTGCGGAAATTCGGTGCAGTGCGCGGCCGCATCGTCCCGACGATATCCCGAGGCATCCTGCGCCATGGCCCCGACCGCACCCACTTGCGTGACGCGATCAAACGCTATCGGGACGCCGCCTGGTCGATCTGGGACACTGCTCAGGCGGGAGCGTCGGCCTGACATGACGAACCGAATACCCGCCCTTATTCCAAGTGGTCCGGGCCATCAGTTCGTGTTCTACGGCGACAGTTGTTCCGGCGTGCCCGGTGCGCCACACGAACGCAGCCACCGGGCGGTCAACGAGGTGGTCAAGCGGTTGTCGCCCGCACCCGAGTTCATCGTCTTTCCGGGCGATGAGGTGATTGGCCTGACAAACGATATGGCCGCGCTGCGCGCGCAGTGGCGGTATTGGCTGAACGAGGAAATGGCCTGGCTCGACCGGACCAGGATCCCGTTGTTCAACGCAACCGGCAATCACACGACCTACAGTGCCGAGAGCGAGGCGGTTTTCGCGGAAATGCTCCCGCACTTGCCCGCGAATGGGCCGGACGGACAGAAGCGCCTGTCCTATTTCGTCCGCCGGGATGACCTGCTTCTGGTTTTCGTTCATACAGCCTGGTCGCGACTGGGCGGCGAAGGCCATGTCGAGACCGAATGGCTCGACGAAACCCTGAAGGCAAATGCCCATGCAAGGTGGAAATTCGTCGTCGGTCATCACCCCGCCTTTCCCGTCAATGGCTATGCTGGCCCCTACGCACGCACAATCGGTGACGAACACGTCGGGCCGTTCTGGGGCATCCTGCGCGACAATGGGGTCCTGGTTTACCTTTGCAGCCACATCCTCGCCTTCGATGCCCAGGTGCATGACGGGGTTCTTCAGATCACTTCCGCGGGGGCGGGTACCGCGCACCGGATGCCGGAAGAGATCGAATATCTTCATGCCGTGCAAATGGCCATCGATGGCGGCGGTCTCCGCTATCAGGTGCTGGGTACTGCCGGGGAAGCGCGGGAACAGCTTGTCTGGCCAATGCGACTGCCGGATTGGCGGACGCCCCTTCCGCATGGTCGAGCGTCCGCCCGAATTCGCGGCGAAAACCAAGTCCTTCATCTGCACATCAACGGAACGATGGAAGACCAGGTTGACGGCCGAAGGCAGACCTTTCTAGCTGCACAGTCCAAGGGGGGCGATCACGATTCGCTTTGGATCGGCCTATCCGGAGAAAAACGCCGCCTGACCGTCACCCTGCAACCTCTGTCCGGTCGCAGCCCGCATTACTGGTTCGGTCCTGAAATCGGTGCCGCCTTCGACCTGCACCTTGCGTTGCACTCAGGAATGGGCCCTGGAGGGATCATGCTTCGCGGGCATGGCGGCACCTGGACTTCACTGAAGACATCGTCGGCATGGGGCCTGGAACGCCTTGGCTGGCCAGACGAATGGTCTGTTGCCCAGGACACCGTGGGCCAATGTCGATTCACAGGAACCAGTCTTGAAGTTGCAAAGGGATGATACGCAATAGCCGCCGAGCGCCATGTGGAGCTTCCCTGTCGGGCAGCCAATCCAATGAAGGATCGTCCGGCCTTGTGTTCAGGAGTGCCATATGAGCAGACCAGAAGTGCCGTCGTCCAAGCTGTTCAACCGCGATGCCGAGGGTTACGATGATCTGCGCAGGCGACTGATCCCCTGTTTCGATGACTTCTATGGCACGGCATTGAAGCTCATCGAGGAATGGCAGGCTGTCGAAGAAATCGAAGTGCTCGACTTGGGTGCGGGAACGGGCTTGTTCTCGGCGATGGTGTCGGCACGGTGCTCGGTCGGACGGTTATGCTTGCTCGATGGGGCTGCGGACATGCTCGAGCGGGCGCGCAGTCGCTTTCCTACGGGCGATCGGATTGAATATCGTGTAGACGATATGGCCGAAGCCGACCTCGGCGACGAAAAATGGAATCTCGTGATTTCGGCGCTGGCTATTCACCATTTGCCCGACGAGAAGAAGCGCGATCTGTTTCGCCGCATTCGCCGAGCCTTAAAACCTGGAGGGTTATTCGTAAACGCCGAGCAGGTGGCCGGTCCGAACCCGACGGCGGACGACCGCTACTCGCGCGTCTGGCTTGAGCAGATTCGTGAACTCGGCGTCACAGAGCAGGAAATTGAAAAGGCCCGGGAGCGCATGTCCTACGACAAGTGTGCTCCAGTTGGCAGTCAGTTGAAATGGCTTAGTGATGCCGGATTTTCCGACGTGGATTGCAGCTTCAAGGCATGGCGGTTTGGTGTTCTCAGCGGCCGCAACTGATCTTGCCGCCGAGTGCTTTTCGCCGCTCCACTACTCTGAAAGATATCCTTGAAGTTGAATATTCGGACCTCCCCGTAAGTTCATCTCATTGCGAATGCGATCGGTGACTTGGAGTTCTTAGCCACTCTTTCCAAGGATGAGGGACTAGCTTTGTTAGTGCCAGAGAAAGGGAAGCCCGGGTGCCGGGCTTGAAAGGATAGAGAGAGGCTCATCCGGGTCCGGCGCGACAAGGAAGCCGACCATGGCCAAGACTACGACCCGACCGAAACCCTCCACCGAAAAGAAGACCGAAGCCGCCGGATCGGCCACGCCTGACGGCGCCGCCGACATCCGGATGATTCCGCTCAATCAACTGGAACCGAGCGCGCTCAACGTGCGCAAGGTTGCGGCAAGCGCCTCCGATGACGCCGAGCTTCTCGCCAGCATTCGCGAGACGGGTATCAAGCAGAACCTCGTGGTGCACGCGCTATCAGAGACGCGGTTTGCCGTCGATGCCGGCGGGCGTCGTCTTAGGGCGCTGAAGCAGCTGGCCGAAGACGGCGTGATTCCTGCGGACCACCCGGTGCCTTGCCTCGTCGAGGACGAGCGCAATGCCATCCTCACCTCCGCGACAGAAAACCTCCAGCGCGCGGCAATGCACCCCGCTGACCAGTTCGAGGCCTTTGAGAAGATGATCGCCGAGGGTCGCAGTGAAGACGAGATCGCGCTGAAGTTTGGCGTCTCGGTCGACTTGGTGCGCCGTCGGCTCAAACTCGCCCGTGTCGCGCCCGAGATCATCGAGCAGTTCCGTGCCGGCGACCTGACCCTCGAATGCGTGATGGCGTTCACCCTGACCGACGATCATGATCGCCAGTTGGCGGTCTGGAACGCAGTGAAGGGCGGCTATCACATCCATCCGCAAAGCATCAAACGCCAATTGACCGAGACAGCGTATTCAGCGAACTCGGCCTTGGGGCGTTTTGTCGGCATCGAGGCCTATGAGGCTGCGGGCGGGGTTCTGCTGCGTGATCTCTTCGACGACCGCGCCAGCGCCCATATGGAAAACCCTGACCTTCTGGAACGCCTCGCCATCGAGAAGCTGCAGGCCGCGGCCAAACCCTTCGAAGGGACGTGGAAATGGGTCGAGGTGCACCTCTCGGTGGATTACGGTGCGTTTCGCAGTTTCGGACGGGTCTATCCGCAGGATGTCGAACCCGATGCGGACCTTCTTGCTGAGGAGGAGCGTCTCATCGCGCGCGAAGAAGACCTGGCGGCGCAGAATGACGGTGAGGACTGGACGGACGCCGAGACCGAAGAATATTACGCCATCAAGCCGCGCCTGCGCGAGATCGAAGCCTTGCAGCGCGACCGGCAGCCCTACGCGGAAGAAGACCGGGCAATCGCCGGTGTCGTTCTGACCATCGGCCATGACGGAGCGTTGCGCGTCGAGAAAGGCTTGGTGCGACCCGAGGATATTCCCGCCGCGCCCGAGCCCGACGAGCCCACCGCAGACTCAGGTGGGGCCTCCTCCCCTGCCCGGCCATATGTGACGCCGCCGACCTCCTCAACGCCGGTGCCGGCCTCCGACCCTGCCGCGACCTTGCGCAAGGCGGATGGGATTTCGGCGAGCCTGGCCGACGATCTGCGTGCCACGCGCCAGCACATCTTGCGGGCGCATCTGGCGGCGGATTTCGACGTGGCGTTTGACGCGATGCTCTATGCGCTCTGCGAGCAGGCTCTGGGGCGGTCCTACAACAACGAGGCGCTCGACATCTCGATCCGTCCCTTCCAGGCGCAAAATCGCGAGGTGCTGCATGCCGATACCGTCGCCCAGAAGATGCTCGAGGCGCTGGAACAGGACCTTGCCACGGACTGGATGAAGCTCGAGAAACCTGAAGACTTCCGGGCGATGTCGGCACTGCCAATTGCGGACAAGCAAGCGCTCTTTGCCTGGGCGACGGGTCTCGCGGTCAAACCCCAGCTTTCCTCCGACAATCGTCCTTCCCCGATCATCGAGGAGATCGGCGCGCGGCTTGATGTCGATGTGGCGGCCTGCTGGCGTCCGACTGCCCAGAACTACTGGGGCTGGGTCAACAAAGGGCATGCGGTGGCTACGGCGCGCAAGCTCATCGGCGACGACTACGCCGAGGATCGCAATCGCGAGCGCAAAGGTGATCTCGCCGCCGCGATGGAGCGGGCTTTCACGGAAACCGCAGGTGAGACGGAAGGCTTCGACGCCGCAACGGTTGCCAGGACGACGCGCTGGCTGCCTGACGGGATGGTGTTTGTCCGTGGGACGGAGGCCGGTACCGACTTGGGCAACGATGCGCCCGGGGCCGAGGACGGGGATGTCTCCGCCGAAGATACTCTGACCGATGCCGAGAGCGAAGAGCCGTCGTCCTTGCCCGCCTTCCTCAGCGGCGATGCAGCCTGACGATGCGAATACCAGTCTGATCACGACATGTGCCTTGGGCCGTCCTCACATCGAGGGCGGCCCTTTCCGGCTGACGGGTTGCCTACAGTCGATAGCGGATCGGCTGGCCCGTCCCGGAGACATCCCATGACCACCACACTCGACCTTGACCCTGTGCGGGAAGCCGCATTGATCGCCGTGCAGAACGACGCGTTCCGCCGCTCCATCCTCGGAAATACGCCCCTCGATGATGCACCGAAGGGCCAGTTTGTGATGACACACGCCGTCGCGGGGCTTGGGCCTGACGCCCAACTGGAGCTATCGCGCCGCGTTGCCGCGTTTGACGCGTTCAACGCCGGCAGCGACCCCCATGGCTGGCACGAGATGGGGGTCATCGACCTCGATGGGACCACGGTCTGGTTCAAGATCGATTTGTACGACGTCGACTACCAATATGGCTCGCCTGAACCTTCGGACCCCGAACAGACGCGCCGGGTTCTGACCCTGCTTCTGCCGTCGGAATACTGACGGCTCCAATCCCCACTCACCACCCCGGATCGCCCTTGCACAAAGGGCGGTCCTTTCGCGCTGGCGGGTTCCAAGGGTTGCGATGGTCGCGCCCCGCCTGCCGCAGGAGACCAGAAATGGCCAAGACGCTCGACTACCAGATCACCCTCTACCCTGCGCATCGCGATGGCGCGTTTGTTGTAACCCAGTTTCAGATGATGGCGAACTACCCCGAAAAGCGCATCCAGGCCGCGGGCATGGATGACCTGATCGACAAGGTGACGCAGTTCGCGATGGAGCATGGGATCGGCTGCAGCGCCTCGGTGCGCTGCCTCGCACCGCGCAAACCGCCGGGGTTCAAGCGCGCGACCGAGAACCTCTATTTCAACCTCGTTGACCGGACGGCTGAGCAGCGCGGCGACGCTGCGGCCTGAAGCCCCGCAGGAAACTTCCTGGGCGACCCCGCGTAAAGGTCGCCCTCCCCTTTCCTCAATTTCAAAGGATCAAAGACATGACACAAGAGACTGATTTCTACGCGCAGATGCTCGAATCTCAGAGACGTGCGGCCGAACAGCGGGTTGTAACCCGCGCTGCCCTTCTCTCCGAGTTGCGCGCCCTCGGCGTGACCGGCATCGAAGTGCAATACGAAGGCTATGGCGATTCCGGCAATGTCGAGGAGGTCGTCGTGACGCCTGACACGATTACCCTGACAGAAGACCTGCGGCGCCGGGTTGAAGATTTCGGTTGGGACTTTGCCTATGCGCTGAGCCCCGGCTTCGAGAACAACGAAGGCGGCTATGGCGAACTGACCTGGTCACTTGAGACGGACAAGATCGATGTCAGTCATTCGAACCGTTATATCGAGACCGACACCACCGAACATGAGGGGCTCTGACATGGCACATCCTCTCCACCACGCCGAAAGCTCGGCCCGAAAATTCGGTGGTGTTCCAGATGATTATCAGTTCGTGCATGACTGGTTTGACTCATCCAAAGAGCATCTTGGCCTCTTCGTACACAGAGCCCAAAAACACCATACGGTCGGGATCTTCGAGGCCGAGCGTCAGTTCGGTCGCAGCTTAACCAACAGCGCGGGGCGTGTCGTCCCGATCCGTTGGATCGGCGAGCAGCATGTGCGCGAGGACTGCCAGGGGCGCATTCCGTCGCTGGCGGACTGGCTCGGGCGGATTCAGCCGGAACCTTGGATGGCCAATGGCCGGATCGACAACGATCCGACGCAGATCGGCAGCGATCCTCGCGCCGTCTGGGTCGAGGCGGTTGCCAATCACCAAACCATTCTTGGCTTCGAAGATTGGCATCTCATGGTCTCGGTCGAGCACGTCCAGCATCGCCAGAACCGCGCCGCCGCCTGATCCGCCGGGCGGCAAACTCGCCAACCACATGACCACGCCCAGATCGACCCGCATGTGCCTTAACCGGCCTGGCGGGTCGATTTCGTTTCAAGAAAGGACATCGACATGCACCACCCTGTCTTTGAGGAGGCCTACCAAGGCCATACCATCAAAATCTTCCACGACCCCGACGCAGAAAGCCCACGGGAGTGGCCCAACCTCGGCACGCTGATCTGCTGGCATCGACGCTATCGGCTGGGCAACAGCCACCGGTTCGACAGCCCCGAAGCGTTCCTGCGCGATCTCGCCGATGTCTCGGATCAGAGCGATCTCTCGATGGCGCAGTTGCGCGAGCTCGCCGAGCGCAAGGCAATCATCTTGCCCGTGTTTCTCTATGACCATTCCGGTCTCACGATGAACACCATCGGGTTCCACTGCCCGTGGGATTCCGGCCAGGTCGGTTTTGTCTACGTGACGCTCGAGGCAATCCGAAAAGAGTTCGGCGTGAAACGAGTCACCAAAGCGCTGCGCGACAAGGTGGCAGACGTCCTGCGCGACGAAATCGTCAGCTATGATGCCTATCTTGCCGGGCGGGTCTATGGCTATGTCATCGAACGTGATGGCGAGGAGCTCGACGCCTGCTGGGGCTTCTTCGGGCGCTATGAGCTGGACTGCCTGTCCGAGGCGCGGGCGTTTGTGGACCAGCTGATCTTGCGAGACGTACACAGACCCATCGCCGCCGAACAGGGCGCAAGCCCGCCCCCGAGTTGAAACGCGCGTGATACTCATATATCTTATTCATGCGTATTTCGGAGATGAGCATGGCGAGCACAAGCGTCACACTTGGCCCCCATTGGGACGAATTCATCGCCCTGATGCTGAAGGAGGGGCGCTACGGGTCAACCAGCGAGTTGATCCGCGCCTCTTTGCGCCTGATGGAAGAGCAGGAAGGCCAGCGGGCGCGGCTTCGCGTTGCGTTGATGGAGGGCAAGCAATCCGGTGATGCTGGCCCGCTCGACATGGACGCAATCAAGCGCGAAGCGCGGAGCCGCTCCGGCGCTTCTGATGCGTGAAATCCATTACTCCCAGGCGGCAAAATCCGATCTAGTCGACATCTGGGTCGAGACAGACCGACAGTGGGGCGGGGTGCAAGCGGACCGCTATCTCGACGACATCGAGCGTGCTCTGAAGGGGCTCATCGCCAACCCGCAAATGGGATCGGACTGCTCCGACCTCCTGCAGGGTGCGCGCAAACTGATCACGGGTCGGCACCTCGTGTTCTACGAGGTGGACCCAGACAAGATCTTCGTGATCCGGGTCCTTCATCAATCCATGGACGTGCCGCGCCATCTGCGGACGGCCTGACACCGGCCAAAGACGCGCCGGGGCTTTGCCATGAAAGAGCAAGAGGCAGGGCGGGAGTGGTGACCCCTCCCGGGTGAGAGAGTGCGCGCGGGGCTCGGGGCCAACCCTCAACCCCGGAGATTGCCGATGAACGCTCACCCCCATTCCGTCCAGCTTGCCGCCGAGCCCGAAGCCCCTGCCTTGCGAGAGGCCTCGGGCTTCGCCCAACACCTAATGCAGGCTGCTTCTTCCCTTGTCCCTTTGTTCGAGGCGGGCCGCCCCATCGACGCCGCTGCCCTGCGCGCCGCGATGGAGGAGGCTTTCGGCGCAAGTGACACCAGCGGTGCCTGGGTCTGGAAGGACGCCTATGAGGCCGCAGAGGTCGCCCAGATCCTGATGCTTACGCGCTACGGTGCGCTGATGCAGCGGCAGGCGGCCACGCCGCAAGCCTTCCTCACCATGATCGAACGTCTCGCCACCTTGGCCCCCTCCCACACACGACGCTCTGAGGACAGTGTGCGCTTGCAACAGTTCTCAACCCCTTTGCCCCTTGCGGCCATTATCGCGCAAGCGGCGGGGTTTCGCGGGGGCGACCTGGTGCTGGAACCCTCGGCGGGCACCGGCATGTTGGCGATCTTTGCCCGAATTGCGGGTGCGCAGTTGGCGCTGAATGAACTTGCAGAAACTCGCCGCGCCTTGCTGGGACAGTTGTTTCCGGACGCGGTGGTCTCGGATCACGATGCTGCCTCGATCGACGACCGTCTCGATCGGTCGCTCACCCCTTCGGTCATCGTGATGAACCCGCCGTTTTCGGCTGCGAACCATGTCGAGGGTCAGTTCCGGCAGGCCACCAGCAAGCATGTTCTGTCTGCCCTTGCTCGCCTCGTGCCCGGTGGGCGTCTCGTTGTCATCACCGGCGAGAGTTTTCGCCCTTCCACCAAGAGTTTTCAGTCGACGTTTCAGCGCATCGCCTCGTGTGCAGACATGGTGTTTTCCGCAGCGATCGACGGCAAAGTCTTTTCGCGGCATGGGACCACGATCGACACGCGGCTGACGGTAATCGACAAGCGTGCCTCTGGCGCTGAAGAGACCTCACCGGTCGACATCGCGGCCGCCTATCATCCAATCTGCGTGACCACGGCCGATCTTCTCACCGCAGTGCTCACCCATTGCCCCGAGCGCCAGAGTCCCCGGCCCTGCCCGACGAGTTCGGCCCTGTCGGTTCCGTCTCGCCCGCCCCGCACCAACTTGAACGCCCTGCGCAACGCCGCGCGCCGCGAAACCCGCGCCCTTGCCGAGGAACGCGCCAAACATCCGTTCGACAGTATCGAGCCCGCGCCCCTCGACTACCTTCCGAAAGCCTGGAGCGAACCCGAGGGCGCGTTGCAGGATACGGTCTACGAGGCCTATGACTTGCAGGCGATCCGGATCGACGGTGTGGCGGCGCATCCCACCGCGTTGGTGCAATCCGCCGCCATGGCCTCGGTCCAGCCGCCTGTGCCGACTTACCGTCCGCTCCTGCCGAAGTCCCTTGTCGCCGACGGCCTCCTTTCCGCGCCGCAGCTGGAAAGCGTCATCTATGCGGGCAATGCCCACGAGACGCACCTGAAGGGCTGGTTCAAGCGCGGCGAGATCGAAGGTCGGCTGATGGCAGCGTCTGAAGGCGACGAGGGCGCTTTCCGTCTGCGCAAGGGCTGGTTCCTAGGCGATGGCACGGGCTGCGGCAAGGGACGGCAGGTCGCAGGTATCATCCTCGACAGTTGGTTGCAGGGGCGCCGTCGGGCCGTTTGGGTCTCGAAGAGCGACAAGCTCATCGAAGATGCGCGGCGCGACTGGATGGCCCTCGGGGGGCGTGAAAGCGATATCGTGCCGCTGTCGAAATTCCGCCAGGGGAGCGACATCCGCTTGCCCGAAGGCATCCTCTTCGTCACCTATGCCACGCTGCGCTCGGCAGAACGTGAGGGGAAGGCTTCGCGCCTCGACCAGGTGACATCCTGGCTTGGCGAAGCATTCGACGGGGTCATCGCCTTCGACGAAAGTCACGCCATGGCCAACGCCGCCGGAGAAAAGTCCGACCGCGGCGACAAGAAGGCGTCCCAGCAAGGTCTCGCCGGCCTCACGCTGCAGAATGCCGTGCCAGATGCCCGCGTCCTCTATGTCTCGGCCACCGGCGCCACTGTGGTCGGCAATCTCGCCTATGCCTCCCGCCTCGGCCTCTGGGGCACCGGAGATTTCCCTTTCGTGACGCGGGCAGAGTTTGTCGCCGCGATGGAGGCCGGGGGCATTGCCGCAATGGAGATGATCTCGCGCGACCTGAAGGCGCTCGGGCTCTATCTCGCACGTTCGCTTTCCTATGCCGGGGTCGAATATGAGATGCTGGTGCACGACCTGACGCCCGCACAGGTCGCGATCTATGACAGCTATGCCGATGCCTACCAGATCATTCACACCCATCTCGAGGCGGCATTGCAGGCTGCTGGTATCACCTCCGAGACCGGTACGCTGAACCCTCAGGCAAAATCTGCCGCACGCTCGGCCTTCGAGAGCAACAAGCAGCGCTTCTTCAACCATCTCATCACCGCCATGAAATGCCCCTCGCTGATCCGCGCCATCGAAGCGGACCTCGCGGCGGGCCATTCGGCGGTGATCCAGGTGGTTTCGACCAGCGAGGCAGTGATGGAGCGCCGGCTCGAAGAGATCCCACCCTCGGAGTGGAACGATCTGCAGGTCGATTTTACGCCGCGCGAGAACATCATGGACTACCTGATGCATAGCTTCCCGACGCAGCTCTTCGAGCCTTACACCGACGAGAGCGGGGATCTGCGCTCGCGCCCGGCCGTCGATGGCGATGGCAATCACATCATTTGCCGCGAGGCGGAGCGGCGGCGGGACGAGCTTGTCGAGCATCTCGGTGCTCTCGCCCCAGTACAGGGTGCCCTCGACCAGATCCTTTGGCATTTCGGGGGCGATGCGGTCGCCGAGGTCACCGGACGCAAGAGGCGCATCGTGAAAACGCAGCAAGGGCGGCTCAAGGTCGAGAACCGCCCTGCCTCTTCTAACCTCGGCGAAACTCAAGCCTTCATGGATGACGCCAAGCGCATCCTGATCTTCTCCGATGCCGGTGGCACCGGGCGCAGCTACCATGCTGATCTCGGAGCCAAGAACCAGCGCCTCAGGGTGCACTACCTTCTTGAGCCCGGCTGGAAGGCCGACAACGCCATCCAGGGACTGGGGCGCACCAATCGCACCAATCAGGCGCAGCCGCCGCTGTTTCGACCCGTCGCCACCAATGTGAAGGGCGAGAAGCGGTTTCTCTCCACCATCGCCCGCCGCCTCGACACGCTCGGGGCGATCACCAAGGGGCAGCGCGAGACCGGCGGTCAGAACATGTTCCGTGCCGAGGACAACCTCGAGAGCCCTTACGCACGCGCGGCGCTGCGCCAGTTCTTCTACAAGCTGCGCGCGGGCAAGATCGAGGCCTGTTCTTATGCGAGGTTCCAGGAGATGACCGGGCTGACGCTCGATGAGGCGGATGGCACCATGAAAGAAAACCTGCCGCCGATCCAGCAGTTCCTGAACCGCTGTCTCGCGCTCCGCATCGACATGCAGGACGCAATTTTTGATGCCTTCGGCCGGTTTCTCTCGGCCATCATCGAGGACGCGCGCCAGGCTGGCACGCTGGACGTCGGCCTTGAGACCCTGCGCGCGGAGAAATTCGAGATCACCGATCGTAAGGTCATCTTCGAACATGAGGCGACGGGGGCGACGGCCACCGCCCTGACCGTTGAGCGCACCGATCGCAACGATCCGCTCACCCTGCCCCGGGTCAAATCCATCTGCGCAGATACGAAGGGCGCGACGCTGTGCTGGAACTCCTCCTCCAAACGCGCGGCGCTGATGGTGAAGGCACCGGCCTTCATGGATGAGGACGGCGTGCCGATGCTTCGGGTGAAGCTCCTGCGGCCCATGGCGACTGAGATTCTCGCCCTCACCGAGTTCTCGAAATCACACTGGGAAGAGATCGATGATGCGATGTTCGAGCAGCTCTGGCAGATTGAGGTCGAGGCGGTGCCGGAGTTCACGACGTCAAAAATCACGCTGATCTGCGGGTTGCTCCTGCCGATCTGGGACCGGCTGCCCGCCGACAACATGCGCATCTATCGCCTGCAGACCGAGGATGGGGAACGCGCCATCGGCCGTCTGGTCAGCCAGGAGCAGCTTCTCAATGTCTATGCGCGGCTCGGGCTTGATTGTCAGATCACGATGACGCCGCAAGAGGTCATCGCCGCAGTGATGGAGGCGCGAACGACCCTGAGCCTCCTTGGGGCCTACCAGCTGCGCCGGTCGCTGGTCATGGGGCAGCCGAGACTTGAGCTGGTCGGCGCGTCGGGCGCGGCCCTGCCCCGTCTGAAAGCGATGGGTTGTTTCACCGAGGTGATCCAGTGGAAGACGCGGGTGTTTATCCCGGTGGATGCCACCGAGGTCCTGGCTCGACTGCTCACCGAACATCCGGTTGGCGCCAACGCCGCGGATGCCGCCGTATGAGCGCGCGGCGCAGCATCGCAGACCTCTCGGCCGATCTGGCAGACCGAGCCGAGAGTTTCTGCCGCCAGTATTTCCCCGAGGGACGCAAGCAGGGCAATTATTGGCAGGTCGGGGATACCTCAGGCGCGAAGGGCAAGAGCCTCGCCATCCGACTTCAGGCGCAGGGTGGGCGCAAGGCTGGGTCCTGGACCGACTATGCGACGGGTGAATATGGCGACCTGATCGACCTGCTGCAGGAACGGCTTGGGTCCGTGACGCTCAAGGAGACGCTGAGGGAGGCCCGGTCCTTTCTCGGCGAGGCCCCCTGCCCTTCCTTACCTCGTGAAACCCAGAGGGCTGAGCGCCCCGATGCTGCCTCCAGCAAACGCATTGCGCGGGCGCGCAAGCTCTTTGCCGCTGGCAAGCCGGTTCTTGGCACCTTGGCCGCCACCTATCTGCAAGGGCGCAGCATCACACGGCTTGGTCCGGCCCTCCGCTATCACCCGCGGGTCTTCCTGCGGCAAAGCGAGGACGATATTGATCCACCGCAAAGGGTCCCTGCCCTGCTCGCAAAGATCACCAACAATCGGGGTCAGATCACCGGCTGCGCACGCTCCTATCTCGACCCGTCTACCGGCGGGTTGGCCACGATCGAGAGCCCGAAGCGGATCCTCGGACAGCTGCAAGGCGATGCAATCCGCTTTTGGTCCGGCACTTCTCGCACCGACCTCATCGTCGGCGAAGGTCTCGAGAATACCCTCTCGGTCGGCACGGCGCTGCTGGAGTTTGACCTCGCCTCCTGTCTCACTGCCACCCACCTCGGCCTCTTCATCCCGCCGCCGGGCGTCAAGCGTATTTGGATCGCACGGGACAATGACGAAGCTGGTCACAATGCATCCATGAGATTGCGTAACCAACTGGCATCACTTGGAATTGTCTATGGTGATCTCGTGCCAAACATGGGCGATTTCAACGACGATCTGCGGGCATTTGGCAGAGAGGCGTTACGCCGGTCCCTGCTCAATTCCATGAAAGCGCAAGGTCTGGAGATCGAGGACGGATGAGCGCCAGGCTCCTCTCGTGATGCCTGAGGGGGCAAAGGTTCCGCGGGCTCGATCTGATCCCGTTTGGATAAGGGGAGCGATGGACCGGCGGGTCGGGGCTGAGTGCCCCTCGCCCGGGCAGCAATGCGCCCCGCTCCAGAAAATTCCCCTGCCCCTTCGGGTCATTCCTCGCGGGAGCAATTTTCCGGCCCGGGTCACATTCTCCGCTGCGCTCCGATCCTGACGGATGCGGCCCGGTCGCCGCCGGTCCTGTTATCGCCCCATCCAAATCGGGTCAGATCAAAAAGAGGAACCAGAAAATGCCCCATCAGACAGACATCCAAGAGGAGACCGGCGTAACCTCCGCCATCCTCGACCACCTCGCACTTCACGGCGCAACGCCCGGGCCCGGCGAGACCGATCATCGCCCCCTGCCCCAGCCCGACGAGGTCGAACTCGCCATGGCGACACTGTTCGAGACCACCATCGGCCTCCTCACCGGCAGCCAGTTGGAAGAAAATATCGAGGAGATGCTCTGGTCCCTCACCTCGATCTTCCATCGCCGGCTCTCCCATATCCAGAAGCTCCTCGACGACAATGAATTCGAGGTCCGGGAAAGTCTCGGCATCCAAGACGGCTCCGAGGTTGCCTCGGTTGAGCTCGAGCGCCTCCAGATGATCGGGCTGAAGCTCTGGGACCACCGCGACGCTTTCGAGCAGATGCGCGATCTGGCCGTGGACCACTTCTCGGCCGCCACCGGTTCGCCCTGGCTGCCCCGCACCGGATCACGCGTCTCGCATCGCGGTCTCACCTCCGCCGTGGTGGACAGCCGGGCCTATCTCTCGGCTAAGCGCCGCAAGGAAACCGAGGTGCACTGCCCCGAAGGCACGCGGATCGCCTTCTCGGGCGGGGACTATCAGGCCTACGATCTGATCTGGTCTGTCCTCGATGCCACCCATGCCAAGTACCCTGACATGGTGCTGGTGCACGGTGGCACGCCCAAAGGCGCCGAAATGATCGCGGCCCGCTGGGCAGATACGCGCGGCGTCACCCAGGTGGTCTTCAAGCCCGACTGGAAGAGCCACGGCAAGGCCGCCCCCTTCAAGCGCAACGACAAGATGCTCGAAACCATGCCGCAGGGTCTGATCGCAACGCCGGGCTCCGGGATCACCGAGAACATCGTCGACAAGGCTCGCAAGCTTGGCATTCGTATCAAGAGGATCGGGGCCTGAGGCCCCGGTTCATTCCGGCAAAGCGGTTTGAATGCGGACGATGGGTCTGAGTCGTGACAATGACCGGACTGCGGACCAAGCTGTCGTTTCCAATGAGCGTCATGCTTGCGAGCCGAGCTCGCGCTGCGCTACTGTGAGAATTGATCGGGAGAGTTCGTGAAGCTGGTCGGCGGCCAGCCGATTGATCTGCCAGAACAGGTGCCGCTCCAGCATCTGACCGGGGGCCAGCTCGACCAGATCTCCGCGCTCGAGATGGCGTCTGGCGAGCTGCACCGGATTGAGAGCCCACCCCATGCCGGCGAGGCTGCCTTCGAGGAAGCTCTGGGTGGAGGGGAGCCAGTGCGTGGGGAATGACATGTCTTGCCCGAAAACCTCGCGCGCCCAGACGTTCTGGAGCCGGTCCTTCTGGTCGAAGGTGAGAGCGGGCGCGCAGTGGAACGCCTCCTTCGTGAGGCCGTCAGGGAAGTATCGGGCAACGAAGTCGGGGCTCGCCGTCGCCTGATAGCGGAGCGCACCGAGCGGCGTGACACGACACCCCTGCACAGGGCGTTCCAGCGAGGTAACGGCGGCAAGCACCCGGCCACGCCGCAGCCAGTCGGCCGTATGGTCCTCGTCGTCGATGGCGACGTTCACGAGATAGTCGGTGGTCCTGGTGAAGGAGGCGATGGCTTCAAGAAACCAGGTTCCGAGGCTGTCGGCGTTTGTCGCCACGTTGAGGGTTACCTGTCCGGCACCTTCAGCTCCGGAAAGTTCGGGCAGTTGCGCCATGAGATCCTTCTCGAGCATCCCCACGCGGTCCATGTGTCGGCAGAGCGCAAGGCCTTTGTCCGTGGCGGTGCACGGCGTTCCCCGCTCGATAAGCACCGCGCCGAGGCGTTCCTCGAGATGCTTGATGCGCTGCGAGACAGCCGACGGGGTCACGTTCAGAGAAGCGGCGGCTCTTTCGAAGCTGCCGGTCCTGACGACCGCGGCGACGGCGCGGAGAGCTGCGTAGTCCACAACCATTTAGTTTTCCTTTATTGGCATCATCGTCTTTAATTTGTCTAATCAACTGCGACCGAATAGTCCAAGGGCAGTTTTTTGGATCAGAGGCCCCATATGGATATCGCAGTCTTCTTCACCGGCATGATGATGAGCCTCAGCCTCATCGTGGCCATCGGCGCGCAGAACGCCTTCGTGCTGCGGCAGGGGTTGCGGGGCGAGCACATCCTGGCGGTCTGCCTCGCATGTGCGGTCTCGGACGCGATCCTGATCACCATCGGCGTGACCAGCTTCCACACCGTCTCGGAGTGGTTGCCCTGGCTCGAGCCGGTGATGCGCTACGGCGGCGCGGCCTTTCTGATCTGGTATGGCGTGAAGAGTCTTCTGTCCGCGTTGCGCTCGAACGAGGCGCTGGCCGCGGATTCCTCGCTGCCGATGACCGATCTCTTCCGCACGCTGGTGGCCTGTCTCGCGATCACCTGGCTGAACCCCCATGTGTATCTCGACACGGTCGTTCTTCTGGGGACCATCTCAACGCAGTTCACCGGCAGCCAAGGGTCTTTCGCGATCGGCGCGATCCTCGGGTCGTTCGTGTTCTTCTTCGCTCTCGGCTATGGTGCCACCAAGCTGCGACCGGTGTTCGAGCGGCCAGCGGCCTGGCGCGTCCTGGAAACACTCATCGCGTTGGTGATGTGGCTCATCGCCTTCAAGCTGCTGGCCGGAACCTGAGGGGACACACGATGGAGAACATCAACCACCTGACCATCGTCTTCACCGCCTACGTGATCGCGGCCGGAAGCCCCGGTCCGAGCACCCTTCGGATCATGGGCGTGGCGATGAACCACGGTCGCCGGGCCGGTCTGGCGCTGGCGGCGGGCGTCATCACCGGATCGCTGTTCTGGGGGCTGTCCGCGGCCACTGGTGTTTCCGCGTTGCTCGCGCGCTATGCCGAGGCCCTGATCGTCCTGAAGATCTTCGGCGGCATATACCTGCTCTACCTCGCGGTGCGGGCGGCCCGAAGCGCGCTGACCTCCAACCCGGCGACCTCAAGCGGACCGGCGCGAGAAGAGACTCCTCCGTCTTCGGCCGCGCTCTACCGCCATGGATTGATCATGCATCTGGCGAACCCGAAGGCCGTGTTGGCCTGGATCGCCCTGGTCACGCTTGGCCTCGGCGCTGAGCCATCTTGGCATGACGTTGCCACCATTCTGGCAGGTTGCGCGGTCCTGAGCGTGATGATCTTCGCCGGCTACGCGCTCGTGTTTTCCACGGCACCGATGATCCGCCTCTACCGGCGCGCCCGGCGCGGAATCGAGGGCGTTCTGGCCGCCTTCTTCGGGTTCGCCGGCCTGCGCCTGCTCATGTCACGCTTTTGAAGGAGATATTCACATGACCTTGTTCACCGGCCTCTCAGCCTTTCCGCTCACTCCCATCGACGACGAGGGGCAGCTGAAACCCGAGCTTCTGCAACGGTTCCTCGAGCGGATCGTGGCTGCGGGAGCGAATTCCATCGGACTGCTCGGCAGCACCGGCGGATACGCCTACCTGACACCGGAAGAGCGCAAGCGGACGCTGCGGGCCGCCGTAGATTGCGTGGCGGGACGGACGCCGCTCATCGTCGGTGTTGGTGCTCTCACGACCGAAGTCGCCGAGAGCCTTGCGCGAGATGCCCGACAGGCGGGCGCAGACGGCCTGCTTCTCGCGCCCATGTCATACCAGCCGTTGACCGATGAAGAGGTCTTTCGCCATTTCGAGGCTGTCGCCGCGGCCGGCGAGCTGCCCCTGTGCATCTACAACAACCCGGGCACCACGAAATTCACCTTCAGCCCGGACCTGATCGCGCGTCTGGCCGAAATATCGAACGTGGCCGCGGTCAAGATGCCTTTGCCGGCGGACAGCGATTACGCGGGCGAGATGCGGCGCCTGCGGGCCGTGACACCGGAGGGCTTCGCCGTGGGCTATAGCGGCGATTGGGGGGCGAAGGACGCGCTGCTCGCCGGCGGTGCTTGCTGGTATAGCGTCGTGGCCGGCCTCTTGCCGGAACCCGCTCTCGCGCTCACCCGCGCGGCTCAGGCCGGGAACGCGGCCGAGGTCGAGCGCATCGATCACGCTTTCGCTCCCCTTTGGGAGCTGTTCCGCGAGTTCGGCAGCTTCCGCGTGATGTTTACCATCGCCGAGTTCCTCGGTCTCGGGCGCATCACTCCGCCGCGTCCGATCCTGCCGCTCGAGCCTGCCTCCCTCGAAAGGGTCAAGGTGGCGCTGCGTCCGCTGCTCCAGGACGCCGTCTGATCAGGGGACTGTGCTTACGCCGGGAATGTCTTGAAAGGGCTCTCCAGTTGCATTCGCCGCACAAACCACGAAAGGCCGGTTCTAGTAACGGCGCCGTCCGCTGCGCAGCACACGAACTGGTAAGATGCGGGACTTTGCCGCTATTCAACAACACGTATCGAAGGTCTGCTTGCTTGGATCATGCGCGTGATGTATCCGCAAAGTACGCTCGGCATTCAAGCAGGGCGATGGAGATTTTATGTCTACGATTGCGGCCCGCCGCTAAGGTCCACACGCTTGGACCGAATCAAACCAAGAGACTTCCGTGCACGCTGCCGGAAGCCTTTTCGGCTGACATAAACTCAAGAGACAATCCGTTGAATATCTCAAAACACGAACAGCGTGTTTTGCACGTTCTGGCGCAAGGTGGAGCAATCCATTTCGAGCGTCTTTCGAACGGCAAGATACGCGATGTCCGCTGCTTTACGCGCGACGGCCATGTTCTGGCCGATTGCGATTTGCGGCTTTTCGACCGCCTTAAAAGGAGGCGGTTCATCAAATCAGTAAACGGACATCCCTACCGTGCAACACGGCTTGGGGTCGGTTCCGTCAACGCTCAACACAATAATAGATAAGGACAAGATCAATGACAAAACCATCAATCACACCAACGACCAACGATGATGTACCGGCTCTGCAAGGTGTACTGGATCAGACGGAATTGTTTCCGAGTGAAATGCTGCCTGACATGCTTGCGCCTGCACTCGCCGGAGAAACAGAGGCCTTCTGGCTAACCTGCCATCTCGACGGTGCAGCCGTGGGTCTGTGCTACACGGTGCCCGAGGAGCTGGCGGACGGGACATGGAACATGCTCGCGCTCGCTATCCGTCCTGATCTTCAGGGTAAGCGCCTCGGAACCGAGTTGGTGGCAACCGCTGAGCAGCACCTTCGAAGCAAGGGCCAGCGGATTCTCATCGTTGATACATCGGGAACGGATGACTTTGCTCTGACGCGCAAGTTTTACGCCCAAAACGGCTACGATGAAGAAGCTCGTATCCGCGATTTCTGGGCTGTGGGCGATGACAAGGTGATCTTCCGCAAGGCTCTCTGACAAACCAACGCCCTTCGCCATTTCAACGGCGGGGGGCTCCTTGCAGTCATTCGCCGCGCAAATTCTCAATGTCTGCATCAGCGTCGATGGCCGCTCCCGATCTGGGCGCGTTTGTCTAATCACTTACCTGACGGCGTCGGCCGCAGCCCGCCAACAATAGCTTCTTGATTCGTTTGGTCTTGGGGGATGCGTCGAATCTGGGTCCTAGTTCAGAGTGTGCAACTAGTCGGTTACACTCCGGCAAGAATTTGGGTACAGCATTGACCGCCGCCCCCGGCATCTCCCTCGGCTGTTCACTCATTTTCCTACGAGGCCAGCGCACTTCTCCCTTTGTCTGAGTTGCAAGACATGCTGGTCGCAGCTGTCGTCCCGTCCACAAAGGTTGTCGCCGATCTTTTTCCCCTGACCCACCAAAGAACAGGGGTGGGCCATTTCTCGCGAATCAAAAAGACCGGCGCCTGCCCCTCTCCGCTGCGCTCCGCCTTCGGTGTGGCCGGGCCTTGGCCAGCTGCAAGGTGACCATCATTGCAACGCAAACAAGGAGAAGAGCAATGACCACGAACTGCATCAAATTCACCAGCGCCGACATCGAAACCGCCAAGGGCACCGGTTCCATCTCGACCCTGACCTTCGACCTCGACATCACGGTCGAACCCGTCGCGAGCACGAACCCGATGGCCCCCACGCACCGCGTCCTCGGCCGCTCCCCGCGCGGCAAGCTGGTCGAGTGCGGCGGCATCTGGAAGAAGCAGAACAAGGAGACCGGCGCTGACTACTACACGCTGACCATCCGCGACCACGGCTTCAACGCCAACCTCGGCAAGGCCGCGAACCAGGACGATCTGTCCCTGCAGGCAGTCATCCCCTGGGGTCCCAAAGACGCCGCGTGACGGCTAAGGCCGGTCGGTTCTCCACCGACCGGCCCATCAAATCTCCAATCTTGAACGCGTTCAAGATTGGAGATTTATGGGTCGTGGAGCTTCTAAATAAGCGCCTGAAACTCATAGGCGCGTGGTATCTTTATCTTTCATCCAAAACCGTGCTACCATAGAGGCAGAATCGAGTCGAACTCGGACCCAACCGAAGTCAGGGCTTAGGAATGAGCGGTAGTCTAGAACAGTTTTTGACGGACCTGTCACGTGGGCTTGAGCGCACGATGGTGGCAGTGAACAAGGAACTCACCTTGCGTCAGCGCATTAAGCGCACGTGGTCAATGCGCCAGTGCGCAAGGTTTCTGAACGTGAGTATTCAGTATCTAACTAAGTTCGCCAATTCGAGCGACGACTTTCCCGCGGGCGAGTATATTGGAAGAGAGCGCGTTTTCACGCTTTCCGAATTGATTCACATGCGGGCCCTTCTGGCGGCCTCGGCAAAGCGGCCCTACGACTACTTGGCCTGGCGCAAACCCGACGCCCCCTTGCCCGTCATTTCGTTTGCCAGTCAGAAAGGCGGCACGGCTAAGAGCCTGAGCGCCGCGCATTTTGCGCAGTATCTCAGTTTGCATTTCGGCATGCGCGTTGGTGTCATGGATGCAGACCCGCAAAGCACGATAACGCTCTACTTTGTCGGGGGTGAAGGTCTTCCCCAGATGCCCGACGAAAACACCGCATCCATGGTGGACTTTGCCGGCCTCTTCCAGTCGGAAGAAGCGCCATACACCGATCACGATGCGCAGACGCTCGACAGTTTCTTCCTAAAGACCTCCTGGCCGGGGCTGCGTCTGCTGCCGGCACATGGCGAAACGTCTGAGGGAGAGATCCAGATTGCGCGCCTTGTGCGAGAGGCCCCCGCCGGAAAAAGCTTCTATCGCTACCTGCGCGATGCCCTTGATCGCTGGAAAGCGGGCCACCCGCCCAAAACGCTGCCCAACGAATTGGTGGTCGAGGGCAAGGTCGATCAGCTGCGGCTGGACGCTGCGCTGACCGAGACCCTCGATGTCATCATCATCGACTATCAACCCGCGTTGACACTTTTCCAGCTGAATAACGTGATTGCGTCGACTTCGCTGGTCATCCCGCAAACCATGAAGGGGTTTGACATCGCAACGCTGTCGACCTTTGTGACCGGTCTGCTGGGGATGCTTCAGCATATTCTGGCCCATGAACGGATCGAAATAGGAACCGGTGCCAACATGCTGTTGCCGACGATCGTCCAACGATCCAATGCGCAGGATCTGAACCACATCGGAAACCTGCTGGAACACTGCCCCACGGAAATTCTGCCGGTGTTTTATCTGCGTTCCGACGCGATCTCGAATGCGTCGGACGTCTATCAATCCGTATACGAATATGAACCGGACACGCCGGGAAAGCGCAAGGGGATCAACCGGTTCATCACGAATGCCGATGCCGTGAACGACGCCATAGTATCGCGACTCTGGCCGGGCCTCGAACGCGGCTACGCCAATACTTGGATGGACGAGTTCTATGAAGATGACGGCGAGGGTGAAGCATGAAACGCAGTATTCCAAGGTCGCTGATCAGCAAGACTACTAATCCCGACACATCCAAGGAGCACACGCCTAATCCCGACACATCCAAGGAGCACACGCCCGTTCCCGAAGGCCGGGCAGAAACGGGCGATGCTGTTTCTACTCCTTTCAAGGGGGCCGGCAGTGCTTGGAAATCAGGGGCGCTTGCACAATCGCAAGCCGCCGTGGAGCGAAGCAGAGCCGAGCTTTGCTCGGATATCTTAAACGGCCGCCACGAAATAAGCCTGTCGCCAGACCAGATATCAGATCCGATGGGGACAGACCGCCGTCAAGACTGGATGTCCCAGGAAGCATTCAGGTCTTTGGTAAACAGCATTGCCTCGAACGGGCAGGACACACCCATTCTTGTGTGGCCCGAGGATCCGGATTGGCAGCCGGATCCGTTGGAGCCGTCGAACGTCACTGGTGTCCCTTTTGTCATGCTTACAGGACGCCGCCGACTGGCGGCCGCGTCGGAGTTGGGTTTACCTCTTCGTGCAATCCTCGCTTCGCCGGACGCGCGAAACGCCGAGAACAGCAAGTTTGAGATGTTGTTTCTGCGGTTCCGCGAGAATGAGGAGCGCGAGAATCTTAGCCCATTTGAGCGTTTGGTTTCGATTGGTGAAATGTATGAAACGTTGGCTTCTGGGGCAGACAAGCTGACAGCTGTGGCCTTCGCAAAGAAAATTGGCGTGCATGAGAGCCTAGTCTCACGAGCGAGGTCTGTTTTCGCTGCGCAGGATCAAATCTTGAACGCGTTCAAGAATGTCTACGACATGAGCTTTCGTGATTTGCAAGGAGCCTTGGCGAGCTTGGAGAGGGTAAACACACCCAAGCACAAACCGAAGGCAAAGCCCAAAAAACTCACGGTCAAACGCAAGGTGGGCAACCGAAATCTTTCGGCGACTTCAGTCGATGGAAACCTATCCATCAAGGTTGCAGGTGTGCCGATAGACCAAGAGCGTCTCGAGAAGCTCGGAGATTTAGTCGCCGACTACTTGAGCGCCGAAGGTTCGGGGAAGGAAACCGACTGACGACAATGTCAGCGACATATTCTCCAGAACGACGAGGCAAGGAGCAAGAAGGAACGACAATCGAAGTAAAGGCAAAAGAAAAGCCCCCAAGCGGTGTGGCCTGAGAGCTGATCTTAATGGTTTGGTCGCCTTCAAGATAAGTCTCGCAGGATTCACTGTCAACGACGAACGCTCCTGAGCGAACGGCTTTCTTTTGCCTCCAACTAACCGGAGGTGAGAAACAGGCATGAAACATACAGGTTGGCGCAAGCCGACACCGGGTCTTGGGGTTGCTGAGCAACTTGCCCAAGCCGGTGAACGGGTAGCAATACCCAAAACACGGGCCTTCGTGGCACTCAAGCGCGTGGGGGCACATATCGGCCTGAAGGCCGGCGACATGATGCTCCTCGACACGCTCGGGGCCTTCACGCAAGCCCAGGACTGGGAGGAGGGGCAGCGTCCGATCGTCTGGGCGTCGAACGCCTATCTGATGGAGCAAACGGGTTTTTCGCTGTCTGCCCTCAAGCGCCACGCGCGGCGCCTTGCTGAGATCGGCGTGATCTCCTTCCAGGATAGCCCCAATGGCAAGCGGTGGGGCCGCAGGGACGCTGAGGGGCGTATCGTCGAGGCCTATGGCTTCGATCTTTCACCGCTTTCCGCCCGTGTCGAGGAGTTCGAGGGACTTCATACCGAGTTGCAGGCCGAGCGCGAACTCTGCCAGCGCCTGAAGCGCCAGATCACTGTGGCGCGCCGGATGATCCGAGCCCGGATCGAGGCAGCTCTCAGCAGCGCACTGCGTGGGCCCTGGAGGCAATTCACGGGGCTTTTCGAGGAGCTTCTCGACCGGCTACCGCGCCGACACGAAGCCTCTGAGCGGCTTGAGCGGCTGCTGTTGTGGTTCAAGGAACTCCAGGAACGGGTTGAGGCGGCCTATCTCAAAGCGACTGGCGCGGTGAAACCTGTGGAAAACACCGGTAATAACGATACCCAAGTCATGGAGAAGACTCAACAAATGAACCCCAGGGAGGTCATTTCTGAACCTCATATACTAATTACAAATCAACTTGATCCTGTAACTAGTAATTCCTCTGAAAAAGAGGAAGCGGCGGGTGTGGTACCCAATGCGCCACCCGAAGAGCAGGTTGACAGGGAGCTGGAAGACTGGGTTGCCGAGGTGCGCAAGAAGCGCACAGCGCTCGATCTGCCGACAATCATGCAGGCCTGTCCGGAATTTGCGTCCTGGGCGCGGAATTTGGGTGGATTTCTGAAGGATTGGGGCGATCTGCACCGGGTTGCCGGTCAACTCAGGCCTATGATCGGGATCTCTGAGCATGCCTGGAACGTGGCGCAGGACCGAATGGGCACTCAGGTGGCCACGGCCGCGTTTGCCCTCGTCTTCGAGAAGCACAGTGCGGGCGAGGTTGCCTCGCCGGGCGGCTATCTGCGGGGCATGGTAGAGAAAGCCGGGGCAGGGGAGCTGCATCTCGAGCGCAGCTTCTATGGTAGGCTCAGTGGGCAGGCGGCGTGATAGGGCAGGGGCTCAGAGACCGGCGGCTTTGGTCAGGTTTACCCGGAACCTGTCGCGGCGCCGCTGATAGCGGCGGGTCATCTCGGCCGAGGCGTGGCCAAGCTGCTTCTGGACGTAGCGCTCGTCGACTTCGGCGGAGCTGGCGAGACCGGCGCGCAGCGAATGACCGGAGAACAGCGCCAGGCGGTCTTCCTTAGGCAGGTCAGACCGGATGCCGGCGTCCAGAACCGTGCGCTTGATCAGGCGCGCGACATGCTTGTCGTTCAACCTGGTTTCAGATGCCCGCTTGCCATCGCGCGAGGTGCCGACGAAGATTGGACCGAAGTCGATCTTGGCGAAGTGCAGCCATTGTTCGAGCGCATGCACGGGGCAGGTTTGATCCTTCGAGCCGCGTCCGATCTCGACCTCACGCCAGCCGGTCTTGGCATTGAGCGTGAGCAGGGCGCCCTTGTCGAAGATCTCGATCCAGCCGCCCGAGTCCGGCGTGTCGTCCTTGTGCACGTCGAGGCTGACAATTTCTGAGCGTCGGAGGCCCCCAGCATAGCCGAGGAGCAGGATGGCCCGGTCTCGCAGACCGCGCAGGTCGTAAGGCAAGGTGGCGACCATCGCGAGGATGTCCTCGGCCAGGATCGCTTCCTTTTGCACCGGCGGACGGGCGTGTTTGCGTTTGATCCCGGCCAGCACGGTGGCGATATGGCGGTTCTTGCGATCGAGGTCAAAGCCGCGCTGCGCATAGTTCCAGGCGAGGCCCGACAGGCGGCGGTCGATGGTACTGACCGATAGGGCAGGGGCGGGGCCCGCTCCGGACGCCAGGTCCGCAAGGTAGAGCCCAATCATCTCGGGTGATGGCGGCAGCGGCTCCGCGCCCTTCATCCGGCACCAGCGTGCAAAATGTGCCCAGTCCTTTGCATATGCCTTCAATGTATTGTCCGAGGCCGCGGCGCGGGCATAGTCGCGTGCGGTGTCCACCAGCCAATCGAGCGTGCCTGAACCAGCCACAAAGGAAGGAAGGCTCAAAGCCTCGCTGCTGGGATGATCTCTCTCGTTGTCCTCGCTGACCGAAGGCCCATTTGGCGGCTTTGAGCGCGATTTCTCGTTGTTTTCTGGCATGGCTCAGAGCATATTCTTTTATGTCCGATAATGCAAACTTATTGGACATAAATGGATCGCGCAAAGCGGGGCGGTTTCGGTGCAATTATCTGGCAGAAAGCGCCGCGATGGTATAGGCTTCAGACATGACATTTGCCCGGTCCGATCACTCCATCGCCCCAGACACGCCACCCCGTATGCCCGTCTGGGTCACCTCCGCACGCGCTGAAACCCTTGAAGATGTTGCGTTTTTGTCGGGCGCAGCGCTGACCCACCTGCATCTTGTGTTGGGACGCGCGGATGTGCCCCAAGCCTTGTTGCGGGACCGCCTCGCGCTGCGCGCGGCCGAAGCTTGTGTCGCGTTTTTGGGGCGACCGGAGCGGGCAGGGGAGTTGCGCGATGCGGCGCATCTGCTGCGTCCGGGCGATCTGCCCGGTCCGGCGGGCGCGGTCTGTCAGTCTTGGCAACGCGCGGCGGAGCGGCAGGTGTCGATCGGGACCTTGCACCGGGCCTTGCCGCAACTCGATCCAGCGCGGATAGCAGTTTGGCTCGATGCAGGGCAGGGCGGGCCGGTAGCGCGAGCAGCGGCAGTGCTGGAGGCCGTTCTGGTCGACGCCCCGCGGGAGGAGGTTGCGGCGCTGGTCCTCGCGGATGCGGTCCTTGCCCAAGCCCTCGGTTGGGATCGTGTCGTGCCGCTGCTGGCCCCGGGCCTGAAACGCGCTGACCTGCGCAAGCAAGGCGACGACTTGCGTCTCGCCTGCCATCGCGTCCTTGTATCATCGGGGGCCGAGGCTGTCCGGCAGGCTGCCGATCTCGCGCGTCGGGCGGCGCATTTGAAAGCGGTCGCACCAAAGCTGCGGGCAAAAGGGGCCGGGAAGGCGGTCGAGATGTTTCTGACCCGCGATGCGGTCGTGCCTGCGGCGTTGCCTTTGCCGGATCGCGCCGCGCGGCGGCTATGTGACCGGCTGGTTGATCTCGGCGCCGTGCGCGAGCTGACCGGGCGCGACACCTTCCGGCTCTACGGGCTGTAGCGATGGCAAAGGATCGCCCTGACCCCGAACTGGATCGCGAGCTGTCCGACCTGCCGCCCGAGCTGCGCTGGCGGGAATGGATGCGCCGCATCGAGGCGGTGCTGTTTGCCTCGGCCGCGCCGGTCCCTTGTGAAGACCTTGCCCGCGTCGTCGGGCAGGGGGCCTCGGTGGATCTGCTGGTCGAGGACCTTGCCGCCGATCTGGAGGGGCGGGCCTTCGAGATCGCTCAAGTCGCCGGCGGCTGGATATTCCGGACCCGGGCGGCCTACGCGCCCGCGATCCGCGCTGCGGCGGATGTCGGCAATCAATTGCTGGACCTGAGCGAATTCGACGTCGCGGTGCTGGCGGCCATCGCCTACCATCAGCCGATTACGCGCGACGGGCTGAAGGACATCTTCGGAAAAGAAATCAGCCGCGACCTGATCGGCCGACTGCATGCGCGCGACCTGATCGGGACCGGGCCACGGTCGCCTCGCCGCGGTGCGCCCTATACATTCGTGAGCACCGAGCACTTCCTGGTCGCGTTCGGGTTGGGGTCCCTTGCAGATTTACCGGAGAGGGAACAACTCGACGATGCGGGGTTCGGTATTTCGTAGCGTGATGGAGTGATGGTTGTTTTGCGACGCCCGTAAAGGGCATTTCTTGAAGCGCCTAGCTCTCCGCGCGCTTTGCCAAATAAGTGCAGATTGCACAGGCTACACTGACAATCAGTTCAGCCTCTGGCAGATCAACCTGCTGCCCTTCCTGACCGTGGCGGGCATTGTTAGATGCATAGCCCCATAACTTCTCAGCAGCGGTGTCGAGGGGCCTTGGCAAACTGAGGCGCTTCGCAAGTGCACCGAAGGTAGAAGCGTCACCCATCACATCGCGCGCCGTTGCTTCCATGGCTGCGCAGGCATGCTGGATCGCTCCGGTCACGTCAGGCTCCGGCCTTCGCGAAATGTCTCGCAGCGCTTCGTGGATTTCACGGGCGGCCCCGCTGCGCCCTGATTGTTCGAGAATTGTTGCGGCCTCTTGGGTCGCGCCGGAAAAGGCTTCCGAGCCGCGATAGACGATTTGGCCGCCGTCCATCTGCCAGCCGATGCCCTGCTCGCGAAAATACTGGTTCAGCTTGTCCTCGAAGACGTTCGAACCATCACCAAACCCATGCCAAAGTGACCGATGGAATGCCTCGGCGATGTCATAGACCTTGTGCCAAGGGCAGTTTTGCAGATGCCACTGCGCCTCTTCCCAGATATTCGGATAGTCCGACCAATTGTTAGGATTGGGCGGTTCGCGGAGCACTTGGCAGATGGTCTCACGCATGGATTTCGGCCCAAGTCCTGCCTCCTTGGCAATCGCCAAGAGTGCAAAGCGCAGACCGTCCGGTGCGTCCTCGCGGATGGTGATCTCCGCGTCAGTGCCGCGATAGCCGTAACGATCCGAAAAGTTCTCTGCCATTACGCCCGTTCCTGCACGAGGCCTTCAAGGTCCGCCGGGCGGAGCCGATAGCGGATGACGTTGCCTTCATGGAGACCGCGCACTTGCTGGCCAACGTAGGCGACCACGGCGTCCAGGTCGTCCTCGGGAATACCGGCTTCGGTGGCCATGGCCAGAACTTGGTCCTTCCGGAATGCCTTGAACTCCAGCACGCAGCGCCGGACGGCCTCGCGCACAAACTCGCGGTAGGCGAGCGCCGCCTTTTCCGGTGTTTCGACTTCGGCACGCAGGACGCGGTATTTCTCCGCCGAGGCGAGATAGCTTTCAATATAGACCTCGCGCAGTAGCGCGACATTGTTCAACTCGTAGATGCCGATCAGCCCGTCGATATAGTTGGCGTCATCCATGGTCAGGAACGACATGGGGGCAAGATCGGCCTTGAGTAGCGGGACGTTGGAGGCGACCCGCGATGTCCGTTTGTTGATGTCGATGAAGGCTTGCAGATACGGGATATGGACGAGCAGGAAGAATGACTGCTCGAATGGATCGGTGATCTCTGCTGCCTTGGCGATCAGGATGTCGAACTCCTCAGCAAGGGTGACGGCATCATCCAGGGGCTTGTAGCTGGAGTGCGAAATACCAACTGCGCCGGCGCGAAGGCGCCCGGCCATGCCGGGGTCGCCGAGCAGCCCGTCCGACAGAAGTGCATGGATGGCAAACAGGTCGGCGCGCCGCAAGGTGATGTCATCAAGATTGTCGACAACATACTGGATCGCCTCCTTGTGGTTCAGGATCATCAGCGCTTCTTTGCGGTCCTTGCCCGCGGCTTCCTCGCCAAAGCGGATCAGGCGCTCGGTTTGCAGGATATCATAGGTGTTGCCCTCCATCCGCGAGGAGGCCCATGATAAGTCTACGAGTAGCTGCTCCAGGATGCGCCGAGCGTAAGTTCCGGCAGCAATTGGCCCGCCGGCAGGCCGTCCCGCCTCCAGTAGGCGCTCCCGGTCGGCCGTGGGAAGATAGTAGGTCTTGCCAGGCACATAGGCATCCAAGAATTCCTTGCGGTAGGTGACAGGCGGACGCCGGTTGTAAGGCGTGTTCAAGTGCGCTCGCACCACGGCTGACCCAGCAATGGTGTAGCCGGTCGCACGGCCCTTTCCCGAGACTTCAAGCCGCCCCTCGTCAACGAGCCGCCTGAGCGTCCGCCACACTGTGCTGGGATCATCTTCAGGTGCTACCGCACGCCGGATCGCTGCCCGACCTGCACCGGGATGGCCTGCGATGTAGTCCAAAATTGGTTGGTCCGGCGACGGCATGCAACGATAACCTTATTGGTCACAACGATTATCTATCTATAAAAGAACATTTTTCCATATCCATCAAGTTTTCGTTGCGCACATTCTGCAACGATTTTGCCGCCAAAGCGCATGCAACGATTTAGGAAAAGCATTGCAACAAGTAAATATCTGTAAATGCTGAATTATCTAAGCTAGATGACAAATCGTTGCGCCTCACTTGCAACGAAAGCTGCCGCGCGGGCCCAAAGGGCGTGCCTGTCAGTGTTTGGACGTGGCGGAGGAAGTACCGCAAGGTTAGCTTACAGCGGCGTTCCATCTGGCGAACCGACGACAAAGAAGGCGGCAATGAACTACAGGCATGAATCCAGGCAGGCATTGAAGCGCGCCCGCGCAGCGCTGGAGAGCAATGACGACCAAAACTTGAAGTACGCCGCGCTCGAACTGCGCATGGCGATGGAATCGCTGACCTATGACAGGGCAAAGGCCTACAAGGACGAGTTCCCGCCCGATGAATACGAAACCTGGCAACCGCGCAAGGTCATGGCGGTACTGCTGGAAATCGACGCCACTGCCGATAAGGACAGCACCCTATCCTACGGCATTGAGGAGACGCCGGGCCAGCCGGCGTCCCAAATGACGATGATCGGCACCGAGACGGTACTGAACATGGAAACCTTGCGCAGGCACTATGATGCGCTAGGCAGCTTTCTCCATGTACCGACCTTGAAGCAGACCAAGTCCGGCAAGGGCCATGATCACGGCAAGCTGCGCATGCGGTGCACCGAAATCGCCGAATACCTCGATAAGGTGCTCACCTCACCGGTGCACAACGTCACGCTCGGGAACTTCGCGACGATAGACTGCGCGGAATGCGGCAAACCGATCCGCAAGCGCATCCCTGCCACGGCGGAGACTGTCGAAGCCGAATGTTTCTCCTGCAAAGCAAGCTATACGATCAAGGATATTGGCGGCGGCCAGGTGCATTGGCAGTCGCACATTCACGAAGTGGCCTGCGGGAACAAAGATTGCGGGCACAAGATTCAAATTTGGCGACGTGAGTTTGCCGCGGGTGTCGCGTGGACTTGCCCGGACTGCGCCGGACAGAACACGATCACCTATGGGCTCCGGCATGAGCCGCCGAAAAGCTCCGCACCGACGGAGCAGGAATCGAGCGAGTAGCCTGACATCTGCGTTACCTCAGAGCCGATGGCTCTGGCTGCTGACCAGTAGACTATTTGATCCTGCCGGAACGCCTGGCCTGTTTTGCCAGACGCGCAAGATTTGAGTGAAGAATGCGACGCGTGTCGTCTTCGCTAACTTGCCAGATTTCGGCAAGCGCAATTTCTGCCGTTTCAGCATCCCAAGGGAAAAGGTTGCGGCCATTGCGTTCAGTGAAAGGCCCATCTGTTTCAGTTAGAACGCGTTCACGAGGCATCCGCAAAGCGAGCTTACGGCCCCTCTCACCCGCCAGCATGGCAGGGCCTACACTGAACCAGCAGCCGCAAGCCACCGCACGGTCCAGCTCCTTTTGGCTACCGGAAAACCAGTGCAGGACAGGTGTACCGGCACCTCGACAGGCCTCAAGCCGCTCAATTACCGCGCTAGCCGCGCGGCGGCTATGGATTGACATGACCCGGCCGCCCGCATTCTCACAGGATCTAAGGATATGCTCAAACACATTGCACTGATCCTGCCATGACTTGCGGAACTCGGGCGCGCCGTCGAGACCGATTTCTCCGACGTAGTCGGTTTGAGGAAGCAATTGGTCAAAGAGCGGTAACTCTGATTTGCGCTCGTGGGCAAGTTGGGGATGCAGGCCGAGTGCCGTCTGCGTTCTAGGCCCGGCCAGCGAAGCTGTGACCTTCCAGGCGCTCGGTGTGGTTGTTACCGAAAGGACGTATAGGCCGCGCTCCGAGCAGATTTGGGCAACTTCTGCGGGGTTGGGATACAGATCGATGTGGCAGTGAAAATCAATCACTTCACCCCCGCAAACTTCAAGAAACGACCGACTTCCTTAATGCCCCGCTCCACAACATCACGGTAAGGCTGAATGTCTCCCAGCTGCGCAGCGCTCAATGCCGGGCCTGCCCAACGGACAACACCTTCGGCATTGACGGCGGCAACCGCCATGGCGGCGGCCCGCACATCGTCGTAGCGCGCATGGTCTTTGTCGTCCTTGGCAAGATCGGCAAAAACGTAAGTGGTTCGATCAGCTTTGCCCCACTTTCGGAATGCGGCCCGCCGGATCAGGCAGGGCAAACAACGCCCACAATGCTCGTAGCCGTTCCGCGCGTATCGCCCGCAACTGGTGCTCGTATGAGCGTATTTCTTGAGGAAGCCCTGATCGGCGCATTCCTCGAGCATTTCACCCTTGGTTTTGTACTGATAAGGGTTCCTGATTTCGACATTAAGGTCGGCATTGTCGAGCAGTTTTTGAAAGTAGCCTAGATAGACCGGATGGGTTGTCCGGGTGCTGAGACTTCCGAATCTGAGCCGCGTCAGCGGCGGATTGATGGAAATGAAGCCGTTCTCACAAATATAGAGCGGAATGCGCTCACCCGCATGATAGCTCTTGAGGCCGGTTGCCGCGAGAACGGCATAGGCCAGAAAGATAATTGACCGCGCTCTTTGGGAGCGCTCATTCGCGCCTGGACAATCTGCATTGTGATTGAGTTGCAGATGGGCAAGTCCTTTTCCGAGTTGAGAAGCAAAGAAAAGTTGCGTTTGCTTGTCCCCTTGGGAGACCTGGCTCACGAGGTAAGGTTTGTTTCCTGCCGCAGTGAGATCTAATGCCCCAATCAGGCTATCAAGGCCGCCGGATAGTAGGGACACGCAATCCTGCTCCGGGAAAACCGGACTCTTGGGTGGCACTGGCAGATAGCCATTTTCCAGAAAATTAAGCTGCCAAATGTCAGTTGTCAGAAACTGAAGCATCTGGCTGATGAGCCGTTCTTGCGAGGACCAGAAGGCGGGGTCACCAAGGGCAACGGAGAGCTCAAGTTGCCTTGTCCAGCCATCGGCGCTCTCATCGCGCCGGATTCCTGTATCTGCGGCGACAACGGACAAAGCAATGGAAAGCAAATCCCACGCCCGTGCCGCAGGTTTCAGCTTGCGATGCTGGATCATGCTGCGGACAGCAGCACCGATAGAGGCTTGAGTAATGTTATCTGTACGCCCAAACAACACAACGGCCAGATCAGCACCCGCGCTGGCAACCGCTTTGTGATCTTCCGGGGCGCAGACGACCTTCATGCGACGTAATCCTCGAAGACGGAGAACGCCTCTTGCAGGGCCTGGTTTACGAGTTGCGAGACGCGGCGGGCATCCAGTTGCTCCCCCGCCTTGCGCAGTGAACGGAACCGCCCGGCCACGGTCTCCCTTACATAGTCGCTGATTTCTTTGAGACGGGAGAGACCGGCGCTTGCACTCGGCGCGTTATCCTGAATTGATTTTCCTATATCTAGGACGATCCGATTGAACACATCCCGCGAAATGTAGCGCTCGATGGCAAACAGGCGCTGCTCTTCCGACAGGTCAAGAAGATTGGCATCGGGGTGCTGCTCCAAAAGCTCGGACAGCGCGGCCTTAATGGCATCACGGCCTGCTTCTGCGTCCTGCGTGCCGTCCACCGGGCGGACCGCTTCCACAAGGGCGTCCATGATCTCATCGGCTGACCGTCCGGCCAGCAGAGCCGGATCGAACGGACTACCTGGAGCGGCCGGTTGCCCTGCGGCGGCGGAAGACAGCGCGCCGTATAGCGCTCCGGCAGCGCGGGCGGTTCCGCCCATCCGGCGCGCTGTCGCACCTGAACCGCCGTAGCCCTTGCGCACATAGTGGCCGAGGCCACGCCGCATATCATCGTGTGACCCACTGCGGGCAAAGCTGCCCATATTGGTTCGCGCTGCGCCAAAGCGGCGCGCAGGGGCAATCTCCGCTGGAAGAGACGGCGCGGCAGGTGGCGGCGGAGTCGTGTCCGGGTTATTCTGACCGTCCGCACCATCCGTTCCGTCGCCATCGCCATCAGCCGGAGGAGCCGCTGGTACGGGATCAGGAACCCATGGCGGGGTCAGCGGAACGCCCGGTCCCGGGCCGGTGCCTGACTTAGACGTTCCCATTGGCAGCCTTCTTCCGTTCGGCGGTGATCGCTCTTTTTACCGGTCCCGCCACATCTGAATTGTGCCAATGATCGAGCAGACCCTTGGCCCATGGCTGGTCGCCGATCTTCGGAATGATGCCGGGTTTGATCTGGGAGTCCGGGCGGTCTTGCAGGAAGCCCGCAAGGCGCGTGCCTTGAGTGGGATCTGCGGCAGTAACGGCAAGCGCAGCGTCCAGAATGGCAGGCGTCCCCCATTCCTGCTCCTGCCGCGCCCGCTCCAGAACGCGGTCCATGATGACAGTCATCTCCGGTCGCGGCACGCGCGTAAGTCGCTCGTGGAGCTTGTCCGCCATGTCGGGATGCTCCAGCATCGCGGTCAGCAATTCTGCGGCTTCGGATGACAAGCGGTCCTCGGGTGTAATGAGCGGCGCGTGTTCGCGGCTGACATAGAGCACCCCGCGCAGATCAATATCCTCAAGGCGGGGTGGGACGGTCAGCCATTCGGGGACAAAGTCATCATCCCACGGATCATTTAGTTTCAGGCTGTCACCAGCTAGCGCCTTCTCCTCCCATTCGGCCAGAAAGCCGGCTTTGCCGTCGGTGTCATTGTTCACGGCCTGCGCAAGCGCATTGTATGCTGCGGGTTGCGCGCAGCGCTCGAACAAAAGGACCTTGGCAAGGACGGCTTCATCGACCCCGACGCCGTGCGCCTTTGAAATAGCCATGCGTATCGATAGAGCATTCAAGAACCGCTTAATGAGCCGAGGGTTGCCAGCAATCTGTGACGTGGTGGTCATCAGCGGCGCGAGTCTGTCTGCTGTATCGAAGCGGGAAACTAAGTCCGCGGGAAAAGCCGTGTGGGTCGTCTCCATGAAGGCGCGATCAACCCGCTTTCCCTTCCACGTCTGCGCCAACTGTTCGCAGACCTTGCCGCGGATGGCCTCTTTCACTTCCTTGTCTAGGGCGCTGTTCTCTATGAACAGCAGCATCAGATAGGCCCGAACTTCTTGAGTGCCGAGTGGCGGGACGCGGATCGGAACCTGGACGAGCTTGTCAAAATAGCTGGTAACAAGCGCATCATCGACGCCTTCGAAGTGCTTGCGGACAGCGTTCTTAATCATCGCATCGTCGGCGGCGATCACGAACGCCGTGTTTTCAAGGAACAGGAGCAGCCGGATCGCCTCGAGTGTCGAGATCGTAGTAGGCGGCAGGCAGCGGTCGAGATCATCAATCAGAACAACTAGCTTGGTATCCAACGCAGCGAGGGTTTGCTCGAAGCATTCGCGGATGGCGTGAATTTCCCTCGGCGGTGAAATCTCGGCCTTGGGCTTGATGAGAGCAGCGGCCTCTGTTCCGGCCTTTGCCGCAACACCTTGCGCCGCTTCAACCGTGTCTTTTGTCACATGGCCGGTAGCGACCTGACCACCGAGTTGGTACGCTTCGCCAAGCAGGCCAACAGGCGGCAAGCCCAATGCCATCGCCAATGCCGACCCCGCTGTGAGTTTCGCGGCACGCAGCCAATTGACCCGTGAAAGAAGCTCCTTCGCTTTGTCTACGCCGGTCTTTCGCTTCTCCGCCTCTTCGGCAAGCGCGCTCGCGATGACTTCAAGCAGAGCAGCGCGCGCATCATCGTATCCTTGGTAGAGCCAGGCATTGAACTCAACGAAGATGAACTTCCCGTCCTGCCCTTCGGTCCGCTCTTCCAGGGCGCTGCGGATCAGCTTTATCATTGAAGACTTGCCGACACCCCACGCGCCGGACACGCCTATGGATATCGGGCGTCCACCGGCCTGAACAATGATTTCTCCAACCGTCTCCGCAACGCCGGAGAAGTTCAGAAAGTCCCGTCCTGTTTCATTGTCTGCCCACATGCGCTGTTAATCGCCCTATAGAATATTCGACTGATACAATCGACTGACACTATATACGCCTGCACCTGAAGTGAAAAACGCCAAATATGCATCCCGCTGCGCTGCGCCGGATAATTGTTGTCGCCACGGCTGGCCGGCGATCTGAGCGATTCACAAATCGGAAGCTATTGGGGCTCGATGTAGGCGCCGAACGAGATCCAGATGAACTGAGCCGGGTGCAGATGCCACGGCGGTTGCCGAGCAATATTTAGGTTTTTGTGACGTACAAAGTTTAGGTTTTCATGATCTTGGCCCCTCCTGCCCTTTGGCCAGGACCGCGCCCTACTCGGTCGGCTGCGCGCAGCCGCCCTCCCCGAGCTGAAAAGCCGCCTCTCCCTGCGACGTGCTGCTGGCCGTGCAGTCTCCTCCGGAGCCAGCCCGGCCAGCCGTCGCATGGTCGCGGCAACGCTTCATCTCGGCCGTTCCGGTTACGGTCGCTGGGGCGGGCGCGTGATATCAGTGATCTCGTACCTCGCGTCTCGGCCGGTGTTGTTACTCGCTTTGCTGGACACGCAGCTCCGCGCCGCGATCATGGGTCGCAATCGATGTCCGACGACCATCGGATTGCATTGGCCGCAGCTGGCAGAAGGCCGGTGATGGTCGTGCTGTGCAAATCCAAGCTATCGGGCTGACGTAGAGGGTCCGTTCGAAATCCCGGTGAGCCGATCACAGTATCGATGCTTCGACGGTCTCCCGGCTGCTCTTTCAGACAACACACTTCGCGTTGCCACGGAAACCAGCCGTCGCGGCACGTGAGCCAGGGTCAGGCAAAGCTCTGACCCGTCCGGGTGCGGATCGGGGCAAGAGGACAGAGAAGACACTGCACCCCGCAGCATCTCTGTTTGCAGTTCCCCTACCTTCCTTCGCGGCCACCGCACTTCTCCCGATGTCTGAGTTGCATGACATGCTGGTCGCAGCTGTCGTCCCGTCCACAAAGGTTGTCGCCGATCTTTTTCCCCTGACCCACCAAAGAACAGGGGTGGGCCATTTCTCGCGAATCAAAAAGACCGGCGCCTGCCCCTCTCCGCTGCGCTCCGCCTTCGGTGTGGCCGGGCCTTGGCCAGCTGCAAGGTGACCATCATTGCAACGCAAACAAGGAGAAGAGCAATGACCACGAACTGCATCAAATTCACCAGCGCCGACATCGAAACCGCCAAGGGCACCGGTTCCATCTCGACCCTGACCTTCGACCTCGACATCACGGTCGAACCCGTCGCGAGCACGAACCCGATGGCCCCCACGCACCGCGTCCTCGGCCGCTCCCCGCGCGGCAAGCTGGTCGAGTGCGGCGGCATCTGGAAGAAGCAGAACAAGGAGACCGGCGCTGACTACTACACGCTGACCATCCGCGACCACGGCTTCAACGCCAACCTCGGCAAGGC
>NZ_CALMYP010000023.1 GCF_937873615.1 uncultured Paracoccus sp.
CAAACTACTTCACCGCCACCGGATATGCATCAAGTTAAAATCGAAATGCTCTAGGTCTTCCCGATATCGGCGACGATCTGGGCGATCTGGGCGAAACGGTCGGCCAGCGGATTGGATTTCCGCCAGACCATGCCGATGGTCCGCGTCGGTCGGGGCCGCGCCAGCCGCGCGACCGAGACGCTGGCCAGCCGGGTCTCGACCTCGACCGCCATTTCGGGGATCAGCGTCACCCCGATCCCGGCGCCGACCATTTGCACGAGCGTAGACAGCGAACTGCCTTCCATCAGCCCGCGCGCCGGCTGCGGCAGCTTGCAGAAGGACAGCGCCTGATCGCGGAAGCAATGGCCTTCCTCCAGCAGCAGCAGGCGCATCTGCTGAAGGCCCTCGGCGCTCGGCACCGGCATTTCGGCGTCGCTCGCGGGGCGGACCAGCACGAATTCCTCGTCGAACAGCGCCACCTCGTGCAGCGCCGGTTCCGAGACCGGCAGCGCGACAATGGCGATATCCAGCCGCGATTCTAGCAGGTCGCCGATCAGCCGCAGGGTCACCGTCTCTCGCGGTTGCGGGTCGAGCAGCGGGAACTGCCGCTGCAACGCCTGGATCAGGCGCGGCAGAAGATAGGGCGCGACGGTCGGAATGACGCCGATCCGCAGCGGGCCGGACAGGCTGTCGCCATCGGCGCGGGCCAGATCGCCCAACTCGTCCACGGCGCGCAGGATTTCGCGCGCGCGGGCGGCGAATTGATGGCCGAGCGCGGTCAGCCGCACCTGCCGCGCGCCCCGTTCGACCAGCGGCGCGCCCAGTTGGGCCTCCAACTCCTTGATCTGCATGGACAGCGCCGGCTGGGTGATGGCGCAGTCTTCCGCAGCGCGTCCGAACTGGCCGGTGCGGGCAAGCGCCTCGAAGTAGCGAAGCTGTTTCAAGGTCAGAGATAACATCAGAACAATTTATACTACGGGTAAGAAAATGCAATTATTCATGATCGGACCCGGATGCTATTCTCGGCCCGGAAAGAAGCGCGCGTTCCGCTGTTCCCGGGTGGCCGGGGCGGACCAGCCAGCAAGGAGATTTCAGATGGATGGCAATGACAATCCGACCGGAAAATGCCCGGTCATGCATGGCGGGATGACCGAAAGCGGCGAATCGGTGACCAGCTGGTGGCCGCAATCGCTGAACCTCGACATCCTGTCGCAGCACGATGCGAAGACCAACCCGATGGGCCCGGATTTCAACTATCGCGATGAGTTGAAGAAGCTGGATGTCGCGGCGCTGAAGGCCGATCTGCGGGCGCTGATGACCGAAAGCCAGGACTGGTGGCCCGCCGATTGGGGCAGCTATGTCGGCATGTTCGCGCGGGTGTCGTGGCACGCGGCGGGGTCTTACCGGCTGGCCGACGGGCGCGGCGGTGCCGGCACCGGCAACCAGCGTTTCGCGCCGATCAACAGCTGGCCGGACAATGCCAATACCGACAAGGGCCGCCGCATCCTGTGGCCGATCAAGAAGAAATACGGCAACCGGATCAGCTGGGCCGACCTGATCGCCCTTGCCGGCACCATCGCCTATGACGTGGCCGGCCTGAAAACCTTTGGTTTCGGCTTCGGCCGCGAGGATATCTGGCACCCCGAGAAGGACACCTATTGGGGGGCCGAGAAGGAATGGCTGGCCCCCTCGGACGGGCGTTACGACAATGTCGATGCGCCCGAGACGATGGAAAACCCGCTGGCCGCTGTGCAGATGGGGCTGATCTATGTGAACCCGGAAGGGGTGAACGGCAAGCCGGACCCGCTGAAGACCGCCGCGCAGATGCGCGAGACCTTCGCCCGCATGGCCATGAATGACGAGGAAACCGTGGCCCTGACCGTCGGCGGCCACACCATCGGCAAGGCGCATGGCAATGGCCGGGCCGAGAACCTCAGCCCGGCACCGGAAGGCGCGCCGCTGGACGAACAGGGCCTCGGCTGGCTGAACACCAAGGGCCGCAGCATCGGCCGCGATCAGGTCGTGAGCGGCATTGAGGGCGCCTGGACCACCCATCCGACGAAATGGGATAACGGTTTCCTGAAGATGCTGCTGGAACATGACTGGGAACTGCGCAAAAGCCCCGCCGGCGCGAACCAGTGGGAGCCGGTCTCGATCGCCGAGGAAGACAAGCCGGTCGATGTCGAGGATCCCTCGATCCGCTACAACCCGATCATGACCGATGCCGACATGGCACTGAAGATGGACCCGATCTATCGAGAGATCTGCGAGAAATTCTACAAGGACCAGTCGGCGCTGGATGACGCTTTCGCCCGCGCCTGGTTCAAGCTGACCCATCGCGACATGGGGCCGAAGGCGCGCTATTTCGGCCCCGATGTGCCCTCGGAAGAGCTGATCTGGCAGGACCCGATCCCGGCTGGCCCGACCGGCTATGACGCGGCGGCGGTGAAGGCCAGGATCGCGGCTTCGGGTCTTTCGGTTGCCGACATGGTCTCGACCGCATGGGACAGCGCCCGGACCTATCGCGGCTCGGACATGCGCGGCGGTGCCAATGGCGCGCGCATCCGTCTGGCCCCGCAGAAGGACTGGCAGGGCAACGAGCCCGAGCGTCTGGCCCGCGTGCTGTCGGTGCTGGAGCCCATCGCGGCGGAAACCGGTGCCTCGATTGCCGATGTGATCGTGCTGGCCGGCAATCTGGGGGTCGAGCAGGCGGCGAAGGCTGCGGGCTTCGATGTCACCGTGCCCTTCACGCCCGGTCGCGGCGACGCCACCGATGCGCAGACCGATGCCGAAAGCTTCGACGTGCTGGAGCCGCTGGCCGATGGCTATCGCAACTGGGCGAAGACCGAATATGTCGTCTCGCCCGAGGAAATGATGCTGGACCGCACCCAGCTTCTGGGCCTGACGGCGCCGGAAATGGTGGTCCTGACCGGTGGCATGCGGGCCATGGGCACCAATCATGGTGGCAGCAAGCACGGCGTCTTCACCGACCGCGAGGGCGCGCTGACGAACGACTTCTTCGTCAACCTGACCGATATGCGCTTCCAGTGGGTGCCGGTCGGCAACGGGCTTTACGAATTGCGCGACCGCAAGACCGGCAAGGCCAGATGGACCGCGACCAGCACCGATCTGGTTTTCGGCTCGAACTCGATCCTGCGCGCCTATTCCGAGGTCTATGCCCAGGACGACAATGCCGGGAAGTTCGTGCGCGACTTCGTGGCCGCATGGGCCAAGGTCATGGACAACGACCGCTTCGACGTCAAACTCGCAGCCTGAGCCATGGGCGCCCCCGTTGGGGCGCCTCAGCTCAACACTCGGAGGGGCTGGAACACCGGCCCTTCCTTCGTTTGTGCGAACTGCCCCTCGATCCCGAAGACGCGGGCCAGAAGGTCGGGGGTCAGCACCTCGGCCGGCGGGCCGTCGGCGACGATCCGGCCCCGATCCATCATCACCAGCCTTGTGCAATGCCGCGCGGCCAGGCCGAGATCGTGCAACGACGCGATCACGGCGCGGCCTTCCTGCGCCAGATCCCGGAACAGTTGCATGGTGGCGATCTGATAGGCGGGGTCGAGCCCGGCAATGGGTTCATCCGCCATCAGCACGGGCGTATCCTGCGCCAGTGCGCGGGCGATCAGGCTGCGGGCAAGCTCTCCTCCCGACAATTCGGTGATGGGGCGATGGCGCAGGGCTTGCAGGCCCATGCGGCTCAGCGCGGCTTCGATATGGGCGGGGTCGGCATCGGGGCGGCGATGCGGGATGCGGCCAAGGCGGATAAGGTTTTCGACGCTGACCGGCCAGACCGCTTCGCGCGCTTGCGGCAGCCATGCGGCGGTCAGCGCACGGCGGGCGGGCGGCAGGGCGGAAAGGGTCGAGGCGCCCTCGGCCGGGATCAGCCCGAGGGCCGCGCGCATCAGCGTCGTCTTGCCGGCGCCATTGGGGCCGATCAGCCCGACGAACTCCCCACCGCCAAGGGACAGGCTGGCGGTATCGAGGGTGACGCGGGCGCCGCGCCGGACGGTCAGGTTCCGGATCTCGACCCGCATCAGAAACCCCGCCTTTGCCGCCAGATCAGGTGCAGGAAGACCGGCGCGCCGATCAGGGCCATGACCACGCCCAGCTTCAGGTCGCGCCCCGGCAGCACGACCCGCACCACGATATCGGCGGCCAGCACAAGCGCCGCCCCGCCAAGCGCGGATGCCAGCAGCAGCCGCCCCGGCCTGCCGCCGACCGCGCCGCGCAGCAGATGCGGCACCACAAGCCCGACAAAGCCCACCGCACCCGCCACCGCCGTCGCCGCCCCGACCATGGCCGCGACCCCCAGAACGACGCGCAGCCGAAGCCCGCGCAGGTCGATGCCCATCGAGGCCGCTGCGTCCTCCCCCAGCGTCAGCGCATCGAGACCACGGCCCGCGCCCCACAGCAGGGCCGCGCCTGCCGCCATGACCGGCGCGGCAATGGCGACATGCAGCCAGGACCGGTCGGCCAGCGAGCCCATCATCCAGAACACGATCTCGCCCGCCGCGAAGGGATTGGGCGAGAGGTTCAGGACCAGCGAGGTCAGCGCCCCGGCGAAGGCGGAAATCGCGACCCCCGCCAGGATCAGCGCCAGCGAACCGCCGCCCGGCCCGGCCAGCAGCACGATCAGCCCAACCGCGATGCCCGCCCCCGCCAGCGCCGCCATCGGCAGCGCCAGCGCGAAAGCGGCGGCGATGCCGGTCTGCAGGGCGATCACCGCGCCAAGGGCGGCGGAAGCGGAGACGCCGATCAGCCCCGGCTCGGCCAGCGGGTTGCGCAGATAGCCCTGCATGGCCGCGCCCGACAGTCCCAGCGAGGCGCCGACCAGCAGCCCCAGCACCGCGCGCGGCGCCCGGATCTCGCGCATTACCAGCCCGAGCGCGCCTTCGCCTGACCACAGCGCCCGCAGGCTCTCGCCGATCCCGGCATCCGCCGGCCCGATCAGCAGCGAGGCCAGCATCAAGGTCAGGCAAAGAAGGCAAAGCGGCAGCAGCACCCTCATTGCGCCAGCCTCGCGGCGGTGCCGGCGATGGCGGGCAAGCCGCAGATCCAGTCGCGGTCGGGGACGCTGCGCCGCTCGGCCGGGATGGCGGCAAAGGCGGGGTGATCGGTGATGCTTTCGGCGCGCGAGGGCGGGTCGTAGCGGCTGCCCGTCACCAGCATCTCGGGCGCGGCCATGACCAATTCTTCCAGCGCCAGATGACCGCCGGCAAGGCCCAGCCTTTCGGACAGGGGCACCAGCCCGGCCCGTTGCATGACCTCGGCCGACAGGCTGTCAGGTCCGGCGGTCATGCCATTGGCGCCATAAGTCGCGGCCAGCCGCGCCGGCCCCGGCGTGATCGCCGCCAGATCGGCATCGAAGCGCGCCAGCACCGCCGCCGCGCGGTCGGGCTGGTCCAGCAACGCGCCCATCCGGGCGATCTGGTCGCGGATATCGGCGATGGAATTTGCCGGCGGCAGGGTCTCGACCCGAAACCCCAGCTGGCGCAGCATCTCGACCGCCGGGCCGGTCGACCAGGTTCCGGCAAGAATCAGGTCGGGGGCGTGAAGAAACACCTCCTCGGCGCTGCCGTGATTGAGGGGAAGGCCCCTGGCCTCATCGCTCATCAGCGACACGCTCGGGTCAACGGCGAGCCATGAGACCGAGGCAAGCTGCCCCGGCGCCGCGACCAGCATCGCCAGTTGATCGGTGCAGAGGTTCATCGACACGACGCGCCGCGGCGCCTCTGCCAGGACCGGGGCCGCCGCGCCCGCGAGCATGATCGCAAGCGCGGCGGCCAGCCTTACCATTTCGCGTTCAACCCCAGATAGGCGGTGCGGCCACGCGCCGGATAGCCCCAGGCATCGGCATAACCTTCGTCGAACAGGTTCGTCACCCGCCCGGTCAGCCGCACCCGGTCGGTCAGGTCATAGCCGGCGGCCATGTTGACCACGGTGTAATCCGGCAGTTCGGTCACCGCATAGGTGCCCCAGCCTTCGGCGTCGTAATTCCCGGCCACATAGGTCACGTCGCCCGAGACGCTGCCGCGCCCTTCTGCGAACAGATAGGTCGCGTTCAGGCCGAACTGGTGGCGCGGGCGGCGGATTTCGACGCTGCCATCGGGGTTTCTGGCGTGCAGATAGGTGTAATCGGCCCCGAGGCTGAGGCTGTCGCTGGCCTGCCAGTTGCCGGCGATCTCGACGCCCCGGCGTTTGCTGGTGCCGTCCTGATTATAGTAATTGGTGCCATCGGGCAGGGTCACGCCGGACCAGGTGATCTCGTTTTTCAGATCCTCGCGGAACAGGGTCAGGTCGACCACGGCGCGCCCGTCAAGCAGCGTCGCCTCGACGCCCAGATCGAAGCTGCGGTTTTCCTCGGGCGTCAGGTCCGGGTTGCCGACATAGCCCCAGCCGCCGAAAAGCTCGGCATAGGCGGGGTTGACGACGCCGCGCCCGGCCGAGGCATGGAGCCGCAAGGGCGCGTTCGGCATCTGCCAGCTTAGCCCGAGCGACCAGGTGGTGGCGTCCTTGAAGACATCGTTATTATCGTGGCGCAGGCCAAGCTGGACATCCAGCCCATTGGCGAAGGCACCGCGATATTCGACGATGGCGGAATCCGAGCGGCGATTCTGGCTCGTCGCAAGGCTGTTCTCGTCCTTGCGGTGTTCCAGCCCGAAGGCGACGGTCTGGGTTGCGGCATCGACAGTGCCGTCGACGCCGTAGACGGCGCGGTATTTCCACAGATCGGTGCGCGCCTCGGTCCGGGTCCATTGGTGATCGTCATATTCGTAGCGGGTCTGATCGTAAGACAGGCGGTGGTTCAGCCGTCCGTCCAGGGTCTCGGCCTCAAGCCAAAGCTGGCCGCCGCGTTCCACCCGGTCGGCGCGGTTGTCGCTGTCCTGAAGATAGTCGTCCGGGCCGGTCGCCGCCCAGCTTACCCCGTCATATTCGTATGTCTCGTCGGCGCGGCGCAGGTTGACGCCGGCGCTCAGCCAGTCTGTCAGCGCGTAATCGGCCGCGAACTGCACCGAGGAACGCCGCAGCCCGTCATCGTCGCCGCCGCTGCCCGAGATGTCATAGCCGTGATCGTTGCGGCGGCTGAAATTCAGCGCCACCCCGCCGCGCGCGCTGCGCTGGCTGAGATGGGCGTAACCCGACCAGCCATCGCCATATTCGACCCCGACCCGGGCCTGCCGGCCCTCGCCCCCCTTGTCGGTGACGATATTGATCACCCCGGCCGAGGCATCGGCGCCGAAGAAGACCGATTGCGGGCCGCGCAGAACCTCGATCCGCTCGATATTGGCGGTCGAGAGGCCCGAGAAGTAATATTCCTGATCGCCGGCGGCGGCGCGGATGCCGTCGATCAGCACCAGCGTGTGATTGCCCTCAGCCCCGCGAATGCGGATCTGGGTATTGCTTTCGCCCGAGGCGCTGACGGCGACGCCCGGCACCTGGCGCAGCGCGTCCTGAACGGTGGCGATGCCGCGTTCCTCGATTTCCCTGGCGGTCAGGACGGTATTGGCGCGGCCATAGGCCTGCGCCTCGATCGGGGTCAGCCCGGCATCGAGATAGAGAGGGTCGAGCTGGATGGTATCGGCTTCCTGCGCCAGAGCGGCGACGGGAAGGGCAGTAAAGCAAAGCAAAAAGGCAAGGCGCATTGGCATGTCTTTCATTTGGCCCAAGGGAAACAGGGCCGGTCAAGAGAATGCCTGCGGGTGATCCGCAGGGGTGAAACATCACCGCTGCGGTCCTGCCGCTTCCTTGGCGCGCCCCGCACCACGGAAAGGGTGAATGCCCGGGCAGGTCTCCTGGCTTGCGGGTCTCGGCTTCGCCGGCCTTCCCGGTTTCCCAGTGGCACGAATGGCGTCACTCTCCGCCTACAGTTGCGGGGGCAGCCACGGCCACGACCCGAAGGCCGATCCCGTGTTCCCTTTTCACCGACGCGCGAGCGCCGGAACCTGAGCACCGCCTGAATGACCGCTGTCGAAGCGCGGGTCAAGAGGCCGTCGCCTTGAACCTCAGTCTATGGGCAGTTGGGAATTGGCCGGCGCGAGTGTCGCAATACGGGCGGCGAGGCCTCGCATCTTCTCGACCTCGTTCAGATCGGCGGCAAGGATGCGGGCCAGTTCATGTCCCGGATCGACATCCTCGAACCTGCCGCGCGCATGTAGGTCCCAGGCGGCGATGCGGAACAGATGCGCATGCTGACTGATCCCGAAGCCGGCGCAGCGCAGAGCGGTCTTTCGGACAATGCGGTCAAAATCCTCGGCGCCGATCTGTGTGACCAGTTGCGGAAAAGCGGCGTTCATCTGCGCGACAAGCTGATCCTCGCCAACCTGCGACCGGGTTGCTTTCAGCGCCGCCAGTTCGTCCGTGCCCAGTCGGAACGGCCGGATGGGGCGGGCAGGCCCTGCGGGGATTGGCCCGGCACGATAGGCGCGCAGCCGGTCCGGGACACCATCCGGCACCAGGATTGCATCGATCAGGCCACCTTCGCGGGGGGAAAACCAGTGCCAGCGGTCCTCGGCCCGGGCGATGGCATCGAAATAGGCAATGGCGGCGGGCGGGTCCCAGAACCGGAAAAGGCAGGGCCGCCCCTCGGCCTCGGCATGCAGAAAGCGCCGGAAATGCCGGCGGAGCGGGTTCAGCCCGAGGCTGGACAGAAGAAGGATACCATGCAGCACCCGCGGCTTGGCGGTCAGGTCGTCTGGGCCGCCCAGCAAGGCCTGCAATTGCGAAAGCTCGCCATTCAGGCTGACCAGATAGGGCGCGACATCGCGCAGCTTCTGGGCTGCCTTGCTGCCGTCGAAAAGGCTCAGGGCTGCCGCCCCCGACGCCTTGATCCGGGCGGGCAGACCCGGCAGGCGCGCCGCGTCCAGAAGGGCGGTGATCGAACCGGGCCGCCCGGCCAAGCCGGGAAGTTCACCAAAGGTGACGATATCCGTATCAGCGATCGACAAGAGACCTGCCTTCACAACCTCCGGGCGTTCCGGAACCACATCCACTTTCAACTAAAGGTAACGATTGTTCAAACCCTTCATCGGCAGAATCGCCGGATCGCATTAAGAAAGGCCCCGCCACATGGCCTTGCAAATCCGGGCGACCTGCCCTTTCTTGGCGGCGAACCGTTATCAGAGGATTTTCAGCATGAGTTCGATTGCCCGCAAGATTGCCTCGGGAACCGCCTTGTCGATGATCATGGCAGGCACGGCTTCGGCTCAGACCGACCCCGCCTATCGCGCGCCGCTGGACGATGCTGCAGGCACCATCAACGCGATCTCGTTCCTGCCACTGGCACTTTTGACCGCCATCGTAATGGGTGGGGCGGGTGCCGCGTCTGCGGCGGGAGATGAAGGTCAGGGCTTTTCCGCTGCAACCGTGGCCGAAGCACTGGCGCGGGTTGCGGTGTCCTATGGCCGTGTCGTGGCCGATATCCGCTATGGCGCGCTGGAGGCCGACAGCGCGCGCGGATCGCTGGTGATGCGCGACCTTCAGATCGACGGGATCGGCGATTACGAGAACTGTTCGATCACGCTCGGCAAGCTGGAAGTGTCCGGCCTCAGCTTCTGGGGGGCCGAGGATCTGCGCAGCCGGTTCGAGGCCTCGGATCTGGCCATTGCCACCAATTGCTTCGGCCCCAATGCCGCGATGATCGGCATGGTCACGGGCGGACCGACGATTCCGCTGGAATCGCTGGTCATCGACGCACGCCAGATCTCAGGCAGCGGTGCGGCAACCTTCGATATCGAGGCGGTCAGCCCCGGCATTGCCCGGATCGAAGGCAGCGCCGATTTCGCCTATGTCGCCCTCTCGATGCCCGGCCTGCTGGAGGAAATCTCCGGGCAGAGCAATCCTTACGATGTCAACGATCCGACTTTCGACAAGGACGGCAACCTGATCCAGCCGGGCATGGGGCCGTCCCAGCCCGAGGCCGGTCTGCGCGGCCAGTTGCGCGCGGCCCATCTCACCGCCGAGAATCTCGGTCTGTGGGAGCGTCTGAAACCGCTGATGCCGCCCGACATGATCGGTCCGGAGGCGGTACAGGGCGTCGTCACCGCCGAGCCGGGGACCGAGCTTCGCACCACCGAGGAGGCACTGGCCGGGGTTTTGACGAATTTCATCGCCCAGCCCGGACTGGTCACCGCCGAGATACGCCCCGGCGAGCCCATCACCTTCGATACCACCCGATGGCTCACCCCCGAGGAGGCGGTGGTCCAGTTGCAACCCGTCTTCACCAATGCCCGGCCGACGCCGCCCCTGCCGCTGATCGCGGCGCCGGACAGCCTCGACGATCCGCTGGCCCTTGGCCTGGCCCTGGCCGAGGGGCGCGGTCTGCCGCAGAACAGCCGCCGCGCCATCGAGGTGCTGAGCCCACTTGAAGACAATGCCGAAGCCATGCTGACCGTCGCCCGGCTGAGCACCGATACCGATCCCGCCAGCGCCTATGCCCATGCCCAGAAGGCCGCCGTTCTTGGTGACAGTTCTGCGCCCGCGGCGCTCGACCGGATCGAGGGACGTATTGCGACGGCGGACCTGCTCGCCGCGCAAGCGCCGGCAGACTCGGATGTCCCGGCGGATGCCTTCGACACCGTCGCGAAACTGCGTGATCTCGCCTATGCCTATGCAGAGGGTAAGGGCGTTCCGCGCAGCTATCTGCTGGCGCGCCGACTGGCCGGTTCGGCTGCGGCGGCGGGCGACGGGCAGGCGGCGTCGCTGATCGCGCGGCTGGACAGCCGGTTCGGTGACGATGCCGACTGGATCGCCGCCCGCGATGCGGCGGCCGATCAGGCGCTGGAAGACTGGACCGCACAGGACCTTGCCGCGCGCTTTTCCGCCCGGTGAAGACCCCTGATCCCGGCCGCGCCTTTCGGGGCGGGCCGGGAAATACGCCCCCAACGCGCCCTTTCTCAAGCGGCTGCGGGGTGGCAATCGCCTGTTGGCGCGGATCGCGGGCAAACGGTTAAGGATCAACGCCCAATGGGTAGCTTCCCCTCTCCCCCCCCGGCGGGGGTATTCTGCAATCGCACCCGGCAGCCAAGTGGTTCTCTGAAGCTGTGCAGCGGGCTGGGAATGAATCGTCAGCATACGTCTCGCAAACGTTAGCTGCGCTTCCCCTGCCTTTGCACCAGTTCCGCGATTCACAGTGGCTTGTCGCGTGCAACGTGAAGCAACGGGGAAGGGCATCATCATGCCGACATTAAGCAACTTGTATTCGGTATCTGATTTTACCGGCGGTCTGACGGACCAGGAAACCGGGACCTTTACCCTCAACGCATCTGCGACTCCGGATTCCATTGATATCACGGATGATGACTCGATACTCGAGGACAACAATAATGACGGCGCGGGCCAAACGGTGGATCCAACGCTGCAAGTCCTGACCAACGACTATGATGGCATTCCAGCGGGAACGGGCCTTTATTCACGCGTCACCGGCGAGATTGACGTCACCGAGCCGGATGGAACCAAATACACGCTGGAAATGAACCAGATCGTCATTGGTGGAAACGTATACTTTAACTTCCAGCATGATGTGCCGCCGGGCTCAACCTTTGTGATCAAGTCCTGGAGTGCTGTAGGCAATACGAATTACGCCGATCTTGCCGGCGGCGATCCGATTGAGGAGTTCGAGTATAATCAGGTGATCTCGGACACCCTGGCCAATGCCATCATTGGCGGCGGTGCAACGGTGAACGAAGCCGATCTCAGCTCAATGTTCGTCAATGACCAGGACAGCATTCTTGAGGACAGCGTTGATGATGGTGCGGGCCAGACGCTGGATGCCAACATTCAGAACCTTTCCCAAGGGTTCGGGACACACGCTGCCGGGGCCTATGTGTTTGCGCGCGGCTATTATGACGTGACCAATACCGTAACCGGGGAAACCGGACGCCTTTATCAAATCCGTGTCTCGGACAACTACACCGGTGTGGGTTCCCCGGCGGTCAATGGGCAGTATTACGCGTTCAGCAATGATTTCAATGTCGGTGATGGATCCAATATTATCATCACGCCGTCCACATCCTTCCACGGCATCGGGGACGTCGCTCATGTTGCGTTGCTTGTGTGCTTCGCGTCTGGCACGCTGATCAGAACCCCATATGGCGAGACCCCGGTCGAGGATCTGTCTCAGGGTGATCTTGTTCTGACCGCTGACAATGGCTACCAACCGATCCGCTGGATCGGCAAGCGGCGTCTGTCCTACTTTGATCTCGCGGAACAGCCCGCGCTGCAACCGATCCGTATTCAGGCCGGCGCACTCGGCAATGGAACCCCGGCGCAGGACCTTCTGGTTTCACCCCAGCATCGGGTTCTGGTGGCTTCGCAAATCGCCCAAAGGATGTTTGGCGCGACCGAGGTTCTGGTTGCCGCGAAGCACCTGGTGCCGCTCGCCGGTATTGATGTCGCGCATGATGTGATCGAGGTGACCTATGTCCATATCCTGTTTGACCGCCACGAGGTGGTGTTCTCCAACAGCGCATTGACAGAGAGCCTCTATACGGGACCGCAGGCTCTGAAGTCGGTCAGCCCGGAGTCCAAGGCCGAGATACTGACCATTTTCCCGGAACTGGCTGACGTCGACTATGAACCTTTGTCCTGCCGCATGCTGGCCAATGGCCGTATGGGAAGAAAGCTGGCGATACGACACAAGAACAACAACAAGCCGGTTGTGCAAAGTGAACAACTCGGTGGCGTATGGTGATGAAACGCCATCTCAATTGAGGTGGCGTTTCGCAGGAACGCGCTGGAACCGCTTCAAGGCTGCTGGATAAGTCTCAAAGGTCGCTTTGATCGAACGCAACACAGCCTGACTGTTCAGGCGCGGCATGAGAGACCGCATCTCCATGCCCAATGCCTGAACAGGATGTCCCGTTCGTCGTCGCCGGCAAGACCAGCCGGCGACACCTTGCCGACAGCGCGCGTCGTCAGTTCAGCTTGGCAAGCGCCTTTTCATTGATCTGGTGACGCGCAACCAGGTGCTTTTGCCGCGCACCTTTCGGAATTTCGCGCACGGGCACCGGCACGAAATCCGGCATGTCCCATTCCGGGAAGATCGTCAGCAGTTCCTCGCGCTGTTCCGGCAGCATCATGTTCAACGCCTGCTGCCCGGCAAACAGGCTTTCGCTGATGGCACCGTCCGAGAAGACGAGTTCGTGACGCTCGAAGGCGAAGTGGACGTATTCGACCGTTTCCAGGTCCTCCGCCCGTTCCACCCCCTCAAGATCGAGCAGGTGCTTCGCCGCGACCAGCACTTCCGCGCAGCCGAACATGCGCTCGGCAATGGCCGAGGCGACAAGGATGCGGTGCTGCGGCGACACGACCATATCGCGCTGAGGGATATAGGGCCCAAGCGCGCCCGCCTTGATGCGGATCGGGCAGATCTTCGGCAGACTGCGCAGCATTTCCGGCGCGACCGCCCGCTTGCCGACCCAGAGAAGCGGCTGCAACCCGTTATCGAAGGTCATCACCATATCCCCGGCCACCAGATCACCGGCCCTGACCTCGCCCCGATCGGTCATGATCAAGACATCGGCCGAGAAGCAGGTATAGGCCGGCACAGCGATGATGCCTGTGCTGATCGAATCGGCACCGTTGTTGAAAGAGGTCGTCACGGTCACGTCGATATTTGTGCCAGCCAATGGCAGCGGATTGAAATCGATCTCATGGCCGTTGATGTTATAGCCCGTGGGGGTCGGTGTTATCGGCGCATTATTGATATCATAGATATAGCTGAACGTGTGCGGATTATTATTGGCGTCTACATAACTCAGCTCCACCGTGACGGAATCGACGTCGAGAATCGGCGGAGGAGAGGTGATCTCGTTAAGGATGTCGGCGACATTGGTGACCTTGACTGCACCGCCGGTATTATCCATTTGGTTGAGTTGGCTCAGGCTGCTGTTTACCCCAACACCGATGGCCGAGATATTGGCCCCGAAGGTGCTAGAAAGGGCGGAAGCGTCGTCAGTGAAGGTTCCGCCTGAGTTCTGCATACCATCGGACAGGAAGATCACCGTGTTATTCGCAGTTGGATCGACACCTTGGGAGCTCCAAGAACCATAAATATCCTGCAGCGGGTCTTCAAAGTTCGTCGATCCGCTGGAGTCCAGCCCATCGACCGCAGCATTGAACGCCGCCTGATCGTCGAGATTGAATATCCCGAGGACCGTTCCCGACGATCCATACTCTACCAGCGTGATCGTCACACGCGACGGGTCATAGCCGGCAGCCACATAGGCTTCGAACAATTCCTTCGCGGCAAGCTGCTGCGCTTCCAGATAGGTGTCGTTATCGCCGTCACCATCTACATCGCTGCCAGAATCCCATGCGGTCGAACCGGATGTGTCGATCGCAAGCGCGATATTGATATCGGAGTTGTCCTGCGCACCAAGACTGACATCATGGCTGATGGTGATGGAGTCGGTTGCGTATTCGGGAACGGTCGTTGTCGTCGTGACGGGCACACCGTCGATGGTATCGGAGGCCGTAATCGTCTGGCTAGGCATAACTCGCTCCTGGTCGTTACAGACATGTGGAAGAACGTTGCGTCAAATTGATTACATCCTAAGTGCATTATTGCACATTGGCAACTAAAGATCATGTTTTCCTATCCAAACGGATAGGGTAGCCGCAGTCCCCACCTGGCGTCAGCGGCCCGTGCCTCTCTAGCTGGCCTTTCTGCCCTTCGCTGCAGCTTGAGACGGAGGGCTCGATGCGTTCAGAATGGCCGCCCGTGCACCCGAGCCCAGGTCGCCGCCGTTTTCCGGCTGAGAGGCCTTGCATTCCCGCACCGCGCAGGCTACCAGCCACCTCACGGTCGGAGCGTAGCGCAGCCTGGTAGCGCACCTGCTTCGGGAGCAGGGGGTCGGAGGTTCGAATCCTCTCGCTCCGACCAGTTTGGCGATGGTCAATTGCCGCGATATTCTTCCTTGATTGTCACCATGCTTCCCTCGCGGCAGTCCGATGAGGGATCGTGCGGCCAAACGCCTGTCCAAGCCGAATCGGTCGCGACCTTATCGGCATGGCAGATCCACAGCCGCCTGTCAGGCCCGTCCCGTGCTGCTTGACCACATCCTCCAAGCGCCGCCGGGCTGATAATGCGGCGAAATCTCGACCGGAATCGACGCTCTGTTGAACGAGCCTTCAAGGGCTGGGCTTGCGCAACTTGTGACCCGCCTCACCTTGACCCGACACCTGCCCAGCTGTCATTTGCCGCCACGGTGTCGTAGTGATGGCAAAACAACCGAGGTCAGACAATGCGAACTCATTTAGCGGCTCTTCTCGCTCTCATGGTGCTCACCGGATGCGCGGTCGGTTCTGGTGCGGTGGTCAAGGGCGCCGGACCTGACGATCTGCTGAAGCTTCGTGAAGGCCCCGGGCTCAACCACAAGATCATAGTCGGCCTGCCCGACGGAACGCCCCTTACCCGTCAGAACTGCGTAACGAATGAGGGCAAAGTCTGGTGCAAGGTTGCGCTCACCGACCGGCCAGGCGTTTCGGGTTATGTGTCCGCTGACTATCTGGCGCCTCGCTGACGGCAAGACTGGCTCTTTGCCGACCATTGCGAGGCAGGACCGATCTGATCCAACGCCGCCTATTCTGCGGGCGCTTCCGGCGGCTTCGCCTCGTGGAAGATGACCGAGATCGGGATGATTTCCAGTCTGAGGGTAACTTCCTCGCCCAGCTCTGCCGAGATCAACTCGCGGAAGCGTTCCGAGGTTTCCTTGACCCGGTCCAGATTCGCGCGCAGCCCAAGCAGAACCACCGAGACCGAAAGCTGGCCGCCGACCCGCTCGCCCCGGACCTGCCAGACATAGCTGTCTTCGCTGACGATATCCGAACCCTCGTTGACCGCCTGCACATAAAGCCGCTTGACCAGATCCTCGACGAAGATGATTTCCAGCCGCCGGTCCAGCTTGTCGACCACGAAATAGGACGCCATCATGAGCGCCACGGCGACCACGACCGGCTTGCGCCAGCTGCCATAGCCCTGCAACCCGAAGATCAGCATGGCCGCCGCCACGATGCCGAGGAAGTTGGTCACGAACAGCAGCAGCGCGCCTGCGGCCATGCTGTTGCCATTGCCCTGATGGTGCAGGTCCGACATGGCGATGGCCTGGGCCGAAACGGCATCATTGCCAAGCGCCAGCCCGATGCCGACGACAGACAGAGGTGGCACGAGCGCCACCGCGATGGCCACCCCGGCGATGTAACTGGCGATGCCGGGCCGGGCATGGGCAAAGGCCGCCGCCGCGCCCGAGCAGAGCGCCACCAGCATGTCCAGCGTCGAAGGTGCCGTCCGCGCCAGGATTTCAGAGCCGACGACCCGCAGGCCAAGTACCTCGGTGCAGAAATAGGCAATGCCGACCACCAGCAGGATGCCGGTCAGGATCGAGGTCAGGGATTGCACGGCCAGCTTATGGGCGCCGGTGATCGCGGCGAAGGAAAAACCGATAATGGGCGACATCAGCGGCGCCACGATCATCGCGCCGATGATCGCCGGGGCACTGTTGCTGAGCAGCCCGAAAGAGGCGATGGCCGTGGCCATGCCGAGCATGAAGTAGAAATTCAGGCTGGGGACCGAGGATTGCTCGATCTGTTCGAAAAGCTGATGCTGCTGCGAGACCGAACCAGCCGAAGCACCGGCATCGACACCGTTCCGCGATGCGTCGGCTTTGGTTTCATCACCCTTCGGCACGGGCAAAACTCCTTCTGGACGACCTCGGGATTCGGGGTCGGCGATTGCGTCATTTTACCTAATTGGAAAGGCTGTGCGAAGACAATCGGGCTCGTGCAGGGGTGGCTGTGTCCCGCTGTCAGCCTGCCGCGATTTCGGCCAGCAACGCGCCTTCGGCCAATTCCTCGCCGGGCTGTATGCGCTGACGGAGCACGCCCGCCTTTTCTGCGGTCAGCGTCATCTCCATCTTCATCGCCTCGATCACCGCGACGGGCTGACCCCCGGCCACGGTCTCGCCATCCGCGACCAGCCAGCGGGTCAATGTGCCCGCGACCGGGGCACGCAGACCATCCGCCGCTTCCGTCGCGGGTTGTGCCAAGCCGATATGCGGTGCCGGAGCCGATGCGCCAAGCGCCCCCGCCAGCCGGCCAAGCGCGCCTGCCGACAGGCCCAGATCGCGGCGTTCCCCGTCGATCTCGACCGGCAGGCGCAGCACGCTGTCCTCCGCCTCGGGGACGCGCAGCGCGGCGTCCAGATCGGCGGCGAAATCGGTCTCGATCCAGCGGGTATGGACGGTGAAGGGGGCGGTGCCGTTGAAGTCCGGCGCCTCGATCACGGCGCGGGCGAAGGGCAGGACCGAGGCCACGCCCTCGATGCGGAATTCGGCCAAGGCGCGGCGGGCGCGGGCAATGGCGGTTGCGCGATCAGGTCCGGTCACGATCAGCTTTGCCATCAGCGAATCGAAGGCCCCGGCGACGGTGCTGCCGGTCTCGACCCCGCTGTCCAGCCTTATGCCGGGACCGCCGGGGGGCGAGAAGCGGGTGATCCGGCCCGGCGTGGGCAGAAAGCCCCGGCCCGGATCCTCGGCATTTATTCGGAATTCGATGGCGTGACCCATGGGCGCGGGCATGGCGTCGATCTGCAGCGGAAGGCCTTCGGCAATGCGGAACTGTTCGATCACCAGGTCGATGCCGGTTACGGCCTCGGTCACCGGATGTTCGACCTGTAACCTCGTATTGACCTCAAGAAAGCTCAGCATTCCATCGGCGCCGAGCAGGAATTCGACCGTGCCCGCGCCGGTATAGCCGGCCTCGGCGCAGATATCATGGGCAGAGGTGGCGATCCGTTCGGCCAGCTCGTCGGGCAGGAAGGGGGCCGGTGCCTCCTCGACCAGTTTCTGGTTGCGGCGCTGAAGGGAACAGTCGCGCAGGCCCACGACCACGACATTCCCATGCCGATCGGCCAGCACCTGCGCCTCGATATGACGGGGCCGGTCGAGGAAGCGTTCGACATAGCAGGCGCCATTGCCGAAGGCGGTCCGGGCCTCGCTGGCGGCGGCGGCGAAAAGTTCGTCGATCTCGGCCGTCTCGCGGACCACGCGCATCCCCCTGCCCCCGCCCCCGGCCGAGGCCTTGATGGCAACGGGCAAGCCGTGTTCGGCCACGAAGGCGCGGATCTCGTCGCCACCCCTGACCGGGCCGTCGCTGCCGGGCACCAGCGGCGCGCCGACCTTGCGGGCGATTTCGCGTGCGGCGATCTTGTCGCCAAGGCGCGCGATGGCCTCGGGCGAGGGGCCGATCCAGATCAGCCCGGCATCGGCGACGGCCCGCGCGAATTCGGCACTTTCGGACAGGAAGCCATAGCCCGGATGCACCGCATCCGCGCCGGCGCGGCGGGCGATATCCAGTAATGCGGGGATATTCAGATAGGTCTCGGCCGGGGTCTTGCCGGGCAGCGCATAAGCCGCATCGGCAAGGCGCAGGTAAGGTGCATCCGCATCCGCATCGGCATAGACCGCCACCGCGCCGATGCCGTGATCCCGGCAGGCGCGGATCACCCGCAGCGCGATTTCTCCGCGGTTGGCGATCAGGACGTTCTTCATCTGGATACCTCGGGTCGGTCAGGCGGGATTGCGGCGAAGGGAATGCGGGGGCGGAAACGCAGCCGGGCGCCGGGCGGAACCTGCGCGGCAAGGTCGAGGTGATCGGCGGCCACGGTGGCAATCACCGGATAGCCGCCGGTCAGCGGGTGATCGGGCAGGAACAGCACCGGCTGGCCGGAATGCGGCACCTGGATCGCGCCGGTCATGGTCGCCTCGCTTGGCAATTCGCGGCTGTCATTGCGATGCAGGGGCGTGCCTTCCAGCCGCTTGCCGATCCGGCTGGATCGTGGCGTGACCAGCCAGTCCTGCGCGGTGAACAGCGCCAGAGTCTCGGGCGGAAACCAGTCGGCGCGCGGTCCGGGGATGACATCGACGACGATCAGCGCGCCGGGCTTGGGCAGCAGCGGCATCGGCTCGACCGGCCCGAGCGCCTGCGCCGGGCCATTCGCCAGCCCGATCCAGCCGCCCGCGCGCAGCGCCTCCGGCCCGATATGGGCCAGCGTATCGGTGGCGGCGCTGCCCAGAACCGGGGTCACGTCAAAACCGCCACGCGCGCCGAGATAGCTGTAGCAGCCATTGCGGGGCGCGCCGATGGCGATCTCGTCACCGGCATCGACGGGGATGGGGCAATGGGTGGCGAAGCCTGGGCCGCCATTGACCGTGATCTGCCGGTCGGCACCGGTCACGGCAAGGGTGCAGACCCGGCTCGCACGCAGTTTCAGCGGCCCGGCCCCGATCTCGACCGCTGCCGTGCCAGCGGGATTGCCAAGCAGCCGGTTCAGCGCCCGGAACGCCCCCATATCCGCCGCACCGGATGCCGCGACCCCTTGCGCCAGTTGCGACAGCCGCCCGGCATCCTGAAACAGCGCCGGAAAAGGGGCCGAGACGATGTCCAGCCTTGCCTCTGGCGCGGCTGCGTCCGGTGCAGGGCTGGCCGGACGGGGCGCACTGAGGTTCCGGCCAGTATGGGGGACGAAGCGCACCAAATCGCCGGGCGCGATCCGTGCCGGCGGGCTGCGCGACAGGTCCCACATCGGCATCGGCGTCGTGCCGATGATCTGCCAGCCGCCGGGGCTTTGCTGGGGATAGACGCCGCTGAATTCGCCCGCCAACGCCACGGATCCCGCCGGGATCGCCGTGCGCGGGCTTTGTCGGCGCGGCACCGCCAGCACCGGATCTCCGCCGGTCAGGTAACAGAAGCCGGGCGCGAAGCCGGTGAAGGCCGCCCGCCACGGGGTATCGGCATGGCGCCGGATCACCTCGGCCTCCGAGAGCCCGGTCAGCGCGGCAACCTCGGCCAGATCCTGACCGTCATAGATGACCGGGATGTCGACCTCGCGACCGCCGCCCTCGGGCCGGGCCGAAAGATCGCGCCCGGCGATCTCTGCGGCCAGCCGCTCTGCCGTGGTCAAATGGCGGTCGAAGGTCACCGCCAGCGTGCGCGCCGCCGGGACCAGTTCGATCACACCGGGGGGCAGATCGGCACCGAGGCTCGCAAACAGCGCCAGCACCGCGTCGAGATCCGCCAGTTCGACCAGCAGGGCCGTATCGCCGGCGGGCAGGAAGCGGGGGGTCATGGGGCGATGGGGGCAAGCGGGATGCCCTCGGCATCGAAAAGCTCGCGAATCCGCCGGGCCATCAGCACAGCGCCGGGGCTGTCGCCATGGACGCAGATCGATTCTGCGTCGACGCGGATGTCCTGCCCGTCCACGGCGCGGATGGTGCCCTCTCGGGCGAAGCGCAACATGCGGCGGGCGACCTCCTCGGGGTCGTGCAGAACCGCGCCCGGCGACCGGCGCGAGACCAATTGGCCGTCGGGTTGATAGCCACGGTCGGCAAAGGCCTCGCAGATGACCCGCAACCCGGCCTTGCGGGCAAGGCCTACGATGGGCGATCCGGCAAGCGCCATCATCGGCAGGCCGGGGTCCCAGGCCTTGATCGCGTCGATGACGGCCAAGGCCTGATCGCCGCCCTGGGCGATGGTATTATAGAGCGCGCCATGCGGCTTGACATAGTGCACCGCGCTGCCCGCCGCCCGCGCCAGCCCGTCGAGCGCGCCGATCTGATAGATCACATCCGCCGTCAGTTCCCGCGCCGGGATGTCCATCGGCCGGCGCCCGAAGCCGGCAAGGTCGCGATAGCCGACATGCGCGCCCACCGCGATCTCGCGCGCCGCCGCCAGCCGCAGCGTATCGAGGATGCCCGCCGGATCGCCGGCATGAAAGCCGCAGGCGATATTGGCCGAGGTGACGATCTCCAGCATGGCGGCATCGTCGCCCATCGCCCAGGCGGCGAAGCTTTCGCCCATGTCGCTGTTCAGATCCATCTTTATTCCCCGGCCCTTCCCGCCGATCCTACCGCGATTACAGGGTGATACGGAAGCGGGCAAAGCCGTCCGCGCCGTCGCCGGCAGGTTCGATGGTCAGGGCAGTCATGTCGGCCAGATAATCGGCGGCTTTCGGGCCGGTATCGAACAGCACAGTGGTCCCGTCGAGCGGCGCAAAGGACCAGTTGCCATCGGCCTTGGGGTCGATGGTGCCCTGCTCGACGATATAGCGCACGATGATGTCGCGATTGGTGTCGGGGCCTTCAAAAACGATGGTCGAGCCGTCATTGCCGGGGAAGGTCCCGCCGCCGCCGGCGCGATAGTTGTTGGTGGCGACGATGAACTCGGCCGCTGGGTCGATAGGGGCGCCGTTGAAGGTCAGATCCGTGATCCGGTTCGCGCCTTCGTTCACCACCGCCCCGTCGCTGTCGTATTTGGAAGGCTGCGACAGGTCGATCCGGTAGCTGACCCCGTCGATCACGTCGAAATTATAACTGGGGAAATCGGGATTGAGCAGCAGTTGATCGGCCTCGCCCGGGGTGATCTGGTTGAACATGCCGGCGCTGCGTTCCAGCCAGTCCTTGACCTGCTGGCCGGTGATCTTCACCGCCCGGATCGTGTTCGGATAGAGGTAAAGATCGGCCACGTTCTTGATTGCGAGATCGCCCGCCGGCACATCGGTATAGTAATCCGGGCCGCCGCGACCACCGGCCTTGAAGGGCGCGCCCGCCGACAGGATCGGCAGGCCTTCATTCGCGGTGCCGGCCATCATCTGTTCGATATACCATTTCTGCGCATTGGTGACGATCTGCACGGACGGATCGTCGGCCACGAGCGCGAAATAGCTGTAGAGCGGCGCCGACGTCTTGCCCACGGCCCGGCGGATATAATCCAGCGTCGCCTCGTGTTCCGGCTTCACGCTGTCTTCCACGGACGCCACGCTTTCGACCAGAGGGACGATGCTGCGATCCTCCTTGCGCTCATAGATCGGGCGCGCTTCGGAGGTATGGCCGGCGATCTTCCAGCCCTCGCCGTCGCGTTCCAGCATCAGATCGACCAGCCCCATATGGCTGCCCCAGAAGCCGGCCATGACGGCGGGCTTGCCGGCCAGGGTGCCGGCGGCGATGTCAGCGCCCTCGACGCCTTCGAAATCCGGGCCGGGGAAGACCAGATGCTGATGGCCGGTCAGGACCACGTCCACGCCCTCGACCCCTGCCAGCGCGAGCGAGGCGTTTTCGGCATCCTCCTCCAGCGACTGGGGGGCAATGCCGGAATGGGACAGGGCGATGACCAGATCGACACCCTCGGCGCGCAGCTTCGGCACCCAGGCCTCGGCGGCGGCGAGGATGCCGCGCGTGGTCACCTTGCCTTCCAGATGCTTGCGGTCCCATTGCATGATCTGCGGCGGCACGAAGCCGATCAGCCCGATACGGATCGGGTGGACCTCGCCCGTGCCATCGGTCAAGGCGCGCTCAAGGATCATATAGGGCAGCACCAGGGTTTCATCGGCATCCGGCGTCGCGCCCTCGGTCAGGACCACGTTGCAGCAGACCACCGGATAGTTCGCCCCGGCCAGCGTGTTCTTCAGGAAATCCAGCCCATAGTTGAATTCGTGATTGCCGAGCGTTCCGGCATCGACGCCAACGGTGTTCATGGCGGTGACGATGGGATGCATCTGCCCCTCGGCCATGCCGCGCTCATAGGCGATGTAATCGCCAAGCGGATTGCCCTGCAGGAAATCGCCATTGTCGAGCAGGATCGAGTTCGTGGCCTCGGCCCGGATCGCATCGACCAGTGCGGCCGTGCGGGCCAGTCCGACCGTATCGACCGGCTTGTCGGCGTAATAGTCATAGGGCCAGACATGGACATGCAGATCTGTGGTTTCCATGATCCGCAGATGCGCCTGCCCGGCCTCGGCCCGGGCCGAGAAGGGATGCAGCGCGACCATGCCGACCCCGGCAACCGTGCTGGACAGAAACCCGCGCCGGGTCATCGCGAAGGGGGTGTTCATGGCTTGCTCCTGTTCATGGGCCCAAGGTCTCAGGCTAGCAGCCTGCAATCCGATATCAAGGCCGGGCGGGTCCAAATCGACCCCGGCCCGGATTGTCATCGCCGCCCCGATCCGCAATGCTGCCGGGAATGGCAGCCAGCTTGTCGGAGGGGGAAGAATGATCCTTGCAGCACTGACCGCGTCCCGCACCTGGCCGAAGGGCACGGGCGGATGACGGATCCGGTCTCGATCGCGCGCCGCAAGCCGGTGACGGTGCCGCGCCGGCTGCGCGGGTTCCTCGCGCTCGACGATTTCGAAGGCGCGGCCCGCCGGCTTTTGCCGCGCGCGATCTATGGCTATGTCAGCGGCGGGGTGGAGGATGACACCAGCCTGACGGATAACCGCGCCGCCTTTCAAGGCATCGGCTTTCGGCCCCGCATCCTTCAGGATGTCTCGACCCGCGATCAGCGCACGCGGCTGTTCGATCAGGATTTCGCCATGCCCTTCGGCATCGCCCCCATGGGTTTCAGCGCCGTGGCGGCTTTCGATGGCGATGTCGCGCTGGCAAAGGGCGCGGCAGAGGCGGGCAGTTTCGCCATCTGCTCGGCCGCTTCGGTCACGCCCTTGGAACGTGTCGCCGATGAAGGCGGCAGCCGCTGGTTTCAGGCCTATATCCCCGGCGACGATGCCCGGATCGAGGCCCTGCTGGAGCGGTTGCAGCGCGCCGGTTTTGACCGCCTTGTCGTCACCGGCGACGTGCCCGTGGGCGGCAATCGCGAAAACAACGCCCGCAACGGTTTCGACGCGCCCTTCCGCCTGAGCCCGCAACTGATCTGGCAGGGCATGACGCATCCGAGATGGTCGCTGCTGACGCTTTGCCGCGAGATCGCGACCCGGGGAATGCCGCATTTCGAGAATATGGAGGCGGTGCAGGGCCCGCCGCTGTTTTCGCGCGATCTGGTGCGCTCGACCATCGGGCGCGACCAGTTGAGCTGGACCCATATCCGCCGCATCCGCCAGATTTGGCCGGGCAAGCTGGTGGTGAAGGGGGTGATGCATCCCGACGATGCGCGGGCGGCGCGCGATGCCGGTTGCGACGGGGTGATCGTCTCGAACCACGGCGGGCGACAGTTGGACGGAACCGCAGCGCCGCTCAGGGTGTTGCCGGATGTGCGGGCGGCGGTGCCCGACATGGTGGTGATGTTCGACAGCGGCATCCGGCGCGGCACCGATGTGTTGAAGGCGATCATGCTGGGCGCCGATTTCACCTTCGTGGGCCGCCCCTTCCTTTATGCCGCCGCCACCCATGGCGTGCCGGGCGTAAGCCATGCCGCGAATCTGCTCGGCGAAGAAATCGACCGCGACATGGCGCTTCTGGGCATCACCTCGCCCTTCGATCTGCGCGGCGAGGCGGCGATCCCGCTTGATTAAAGCCCGTGGCGGGTCAGGAAATCCTTGACCTCGACCGTTGCCGCCTCGCGCAGTTCGGGCCGGAATTCCAGTTGCGACAGCGGCGCGCGCTCCTGCTGCTCGAAACCGTGGCCGGCATCTTCGTAAAGCACCACGGTCACATCCGCGCCCAGTGCCGTCAGATCCTCGGCCATGCGCTGACACGCCGGGGTCACCATCAACTCGTCCTTGCCGGCAAGGATCATCAGGATCGGCGGCATCCCGGACCAGTCGCCTTCGGCGGCACCGTTCAGCACCCCGCAATAGGGATAGATCACGATGGCCGCCGCGATGCGCCGATGCAGGGCGTCGGGCGAAACGGGCCATTCGGACAGGCCCGGCGGCAGGTCGCCGGTCATGCTTTGGCGCATGAATTCCAGCACCGACCAGCCGCCATGGGACGCGCCCAGCAGGATCACGTCATTGCTGCCGCTTGTCGCCATGCCGACGGCGATATCGCCCGCGCGTTCCGCCCCCGGCAGAAGCTGCCCCATGCAGAGCAGACGCCAGCTTTCCAGCCGGTCATAGCCGCGCGGCCTGTGGCTGTCGATGATGAGACCCGGATAGCCGCGCGCGGCCAGAATGCCGGCCCAGTAATCCATATTGTCATGCACCCCGTCGCAACCCGACAGCAGCATCGCCCCGGCCTCGGTCAGGGGTGTGTCTGGCGGGACCATGCGCCAGTCATCGGCCAGAAGCTCCAGCCGTTCCTGCGTGGTTTGCGTGTTGATCGCGATCCCGGCCCAGTTGCGCCATGAATTCAGCGCCGCCGCGATCAGCATCGCGGCCAGAACCCCGCTCAGGATCCAGAGCCAGAGCCAGCGTCGTTTCCGTTCCTGCATCCGTGCTGTGCATCCTTGTCGCAGCGCGCCATCAGCCGCGCGGTATCGTCTTCGGTCCAGCCATCCGGTGCGGTCACCGCCAGCCAGGGCCCGATATAGTCATGCGCATAATAGGAATGTCCATGCCCCGAGGGCGCGGACAGCGCGATGGCCATGTCGAGCGCCAGCTGGAACTGCGTCACCACCGGCATGAAGCGCAGATCGGGCGAAACATCCGAGGCCGGCGGCTCGCGCATCCAGGTCGGCGCGCGCCAGAGCGAACTGGGCTGGTAGAAGACGATGGGATCGCTGGAATATTGCAGGAACATCAACCGCATGGAGCCCCAGCCATCGGGCCCGCCGGCGGGTTTGGTATGGCTGGCGAAGCGGAACAGCCGCCCATCCGCCACATCCGGCGCGACATAGGGCGTGTCCGGCTTGCGCCCCGCCATGGCCGAATTCCACAGCGAGGATGGAAAGGGCGGGCCGGCCCAGAAGGCACCGTCGATGGGATCGTCGACAAGGGCCTCCAGATCGGTGCCATACATCGAGGCCCAGGCCCCGAGGCTGAGCCCGTGCATGTAAAGCCGAGGTCGCGCATCTTCGGGAAGATCGCGCCAGTAGCGGTGGATGGTGGTGACAAGCGCGCGCGACTGTTCCAGCCCGGAATCGGTTTCCAGGATCAGCGCCAGCGGCGATTGCAGATAGGAATATTGCACGGCGACCGAGGCGATATCGCCGCCATGCATGTATTCGACCACGTCGAAGCTGCCGGGATCGAGCCAGCCGGTCCCGGTCGGCATGGCGACGATCAGCAGCTTGCGCTCGAAGGCGCCGATGCGCTGCAATTCGGCCAGGGCCAGATCGGCGCGTTCCTGCGCGCTGTCGGCCTGGGCGAGACCGACATAGACCCGCAGCGGCTGCTTTGCCGGGCGGGTGCTGAAATCCTCGATATCGGCGGCATCGAGGCCGGAGGTGACGAAATTGCGCCCCGGCCTGCCCATCGCCCCCCAGTCGATCAGCGAGGCGGCGCTGCCCGACCTCAGGCTGTCGTCGGGCGGCGGCGGGGCGCTTTCGAACAGGTCCTGGGCAACGGTATAGCTTTTGTCGGCAAAGCCCACGAGGCTGTCGACCAGCCCGTCGCGGGTGGTGATGAAGACCAGAAGCCCCACGATCAGCAGCCCGGCGATATTGGCCCGCCGCTCGGGCATATAGCGGTAAAGGCGTTGCCGGGTGCGGTCGAAGATCAGCCGGATCAGCGCCCCGATCATGTAAAGGATGGCGAAGATCAGCGTCGCCAGGGCCAGCATGTGCAGCATCCGAATCGATTCGATCGGCTCCATCCCCATGCGAATGCGGATCGAGTTCTGCCAGGGCACCTCGCGGATCAGCGCCACGATCACCGTCGCCAGCACCGGCAGGCCGACGGCCAGATGACCGATGACAAAGCCCCGCCCGCGCATCAGCGGCAGCGCCATCTGCCGCCAGATCGTCAGCAGAAGCCGCCCGGTCAGATAGCCGAGCGCGGCCACCGTGCCGCCAAGGATGCCCTGCAGCACCCAGCCGCGCGGAATCAGCGAGGGGGTCAGCGAGGCGGCAAAGAACAGCAAGCCCAGGAACAGGGGCAGAAGCGAGATGCCAAGGGGCTTTTTCCAGTCCATCCGATCCATCGCCTGCAATCTCTGCCGGGTCGTCGCCACGGCTTCCGATGTCTTACCCGCTGCGGCGCGATTAGGCGAGAGGGGGCCGGCCCGCCTGCCCGGCGTTGCCCGGCCATGGACCTGCCCGGCGGGGCGTGCCATCCTGTGCCGGAAAGGCCTCGCGCCACCCGCCAGCCCGCAACGGAGGGGCATATGTTCAGCAAATCCGACCCTTTGCGCGGTCTTCTCGGCATCGTCCTGTCGCTTCTGCTGGTGGCCCTTGTCGGGCGCTTCATGGTGGTGGGCAAATCCTTCCTTCTGCCGATCATCATCGCGGTGATCTCGGTCTATGTGCTGGTCGAGGCCAGCGACGCCCTGCGCCGGGTGCCCATTGCGGGCCGCGCACCGGAATGGGCGCGCCGGGCCCTGGTGCTGGTGGGCTTTCTGGTCATCGCCTTCTGGCTGGGCGGGGTGATGATGTCGACGGCCAGTCAGGTCAGCGCCAAGCTGCCGGAATATCAGGCCAATATCGACCGGCTTTATGCCGAGCTTGCGGGCATGGCCGGGCTGTCCGAACTGCCCGATCTCGGCCAGATGCTCGAACGGTTGAGCGCGGCGCTGCCGATCAGCGAAATCGCCAGTGCCGTGCTCGGCTCGATCAGCTCGGCCGCCGGACTGATGTTCATGGTGCTGGTCTATGCCACCTTCCTGATGGGAGAGCGCAGCGGCTTCGCCCACAAGATCGCCGTCGCCCTGCCCGGAGAGCGCGCCCATCGCGCCAGCGCCATCATTGCCGATATCAACGATGCCATCGGCAAGTATATCGCCGTGAAGACGCTGGTGAACGCCATTCTGGGGGTGCTGTCCTATCTGGCGATGCGGGCGCTCGGCGTGGATTTCGCGCTGTTCTGGGCGGTGCTGATCGCGCTTCTGAACTATATTCCCTATGTCGGCTCGCTTCTCGGGGTGGTTTTCCCGGTGGTGTTGAGCATGGCGCAATTCGGCTCGGTCCAGAAGACATTGGTGATCGCGGTGCTGCTGACGGCGGCGCAGATGTGGGTCGGCAATGCGCTGGAGCCGCGCATGGTCGGGCGCCGGATCAACATGTCGCCCTTCGTCGTGCTGGTGGCGCTGGCGCTCTGGTCCTCGATCTGGGGGGCGGCGGGGGCGATCCTGGCCATTCCGCTGACCTCGATCATCGCCATCGTCATGGCCAGCTTCGCCTCGACCCGGCCCTTCGCCATCCTGCTGGCCCAGAATGTCGAGCCGTTCGAGGCCGCCGGCATGGTTGAGCCATGCGACACGAAGGATGTGTCATGACCAGGCTTCCGTCCAAACCTGCACAAGGGCAAGGAGCGTGCGCATGTTGGTGGTGATCCGCGGCGTCGGGCGCGGCGTGAAGGACATGCTGGCCGGGATCCGCCGGGCGTTCTCGACCCGCCGGGTGCGCTATCTGGTGGCGATGACGGCGCTTCTGATCCTGACCGCCGCAACCTTCTATCACTGGATGGAAGGCTGGGGCTGGATCGACGCCTTCTATTTCTCGGTCATCACCATCTCGACCGTCGGCTATGGCGATTTCGCGCCGCAGACCGATATGGGGAAACTGTTCACCATCGCCTATGTGCTTTGCGGGCTGGGACTGTTCGTGACCACGGCCACGGCCATCGGCGACAATATCCTGAAAGGAGCCTGGGATCGGCGCGGCAAGGACTGAGGCTTGTCAGTCTGCCGCGACCCGATGCGACAGCGCGGCCAGCCCTTCACGGACCATCGCAAAGCGGTTCAGGCGGCGTTCGGCCTGCGCCGCCTGCGACGGGGTGACGGGAACGGGTTCCGGCACCGGGGGCACCGGTTGGCCATCCGCCGCCAAGGCCATATGCACGAGGCCAAGCGCCGTGCTTTCCACCTCGACCGCGCGGCCCATCGGGTGCCTGAGAAGCCCGGCCAGAAAGCCCAGCAGGTAATCGTTCCGCGCCAGCCCGCCATCGACGGAAAGCGCGCGGATCGGCTGCAATGCGTCGATGGCCCCGATCGCCTCGGCCGCGCGCAGGGCCACGCCTTCCAGCAGCGCCTGCATCAGGTCGGCGGGGCCGTGATCCAGGGTCAGCCCGAACCAGCTGCCGCGCGCCTGTCGGTCCCAATGCGGGCAGGCCAGACCGGCAAGGGCGGGCAGGAAGACCAGCCCCCGGTCGATGGCGGGCGCGGCGTCGAAACGGGCGATCTCGGCATACTCGCTGAACAGGCCCAGCGATTTCGCCCAATCCAGCGCCGCCGCCGCCGAATAGACCGCCCCGTCGAGTGCATGCTGTGGTGCCTCGCCGGGCATCTGCCAGGCGACGGTCGGCAGGGGGCCGGGCGTTTCGGGCCGGATCAGCGCGCCGGTCAGGCATTGCACGAAGGCGCCGGTGCCGAAGGTCACCTTCGCGGCCCCCGGGCTGCGGCAACCGTGACCGTAAAGCGCCGCCTGCTGATCGGTGATGCTGGCGCCAAGCCGCGCGCCATTGGGCAACCGCCCCAGATCGCCCGCCGTCGGCGTGATCTCGGGCAGGCAATCGGGTGGAATGCCGAAGATCTCGCAAAGTGCGGGGTCCCAGGCGCCGGTCTCGATATTCATCAGTGAGGTGCGCGAGGCGGTGGCGATATCGGTCTGGAAACGCCCGGTCAGCCGGTCTCGGAAGAAGGCATCGGTGGTGCCGAGCCGCAGCCGCCCCTGCCGGGCAAGGCCGGCGGCCTCGGGGCAGTTCCGCAGGATCCAGCCCAGTTTCGTGGCCGAGAAATAGGGATCGAGCGGCAGGCCCGCGCGGGCCATGACCTCGGACCCTGCCCCCTCGCGGTCGAGCCGGGCGGTTTCCGGCGCGGTGCGGTCGTCCTGCCAGACGATGACCGGGCTGACGGGCCGCCCGTCGCGCGCATCCCAGCCGAGGCAGCTTTCGCCCTGATTGGCGAGCGCGACCAGATCGGCCTCATGGTCAAGCGCCGCGTGAAGATTTGCCAGCAGTTCCTTGGGATCGTGCTCGACATGGCCGGGGGCGGGCAGGATCTGGCGATGGGCGCGCTGCATGACCGGGGCCAGCCTGCCGTCCCGATACAGAAGCGCCCGGGTCGAGGTGGTGCCCTGGTCGATGGCGAGGACCTTCATGCGGTCTCCTCCAGCGTCAGGATCAGCGGGTCGGGCAGCAGGTTTTTGGGCAAAGGCATGGTGATCCGCCGTTCCGGCAGGGCGTTAATCCTGTGGCTGGCGATGACCATGGGGCCCTGATGCAGCGACAGGATCCCGTGCACGGGCCGGGTGACGCGCAGCTGAATCTGTCCGTGCCGGCCCGGACCGTCGGTGAAGATCACCTGCGGCAGCGCATAGCGGATCAGATCGCTGCGGATGGTCAGCGGCACGCCATGTGAAGGATCGGGCAGATCGCCGCGCAGTGCGGCATGGATGGCATGGGCGGCGCGGCGGCCCTCGGACCAGCAGGCACCGGCGGTTTCAACCGGGCGCAGCAGGTTGCCAGCGGCGAAATAGCCCGGTCTGGCGCAGCGCCCGAAACTGTCGATGATCGGCCCGGTCGAGTGCGGATCGACCCCCTCCCCGGCCAGCAAGGCCGCTTCCGAGCGGAAGGAACCGGTCAGCAGCACGCCGTCGCAATCCAGATGCGTCTTGCCTTGCGGCCCGGCAAGGGTCACGCCGCTGACCCGCTCTCGGCCATGGATCGCGGCAATCTCGGTCTTCAGATGCAGCGGCACGCCCAACAGGCGCGGCAACAGGCCCGAGGGGCGGCGGGCGAGGATGCGCGGCCCCGGCTCGATCATCGCCACCGGGCGGATGCCGGCCTGTCGGCAGGTCAATAGGGCCGAGAAGCTGACCAGTTCCGTCCCGAGGATCACGGGTCGGCAAAACGGTATCTGGTGGTTCAGATGCACGAGGCCCTGAAGCGCGCCGGTCGGGATCACGCCGCCGGGCTTCTGGCCGCCGATCAGGCGCTGCACCCGGCTGGATTCGCGCGTGCCGGTGGCCAGCAGAACGGCGCGGGCCTGCAGGTGGAAGACCCCTTCGGGGCCGGTCAGTTCCAGCGCCGGGCCGTCCTGCAAGGCGGTTGCGGTGGTGTTGCACAGGATGCTGGCCCCCGTCGCCTCTGCCGCTGCCGCCAGCCGCGCGGCATAGGCCTGCCCGCCAAGGATGCGGTGGAATTCGCGCATTCCGAAGGGGGAATGCCCGCAATGGCGGGGGATGCCGCCGGGCACCGGCTCGCGCTCGATCACGGTCACGCGGCCTGCGCCCAGCCGGCCAAGCTCTGCGGCGGCGGCCAGTCCGGCGGGGCCGGCGCCGATGATGGCGATGTCAGTCTCCATCCTTATCCCCGCAGGTCATGGGCTGGGTGAAGCGTGCTTCGGTCAGTTTCGCCAGCGCCGCCGTGCAGCCGAAACCCTGGCAGCGGCCCATGGTGACGCGGGTGCGCCGTTTCAGCCCGGCGATCGAGCGGGCGGGGGCCGGGGCGTTCAGCGCCGCCTCGATTTCGCGCCGGGTCACCAGCTCGCAATGGCAAAGGATGCCGCCATTGCCCGCCGCCTGCCAGTCGCGTGGCCCCGCCTGCGCAAGCATCGGCATCTGCGGCCAGTGCTGCGGCTCTCTCGGCGCCCGACCCACCAGCCCCGCCACATGGCGCGCGATCCCAAGCGCCGCCGACAGCCCGGTCGAGCGGATGCCCCCCACCGTCACCAGCCCCCGCGCCAGATCGGCGCGGATGCGATAGCCCTTGTCCTCGGTCGCGGGACGCAACCCGGCATAGGCTGCCGTCACCTCCTGCGCGGCCAGTCCGGGCAGGATGGATTCGCCGGTCTCGCGCAGGTTGCGCAGCGTGTCGGGCGAAAGCGAGGCATCCTCTCGGTCCTCCTGTTCCTCGGCGGTGGGGCCGACCAGAAGGTTGCCGAAGGCGGTGCGGCAGACGACGATGCCCTTGGTGATCTTCGTGGGCACCGGCAGCAGGATATGCCGCGCCAACCCCGCCGCCGGCTTGTCATAGACGATGAACTGACCCTTTCGGGGACGGATCCGGAAGAAGCTCTCGCCGGTCAGCAGCCTTTCGACATGGTCGCCCCAGAGGCCCGCCGCGTTGACGACCAACCCGGCCTCGACGGGACCGGCGGCAGTGGTCAGATGCCAGCGCCCGCCCCTGCGCTCGGCACGGGTCAGTTCGGCCCGGCAGCGCAGTTCGGCACCATGGGCGATGGCCTGATAGAGATAGGCATGTGCCGCCGACCACGGGTCGATCAGCGCCTCGCGCGGCACCCGGAAACCGGCGCGGACGCCCGGCGCAAGGGCCGGTTCGGCGGCCAGCAGCGCGGCGCGGTCCATGGGCTCGATATCCTCGACCCCGTTGCGGCGGGCCTGTGCCATCAGATCGGGCAGCGCCGCCTCCTGCCCGGCATCCCAGGCGAGGACGAGGGCGCCGCAGCGGTCCAGCGGCAGGTTCAGACGCTGGTGAATGTCCAGATATTCCGCATGACCGGCACGGATGCAGTCGAGTTCCAGCGAGCCCTCGGGCGCGTCGAAGCCGGTATGCAGGATGGCGCTGTTGCCCTTGGAGGCCCCGTCCAGCACGTCATGCGCCTTTTCCAGCAGCACCACCCGCGCCCCGTCGATGGCGAAACGGCGGGCAAGGGCGCAGCCGACGATCCCGGCGCCGACGATTGCCACATCGTAACCTGCCACCTCAGCCATTCCGACCCCATCAGTTGCCGCATAACTATACATAATTTGACCGAACGGGCAATCGTCAAGCATAAAACTGTGGTTTCAGGCGCAAATTCTTGCCGGATAATACAAATATTCGTTGACATGGGCGCGCGCGCCGGATTGGCTTCAGGTCGAGGGGATAACGATGAAACCGCGTGAGAGACGCTTGCAGATCGAAACCATGATCCGAAGCGAAGGCTCGGCCAGTGTCGAGGACCTGGCTGCGCATTTCGAGGTCTCGACCGAAACCATCCGCCGCGATCTGGCCCGCCTAGCCGGCGCCGGGCGGGTGCTGAAAGTGCATGGCGGCGCGCGCAGCGCCCGGCTTCTGGTCGAGCCGAGCATGGATATCCGCGCCGCGCAGGCCAGCGAGGAGAAGGTGCAGATCGGCCGGCGTCTGGCCGGCGAGATCGAGCCGGGGGCCACGCTGTTCATCGACACCGGCTCGACCACCCTGGCGGCGGTGCCGGCACTGGCGGCGATTGTCGGGTTGACCGTCATCACCAATTCCTGCCGGTTGGCCGATGCGCTGGCGCGGGCGGGATCGGACGCCTCGGTGCATCTGCTGGGCGGAAGTTACGTTGCCGGCAATGCGCAGACGGTCGGGCCGACCGCGCTTGGCCAGATCGCCGAATATCAGGCCGATCACTGCGTGCTGACCGTCGCGGCCTTCTCGGCCGAGGTCGGGGCCATGGATGCCAGCCATGACGAGGCGCAGATCGCGCGCGCCATGGCCGCCAATGCGCAGAACCTGATCGTGCTGGCCGACAGCAGCAAGCTGGACCGTCGCGCCGCCTTCACTGTCTGCCCGACGGCACGGATAGATCTGCTGATCACCGACGACGCGATCCCCGGGCCGATGCGGGGCCAGCTGGCCGCCTGCGGGCTGCGGGTCTTGTGCTGAGGGCCGGGAAGAAAACAACGGGACAGGACGAAAGGGAAACCGATGCCGAAGCTGATCCGCGGATATGTCCGCAGCGTCGACCGTATCAGCGACTGGGCCGGCTGGCTGGCGGCCTCGCTGATCTTCGTCATGGTGGCGACGCTGCTGCTGGATGCGGTGACGCGCAATGTGCTGAACATTCCCGTTCATTGGGCGATCGAGCTGACCCAGTTCACGCTGGCCGCCTATTACTTCCTGGGCGGGCCGTTCACGTTGAAGAACAACGATCATGTGCGCATGGACCTGCTTTACGCCTCGCTGTCGGAGCGCGGCAAGGCGAAGCTGGATCTGGTCACCATCTGGTGCCTGATCTTCTATCTGGTCGTCATGCTGATGGGCTCGATCAGCAGCCTGAAATACGCCATCTCCACCGATGAACGGCGGTTTTCGATGTGGAACCCCTCGGTCATTCCGATCAAGGCGCTGATGGTCGTCTGCCTGGTGCTGATGCTGCTGCAGGCCTTCTCGCTTGTCTTCAAGCATATTGCCACGCTGCGCGGGGAACCCATCGCATGAGCTATGAATCCATCGCCCTGCTGATGTTCGCCTCCATGGTGCTGCTGCTGGTCAGCGGGCAGCGGGTCTTTGCCGCCATCGGTTTCGTCGCCTCCGGCGCGGCGCTGCTGCTTTACGGGCAGGGCGCCATCGAGCTGCCGTTCAACCAGGTGTTCAAGCTGTTCAACTGGTATGCGATGCTGACCCTGCCGATGTTCATCTATATGGGCTATGTGCTGTCGGAATCGGGCATCGCCGAAGACCTTTACAAGATGCTGCATGTCTGGTTCGGCCGGGTGCGCGGTGGGCTGGCGGTGGGGACGATCCTGCTCATGGTCATCATCTCGGCGATGAACGGGCTGTCGGTCGCCGGCATGGCCATCGGCGCCACCATCGCCCTGCCCGAGATGCTGCGGCGCGGTTACGACAAGATCCTGATCTCGGGCGTGGTGCAGGGGGGATCCTCGCTTGGCATCCTGATCCCGCCTTCGGTGGTGATGGTGCTTTACGGCATGATCGCGCGCCAGCCGGTGTCGAAACTGTGGTTCGCGGGGCTGGTGCCCGGCCTGATCATGGCGGCGATGTTCGTGGCCTATATCCTGATCCGCGCGCGCATGAATCCCGCCCTCGCCCCGGTGGTGGACGAGGAGGAACTGAACATGCCCTTTGCCGAGAAGCTGGCCCTTGCCCGCGCCGGCATCATCCCCTTCCTGATCTTCTTCCTGATGACCGGGCTTTTCGTGATGGGCTATACCTCGCTCGTGGAAAGCTCGGCCGTGGGGGCCACGGCGGCGACGCTGGCGGCACTGCTGAAGGGGCGGTTCACCTGGCGGCTGATCAAGGAGACCTCGCTGAAGACGCTGTCTGTCAGTTGCATGTTCCTGTGGCTGATCCTGGCGGCGCTGGCTTTCGGGGCGGTCTTCGACGGGCTGGGCGCCGTGCGCGCCATCGAGAACCTGTTCCTGAACACCTGGGATCTCGGACCCTGGCAGGTGCTGATCATGATGCAGCTCAGCTTCATCCTGATGGGTATCTTTCTGGACGACACGGCGATGCTGGTCATTGTCGCGCCGCTTTACATTCCGCTGGTGGCCTCGCTGGATCTGGGCTTCGACAACCAGCTGATCTGGTTCGGCGTGCTTTACACCATCACCTGCCAGATCGCCTATATCACCCCGCCCTTCGGCTATAATCTCTTCCTGATGCGCTCTCTGGCGCCGAAGGAGATCACGCTTGTCGATATCTACCGCTCGATCTGGCCCTTCGCGCTGATGATGGTGATCACCATCGTGCTGGTGATGATCTGGCCGCAGATCGCGCTGTGGCTGCCCGAACATATGAGCGTCCGAGGTTAGCGAGCGATCCCTGAAACCAAGCCCCGCCAAGAGGGTCCACCCAACCGAGAGGATACCATGACCAAGAAACTGATCACCCCGTCGGAAAAGATCCTGTCCAGCCGCCGCAAGTTCCTGCAGACGGCGGGGATCGGGGCTGCGGCCTCGACCCTCGCCGCGCCTGCCGTGCTGGCGCAGAGCGGCCCGATCAAATGGCGGCTGCAGACCTATTCCGGCGCGCCGCTTGGCGCCCATGTCATCAAGCCGCAGATCGACGCCTTCAACGCGGCGGCCAATGGCGAGATGGAGATCGAGCTTTACTATGCCGACCAGCTCGTTCCCACCGCCGACCTGTTCCGGGCGCTGCAGAACGGCACCATCGACGCCGTTCAGTCGGACGAGGCGACCATGGCCTCGCCGGTCGATATCTCGGTCTTCGGCGGCTATTTCCCCTTCGCCACCCGCTACAGCCTCGATGTGGCGGCGCTGTTCCAGTATTACGGCCTGAAAGAGATCTGGCAGGAGGCCTATGACGAGGTCGACAATGTCACCTGGCTGTCGACCGGGGCCTGGGACCCGCTGCATATCTTCACCGTGGACAAGCCGATCCGCAGCCTTGCCGACATGAAGGGGCTGCGCGTCTTCGGGGTGCCGACGGCGGGCAAGTTCCTGTCGCGCTATGGCCTGATCCCGGTCACCATTCCCTGGGACAACGTGGAAGTCGCCATGCAGACCGGCGAACTCGACGGCGTCGCCTGGTGCGGCTTTACCGAGGCCTATGAGGTCGGCTGGGCCGACGTCTGCAACTATGCGCTGACGAACTCGGTCACCGGCGCCTGGTTCGGCAGCTATTTCGCCAATACCGCCAGCTGGGAAAAGGTCCCGCCGCATCTGCAGGAACTGTTCCGCATCTCCATCGACCAGTCCCATTACTACCGCAATGTCTGGTATTGGGGCGGCGAGGCCAAGCTGCGCGTCGAGGGCGAGAAGGTGGAACTGACCAGCCTGCCGGACGAGGAATGGGCGCAGGTCGTCAAGGATGCCGAAGGCTTCTGGGACGAGGTTGCCGGTTCCTCGGACCGCGCCGGCCGCGTCGTGCAGGCCTTCAAGGATTACGCCGCCAATATGGAAAAGGCCGGCTATCCTTACCGCTAAGACCCCTTGCCGGGCGCGGCCCTCGTGCCCGGCCTTCCCGATCCGGAGGATATCATGCCCGCCAATATGACGCTCGACAGCCTGAAAGCCGCCTGGGAGGCGGGCGAGATCGACACCGTGGCCGTCGCGCTGATCGACATGCAGGGGCGCATGATGGGCAAGCGCTTCCATGTCCAGCATTTCCTGGATGCCCATGACGAGACCCATTGCTGCAATTACCTGCTGGCCACGGATTACGAGATGTTCACCGTCCCCGGCTACAAGGCCAGCAGTTGGGAAAAAGGCTATGGCGATTACGTCATGCGCCCCGATCTTTCGACCCTGCGCCGCCTGCCCTGGGCGCCGGGCACGGCGCTCTGCATGGTCGATCTGCTGGACCACCACACCCATGAACCCGTCCCCCATGCGCCGCGCAATGTGCTGGCGCGTCAGGTCGCCCGCGCCCGCGCCATGGGGTTCGAGCCGATGATGGCGACCGAGCTTGAGTTCTTCATGTTCGAGGAAAGCTTCAAGGACCTGTTCGATACCGGCTATCGCGATCCGACGCCGAGCGCGCGTTACAATGTCGATTACGCCCTGAGCGAGACCTCGGGCGACGAGGTGGTGATGCGCGCGCTGCGCAACGATCTTTACGCCGCCGGTGTGCCGGTCGAGTGCAGCAAGGGCGAGGCCGAGCGCGGCCAGCACGAGATCAATGCGCGCTATTCCGACGCGCTGGATACGGCGGACATGCATATCCTGATCAAGGCGGCGACGAAGGATATCGCGCGCCGGGCCGGGCGGTCAGCCACCTTCATGGCGAAATACCATCACGACAAGGTCGGCAGTTCCTCGCATGTCCATCAGTCGCTGGCGAAGGACGGGGCGAATGTCTTCGTCGATGCGACCGACCCGCTCGGCATGTCGGCGCTGATGAAATCCTATGTCGCCGGGCAACTTGCCCATGCCGGGGCGATCACGCTGTTCCTTGCGCCCAATATCAACAGCTACAAGCGCTTCGTTGCCGGCACCTTCGCCCCCACCCGCGCGGTCTGGAGCGTCGACAACCGCACCGCCGGCTTCCGCCTCTGTGGCGAGAATACCAAGGGCGTGCGCATCGAATGCCGCATCGGCGGGGCCGATCTGAACCCCTATATGGCCTGCGCGGCGCTGCTGGCCGCAGGCCTCGACGGGATCGAGAAGGGGATGGAGCTTGCCCCCGCCTTCTCGGGCGATCTCTACCAGTCGAAGGATGCGCCCGAGGTGCCGCGCACGCTTGGCGCGGCGGCGGCTGCGGCGATGGGGTCAGGGATGCTGAAATCCGCCTTTGGCGAGGATGTCGTTGCCCACTACCACCGCGCCGCGCTTTGGGAGATAGAGGAACAGAATCGCGTCGTCTCCGACTGGGAAACCGCACGCGGATTCGAGCGGGCTTGAAGGAACGGAAAATCGAGATGTCGGGAAAGATCCAGCTGGTATCGCCGGTCGATGGCGAGGTTTATGTGACCCGCGACGTGCTGTCGCCCAAGGATGCGCGCGCGGCTGTCGCCCGCGCCCACGCGGCGCAGCCGGACTGGGCGGCGCGGCCTTTGGATGAACGCATCCGGCTGGTCATGGCCGGCGTCGAGGCGCTGATCGCCATGAACGACCGGATCGTGCCGGAACTGGCCCGGATGATGGGCCGCCCGGTGCGCTATGGCGGCGAGATGGGCGGGGTGCGCGAACGTGCCGAATACATGGCGAAGATCGCCGCGGAAACCCTCGCCCCGCAGGTGGTTGAAGATAGCGGCACCTTCCGCCGCGAATTGCGCCGGGTGCCGGTGGGCGTGGTCTTCATCATCGCGCCCTGGAACTATCCCTTCCTGACCGCAATCAACGGCATCGTGCCGGCGCTGATCGCCGGCAATGCCGTGGTGCTGAAACATGCCAGCCAGACCCTGCTGGCGGGCGAACGTCTGGCCGAGGCGATGCACAAGGCCGGTGTGCCCGAGGATATCTTCCAGAACCTCGTTCTGGATCATGCCACCACCGAGGCGCTGATCGCCGAGCGCAATTTCGGCTTCGTGAATTTCACCGGCTCGGTCGGCGGCGGTCAGGCGATCGAGCGCGCGGCGGCGGGCGGCTTTACCGGCACCGGGCTGGAACTTGGCGGCAAGGATCCGGGCTATGTCGCCGAGGATGCCGATCTGGAAGCGGCGGTGAACGGGCTGATGGACGGGGCGATGTTCAACTCGGGTCAGTGCTGCTGCGGGATCGAGCGGATCTATGTCCATGACAGCCTGTATGACGGTTTCGTCGCCAGGGCGGCGGATTGGGTGCGGGCGCTGAAGCTGGGCGATCCGACCGATCCCGAGACCACGATGGGGCCGATGGCCAATCTGCGTTTCGCGAAGCTGGTGCGCGAACAGGTGGCCGAGGCCGTGGCTGCGGGCGCGCGCCCGCTGATCGAGGCAAGCGAGTTTCCGGCCGACGATGGCGGCGCCTATCTGGCCCCGCAGGTGCTGGTCGATGTGCGCCATGACATGCGCGTCATGCGCGAGGAAAGTTTCGGCCCCGTGGTCGGCATCATGCCGGTCAGGGACGATGCGGAAGCCATCGCGCTGATGAACGATTGCGCCTATGGGCTGACCGCCTCGATCTGGACCGCCGATTCCGACCGCGCCGCCGCGATTGGCGAGAAGCTGGAAACCGGCACCGTCTTCATGAACCGCTGCGATTACCTCGACCCGGCGCTGTGCTGGACCGGGGTCAAGGATACCGGGCGCGGGGCCAGCCTGTCGGCGCTTGGCTTCCATGCCGTGACCCGGCCCAAATCCTTCCATCTGAAAAAGGTGACAGCATGACGCTTCGCGCCAACTGGTCCTATCCGACCGCGATCAAATTCGGTGCCGGCCGCATCGCCGAACTGCCCGATCAATGCCGCGCGGCGGGGATCGCGAAGCCGCTTCTGGTCACCGACCGCGCCCTTGCCGCCCTGCCGATCACCGCGCAGGTGCTGGACCTGCTGGATGCGGCGGGGCTGGGCCGGGCGGTGTTCTCGGATGTCGATCCGAACCCGAACGAGGGCAATATGGAAGCCGGCCTTGCCGCCTATCGCAAGGGCGGCCATGACGGGGTGATCTGCTTCGGCGGCGGCTCGGCGCTGGATCTGGGCAAGATGATCGCGCTGATGATCGACCAGCCGGTCTCGGTCTGGGAGTTGGAGGATATCGGCGACTGGTGGACCCGCGCCAACCCCGACAGCATCGCCCCGATCATCGCCGTGCCGACCACCGCCGGCACGGGATCGGAGGTCGGGCGCGCCGGGGTGCTGACCAACAGCGCCAGCCACAAGAAGAAGATCATCTTCCACCCGAAGCTTCTGCCCACGGTGACGATCTGTGACCCGGAACTGACCGTCGGAATGCCGCGCGCCATCACCGCCGGCACCGGCATGGATGCTTTCGCGCATTGTCTGGAAGCCTATTCCAGCCCGCATTACCACCCGATGAGCCAGGGCATCGCGCTGGAAGGTCTGCGGCTGGTGAACGAGAACCTGCCGCGCGCCCATGCCGATCCGAACGACCTTGAGGCACGGGCGAACATGATGAGCGCCGCCGCCATGGGCGCGGTCGCCTTCCAGAAGGGTCTGGGCGCGATCCACAGCCTCAGCCACCCGGTCGGTGCGGTTTACGGCACCCATCACGGCACAACCAATGCCGTGGTGATGCCGATAGTGCTGCAATTCAACCGCCCCGCGATCGAGGAGCGCATCGCGCGGGCCGCCGATTATCTGGGCATCAAGGGCGGCTTCGACGGCTTCTATGCCCGCGTGCTGGACCTGCGGGCCGAGCTGGCGATTCCTCAGAACCTTGCCGTGATGGGGGTCGAGGCGTCGCGGCTGGACGAGTTGACCGAGATGGCGCTGGAAGATCCCTCTTGCGGGGGCAATCCGGTCGAGATGACGCGCGAGAATACCCGCGTGCTTTTCGACGCGGCCATGCGCGATCCCGCGTAAGCGGGCGGATCAGGGCGGAAGCTCGGGCGATGCCGAACAGATTCAGGCGTCGCCCGGCCCGCCGCAGATCGGCCTGTTCGCAGCGGGCGCAGCCGCTCAATCCGGTGCCAGACCTTCAGCGCCCGCCAAGAGCGGTCGAATGAGATCGCCTGTGTCAGCCCGGCTGGGCGGTGAATGACCAAGCGCGGGGTCGGCATAGCGAATGATATTGAGAATGCGCCAATCCGCCCGAGGCCCGATCCGGCCAGTAAATTCGGCCTGCTTTTCAGCCGGAACCTTCTGCAGCAGGGGGGTAAGGTGATGGTTGAGATGCAGCGTGTCATGCTCGTTCTGGAACAGGAAGATCGGGGCCGTCCGCTCGACCAGTTCGGGTGAGACGCGCATCCGGTCGCCAAATCTCTGCTGAACGGCGCTTTCGGTAAAGCCCGGATAGCAGGTCCCCAACATCTTCAGATAGGCAGAGCGGCTATAATGGCGAAGGTCGAGCTGTGGATTGAAGGCAATGATCCGCGCCATCGGGAAACGCCTTGCCAGCATCAGCCCCGCGAAGCCGCCCCCGGAAGACCCCAGGATGACCACATCCTGCGGGGCATATCCACCCGCCTCGCAGATGCGTGACAGACCCTCTGCCAAGGCATCCAGACCGCAATATGCGGCGCTGTTCTGAAACCAGGCCAGACCGATGTCATTGCCGGGCTTGAGCGACGGGTCGGAGATCGCGACAATATCGTAGTCAGGATAATCATCGCCCCATCCGTGGCGCTGGAAGTCCAGATGCCCGTGCTTCCGCGCCGATGCGCCGGGCAGCATGACCAGAAGCCGCTTCGATCCGCCGGGTCGTCTGGTCGCAAGGAAAGACAGCGCCAGTCCGCCTGCCAGCATCGTATAGCTTCGCGTACCCGAAGACAGCATCAGGGCCTGATCCGGTCTGACGGTCCGATGCGGAACATTCGGCAGCAGCGCCTTTACGTCTGGCAGGGATTCGGGCTTCGGCCTGGGCAGGCCGAAATGTGCGTGGCAATAACTTTGCACATCCTGGCGGTCGAACGCGGAAAGCGACATCGCGGTCAGGAGCTTGCCATTCTGGACCTCGCCTGAATAGGTCAGCGCCAGTGCCGGTTCCAGTTTCAGGTCCGCAGTGAAGCTATAGCCCTGGACCGGGGCGCTGTCGCCGCGTTGGAGCATCGGCTCTGGCTTCCAGCCGAAGGGCTCGATGGTGATGCCTTGCCCATCGGATGCCATGGCATGAAGCACCCGGCCAGCAAGGCGCTGCAGCCCGAAATCGCTATCAAGATGCCAACGCTGCCTGATCTTCCGTGGTCGGCTTTGCTCGATGTCGTCTTCGATCAATATCCAATGGCCCGGCTTGACATGCAGGCACCGGACATGGGTGATGGCCTTAATCCTGAGCGCCGCCGTCATGCGGAAGATGCCGCCCGGCAGTTCCTCGGTCCCCTCGATGGCCGAGCCATAGGGACTCATCTTGATGATATCGAAACCGTCGAATTCAATATTGTTATGGGCGGCATAGGACAGCGCGTAACGGCGATAGACATCGCTTCTGTAGCCGTATTTCCCACCGTCGCAGATGATCCGCCGACCCTTGTCGAACCAGTCGAAGCTGAGGCAGTCGCGATGCTTGTGGGTCGTGGCGTGATAGGCACCCATCAGGAAGACCATCGAGGCGGCATCCGCTGGCACCCCCCAGGCCGAACGCAGCACCGCATAGCCTGAGGCGTCGAAATCCGAGATCACATGTGCAGGCTCCGTCGCCGCGGGGAAGGTCAGATCTGACTGCCTGGTCAGGACGGAATCGCCCACGCAGATCGGCCGCCGCAAGGGATCGACCAGCCATTTGCGCGCCTCCATGGCCAACTCGACCCGCCGGGTGAATGCCGGGCGATCGCCATACCAGCCCGACAGAAGCGCACCGGAGAACATCTTCAGCGCATAGAAGTGATAATGCGGCGAATGCTCGCGATGGATGCCGCTTTCGTCGAATTGCGCATCCAGAAGTTCGGTCATGCGGGTGATCGCATAGCTTCGCTCTTGCGCGAAACGGGCGGGATCGGGCAGGCAATTGGTCAGTGCCAGCAGCCCATGCATCTGAAAGATACCGTGATTGTTCAGCGAGAAGACCTGAGGTCGTGCAAGGTGGCGGATGTGCTTTTCTGCGACATCACCCAGCAGGCGGGTCTGATCTTCGGGCAGGGCGATGCGGAAATAGGCGATCCGGTTCAGAAAAAAGCCGAGGATCAGCGCCCGATAGCCGACGGACATGTCATACCATGCATAGCTTTCCGGCATGCGCGAGGTCACGATATCCTCGGCATCGTCACCATAGTGCTGCCACCAGTCGGCCACGACCTGAAGGAAATAGGCGACCGCCTCGGGCTTGGCATCGCCAGAATCGAAGGCGTTCATCACCGGGGCAAACATCAGCCAGCCCTGAAGCTGCATCCGCCAGTTGCGGTCGACATGCCGATCCCGGGCTTCCCAGTCTATGGAAACTGGCAGCGGAAATGGGTCAGCATCGGCCCGGGGTTTGAATATGCGGGCGGTGACCAGATCACGCAGCTCCCCGCTTGCCTTCGGTACAGAGAAGACACGGGTCAGGAAATGCTCAACAGGGACGAGCGTGCCGGGGGTTCCTGCGGATTGCATATCGGAATCCGCCGTGTGGGGTTCAGAAAATTGGGCGTCGTCGGTTGCGGGGCGGCTGGGCATGGTCAAGCGGCGGGCATTTTGGCCCTGCTGGCGAGGACTCGCGTGATCTCATTTTGCGCGAGGACCGCCGTTTGGGGCCAACTGCGTTCGGTCTCGACCCAGGTCCGACCATTCCTGCCGAGCTTTTCCCGTAGCTCCGGGTCTTCGATGAGGCGTTGCAATACATCGGCAAGCGCGCCGGGATTGCCCTTTTCGAAGATGAGCCCGGTTTCGCCATCCCGAATCATCTCTGCCAGTGCTGCGACGGATGATGCCGCGACCGCCTTCTGCATTGCCATCGCCTCCAGTGGTTTCATCGGAGAAACCATCTCTGTCACCAGTTGCGGCTTGCGTGGGAATGGGGCGATGTCGATGAGGGAGTAATACTTGGCAACCTGGTCATGCGGAACGCGGCCAGGCATGATAAGCCAATCGGCCAGCCCGCCTTCGGTCGCCACAGCCTCGATCATGGCCGTGATCGGGCCTTTTTCCTGACGAGAGACGTTTTCGTTGCCGACGAGCAGCAAACGGAACTCAACGCCCCTGCCCTTCAGGATTGCGGCCGCGCGGGCCAGATCGTCCAGACCCTCATATTGCACGAAAGAGCCGATATAGCCGATCACCGGCACGTCCTCGGGGATGTTCAGGGCTTCCGCCAACTGCCTGTCTCGCGGTTGCGGCAGGAACTGCTCGGGCAGGCAGGAGTTCGGCAGCAGGGTAACCTTGGCGCCGGAAACGCCGCGCCGGATCAGTTCTTCGCGCATCCCGCCGGTAAGGGTGAAGACGTGATCGGCGGCGTCGGCGCAGATGGTTTCCAGCTTCGCCTGACCAGCATAGGCCTTGGTTTGAAGATATCTCGGTTCGCGCGAGGCACGGGTGATTTCCCAGAAGCCCCGGACTTCATAGATGAACGGGATGCCCTGGCGTTTTGCGGCGATCTGCGCTGGCAATCCGGTGACATGGTTCGACGCCGCAATGACCAGTTCGGGGCGCAACTCGCGCAGTTTTTCCTCCATCCGCTCGGCGGCGGACAAGATGTAACCGTGCCCGATGGCAATCTTGTAGCTGGGGGATGTGATGCGGTGATATTGGATGCCATCGACTTCGTCGATGGGTGCGACATCTTCTGGCTCGATCTCAATGATGTCGGTCGGAAATCCGGGTCGGGTGACACAGACCATATCATAGCCGATCTGGCGCATGCCTTGCAGCAGACCATGTCCGCGTGTCGCATAGCCGCCCGAGGAATAGGGCAGCGAGTTGTGCAGGACGTAAAGGATGCGGCCTGTGACCGGCTCGTATTGTGGCGGGTTCTTCACCGCGAGTTCGGTCAGCAGCCGGGATACGACAATCGGCCTGTTCGACACCTGTTTGCGGCGTGCATCGAGCCAGGCTTCTTCGGCGGGATCGACCACGGCCTTGCGGTCCATCTCGTCAAGGATGGCTTCCGCAGTATCGAAAGCGCGCAGGTCAATCGCCGTGGCAAGGCGCTGCTTCTGATATGGCCAGTGGTCGTGGTCGCGACAGATACGGTCGAGGATCGCCAGTTTGGACGCCGGACGGCCAAGCTGCTCCAGCCGCTGAGCCGCAATATCAAGCCCCCTCGCGAAGGTTTCGGCGTCGTCCGTCCCCGCACTCGTATCAGGCATGGGCGAGTTCCGCCTTGCGCCAGATGCCGCGCGTGTCGACCGTGATCTGGCTGGCACCCGAAGGCGGTGGCGCGTCACGGAATTTCGCGTGATCCACGAGCATGACGCAGATCTCGGCCTCCATCGCCTCTCCCATCGGGACGAGGCCGGCCTTGCCGGCAAGTGCGGGCGGCAAGACCTGAATATGCGGTTCGACCACCTTCACCCGACCCGGAAACTCCTCGGTCAGGCGGCGGACGATCTCGACGGCGGGGCTTTCGCGCAGATCGTCAATATTGGGTTTGAAGGTCAGGCCGAAGCAGGCAATGCTGGCGCCTTCGCCCTTGGCGGCAACGGCTTCGCGGATCTTCTGCAGCACCCATTCCGGCTTCTGGTCGTTGATGTCACGGGCCGCACGCATCATTCGCGCCAGTTCCGGGGTGCGGGCAATGATGAACCACGGATCGACCGCAATGCAGTGCCCGCCCACGCCGGGGCCGGGTTGCAGAATATTCACGCGCGGATGCCGATTGGTCAGGCGAATAAGCTCCCATACGTCGATTCCGAGCCGGTCGCAGATGATCGAAAGCTCATTGGCAAAGGCGATGTTCACATCGCGAAAGCTGTTTTCTGTCAGTTTGGCCATTTCGGCGGTGCGGGCATCTGTTTCGACGCAATCGCCTTCGACCACCATGCGGTAAATCTCTCGCGCGCGGGCGGCACAGGCCGGGGTCATGCCGCCGATGACACGGTCGTTGGTCACCAGCTCCCGCAAGGCGTGGCCGGGCAGGATCCGTTCAGGACAATGGGCGATACGGATATCGCTTTCCTCGCCGTGGCTTTGCGGGAAGGTCAGATCGGGTCGCTCCTCGGCCAACCATGCCGCCATCTGTTCGGTCGCGCCGACCGGGCTGGTCGATTCCAGCACCACCAGATCGCCCCTTTTCAACACCGGCGCGATCTTGCGCGCGGCGCTTTCGACATAGGAAAGATCCGGGAATTTCTCATTGTCGCCCATGAGGAAGGGCGTCGGCACGGCGATCAGGAAGGCCTGCGCCGGTTCGGGCACTGTCGTTGCGCGCAACAGGCCCGCACCGACCGAGGCGCGGAGCGCATCCTCCAACCCCGGCTCGACAATGTGGCATTCGCCACGATTGATCCGATTGACGGTGCTTTCGTCGATATCGAGACCGATGACCTCGATATTGCGCAGCGCAAAAATTACGGCGGTCGGCAGGCCGATATATCCCAGACCGACCATGCATATCTTGCGGAAAGGATCTTTCATGCCGCTTCTCCGATTTCAGTGAGCGCATCGAGGATGCGGCCGACGGCTTTGCCGTCACCATAGGGGTTATGAGCGACGCTCATTTCGCGATAGGCGCCGGCGTCGGTCAGTAATTCGGTTGCCAGACGGACGATCCGGTCGGTATCGGTGCCGACCAGCCGGACGGTTCCGGCAGCCAATGCCTCTGGCCGCTCGGTCGTGTCGCGCATCACCAGCACCGGCTTGCCGAGCGACGGCGCTTCTTCCTGAATTCCGCCCGAATCGGTGATGATGAAGGTCGCGCGATTCATCAGCCAGACGAATGGCAGGTAATCCTGCGGTTCGATCAGGTGGACATTCCGATGCCGGCCAAGCAGCCGGGTCACCGGCTCTCGGACATTGGGGTTGAGATGCATGGGATAGACGATATCGACATCATCGAATTGTTCCGCGATCCGCGCGAGGGCGGTGCATATGCGCTCAAACCCGCCGCCAAAACTTTCCCGGCGATGACCCGTGACCAGGATCAGCCGCCGTTGCGAATGCAGGAAATCGAAACGACCGGCAATCTCTCGGTTCAACTCGGGCTGAGTGTCAAACCGACCGACGATCTCCATGAGCGCATCAATGACGGTATTTCCGGTGACGGTGATCCGGCCACCCGGGATGCCTTCGTTGAGAAGCGCCTGACGCGCTGTCTCTGTAGGTGCGAAATGCCGTCGGGCGAGCGCGCCGGCGATGCGGCGATTCCCCTCCTCCGGCCAGGGCGAATAGATATTGCCGGTCCGCAGCCCGGCCTCGACATGGCCCACAGGGATGCGGGCATAATAGGCGGCCAGCGTCGCGGCGAGGGTCGTGGCGGTGTCGCCATGGACCAGAACGATGTCAGGACGCTCGACCTCCAGCACCGGCTTCATGCCGGTCAGGATCGCGGCGGTGACGCCGTAAAGATCCTGCCCGGCCTTCATGACCCGCAGGTCGTGCTTCGGTGTCAGCCCGAACAGCGAGGTCACCTGATCCAGCATCTCGCGGTGCTGCCCGGTGACGCAGATCACACCTTCAAAGCGAGGATCGGCCCCGATCGTCTTCGCGAGCGGGGCCATCTTGATTGCTTCCGGACGTGTGCCGAAGACGGTCATTACCTTCATGGGTGTATATCATCCGTTGAATACACCTATAGGTTGTCATTCTTCCGTCAGGATTGCAAGCTCTCGCGGCCCGATGCGGCGATCTGGCCCATCACATCGCGCAAAGCGTCTTCATCGCCCATGTTGACGCACAGCGATCCGGGCGGGAGCGGGGCCTGCGACAATGGGCCACCCGGCTCTGCAAGGGCCAGGATCGGGCGTGCCGCGCTGCGGTAATCCGCAAGCTTTGACGGCAGGAAGGGTGTGACCCCGAAGGCGCCAGTGCTGCTGGTATCGTTGACAAATAGCCAGTCCATCGTTCGCATCCGCGCGAGGGCCTCCAGATAGTCCAGCGGCGGGTGGACCCGGACCATCGGGACGATGTCCAGCTGGCGGATCAGGGCGCGCAGCCCCTCTGGCTCCGGGCCATGCAAATGCAGCTGAACGGCACCGCGCAGATCCTCCGGCAAAGCGGACAGCGCGTTCAACAGCGTCGACAGACCGCGACGCGGGTTGCAATTGCCGAAATAGCCGATCCAGATCGAACCACGGACCGGCTTCGGCATGGGCAGCGCCGAAAGGATGCGCGCGCCCGGTTCTGGATGGGCAATGACCTCTGCAACGCCGGAGGCGCGGGCGCGCAGTTCAACTGAGTCCTCCGCCTGCGACAGCATCACGTCGCGCTGAACCTCATTGGTGAAGATGATCCGGTCGGCCAGGCAGAAGGGCAGGTATTCGACCCAATACATCAGGCTTCGCCCTTGCGGCACCGCATGACCGCGTTGGCGCAGCAGGTCAGCAATACCGATGCGTTCCAACCATGCATCGTCGGCGGGCGCTGCGGCATGTTGACCGTGCAGATCCAGTCGGCAGGGGTCGGAAAACTCCGCCACCCAGCGATCAGCCCGACCGGCGGCGAGGACCGCCGCAGCGGCGAAATGCGATTGCGCCCACATCGCGCGTGAGCGGACTTCGGGATAATGCGTCCGGCCGAACAATCCAGACGCGACCGCCGCCTGCGCCTTGTCGGCGAAATCCGAAAAGGCGGCACTTCGTGCCGGCCAGTTTTCCGAGTTCAGGACGATGTGCTGCCCAATCAGAGGCGCGATTGCGCCATAAAACGTGCGGTCGATTCGCTCGCGCCCGGACATGTCGTTGGAGATGACATCGACCTTGCCTCCATCGGCCTCGATCCGGCGGGCCATCACATTGCCCGAGGCCGTCGCGAAAGGTGGAAACGCAAAGGCGATCACCAGGCGGTTCGAAGGCGGGCTCGGCTCTGGCAGGTCGCACCCCAAGCTCGTCAGGCTGAGCCGCATCTGATCGTGCCAGTCGGTGCTCGGGCCGGCTTCGGTCCACAGATAGCGTGGGATCTGGCGCAGCAATTCGGCGGCGGCGCAGACATGACTCGCCCGCACCTCCAGCGCCGCGAGCTGGCGCAGCCCCGCCAGACTCGGCTGCATGGTCAGCGCGCGGTTCAGCAATGTCCGCTGCGCCTCAAGCGGAATCAGTTCGGCCAATTGCGCCTGCGCGCGGGACAGGCCTTCGGCACAGGCTGCAGCGGTGTCCATCTCCATCACGTCACGACCGTTCCGCGCCGCGCAACATCCGCTTGAGCTTGCGCAATGGCGCGGTCGCCTTCCAGGACGAGGTGCCGAAAATCTCCTCAACCATCGCGACAACGCGGTTCCGGTCTGCGACAACTTCGGCAAGTGTCCGGTCTCGGATGTCCAACTGACGCGAAAGCTCGGCGATGATAAGTTCGGCCTGATCCGGGATCAGTCCGCCAGGCCTGTTGTGATCGACCTGTTCGGTCAGTGCGGCAATATCGGCATCCTTGCGGGCGAGCATCGCCCGAAACGCCGTATCTTTCTGTGCCAATGCGGTTTCCAGCCGGGCGATTTCATGCCCGAGCGCGGCGATATCGGCAAAGCGTTCCTCGGTTGCGGCCTCGCAAGCCATCAGGCGGCTGGAAAGGTCCGGCGCTGCCTGAGGCTCAGAAGCCGGGATGTGAGTGATGACCTGCGTCCCGTCCATATCCTGCGTTCCGTGATAGGCATTGCGGCCATTCTGATTTGCCATGCGAAACCGGCCTCGACAGCTGCCTGTTGAACCATCCGCCCCGCAGATGATCGGCGTTAACGCTGTCGGTGGCTTCACGCGAAGCAGACAGCGTTTTGACACCCTTCGGGGCAAGTAGAGTTAAACAACCTATAGTGGCATAGCCTTGGCAGACACAACCAAAATCTAAAGACGCGTCACCGGCTTGTCTGACGAAGGCTTCGGTCCGAGAAGCTGATCCTTCAGCCCGCCTGCGGAAGTCGTTGAAATATCGAAGTTCAGTTCGGCTTCGAGATTTCGCAGATGTTCTTCGGCCAGCCGCAGCAACAGTTCTTCATCGCGCGCGATCAACGCATCCACGATGCCGCGGTGATCGTCGCAGCGCGCGCAGGAATGCCCCTCGGCAGAATACATGCCGAGGATCAGGGTGCTGCGCATGGTCAGTTCGGCCAGAAAACGCTCCAGTATGCGATTACCCGAAAGCTGCGCGAGATACATGTGGAAGCGTTGCGAGGTGCGAAGCTCTGCCGGTTTGTCGCGAAGCGTCCGCGCTTCGGTCTCCGCGCTGATATTCGCGCGCAGATAGGCGATGTCGGCGTCGGTCACTCGCCCTATCGCCTGCCGCGCAATCGTGCGCTCAATGGCGCGCCGGGCCTGAAAGACCTCGCGCGCTTCCTGGGCGGAGGGAGCCACCACGAAGGCACCGCGATTCGGGCGAAGCTCGACCACATGTTGCGCAGCCAGCGATGCAAGCGCGCGCCGGACATTGGCGCGGTTGCAGTCGAACAGATCGCTGAGCACCTGCTCGCCCAGCTTCGCCCCCGCAGGCAGGCGCTGTTCCGAGATGGCATCGATAACGGCGCGAACGATCTGGTTTTCCGGCTGGGCGTCCATCTGCTTTCTGGCTCATTTCCGCGCAATATGCCGAAATTAGGGGCGATATCGTAGCCGGACAAGCCTGAAGGCCAAAAAACCTTTGACGCGCCGCCAGCATTGTTAACAATAATTGTTAACCAATATGGGAGGTGCTCTTTGGATATTCTCGTCGTCAATCCGAACTCGACACAGTCGATGACGGACAAGATTGTGGAGGCAGCGCGGCAGGTTGCCAGCCCCGGCACGGTGATCCATGGTGCCACCGCCGCCGGCGCCCCTGCCAGCATCGAGGGCCATTACGATGAGGCCATGTCGTTGCCCGGCCTCATGGCGCAGATTCGCGAGGCAGAGGCCAAGGGCATCGACGGGATCGTTGTCGCCTGCTTTGACGATCCTGGCATTGCCGCCTGCCGCGAACTGGCGACCGGGCCGGTGCTGGGCATCTGCGAGGCGGCGGTGAAAGCCGCCAGCATGCTGGCCACGTCGTTTTCGGTCGTGACCACGCTGCCCCGCTCGATCCCGATCATCGAGCATCTGATCCACGGCTATGGGCTGTCCCATCAATGCCGCCGCGTGCGCGCCGCCGCCATACCCGTGCTGGCACTCGAGGAACCCGGATCGAACGCGCGCCTCAAGGTCCGCGACGAGATCCTGCGCGCCATCGCCGAGGATCATTGCGAGGCGGTGGTGCTGGGTTGCGCCGGCATGGCCGATCTGACCGCCTGGCTGAGCGAGGAAACCGGAATCCCGGTCATCGACGGGGTTACCGTTGCAACCCGCATGATCGAGGCCCTTGTCGGGGCCGGCCTGAAAACCAGCAAAATCAACGGATACGCAACCCCCAACAGCAAATAGAGGGACAGGGAACAGGATGACATTACAGCACACGACATCAGAGGGTGTTGCGACCGCCCAGATCGACCACAAGGCCATCGGCGAAGAAAGCCTGGCACCGCAGGAAACCCGGATCATGGACCCTTGGTCCTATCTGTTCGCCTGGCTGGGCGGCTGCGTGTCGATCGGCACCTTCACCATCGGTTCGGGACTGGTCGGCACGCTGAACCTGCTGCAAACCTTCGTCGCCATTGCCATCGGCTGCGCCGTCATCGGCCTGGCGCTGATGATCAACGGTCAGGCGGGCCACAAATACGGAATTCCCTTCATGGTGCAGGCGCGCTCTGCCTTCGGCTTTACCGGCACGCGCATCCCGGCCCTCGTGCGTTCCGTTCCCGCCATCGTCTGGTTCGGCTTTCAAAGCTGGATCGGTGCCGGCGCGCTGAACCTCGTATCGGAAACCCTGTTCGGCTATTCGAACATGTGGGTGTTCTTCATCGGCTTCCAGTTCCTGCAGATCGGCCTGTCCGTCCTGGGCTTTCACGGCATCAAGTGGCTGGAAAACATCGGCTCGATCTTCATCATCGGCTCTCTGATCTACATGTTCTTCAGCGTCATCAGCAAATATGGCGACGAAATCAGCACCAACCTCATCAATGTCGAGGGCACCTGGGGTGCGCCGTTCTGGGGCGCGACCATGCTGTTTCTGGGCATCTACTCGACCATGATGCTGAACGTCTCGGATTATTCGCGAGAACTGCGCAAGGATGTCGGTCCGCTGCGGCAGGTGGTGATCTACGCGAACTCCATCCTGCCGGCGACGCTGTTCATGGGCCTGATCGGGCTGATGGTGTCAGGTGCCACCGGCGAGGTCGACCCGATCAAGGTGTTTTCCAGCGCCGTCGACAACAAGCTTCTGCTGATCGTGACGCTGCTGTTCATCGCCTTTGCGCAGGTCACGACGAATATCCTGAACAACGTCGTTCCGCCGGCCTATGCGCTGATGGATGTGTTCAAGATCAACTTCAAGACTTCGGCGGTGATCGTCGGCCTGCTGGCCTTCGTCACCTTCCCGTGGGAACTGGTCAAGGACGAATCCGCAGCCGGGCTGAACCTGTTCATCCGCACCTATTCGGCCTTCCTTGGCCCGATCTTCGCCATTCTGGTGGTGGATTACTTCGTGCTGCGCAAACAGGAACTCGATCTCGACAAGCTCTATGACCCTGAAGGCCCCTATCAGGGCATCAATATGGCCGCTGTCATTGCGATGGCGGTGGGTGTCGTCGCGGCGCTGATCTTCTCGGGCATCTCCTGGTATGCGAGCCTGCTGCCGGCGGGGATCACCTATTACCTGCTGATGAAGAACCTGCCATCCGCGAAGCGCTTCCTGGACGGCTGAGCAATCAGAAGCGCTCCATCGCATAGATTAGGAAGGCAGGCGATGCCTAATCGCCTGCCTTTTTCAACATCCATGATGTGATCCTGTCAGGTGCTTGCGGTGACGGCTTCGGCAACCAAAGCACCGTGATGGCCGATGACGCGGCGACTCAACTCATGCGCCTGGCGGATGGCACCGGCCACGTCATGGCCACCGATCCGTGCCGCCAGATAGCCCGCGTTGAAGCTGTCCCCGGCCGAAGTCGTGTCCACCGGCACGGCAAGTTCCAGCCCGTCGACCACGCCCGCGCCATCAGCGCCCCGGAAGTGAACCGCCTTGCCGCCGGCCTTGACCACCACCTGCCGCGCGCCACGGGCGAGGTAGCGGGCGATGGTCGCCTCGGGGTTCAGATCGCCGAAGAAGGTTTCCTCGTCATCGAAGCTGGGCAGGATCAGGTCCGAGATTTCGGCGGCGGCCTCGATGGCGTCGCACATGACCCGGGTCGAGGGCCAGAGCCGGGGCCGCAAATTCGGATCGAAGACCACCTGCGTGCCGGTCCGCTGCGCGGTCTTCAGCGCCTCAAGCAGCGCCCCGCGCCCGGCTTCGGGCAGGATGCCCAGGGTGATGCCGGAAAAATATGCGATCCCGACGCCGCGCAACGCCTGCGCCAATGCCGCCGGATCGTCGGCCAGCCGCTTCGCCGCCGAATTGTCGCGCCAATAGGTGAAACTGCGCTCGCCATCCTTCAGCGAGATGGCGTAAAGCGCGATCTCGCGCTGCGCATCGCGCCCGATATGGCGGCTGTCGATCCCTTCCGCATCGAGAAACTCGATCATCTTCTGCGAGAATTCGCCCAAGCCCACCCGGCTGAAATAGCCGACCTGCCATTCCGCCGGCAAAAGGCGGCGCAGATACCAGGCCGTGTTCAGCGTGTCGCCGGCGATCCCGAGGCGCCACAGCCCCGCCTGCCCCGAGGCGGAAAGTTCGACCATCGCCTCGCCGATGGACAGGATGCGGGTTGCGGTCATGACAGGCTCCCGTTTGCGATGGCCTGTCTTATGCCATCACGGCGGATGGATGTCAGCGCCCTGACAACGGCCCCGGTGAAGGGGGCGCTTTCGGTCAGCGCCGCAGGGGCCAGCCCGGGCAGCGACAGGATGGCGCGGGTCAGATGCGCCTCGTTTTGCCCGGCCTCGCGCAGTCGCGCCATCAGCGTCTCGGCGCGCGGATCGTCGGGGCGGGTGCCGCTTTCGCTCAGGCTGGCCAGCCATGCCAGCCAGATCGCGGTTGCGACGGCGAAGGGCCGTGCATCGCCGCCCGCCCGCAACAGTTCCGCCGCCGGGGCAAACCAGCGTTGCGGCAGCTTTTCGCTGCCGTCCATGGCGATCTGCAGCGTCCGATGGGCAATGCCCGGATTGGCGAAGCGCGCCATCAGGGCGCCCGCATAGGTCCCCGTCTCAAGACCCACGCCTTTCGGTAGGGTCGCGGCGGCGGCATCCATGTGGCGGCGCACCAATGGGGCCAGATCGGCATCGCTTACCGCATCACGGACCAGTTCCAGCCCCAGAAGCTGGCCGGCATAGGCCATCAGCGAGTGGCTGCCATTCAGCATCCGCAGCTTCATCGCCTCGTAGGGGCCGACATCGCGGACGAATTCCGCCCCGCCAGCCTCCCATACCGGGCGGCCCTGCGGGAAATGATCCTCGATCACCCATTGCCGGAAGGGCTCGGTCTCGACGCCCGCCGGGTCGTGATGGCCGGTCAGGGCCTCGGTATCGGCAAGCGTCCGGGCGGTGGTGGCGGGGGTGATGCGGTCGACCATGGTGGCGGGGAAGGCGACCGCCTCGGCAATCCAGCGGGCAAGATCGGGGTCGAGGCGGCGGGTCATGCCCAGCACGCCGGCGCGCAGAAGCGGGCCGTTATCGGGCAGGTTGTCGCAGGACAGCACCGTGAAGGGCGCGACACCCGCCTTGCGCCGGGCCGAAAACGCTGCGGCGACGATCCCCAACACGCCCTGCGGGGCCTGAGGGCGGGCCAGATCGGCAGCGATGGCCGGGTGGCTCTCGTCGATATCCATCGCCGCGCGATCGATGCCATAGGCCTTTTCGGACACGCTCAGCGACAGGATGCGGATCGCCGGGTCGCAGGCGGCGCGCAGGATCGCCGCCGCATCGCCGCCGATGGCGGGACCATGTGCGCCTACGATCCGGGCGCGGTCAACCTCGCCACGTTCCAGAACGGTGAAGAGCCCGTCCTGCGCATTCAGCGCGTCAGGGATATCGCGGCTGCGCAGATTGGCACCCAGAATGCGCCAGTCGCCCCCCGCTGCGGCAAGCGCGTCGTCGGTATAGACCGCCTGATGGGCGCGGTGAAACGCACCGAGACCCAGATGCAGGATGCCCGTGCCATGCGCCGCACGGTCATAGGCGGGAACGGCGCCGCCCGCCGGCAGATCCGCCGTGCCGGTCAGGCGCGTCATGCCGGGCCCGCATGGCGCAGTGCGGCCTCGACGCCCCGCAACTCGGCCAGGCCCTTCAGCCGGCCGATGGCGGGATAGCCCGGCTGGCCGCCACGCCCGATATCGTCGAGGATATCCTGCCCGTGATCGGGCCGCATCGGGATCGCCGCATCGGCGCGACCGGCCTTGCGGCGGCGTGCCTCCTCGCGCAGCACGGCCGCGACAAGCGCCACCATGTCGGTCTGCCCGCCCAGATGCTCATCCTCGAAGAACGAGCCGCGAATGGCGTCCCCCTCGCGCCGGACATTGCGCAAATGCAGGAAATGCACGCGATCGCCAAGCCGGTCCATCATGCCGGGCAGGTCGTTATCCGGCCGCGCCCCGAGCGAGCCTGAGCACAGCGTGATCCCGTTCGCGGGCAGGTCCACGGCGGCGCAGCGTTCGGCGAAATCGGCCTCGGTCGACATCACGCGGGGCAGGCCCAGCAGGCCGAAAGGCGGGTCGTCGGGATGACAGCAGAGCCGCAGGCCGATCTCCTCGGCGACCGGGGCGACCTGTTCGAGGAAATCGTGGAAATGCCGGCGCAGCACGGCGTCGGTGACAGGGGCGTAACTGTCCAGAAGCGCGCGCACGTCTTCCAGCGTGAAGCGCTCGGCGGCACCGGGCAGGCCGAAGACGACATTGCCGGCAAGCTGTTGCCTGCGGGCCTCGTCCATCCCGGAGAAGCGACGGGCGGCTTCCTCGCGGACCGCGTCCGGGACATCTTCTGCGGCACCCTTGCGGCGCAGGATATGGATGTCGAAAGCGGCAAAATCGACGAAATCGAACCGCATGCAGGTGGCACCGTTCGGGCGCCGCCAGGCCAGATCGGTGCGCGTCCAGTCCAGCACCGGCATGAAATTATAGCAGATCACCTCGATCCCGGCCGATTTCAGGTTGCGCATCGAGGCGATCCAGTTGTCGACATGGGCGCGCCAGTCGCCGGTCTGGGTCTTGATCGCCTCGCTGACCGGCAGGCTTTCGACCACCTCCCATGCCAGACCCGAGGCGGCGCCGTCCCGCATCACCGAAACCTCGGCCTGTCGCCTGGCGATTTCCTCGGGCGACCAGACGGTGCCGGTGGGGACATGGTGCAGCGCGGTGACGACGCCCTGAACCCCCGCCTGCATCATGTCGTCGATGGAAACCCGGTCATTGGGGCCGAACCAGCGCCATGTATGTCGCATCAATCGCTTCCTTGCTGTGAATTCGCTTGGTCCTCGCCGGACCAAAGGCAGTCCGGCCCGAAATCGCCGATATCGTTGACCCCGCAAAGCGCCATGGTGATGTCCATCTCGCGCCGGATGATGTCGAGCGCGCATTCCACGCCCGCCTGCCCCATCGCCCCCAGCCCATAGGTGAAGGCGCGACCCACGAAGACGCCGTCCGCGCCGTTGGCAATCGCCTTCAAGGCGGCCTGCCCGGACTGGATGCCGCCATCGAGGTAAAGCGGATAATCCGCCCCGACCGCGCGCCGGATCGAGGGCAGCGCCCGGATGGTCGAGGGCGCGCCATCCAGCTGCCGCCCGCCATGGTTCGAGACCAGGATCGCCTGCGCGCCGGTATCGAGGCCCCGCCGCGCATCCTCGGCATCGTTGATGCCTTTCAGGATCACCGGACCGCCCCATTTGCGGATGATCTCCTCAACCCGCGCCCAGTCCAGCCGCTGATCGAACTGGCGCGAAGTCCATTCCATCAGATCGCCCATATTCGTCACCCCGCGCGCATGGCCGAGGATATTGCCGAAGCCCCGCCGCCTGGTGCCGAGCATCCCGAGCGCCCAACGCGGATGCAGGGCGATGTTCAGCAGATTGCCCGCCGTCAGGCGCGGCGGCGCGGTCATGCGGTTCTTCAGGTCCTTGTGGCGCTGCCCCTGAATGGTCAGGTCCAGCGTAAGGACCAGCACCGTCACCCTGGCGCGGCGCGCCCGGTCGAGGATATCGTCCAGAAACTCCTCGTCCCGCAGCGTGTAAAGCTGGAACCAGAAGGGCGCGCCGGTCGCCTCGGCGATTTCTTCCAGCGAGCAGATCGACATGGTCGAAAGCGTGAAGGGCACGCCCTTGGCCTTTGCGGCGCGGGCCGCGTGGATCTCGCCATCCGGGTGCTGCATCCCCAGCAGCCCGACCGGGGCGAGCGCCACCGGCATGGACACGGCCTCGCCCATCATCGTGGCGGCAAGGCTGCGGGCCTCGATATTGCGGGCGACACGCTGGCGAAACAGGATCCGGTCGAAATCCTCGCTGTTCGCGCGATAGGTGCTGCCCGTCCAGGCGCCGGTATCGACATAGTCGTAGAACATGCGCGGCACGCGGCGTCGATGCAGCCGCCGCAGATCCTCGATCTCGGTGATGACCATCGGTTCAGCCCGCGAAGTCGAGTTGCACCTTCACCGCCTGCGCCCGGTTCCCGGCAAGATCGATGGCCCGCACGGCCTCATGCGCGGGGATGACCTGGGTAACCATGGGCGACAGGTCGATCTCGCCTGCGCCGATCATGCGCACGGCCTCGGCGAACTCGCTGTCGAAGCGGTGGGTGCCGTGGAAACGCAGCTCCTTGCTGACGATCAGGTTCAAAGGCAGGGGCAGCGTGCCGCCGACGCCGATCTGGACCAGCGTGCCTTGCGGGCGGGTGATGCCGATGGCCTGGGCGATGGCATGGGGATTGGCCGAGCATTCCAGCACCACGTCGATCCGGCCCTTGCCGGCGGCATATCCGGCCAGACCTTCGGGGTCGCTGGCGACATTGACCACGCGATCCGCGCCCATCCGGCGGGCGATGCCAAGCGTGTAATCCTGCACATCGGTCACGACGATCTCGGCCGCGCCGCGAAGCCGTGCCAGCGCCGTGCAGATCGCCCCGATGGGACCCGCGCCCGTGATCAGCACCCGCTGATCCTTCAGCGAAGGCGCCATGTTCAGCGCGTGCAGGCAGACCGCCAGCGGTTCGGCCCCGGCGGCATCGGCAGGCGTGGCACCTTCCGGCAAGGGCAGGCATTGCGCCACCGGATGGGAAATGCGACCCCGGAAGAAGCCCTGCTCATGCGGCATCCGCATGGCCGAGCCGTTGAAGCGCATGTTCAGGCAATGGCGCGGCTGGCCGGCCAGGCAGAATTCGCATTCCCCGCATGGGCGAGAGGGCGAGAGCGCCACCAACTGCCCGACCTTCAGGCCGGATCCTTCGGGTGCCGCCTCGACAAAGCCCGCCGCCTCATGGCCGAGGATAATCGGTTCCTGCACCCGGATCGGGCCAAAGCCGCCATCGTGATAGTAATGCAGGTCCGACCCGCAGATGCCGCCCCGGGCGACGCGGATCACGGCGGTATCCGCGCCGCTGACGGCCTCGGGGGCATCCTCGATGCGCAGGTCATGGGCGGCGTAAAGGCGGCAGGCGATATCGGTCATGTCAGTTGTCCATCAACGAGGGCAGCCAGGTGCTGATCCAGGGAATATAGGAGACCAGCAGCAGCACGATGATATTGGTGATCAGGTAAGGCACAAGTGCCCGGATCACCGGCGCCAGCGGCAGCCGCGCGATATTGGCGCAGACGAACATGCAGACCCCGACCGGCGGCGTGGTCAGCCCGATCATCAGGTTCAGCACCGCGAAGACGGCGAAATGCAGCGGCTCGATCCCCACGCCCTGCGCCAGCGTCATCAGCGGCACGAAAAGGATGATGAGCGCGGCAATCGTCTCCATGAACATGCCGACGATCAGCAGCACGATATTGATCAGCAGGATCACCAGGAACTTGTTGTCGGTCACCGACAGAACGGAATCGGCGATCATCTGCGGGATACGCTCGCTGACCAGGATCCAGCCGAAGACATTGGCGATCCCGACAAGGGCGAGGATCCCGGCCGAGGACACCGCGCTGTCGACAAGGATCGCCGGCACCCGGGCCAGCGGCAATTCGCGATAGATGAAGGCCCCGACGACGATGGCATAGATCGAGGCGACGACGGCGGTCTCGGTCGGCGTCACCACGCCCGACAGCATCCCGCCGACGATCAGCCCGGTCATGGCAAGCGCCCAGAAGGCACCCAGGAAAGCCCGGCCAAGCTCGGGCCAGCCCTGCCACGGCTGGCGCGGGAAGTCGCGGCGCACGGCGATGATATAGGTGGTGACCATCATGGCGAGGCCCAGAAGCAGCCCCGGAAGCGCACCGGCAATGAACATCTTGCCGACCGAGATCCCGGCCAGCGAGCCGACGATGATCATCGGCACCGAAGGCGGAATGATCGGCCCGACCGTGGACGACGCAGCGGTCACCGCCGCCGAGAAATCGGCCGGATAGCCCGCCTTCTTCATGCCGGGGATCATCATCCCCCCGATCGAAGCCGCATCGGCCACCGCCGTGCCCGAGATGCCGCCGAACAGCATCGAGGAGGCGACATTGGTCTGCGCCAGCCCGCCCCGGATCCAGCCGACAAGGGCCTGCGCGAAGCGGATGATCCGCCCGGTAATGCCGCCGCCATTCATCAGGTTGCCGGCAAGGATGAAACCCGGAATGCAGAGCAGCACGAAACTGTCCATACCCGCATACATCTTCTGCGGAATGACCACGAGCGGCATGCCCTGATACAGCAGGTAGGCCAGCGACGACACGCCAAGCGTGATCGCCACCGGCATTCCGATGACAAGGCCCAGAACGAAGACCAGTCCAAGGATGGCAAGGCTCATTCCACGTCCCCCAGCAGGTTCTCGGGCCGGCCATCGGTGGTGCCGGTCAGCATTCCGATGACACGCAGAAGCGCGGCAAGGGCCAGCGTCGCCAGCAGCAACAGCACGCTGGCATGGGCATAGTTCATCGGCATGGCCATGGCGGGCGAGGTCTGCATCGCCCCGATCTGGGTGAAGCGCAAGGCCGGAGGGATCAGCATGACGGCAAAGACCAGCACCAGCACGGCACTGACAAGGCGCAGCAGCCAGGGCCAGCGGCCGGGCAGGCTTTCGCTGACCAGATCGACATTGACCAGATCGCCCGAAACCAGCGCCAGCCCGGTGCCGAAGCCGGCCAGATAAAGCAGCGCGAAACGCGTCAATTCCTCGGTCCAGACCGGGGAACTGCCGACGAAGCTGCGCCCGACCACCTGCACGGTGACGGCGCCGATCAGGATCAGGAAGGATATCCCGACCCCGAGGCGCAGCACCACGCGCATCGCTTGTGTTAACCCGGACATCTCTCTCCCCCTTATCTCGCGACATCAGAGGGGTGGCCGGAACAGGCCCGGCCACCCGGATGTGCGATCAGCCCTGGCTGGCGAACAGCTGTTCGACGACCGGCTTGATCTCTTCGCTGACATTGGCCAGGACCGCATCCTTGGCCTTGGCGGCGAAGGCGGCCTTGTCGCTGTCGACGAAGGTCATGCCCTTGTCCTCAAGGACCGAGACCAGACGTTCCTCATCGGCCAGGAACAGCTCGCGTTCATGGGCCTGCGCGTTCTGCGCGGCCTGCAGGACGGACTGCTGGTCGGCTTCCGACAGCTTGGCCCAGCTGAGTTCCGAGATGGTCAGGTAGATCCAGGACCGGACATGCTCGGTCTTGTTGACGAATTTCTGGACCTCGTTGAAATTCGCCGAATCGATCAGCGCCAGCGGGTTTTCCTGCGCGTCGATGGTGCCATTCTGAAGCGAGGTGAAGACTTCGCTGAAGGCCATCGGCGTCGGTGCCGCGCCAAGCGCTTCCCAGGTCTTGACGAAAAGCGGCACGTTCGGCACCCGCAGCTTCAGCCCGCCCAGATCTTCCGGCGTCACGATCTCCTTGTTCGAGGTCAGGTTGCGCGGGCCACGGGCGAAATAGGCGATGGGGCGGATCTGAGCGCGGGCGATGATCTCGGCCTCGATCTGCTTGCCGATCTCGCCAGACGCGACCTCGTCCATCTGCTCCAGCGAGTTATAGGCGTAAGGCACGGCCAGCAGCGCCGCCATCGGCGCCCAGTTCTGCAGGCTTTCGCCGGTGATGGTCATGTCGGCGGTGCCAAGCTGCATGCCGTTGATCAGGTCGATTTCCTTGCCCAGCGACTCGTTGGGGAAAACCTGCACCTCGACCCGGCCCTCGGTCAGGCTGGCGACATCCTCGGCGAATTTCAGCGCGGCCTTGTGCCAGCTGTTTTCCTCGTTCGCGAGGTGGCCGAGCTTCAGCGTGACCTCGGCAGCCGAGGCTTTCAGCGCCGGCAGCGAAAGGGCCGCAGCGCCTGCAAGGGCGGTAAATTGACGGCGATTGAGTTTCATCATCATCCTCCTGTTGATGGGTCGTGTTATGGAATGAACAGTTCCGGCCTGTCGCGGGTGACCTCGGGCAGATCGTCCAGAAGCTGATTCAGGTGCCGGCGCATGGCCTGTTCGGCGCGGGTCGCATCGCCGGCGCGCAGGCCATCCACGATCTCGACATGCTGCTCGATCAGCTTGCGGATATCGAAGGCCTTGGCGGTGATGTGGCGCAGCCGGTTCATCTGCGATTTCAGCCCTTCCAACACCGTCCAGACACTTTCATGCCCGGCCGCGTCGGCCAACATGCGGTGAAAGCGGTCGTCCAACTCAACGAAAAGGTCGGAATCGCCCGCCTCCAGCGCCAGCCGCTGACGCCGGATTTCCTCGTCGAGGCGGCGAAGCAACTCCGCATCCGCATTGCCTGCGACGATGCGGATCAGGTCGCCCTCGACCGCTTCGCGGATCAACCGGGCCGAGAGCACCGCCGAAATCGATATCTTGCGGATATAGGTGCCGCGCTGCGGGCGAACCTCGGCCAGGCCGTCAGACGCAAGATGAATGAAGGCCTCGCGCACCGGCTGGCGGCTGATGCCGAACTGCCGGGCGACCTCGCTTTCGCTCAGCCGGTCGCCCGGCGCCAGCGTGCCACGCAGGATCGCCTGCCGCAGCCGCTCATAGACCTGCGGCGCGGCGGACACTGTCAGGTCGATTGCCTGCAATTCGGACATGATTCCCCTCTCCCTTGCAAATTTATAATGCATACTTCCATACAAGTAAACATATCAGAATTGACCGCTCGCAGCGGGACCGCTTGCGGAACTCAGATCTCGTGCTTGCGGATATTGGTCAGCATCTTCTGCAGCGTGGCGATGAAGGTGCGACGCTCCTCTTCCGGGATACCCCGGAAGATGCGTGCGTGCGCCTCAACCATGCATGGCCAAAGAAGATCAAAGGTCTTGCGGCCTGACTCGGTCAGGAAGACACGGGTGGCCCGGCTGTCAGTGCTGTCGGCCTCGCGCCGGATCAGGCCGCCTTCAGAGAGCTGATCCAGGGCGCGAGAAAGGGTCGACTGTTCGACCACCGAGTAGACTGCCAGTTCACGGATCAGCGGGCCGTCGATCACCGACAGCACTGCCAGCGCGCGCATCTTTGGCGTGGTCAGGCCCAGCTTCGCCATCTCGTCGCGCAGGCTGGTATTATAGCGGCCCATGATGCGGTTCATCAGATAGGGCGCATAGCTCATCAGACCGATTTCGCCCAGTTTGGGCAGGTCGTCGGGCGGCGGTGCCGGCGGGTCGATGACAGGCTGTTCGGTCATGCGCCAAGCCTTTTGGCGGCGAGAAAGCCTGATCCACCACCCAGGCCGGGGCCGGGATGGGTCGAGGCCCCGATATGGATCAATCCGCGCAACTGTTTCACCCCATTGGTTGAGTGAGGATAGGGACGGAAAATGAAGAACTGGTCAAGGCCGCACAACCCGCCATAGGGATCGCCGCCGACGAGATTGACATTCATCCGCTCCAGATCCGCAGGCGAGCAGGCGTGACGGGCCAGCTTGATGGCGTCGAAATTGCTGATGTGGCGGCGCAGAATCGCTTCGATGCGGTCGGCGAATGCCTCTCGCGTGGCCTCGCTCCAGGTGCCGTCAGTGGCGATTTCGCCGCTCGCATCGCCCTTGATCTCGCGTGGAGCATCCGGGATCTGCAGCCAGAGGATCGCCTTCCCATCCGGGCAGCGCGACGGGTCGAGCCTGTCCGGCTGACCGACGCAGATCGTGGGGGTTTCCGGCAGAATACCGCGCTCTGCCTCGTTCGCGGATTTCGACACACTGTCGATACCATCGGACAGGTGGATCAAGGCGACCTGATCCAGACCCGGCGTGGCCCATTCCGGCATCCCGTCAAGCGCATAATGCAGCTGAAAATTGCCGCGTCCATGGCGAAAGGTTCTGGCCGCCGCATCGTCCTGCGGCAAGCTGACCCCGCGCAAAAGCCGGTCTTGCAACTGACCCGGAGCGACCGAAGCCAGAACCGAAGGGGCGAGGATCTCCTCTCCATCCGCCAGCCTGACGCCCCGAACACGGCCATTCTCGGCCAGAATGCGATCAACATCGGCATTGCAACGGATCTCGCCGCCATGCTCCTCGATCAGACCCTTGAAGGCGTCAACCGCGCGGCCCGAGCCCCCTTTGACAATCGGCGCCCCTGCGGCTTCCAGCGCGAAGGCCACCACCTTGCCCATCTGGGCAGAGTAGGTGCTTTCCGGGGTCAGGCCGCAATGCAGAACCCAAGGGGCATAAAGCGCCTGAACCATCGGGCTTTGATACCCCGTCTCAAGCCAGCCGCGCGCCGGGGTAAGTGCGGTGCCAAACCACGCAGCCAACCCCCGCAAACCGCGCTTTCGCGCCTGCCCGAACAGCAGCCGGACCGTCGGCCAGGACCACAGCGCCCCGCCGAGTAGCGAAAACAGGAACGGCGCATCGGCTTCGACTGCGCCGACATCGGCGGCGTGCCGGTCGCCGTCGCCAGCAGCAACCGCGTTGAAGGCTGCGATATTGGTGGCACGATCCGTGGTCAGGACCAGGGAAGAACCGTCGGGGCGCAACACGGCGGTCGGATGCGACGTATGACAATAGTCGAAACCATGCCGGGCAAGGTGAGGGCCAAGCGCGGCCCCCGCCGGAGAGGTGAGGAACAGAACCCATGTCGCGGCCATGACATCATGGTGGAAGCCGGGCAGCGTGATTTCCTCGGTCCGCATACACCCGCCGGGGATGCTGTTGCGTTCCAGAAGCAGCACCTTTTTTCCCTTCATCGCCAGCATCGCGCCGGCGACAAGGGCATTTATTCCGGTTCCAATGATGACGTGATCGGGCCGCGCCATGACGTCAGCCCTTGGGAACCAGTGCCAAGGCCCGAATGGGCGAGCCGGTGCCGTTCTTGATCTTCAACGGCGCCGCAATCAGGATCGCCCCCTTGGCCGGCAGCTTGTTCAGATTGGCCAGGCTGGCGAGACCGAAGCGATTGTTCTTGTGCAGCAGGTTATGGGCAGGAAACGGTGGCTCCATGCCGCCCGCTTGGCCGGCATCGGTGCCGACGCATTGGCTGCCCCAGCCGACAACTCCCTTGCCGATCAGATATTCGATCACCTCTGCCGTCGGTCCCGGCGTATGCGGGCCGGTTTCGTCGGCGTTCAGGAACCGGTCTTCGTCATCCGCGCGGCTGTCCCAGTCAGAGCGCAGCACAACCCATTCGCCGGCGCCAATCTCTCCATGCTCCGCTTCCCAGGCTTTCACATGATCGATGGTCAGCAGGAAGTCCGGGTTCTCGGTGCACTCGCGCGAGAAATCCAGCACATTGACGGGGGCAACGAGACGCTGAACCGAAAGGCTGTCGGTATAGCCTTCGGGATAGTCCTTTCCGGTGATCCAGTGATGAGGCGCATCGAAATGGGTGCCGGAATGCTCGCCCAGCTCCAGCCAGTTCCAGGCCCAGAAGGGACCGTCCTTGTCGTATTCGCTGATCTTGTGGATCTTGATCGGGGGGGTATCGCGCGCCAGTTCGGGCGGCAGCTTCAGCAATGGCGTCTCGGGGCCGAGCACGGCCGAGCAATCGACCACTTCGATCCCACCCGAGGCGATCATCCCCGCCAAGGACTGAAGTACATTTGCAGCAGTCATCATAATCTCCTTGTTGGTCGGCTATCCAGGGTCACTCAGCCGGCTGTTCCGGCTTTTTGAGGAATCACGCTAGACAGATTTAAATGTATTTGCAAATATCTCCTTTAGCAAAGCGCCGAGGCAAGCATGAACGACCAGTTTGATGCAGTTCTGATCGGATCCGGCCATAACAGCCTGGCCGCCGCCCTGCATCTGGCGGCAAAAGGTTGGCGAGTGGCCGTGTTCGAAGGCGCCGATGATCTGGGTGGGGCCGTCAAGACGGGCGAATACACGATCCCCGGTTTCCGCCATGATTGGGCCGCCATGAACCTGTCATTGTTTGCAGGCAGCGCATTCTTCAAGGCTCATGGCGAAGAACTGGCACGGCATGGCTGCGCCTTCGTGCCAGTCGACCGGCCGTTTGCATCCAGCTTTGAAGATGGCAGCGCGGTTGGGGTCTCGACCGATCTGAATGAGACCCTGACCGCTATCCGCGCCATATCGCCTGCGGATGCGGTGACGTGGCAGGACCTTGCAGACCGTTTCCCGTCAGAGGCGCCGCTTCTGTTCGGGCTTCTGGGCGCTCCGATGAAATTTCGTGCGCTCGCATCTTTTATGTTCAAAATGTTTCGCCTCAAAGGGCTGGGCGGCGGGCTGGACATGCTGCGCTTCCTGCTGTCTTCGCCCCGGCTCTGGTTGGAGGAGAGTTTCGAGCATCCACATGTTCGCGCGATGCTGGCGGCATGGGGGCTGCATCTCGACTTTGCGCCCGATATCGCCGGCGGGGCGATGTTCCCCTATCTGGAGGGCATGGCCGGACAAGCCTTCGGCATGGTGATCGGACAGGGGGGTGCCGATACGGTGACGAAGGCACTCGCTGCGGCAATAAGGGCGCGCGGCGGTGTGGTTGAAGCCGGCGTCTCGGTGACGCGGATCGTCCATGCTGACGGCAAGGCCAGCGGGATCGAACTGGCCGACGGTCGCCAGATCACGGCGCGCCGGGCGGTGATCGCGGGCGTGTCGCCCCGTGGGCTGTCACAGCTGACAGGCGCGACATCGCCCAGATTCGACACCGGAATGCGGCAGTTCCAGCACGCGCCGGGCACGATGATGATCCACCTGGCGATGGACGGCCTGCCCGACTGGAAGGCGGGGGACACCTTGAAGCGCCATGCCTATGTGCATCTTGCGCCAAGCCTTGACCAGATGGCGCAAACCTATGCGCAGGCCAAGGCGGGGCTGCTTCCAGACGCGCCGATCCTGGTCGTCGGACAGCCGACCGTCTTCGACCCCTCGCGTGCGCCTAAGGGCAAGCATGTGCTGTGGCTACAGGTTCGCATGGCGCCGGGCCGAATCCTTGGCGATGCGGCCGGTCAGATCGCGGCAACGGATTGGTCCGAAGCGGCCGAACCCTTTGCAGAACGCGCGCTCGACATTCTGGAGGCCCATGCGCCGGGAACGCGCGCAAGGATCATCGCGCGGCGGATCGTTACCCCGGTCGAGCTGGAGGCCGACAATCCGAACCTGGTCGGCGGCGATCAGGTCTGCGGCAGCCACCATCTGTCGCAGCATTTCCTGTTCCGCCCGTTGCGCGGTCATGCCGACGGCTCGACCCCGATTGCCAACCTGCATCTGACGGGTGCAGCCGTCTGGCCCGGTGCCGGAACAGGTGCCGGATCGGGCTTTCTTCTCGCCCGGAAACTGGCCCCCTGAGGGCCACAAACAACAAAGCCAAAGAAACAAGATCCACCAACAGGGAACGAAAACATGAAAATCAACCGCCGGAGCATCCTGAAGCTCTCTGCCGCGTCAATCGCGGCGGGCACGATCGGACTGCCAAAGCTGGGTTTTGCGCAGGCCATCGACGAACTGGTCATCGCTTACAGCGTCAACTTGCCCTCATGGGATCCGACAGTTGGTCCCAGTGCGGTGAACCCGACCATTCAGGGCATCTATCAGTCGGTCTTCGACCAGTACATTCTGCAACAGCCCGATCTCAAGCCGGCCCCCGGTTTGCTGACCGAATGGGGCTGGAACGAGGATCGCAGCCAGGTCTGGATGACGGTGCGCGAAGGCGTGACCTGGCATGACGGATCGCCCTTCACGCCCGAGGATGTCGCCTGGAACCTCGCGCGCGTCGCCAATCCTGACACGGGCAGCCCCATGCAGTTCGTCTGGGGCACGCTGACCAATCACCGGGTCGAGGGCAACAAGGTCATCGCGGATGTGGCGCAGTTTGACCCGACCATTTTCAAATGGATGTATTTCCTGACCGGCTATGTCCTGCCAAAGGCCTATTACGAGAAGGTCGGACCCGAGGGATTCGAAGCCGCACCCATCGGCACCGGCCCCTATATGGTCGAGAAGTTCGAGCGAAACGCCTTTGTTCGCCTGAAGGCCAATGCGAATTACTGGGGCGGCAAGCCGGAGTTCGATACCGTCACCATCAAGTTCGTCCCCGATGCCGCCGCGCGCGTGGCCGAGGTCGAATCGGGCAACAGCCATGTCACGCTGGAAATGCCCTATGAGGAATATGACCGCCTGAAGAACGGCCCGCTGGCCGGCGTGGCTGCGCCGATTTCGGATATCGGCATGATCTTCCTGAACGATATCGAGGTCATGACCGACCCCAATGTGCGTATGGCCGCGGCCATTTCCATCGACAAACAGGCGATCATCGACAGGCTGATGTCAGGCTATGGCGTGAAGATCGACACGCTTGAAACGCCGGAATACGAGGCATACGACCCCTCGATCACGGTAGAGTACAATCCCGACAAGGCCGTAGAGCTGCTGGCCGCATCAGGCTATGGCCCCGACAACCCGGTGAAGTTCAAGATTCAGACGACGAAAGGCTTCAAGCCCAAGGATTACGAGATGGTGCAGGCCATTGTCGGCCTGTGGCGCAAGGTCGGGATCGAAGCCGAGATCGAGATCTACGAGATCGCCAAGCATTACGAATTGCGCGCCGCCGACCAGCTGGCGCCTGCCGCCTTCTATAACTGGGGCAATTCGGTCGGCGATCCGACCACCTCGACCGGCTTCGCCATGTTCGGTCCCAGCCCGCATTCGGTGTGGGACGGCCAGGACCTGATCGACATGATCAATCCGCTTTGGGCCGAACCGGACGAGGCGAAACGGATCGAGGGCTGGAAGGCCGTGGACCGGTATATAGCCGAAAACGCCCTGGTGATCCCGCTGCTGCAATATGTGCAGCCGATCCTGCACGCGCCGGGCGTGGTGGTGACGCCACATGCCTCGGGCGCACTGTTGCCGCATCTGATGAAGCGCGCCTGATAGGGGGGGACGGGTGGCGGCCGGGCGGCACAACGCCCGGTCGTCAGCCCGGCGCTGCTCTCGATAATGCAGGGCAAGGGGGCAAGCCCCCTTGGGCCGTGTGCAAGACACGAAGGTAACAGGGTTCATGCAGATACTGCGCATTCTCCTCATGCGGTTGACGACCACCGCCATCACCTTGCTGGGGGTGGCGATCATCGTGTTTTTCGTGATCCGGGTGGTGCCCGGAAACCCTGTCGCGATGATGCTGCCCCCCGGCGCGACCGAGGATGACATCGCCCGTCTCAATGCGCTCTACGGGCTGGACAAGTCCCTTGTTGCGCAATTCGGCATCTGGCTTTCGGGCGTGGTTCAGGGCGACTTCGGCACTTCGATCACGTCACGCCAGCCAGTGCTTGGGCTGGTGCTTGGACGGCTTCCGGCAACGCTCGAACTGTCGATCATGGCCCTGGTGATCGCCTGCCTGCTGGGCGGGGCGGCGGCCCTGACCGGCACCCGCTATCGGGGCACGCGCACCGAGGCCGCCATAGATGTGGCCGATGGCGTGGCCTTGTCGGTGCCGGATTTCCTGTGGGGGCTGGTGCTGATCCTGCTTTTCGGCGTTCTGGTTCCGATTTTCCATATATCGGGTCGGGTGACGCCCTCGCTGGATCTGCCGTTCACAACAAATTTCTACCTGTTCGAGAGCCTGCTGCGCCTGCGGCTGGATCTTTGGGCCGACATCGTCTCTCACATGTTCATGCCGGCACTTGCATTGGCGATTCCGCTGGCGGCGATCATCGGACAGTTGCTCAAGCAAAGCCTGAAAGAGACGATGAACCTCGACTATGTCACCCTCGCCCGCACCAAGGGATATGGCGAAACCCGGGTGATCCTGCGCGAGGCGCTGCGCAATGCGGCGCTGCCGACGCTGACATTGGTGGGCGTCCAGTTCACCTTCCTGATCGGCGGCACCGTCATCATAGAACGGCTTTTCTCTTACGAGGGATTGGGCAACATGGCGATCGACGCCGTGATCAACCGCGACCTGCCGCTGATTCAAGGGATCGTCATCCTGTTTGCCGTGATATTCACCGCCGTCAATCTGGCGGTCGACCTGCTTTACGCGGTCCTGAATCCGAGGTTGCGCCATGCTTGACGGACGTTCCATGATCCGCCGTCGCGCGGGGCTGCGGCTTTGGCTGTCAGCCGGATGGCTGGGATTGCTGCTGTGCCTGGCGCTCGCCGCGCCCTGGATCGCGCCGAAAGATCCGCTGGCGCAGGATCTGTTCCTTGGCCGTATGCCGCCCTTCTGGCAGGCCGGGGCAGAGCCGGGCTATCTGCTGGGAACCGACAGTCTTGGCCGGGATGTGCTGTCGCGCATCATCCATGGCGCACGGTTGGCCCTGCTGGTCGCCGTTGTGGCCGGGGCGGCAACCTGCGTGATCGGGGCCTGCCTCGGCCTGATGGCGGGGTTCCTGCGCGGTTGGGCGGATCTGGTTATCTCGCGCATGATCGACATCTGGATGGCCTTTCCGCCGGTGCTCTTCTCCATCCTGCTGATTGCCGTGCTGGGGCCCGGGCTTTGGTCGATCATCATTGCCATAGTAGTCATCGACTGGACCCGCTTTGCCCGCGTGATCCGAGCCGAGGCCATGTCGCAGGGAGCGATGGATTATGTCGCCTCGGCCCATGTCGCGGGTCGCGGGCGGCTGGGAACGATGCTGCGTGAAATCCTGCCCAATGTCCTGCCGACAATCGTGGTGCTGCTGACCCTGGAGATGGGGATCGCCGTCATCGTGGAAGCAATCCTGAGCTTTGTGAACCTGTCGATTTCCAGCGACGATCCCACATGGGGCGGCATGATCGCCGAAGGTCGCAGCTCGATCCACCAGGCATGGTGGGTGCTGGTCTTTCCGCTGATTACCCTGTTCCTGACCGTGCTGTCCTTTTCCCAGTTGGGCGAGGGGTTGAAAGACCGCTTCGATCCGGTGTTGAGATGAGCTTCCTTTCCGTTCGAAACCTGACACTGCGCCTGAAAAACGGCCCCCGGCTTTTGCGCCGCGTCTCGCTGGATGTCGCGCCGGGCGAGGTGCGCGGACTGGTCGGCGAATCCGGTGCCGGCAAGTCCATGATCGGCAAGGCCATTCTGGGAATCCTGCCCGGTGCTGTGGAAATTGCCGAAGGGGAAATCTGGCTGGACGGCACCGACCTTTTGTCCCTGCCGCCGACCGAAAGGCGGCGACGTATCGGGGCAACAGCGGCGCTGATCCCACAGGACCCGTTGACCGCGCTCAATCCCAGCCACCGGATCGGACCGCAGATTACCGATCGCCTTGTTCATATCCTCGGCTGGTCGCGAACCGACGCGACGGCCCGCGCCCTCGATCTGTTGGCCGAGGTTCACATTCCCGACCCTGAACGGGTGATGCGCAACTATCCGCATGAGCTGTCAGGCGGAATGCGGCAGCGCATCCTGATCGCCTCGGCTTTCGCGGCAGAACCGAAGCTGATCGTGGCGGATGAGCCGACGACGGCGCTGGATGTGACGGTCCAAAAGCAGATCCTGCGACTGATCGCCGGGATGCAGGCGCGGCACCAAACCGCGCTTCTGTTCGTGACGCATGATCTGGGCGTGGTGTCGAAAGTGTGTCAGCGGCTGACCGTGCTCTATTCCGGGATGGTCGTAGAGGACGCCTCGGTGACCGATTTCTTTGCCGCACCTCGCCATGCCTATTCGGCCGCCCTGCTGGCGGCAACGCCGAAATATACCGATCCTGCCGCCGGCTTGCTGCCGGTGCCCGAGACAGTGACGGCATCGGTCAGGGCCGAAGTTGAGGCCTTCGACCGTGCAATGGATAGCGCCATCAACGAGCGGGGTCTGGCCGATGGTTGATCTCTACAAGGTCGACGACCTGCACCTTTCGGTTGCGGACATGACCGCAAAGCCGCTGGTCGGTCCGGCCCGCCGGATCGAGATCCTGCATGGTCTCAGCTTTTCCATTCCGAAAGGGTCCGTTGTGGGTATTGTCGGCGGCTCCGGCTCTGGCAAGTCGACCCTCGGACGCGCACTGGTCAGATTGCTGGAGCCGTCGTCAGGGGCCGTGATCTTCGACGGCACCGACATCACCCATGCGTCAGAGGCCGCGTTGCGCCCGCTGCGGCGGCGGTTCCAGATGATCTTTCAGGACCCGCTCTCCTCCCTGAACCCGCGACACCGTGTCGGTCGTATCATCGCCGAACCGCTGCGCCTGCATGGCTTTGACGCCGTTGCCGATAGGGTTGGCCGTGCACTGGATCATGTCGGCCTGCCGAGGGGTTTCGCCGGGCGTTACCCGCATGAACTGTCCGGCGGGCAACGCCAGCGGGTCGGCATTGCACGCGCGATTGCGCTGGAGCCCGATTTCATCCTCGCCGATGAGATCGTGTCGGGTCTCGACGTTTCCTCGCAAGCTCAGGTGCTGAACCTGTTGGAGCAACTGGTTCGGGAACTGGGGCTGACACTGGCCTTCATCAGCCATGATCTCAGCGTGATCCGCCGACTGTGCCAGCGGACCATTGTCCTTTATCAGGGAAAGATCGTCGAAGACCGCCTGACCGACCAGCTTTTCGCGGCACCCGAGGCGGCCTATACCCGCGAGCTGCTGGAGGCGATCCCCCTGCCCGATCCGTCTCAGCCTTGGGAGTGATGGGTCTGTGCCGCGACCGGGCGGCGGTTGTGAACTTCGGGTGACATGAGGCTTTCCAGCTTTGCCCGCACCTCATCCGGCCAGGGCATCGAGGTATGTTCGTCCAGCCAGCTTGCCGCCAGAACCTGCTCGACCGACCAGCGTTGCTCGGCGCCGCAATGGATGGTGTGCTTCAGCCGCACCGAGGACTTGCCGACTTTCAGAACGGTCAGCCGGAAGGTCAGCCGATCACCGAAGAAGGACGGCCTGGAAAAGTCGCAGGACAGGTGCACCGTCGGCGTTCCCCAACGCTCGTTCCAGATGATCTCGTGCCAAGGATAGCCGATATGGGCCCAAAATTCCTCGACCACGCCATTCAGGATGTTCAGATAGGCTGGATAATATGCGGTCCCCGAGATGTCGCAGTCGCCAAATCGCAACTCCCGGTCCGTGACAAAACACTCGCTCATGCGCATTCCGTAATTTCTTTGTCTGGACCAGAACGCTAGAGGGTTCGGGCTTGGGGTTCAATCGGCGACGTTACACGTCCAGCGAGGGTTGTCGGGTTCTTCTTGCCCCACCCCCCGGGAAGATCCCTCACGTTGATGAGAGTCTGCCCAACCGCGAAGGTGCAGATGGATGCGGAACTGCACACCCCATCGCGTTGTCGCCTTCGACGCTGGCGACGGCACCGGCCATCTGCTCGACCCGGATATCGGGGCGCGGGTTCACCAGCCCGCGCCGCAGCCGTTCCAGATCGTCTGCGTTGTGGTTGATCGCGCTCATGATACGTCTCCGGTCGGATCTGAAAGCGTCCGGGCGAGGATGGCCGAAAGCACCCCGCCCTGCCGCAGCAAGCCGACCTCCTGCGCGGTTTCGACGGCGGCGCGGCAGGCGATTTCCTGCCGCTGTCCGTCCGGCGTGATGCGGGTCACGCTCAGCGCCATGTTCGGGGTCAATGTCTCGGGGGGCAGGTCGATCTCGAACCGGTCGGCGGGGGTGATGGCGGCACCCTGCGGGATGAAGCTGTCTGCGATGACGATCGGCAGCACGCCCATACCGATCAGGTTGGTGCGGTGGATGCGTTCGAAGCTGCGTGCGATCACCGCCCGCGCACCGAGCAGCGCCGCCCCCTTTGCGGCCCAGTCGCGGCTGGAACCCATGCCGTAACGCTCGCCCGCCATCAGGATCACCGGCTGTCCCTCGACCGCCAGCCGGTAGGTGAACAGCCCGCGCAGCATCACCTCCCAATTGCCGCGATAGGCGGCATAAACGTTCAGATCCTTGGGATCGCCTCCGCGCTCGACTAGCCATTTGCCGGCCTCGCTCTCCGGGTCGATCCAGCCGGCGGGCGAGATATGATCGGTGGTCATGTCATCGCCCAGCACCAGCAGCGGCTGGGCGCTGTAATGGCCAAGCCGGCACTTTTCGTCGGCCGAGGCGAATTTTGGGCGCCGCAGGTTGCGCGAGGCCGGGTCCCAGGGGAAACGCGCGCTGTCGGCGGCTTCGATCCGCTGCCATTCGGGGTTGGCGGCCCTGGCAAAGGCGCCCTGCACGTCACCTGTGCGAAAGCCCTGCACCATGGCCGCGTCGACCTCAGCCTGCGACGGCCACAGGTCAGCCAGCGTGACCGGCCTGCCCTGCCCGTCCCGCCCCAGTGGATCGCTCAGAATATCGCCCTGCACATCGCCCTTGATCGCATAGGCGATGACCAGCGGCGGCGAGGCGAGATAGCCGAGATCCAGCTTCGGATGCACCCGGCCCGGGAAATTGCGGTTGCCCGACAGAACGGCGCAGATCGCCTTGCCCTCGGTCAGCGCCGCCTCGATCCCGGGCGGCAGCGGGCCGGAATTGCCGATGCAGGTGGTGCAGCCGAAGCCGACGATGTCGAACCCCATCGCGGCCAGATCGTCCAGCAGCCCCGCACGGTCCAGATAGGCCCGGGCCGAGGGCGATCCGGGCGCGAGCGAGGTCTTGACCCAGGGCGCAGCGCTCAGTCCAAGCGCCCGCGCCTTGCGCGCCAGCAGACCGGCCGCGATCAGCAGCCGCGGGTCCGAGGTATTGGTGCAACTGGTGATCGCCGCGACGCCGACAGCCCCATCCGGGATGCCCGGCTGCGCGGGATCCAGTTGGCGGCCGAGGGCGGTTTCGATCTCTGCCGCCGCCTGCGAAGGCGCGATCCGGTCCTGCGGGCGGCGCGGCCCGGCGATCAGCGGCGTCAGAGCGGAAAGGTCGATCCGGATCTGGCGGTCGAAATGCGGGGTGGCCTTCGGGTCGAACCACAGGCCCATGGCGCGGAAGACCGGCGCGATGGTCTCGGTCAAGGACGCGGGCCTGCCGGTGCGGGCGAGGTAGGCGACGGTCTGCGCATCCACCGGGAAAAACCCGGTCGAGGCGCCGTATTCCGGGGCCATGTTGGCGATTACCGCGCGTTCGTCGGCGGTCAGGGTCGAAACGCCCGGCCCGAAGAACTCGACGAAATCGCCGGTCACGCCAAGCCGGCGCAGCTGGTGCGTCACTTCCAGCGCAAGGTCGGTGGCCAGCACCCCGGCGGGCAGCGCGCCCGTCAGCCGCACCCCGACCACCCCCGGCATGGCCAGTGAGGCCGCCTGCCCGAACATCACGCTTTCGGCCTCCAACCCGCCGATCCCCCAGCCCATCACACCGATGCCGTTGATCATCGGCGTGTGGCTGTCGGTGCCTAGAAGCATGTCGGGATGGGCGCTGCCATCCGGTTTCAACTCCAGCACGGTCGCCAGCTGTTCAAGGTTGATGGTGTGCATGATCCCGGTCCCCGGCGGGTTCACATGCACGCCCGCAAGGTTCGCCGAGGCCCATTTCATGAAGCCGTAACGCTCTCGGTTGCGGGCGATCTCGTTGGCGGAATTGCGGGCAAGCGCCGCAGCCGAGCCGTAAAGATCGACCGCCAGCGAGTGATCCACCGAAACCTCGACCGGCAATTGCGGGGTGAGCAGGCGCGGATCGCCCGCCGCCTCGGCCACGGCGTCGCGCAGCCCGGCGATATCGGCCAGCGCGGGGGTGCAGGTCGTGTCATGCATCAGCAAGCGGTTGGGGCGAAAGCTGAATTCGAAGCTGCTGGCGCGGCCGTCCAGCCAGTCCCCCAGCGCCTGCACCAAAGGCCCGCTTTCGCCGGTCTCGCGCAGATGGTTCTCGGCCAGCCCGCCCGGCGCATAGGCGAGCATCAAGGCCAGCGCGTCCCAGCGCCCAGTCGCGGCCATGACAAGCGCCGCCGCGACCGCCAGCGCCATCTGCATACCCGCCACCATGCAGGCCGCCAGCGCGACATGGGCCAGCGCATAGGGCGAAACGCCCAGAAAGCGGGCGCCGACATTGATGCCGATCATCACCTGGATGGCGATGGCGATGACGGGCGGGACGTGAAAGGCGGACATGCCGCTCAGGTGCAGCGCCGCGCTGACGACAAGCGGCACCAGGATCAGCGGGATCGGCAGCCGCGTCCAGCGGTCGGCGGCGACACCCGACAGCACGCAAAGCCCGAACCACAGCCAGTCCGCAGGGCTCATCTGCACGGGCGGCAGGTCGCCTGAACTGCCGACGGTAATGCCGAAGACCAGCCCGGCCACCAGCGGGATGATCAGGATCGACAGCGCGATGCGCAGCGCATGGACAATGGCCACGCGGCGCTGATCGGCCCCGGCCTGTTCGCCCAGCAGGATCATCTCGCTGATGCCGCCGGGCATGGCACACAGTGCCGCATCCATGCGCGGAAAGCCGAAGATCCGGCGCAGGGCGGTGAAGTGCAGCCAGCCGCCCAGCAGCATGACCGCAAACATGCACAGAAGCGAGGGCCACCAATTCGCAAAGGAGTCCGCCAGCCCAGCCGGGATCGAGGCGCCCAGCATGGTCCCGACCGCGCCCTTGACGAAAGGCAGGATGCGGGTCGGCTGTACCGCCGGCAAGCCGCATGAGCGAGGCCGCGATCATCGCCAGCATCGCGCCGACCAGCCAGCCAAGCGGCATTCCCGCGCTGTCCAGCAGGCCGCCAGCCACGACGGCAGCGGCCAGCGTCAGGATCGCACGGAAAAGGATCAGCGGGTCGGGCATCGGCTCAGATCGTCCCGAATGTGGCGCGCAGATCCTCGACCTGCGCTTGTGTCAGAAGGTTCGTTTTCATGCCGCGCAAGGCGATCAGCAGCTTCGCCGTCTCCTCCAACTCCTCGGCGGCGGCAACGGCAGAGCCAAGCGTCCTGCCGCTGACGACGGGGCCGTGATTGGCCAGCAGAACGGCGGCGTGGCGACCGTTCAGCGCCCGGATCAGCCGGCCGGTTTCGGGATCGCCGGGCTTCACATAGGGGACCATCGCGACCCGGCCCACGCGCATCACCACATAAGGCGTCAGCGGCGGGATGCAGTCCTGCGGGTCGGTATCCGCCAGACAGGACAGCGCCGTGGCCCAAGTCGAATGCAGGTGCACGACGGCGCCGGCATCTGGGCGGGTGACGTAGAAGGCCCGATGCAGAAAGACCTCTTTCGTCGGGCGGTCGCCGGCGACATGGCTGCCGTCGCTGTCGAGTTTCGCGTTACGGGCGGGGTCCAGATCGCCCAGCCGGACATTGGTCGGCGTCATCAGCATGCCATCCGCCAGCCGGACCGAGACATTGCCCGCAGTGCCCACCGAAAAACCGCGGTCGAACAGCGATTTGCACAGCCGCGCCATGTCTTCGCGGGCGGCGGCTTCCTCGGGCGTCATTGGCCGTCCTCCATCACCCGCAGCGCCTTGGCGAAGAAATCGGGGGCGCCGAAATTGCCGGATTTCAGCGCCAGGCGCATGTCGCCCGGGCCAAGCGCATCGGTGACGGCCTGCGCCACCGCGCCCGAGGTCTCGCCCCCCGCCACGACGATGCGGCGATAGCCGAACACTTGCAGCGGTCCGCCACCACCCAATCAAGCCTGCCCGCGCGTGCTGTTACATGTTGGTGGGCGGATCGCGGGGGAGCGTGCTCTGGTGGTCAGCACCGATAGGCCGACCTGTTTCGAGGCGGTCGCGACAAACCATAAGCGGTATTCCGGGGCGAGTTGGCATCCACCGGGGCACTTTCGTCGGCCACTGCCTGCGGCTGCGAACGTCTACCTGCGTTTGCAGTTTTTGGTGTCCGGTGTTGATGTGGCGTAGATGTGGATTGCGGATGCACAAAAGTCGCCACGGAGGACTTTGTGCAAATAATTGTAATTTAACAATATTTTTGGCTTTCGAGATGGAGTTTTGAACAACCACCTTCAATCTACGAGCCGTTCAGATGGCAAATTGGAAACCAAACGATTTCAACGATTTAATGTGAAACCGTTTGATTTCTGGTGATTTTCCCCGCCGCATTCAACCTCATCGAACGGGCGTGGGCAGCACAACCTGTGCAAAACCGCAGCCAAGGGTTGAGCTGGACAAAATTGACACAGGCAATTCTGTTCCGATTGTATCATCGACGCGCAAACCGGCTTCTATCTGTTTTGAGCGCTTCGCGCTGAAGCCGGGTATGCGCTGCCGTTTCCCGTTGCTGCTATCCTCCAACCAGCGCCCGGATCATGAAATAGATGACCGATGGTCCAAGCAGGCAGCCCAGCCCGGTATAGACCCACATTCTCCAAGTAAGTCGCTGATTTCGCTGTCGTAATCGTGATATTTCGC
>NZ_CALMYP010000024.1 GCF_937873615.1 uncultured Paracoccus sp.
AGAAAAAGGCCGCATGAAAGAGCAAAGAAACCGGCACCTTTTCGAGACAAGTCCAGCGCCGAAGAATCCGGGGCCGGAAATGAGAAACGCCCCGGGCTGGCCGGGGCGTTTTTTCGTGAGAGCGCGCGATCAGAAATGGATGGCGCGACCGTAGGCGGACAGGACCGATTCGTGCATCATTTCCGACAGGGTCGGATGCGGGAAGACGGTTTCCATCAGCTCGGCCTCGGTGGTTTCCAGCGTGCGGCCGACGACATAGCCCTGAATCAGTTCGGTCACCTCGGCGCCGATCATATGGGCGCCCAGAAGTTCGCCGGTCTTGGCGTCGAAGACGGTCTTGACCAGCCCGTCAGGCTCGCCAAGCGCAATCGCCTTGCCATTGCCGATGAAGGGGAAGCGGCCGACCTTGACCTCGTAACCGGCTTCCTTGGCCTTGGCCTCGGTCAGCCCGACAGAGGCGACCTGCGGGTGGCAATAGGTGCAGCCGGCGATGGAGTTCGGCTTGATCGCGTGCGGATGGCCGCCGGCGATCAGTTCCGCGACCATCACGCCTTCATGGCTGGCCTTATGCGCCAGCCAGGGCGCGCCGGCCACGTCGCCGATGGCATAAAGCCCTTCAACCCCGGTGCGGCAGAATTCGTCGGTCACGACATGGGTGCGGTCGATCTTCACGCTCAGTTTTTCGAGGCCCAGATCCTCGACATTGCCGACGATGCCGACAGCCGAGATCACGGTGTCGAATTCGACCTTCTCGGTCTTGCCGCCCGATTCGATCTCGGCGATGACCTTGTCGGCCTTGCGATCCAGCGACTTCACCGTCGCCTTTTCCATGATCTTCATGCCCTGTTTCTCGAACTGCTTCTTGGCCAGGGCCGAGATTTCGGCATCCTCGACCGGCAGGACCCGGTCCATCACCTCGACCACGGTCGTATCGACGCCGAGCGTGTTGAAGAAGCTGGCAAATTCGATGCCGATGGCGCCCGAGCCGATGACCAGCAGCTTCTTCGGCATATGCGGCGGTTTCAGCGCGTGCTTATAGCTCCAGACCCGCTTGCCGTCGGCTTCCAGCCCCGGCAGGTTGCGCGCCCGCGCCCCGGTGGCGAGGATGACCGACTTGGCGGTCAGTTCTTCCGTGCCTTTGTCGGTCTTGACCGAGACCTTGCCCGGCGCGGTGATCGTCGCCGCACCCATGATCACCGTGACCTTGTTCTTCTTCAGCAGATGGCCGACCCCGGCCGAAAGCTGCTTGGCCACCCCGCGCGAGCGTTCGACCACCTTGTCGATGTCATAGCCCGGTTTTTCGACCGACAGGCCGAATTCCTTGGCGCGATGCATCAGGTGAAAGACCTCGGACGAGCGCAGCAGCGCCTTGGTCGGAATGCATCCCCAGTTCAGGCAGATGCCACCAAGGTGTTCGCGTTCCACGCAAGCCACCTTGAGGCCAAGCTGTGCCGCGCGGATCGCCGCGACATAGCCGCCGGGGCCTGCACCGATCACGATCACGTCGAAATTCTGCGCCATGAAAACCTCCTCGGCTAAGATAGTTCAGCGTTAAACCAATTACCCGGGGTCAGCAAGCGACAGGCTGCCCTTGACCAGGGCCGCATAGCCGCCCTGATCGAGGAACATACGTTCCTGCGGTGTCGTCTCGCGGCCGAGCGGGTCGTTTCGCCACGGAAAGCGACCGAAACGGCGGATCACCTCGCGATGCAGCCGCGCATGGCGCAGGTTCTCGCCGGGCATGCGGTCCTCGAACAGGGTGACGGCGCGATTCTGATCGCCCATCTCCTCGGAATGTTCGAAAGGCAGATAGAAGAACTGCCGCTGCGGCTCTGGGGTGGCAAGGTCGTGCCCCTCGGCGATAGCGGCATCGGCGATGCGGCGGGCCAGCTTGTCGGTGGCAAAGCTGCGGGCATCGCCCCGGAACATATTGCGCGGGAACTGATCGGCCAGGATCAGCAGCGCCAGCGAGGCGTCGCGCCCCTTTGGCCAATCGCCCGCCAGAGCGTCGATCTTTTCCCAGGCGGGGCGGAAACGCGTGCGGATGTCATCGTCAAGCGTCGGGCCGGGCTGATACCAGCCCTTTTCGCCAACCTCATCCAACCAGAACGAGATCACGTCATCCGGCACCATTGGCTGCCCTCCCCTCTTCTACGGGTATGGTTGCAGCAGCGGCGCGCAGGTGCAAGCCGCTATCGTCAGGAGGGGTGTTCTTCGCCGGCTTCGGCAGGTGCGACCTCGTAATCTGCCGGGGCGATGTCTTCCTGATCCTCGACCGGGGGGGGGTCGTCCTGCGCGTTTTCCAGCGCCACCTCGACCGCGACCGTGGTCGCGGCGGGGGCGATGACGGCGAAGCTGCCTGTCTCCTCCGGGGTCAGGGCCACGCGCTGCGTCATCCGCCAGGCGGTATAGGCAGCCAGTGCCGCCATCAGCAGCAGGATATAGATCCAGAAGCCGTTCGGCCCGATCACCGACATCATCCGCCCGACGATCAGCGGGCCGCCGACCGCGCCGAGCCCGTTGAGGAACAGCAGCCCCGCCGAGGCCGCCGCCATGTCGTCGGCATCGAGGTAGTCGTTGGTATGGGCCAGCAGCAGCGCATAGACCGGGTTGGCCACGCCGCCGGCGATGCCGGCCACGATCAGCGTGCCCCAGATGCCGGGATCGAGCAACAGTTGCAGGGCGATGGCCAATACGCCGAGGACCAGCAATTGCAGGATCAGCAGGCGCCGGTCCATGCGGTCTGACAGCCAGCCGATGGGGAATTGCGCCACCAGCCCGCCCAGATAGACCGCCGCGACGATGGCCGAGATGTCGCGCACGCTCATCCCCTTGACCGTGCCCCAGACCGAGGTCATGCCGAGCATGGCCGAGAACACCCCGCCCATGACGAAGATCCCGATACAGCCAAGCGGCGAGACCTGATAAAGCCGCTTGAAGCTCATCCGTTTCAGCGCCCCGAAGGCCGGCGCGGGCTGGGCCGACAGCAGGATCGGGGTAAAGGCCAGCGAGACCAGCACCGAAGGCACAATGAACAGCATGAAGCCGCCCGGATCGCCGAAATTGATCAGGAACTGCGCGCTGACCAGCCCGATCATCTGCACGATCATATAGGCGGACATGGCCTGACCGCGATTCTCGTTGGTGGTCGAGGCGTTCAGCCAGCTTTCGGCGGTGATATAGACGCCCGAGAAGGAAAACCCGATCAGCACACGCAGCAGCGACCAGACGATCCAGTTCGGCACGGCGGCGTAAAGGATCAGCACCGCCGAGATAAGCGAGCCGAGCGCGGCGAAGACCCGCACATGCCCGACCCGCTGGATCATCCCCGGCACCATCCGGCTGCCGAGCAGGAAGCCCGCGAAATAGCCGGACATGACCACGGCCATATGGTCGGTCGATATCTGCTCATAGCCGCCGCGGATCCCCAGAAGCGTGCCCTGCATCCCGTTGCCAACCAGAAGCAGCATGATGCCGAGCAGAAGCGGCCAGGTGGTGCGAAGAACGGAAATCATGCGGACCTCTCGGGGATCAGAAGCGAGGCATCTCCGTAGGAGAAGAAGCGATAACCCGTGTCAACCGCGTGACGATAGATCTCGCGGATCGCATCCTGCCCCATCAGCGCCGAGACCAGCATCAGCAGGGTGGATTTCGGCAGGTGGAAATTGGTCATCAGCGCATCGGTGACGCGGAAGCGAAAGCCGGGATAGATGAAGATGTCGGTGGCGGCGGCGAAGGGGGCGACGCGGCCGTCATCGGTTGCAGCCGATTCGATAAGGCGCAGCGCGGTGGTGCCGACCGGGATCACCCGCCCGCCTTGCGCTTTGGTCTGGTTGATAAGGGCCGCCGCCTCGGGCGTGACCTCGCCCCATTCGGCATGCATCCTGTGGGTGGTCACATCCTCGACCTTGACCGGCAGGAAGGTGCCGGCACCGACATGCAGGGTGACATGGGCAAAGCGGATGCCGCGCGCGTCCAGTTCGGCCAGCAGGGATTGATCGAAATGCAGGCTGGCGGTCGGGGCCGCGACAGCGCCCGAATTCTTCGCCCAGACGGTCTGGTAATCGCTGCGGTCGGCGGCGTCGGGGGCGCGCAAAGCCGCGATATAGGGCGGCAGGGGCATGGCGCCGACCTGATCGAGCGCCGCATCCAGCGCATTGCCCGCCGCATCGAAATCCAGAATCAGATCGGTCTCGCCCATCTCGGCCACCCGGGCCGAGAGCGTCTTGCCGAAGCGGATCACCTCGCCCGGTTTCAGCTTGCGCAGCGGCTTCGCCAGCGCCCGCCAGCCGGTTGCCACGGGTTCGAGCAGCGTGATCTCGACCTTCGCCGTCACCTCGCCCTGCAGGGTCTGGCGCAGGCGCTGACCGCTCAGCCGCGCCGGGATCACCTTGGTGTCATTGAGCACCAGCAGATCGCCGGGGCGCAGGATGTCGGGCAGATCGAAGACATGCCGGTCCGCGATCGTCTGCCCCTGTGCCAGAAGCAGGCGCGCGGCGCTGCGCGGCCGCGCGGGTCGCGTCGCGATCAGGCCTTCCGGCAGGTGAAAATCGAAATCCGACAGCTTCATGCGGCGGCTTCTCTGCCTGCAAAACCGGCAGGTCAACCCCCGGTCAGGGACCGCCGATGCAAATGCCGGTCAACAGGCGTTGATGCGGGCGGAAAATGACAGAGATGCAAGGGGTTCCAGCCCCGGGGCCAGACCCCGGCCCCCAACGCGCCCCGATGGCCACCGCGCGTATCGGAGCGGTTCCGGCCTTCTCGCCGCGATCAACGCCTGACCCGCAATACCGATTCGACGCAAAGCGGAAGCGGTTCGGATTTCAATCGGCGCCGGGCCTTCCGCCCGCCCGCGCCAGTGCCAAAGCCCCGTCGAGCGGCCCGCCCAGAGGGTCGAGGATCGGCCAATGCCCGGCCAGAAGCCCGGCATAAAGCGGGCCGAGACCGCCGGTAAAGACCACAGGCAGATCCGCATCGCCGCGCAAGCGCGAGATCGAGGCCGCCACCGTCCGGGCCGCCTCTGCCAGCAGCCTTTCGGCGGCAGGGTCTTCGCGCGCAGCCATGATATGGCGGATCTCGGCACCGAATTCGGCCCCGGTGGCCCGACGGGCGAAGGCCACGATCCCGGCCGGCCCGCCATGCCGGGCAAGGGTCGCATGGGTCAGGGGCGTGGCCACCGACAGCCCGTCATGGGCGCGCAGCACATCGGCAAGAAAACGTCTGCCCAGCCAGTTGCCCGAGCCTTCATCGCCCAGCACCGGCCCCCAGCCGCCAAGCGTCGCGACCTTGCCCTGCACCTGCCGGATGAAGACCGAACCCGTGCCCATCGCCGCCACGATCCCGTCCCGTGGACCGAGCGCACCGGCAGCGGCGGTCTGGGCATCCTGGAGGACCCGGGTCCGAGCGAAGGGCAGCAATGCCGGCAACCATTCGGCGGCACCGGAGGTATTCGCCCCCGCCAGCCCCAGCACCGCGCTGACCTGTGCCGGATCGTGACCGCCAAGGGCCTGGCTCGCGCAGGCACTCAGCGCCGCGACGGCACCTTCGGGGTCGGACATGATATTGCAGGGACCGCCCTCGCCCCGGCCAAGCACATGGCCCTGATCGTCGGCCAGCACCGCGCGGCAACCGCTGCCGCCGCCGTCCAGCCCCAGAAACAGCGTCAATCCATATCCGGGAAGAACCTGCCGCCGGGCGAGAGGGTGAAAATCTCGGCCCCGGTGGCGGTGACGCCGATCGAGTGTTCGAACTGCGCCGACAGCGATTTGTCGCGGGTCACTGCCGTCCAGTCATCGGCCAGAACCTTGGTCTCGGGCCGGCCGAGATTGATCATCGGTTCGATGGTGAAGAACATGCCTTCCTCGATCACCGGGCCTTTGCCGGGGCGACCGAAATGCAGCACGTTGGGCGGGGCGTGAAAGACCCGGCCAAGGCCGTGGCCGCAGAAATCGCGCACCACCGACATGCGCTGCCCCTCGGCATATTCCTGGATCGCCCAGCCGATATCGCCGAAGGTGGCACCGGGGCGCACGGCCTCGATCCCCTTCATCAGCGCGTCATGGGTGACCTGGATCAGCCGCTTCGCCTTTACCGAGGGCTTGCCGGCGACATACATCCGGCTGCTGTCGCCGAACCAGCCATCGACGATCACGGTCACGTCGATATTCAGGATATCGCCGTCTTTCAGCAGCTTGTCGCCGGGAATGCCGTGGCAGACGACATGATTCACGCTGATGCAACTGGCATGTTGATAGCCGCGATAGCCGATGGTGGCCGAGGTCGCGCCCGCAGCCTCGACCCGGTTCCGGATGAAATCGTCGATCTCGCCGGTCGTCGCGCCGGGCTGGACCAGGGCGGCCACCTCGTCGAGGATCAGCGCGGCAAGCGCGCCGGCCTTCTGCATACCCGCGAAATCGCCGGGCTGATGAATGCGGATACCTTCCCGCGTGACCGTGCCGTCGTTCATGATCCTACCTTTCCTTCACCGTCACATAACCACGGCGGGCGGCTTGTTCCAGCCCCGTGGCGCGCGTAGTCTCGCCCGAAAACGGAGACACAGATGCAATCCGACAACAAGACCGCCGCGATTCTGGTCATCGGCGACGAAATCCTTTCGGGCCGCACCCGCGAGGGCAATGCCCATCACCTGTCCGGCGTGCTGAACGCGGTCGGCATCGACCTGAAGGAAATCCGCGTCGTCGCCGACGAGCAGCCGTTGATCGTCGAGGCGATCCGGGCGCTCGATGGCTCGCTTGGCGGGCGCTACGACCTGCTGTTCACCTCGGGCGGGATCGGCCCCACCCATGACGACGTGACCGCCGATGCGGTGGCCGAGGCTTTCGGTGTCGGGATCGAGATGAATGACGAGGCTCTGGCCGTGATGCGCGCCCGCTGGGAGGCCCGCGGGGTCGAGGTCAGCGGCAACCGGCTGCGCATGGCCCGTATCCCGCTGACGGCAAAGCTGATCCCGAACAGTTTCAGCGCCGCCCCCGGCTTTCATATCGGCAATACCTATGTGATGGCCGGCGTGCCCGAGGTCTTCCGGGTCATGGTCGAGGCGATCCTGCCGGAATTGCCAACGGGCCGGATACCGGTCAGCGAATCGCTCGATGTGCATCGCGGCGAATCGGACGTGGCCGACGATCTGAAGGCGGTGGCGGACAGCTATGGGGATCTCTCGCTCGGCTCCTATCCCTGGCATCGGGACGGGACCTACGGCACGGTGCTGGTGATCCGGGGCCTCGACGGGGGCCGCGTGGCCTCGGCCATGGCCGAGTTGAAGCAGCGGATCGGGATGTGAGCCGGCCCGGCCCCGAGATCGAGGCCGCCTTCGAGGGCAGTTGGCCGGCCGCAGAATATGCCGAGGCCGGGGGCTTTCGCATCGGTCGCGGTCTTGGCGGCGGCAAGCGCGTCGGCTCGGCCCGGGCGACGGGGCCGGATTGGACGGCGGCGGGGATCGACCGGGCCGTGGACGTTCAGAAGATGTGGGATCAGTCGCCGATCTTCCGGGTTTCGGACAGCGAGCCCCGTCTGGCCGAAGCCCTGTCCGCCCGTGGTTTCCGCGACCATACGCCGACGGTGATGATGACCGCGCCGGTCGCGGCGCTGACCGATATCGATGTGCCGCCGGTCACCAGCTTCGCGCTCTGGCCGCCGCTCGCCATCCAGCGCGAATTGTGGGAGGAACAGGGCATCGGCCCGGCCCGGCAGGCGGTGATGGCGCGGGTTGCGGCACCGAAGGCGGCGCTTCTGGGGCGGATCAAGGACCGCGCCGCTGCCGTGGCCTTTGTGGCCGAGGTGCAGGGAATTGCGGTGCTGCACGCGCTTGAGGTGCTGCCGTCGATGCGCCGCGAGGGGTTGGCCACCTGGACCCTGCGCGAGGCCGCATTCTGGGCCGAGGCGCGGGGAGCCGATACGATGCTGCTGGCGGTCACAGCCGGAAATGCCGGTGCCATCGCGCTTTATCGCAAGCTGGGTTTTGCGCCCGTCGCCGGCTATCGCTATTTCGAGGCCTGAGCCTCAGCCCCGCCCGAAACGGCGGAATTCGCGCTTCAGCAGTTCAAGCTCGGCCCGGACGAGGTCCAGCTCGGCCAGCAGGTCGCGCTGCAGCGCCCGCCCGGCAGAGACCGAGAGGCTGGCCAGAGGCTGGCCCCGCCCGACCGGCGCTTCATCGCCCGCGACCTCCTCGAACAGCAGGAAGCTGGTCACGCCGTCGCCCAGACGCTCGGCCGGCAGATCCACGTCGATGCGCCAGATGCCTTCGCCCGCCGCCGCGATCCGGGCCTCGGCAACGCGTTCGCCGTTATGGACCAGCCCGGCCTGTGCCGGGGCGGCAGCGCGGTGCAGAAGCCCCGACCAGGTGCCCGCCTTCAAACCGAGATTTTCGAAGTCAGACATGGCTCACCTATACATTCGCCCGCAAATGCCGCGAGAAGATCATTTCGCGGACGGTCACGGCATTCATGGCCGGCTTTTCGAAGATCAGGTCCAGCCAGATCTTGTCCAGCCGCTTTTCGTTCATCTGGGTCAGGGCGAGGTCGAATTCCACGACCTTCGAACAGGTCCGGCCCGGCGCTATTTCGCCCAGATGGCGAAGCAGTTCTTCGGTATTCGGGCCATTTCCGATATTCAGCCGGGCATAGATATTCTGGCTGGCCTCGACCTGCAGAACGAGTGCCAGACGAATGATGTGATTGTGGGTCAGCCCGTCCAGAACCTCGGGCGCGAGATCGATGGACAGCGAAAGGAAGCTTCCAGAAAAGCCGAAGGTCTCCAGCCGCAGCCCGAAAGCCGCCAGATCGGTCACATCGACATTGCGAATCTGGTGCAGGATCAGTGTGCAATCGGTGCAATCGTGCCAGAGGGCGGTGCCGTCGGTCAGCTTGCCGCCACTTTGTGGCGCGACCATTCCCGGCTGACGAAGCGCCGCGTCAAGCAGTTCGGGTCGCCACCGCCAATCGGTGCCAGCAGGCAGGGGCAGCGCAGACAATGCGGCACGGCTGGCAAGAACACGGTCGGTCGAGATCAACAGAAACTGGTCGAGTTCGCGCTGCAACTGCCTGGCTTCGGCGCGCAGATTGCGCAGCCGTGCCGGGCGCAGATTCTGGATGTCGCGGCGCATCGCAGCCCAGATCGCGGCAACGCGCTGCCGTGCCATGCGATCCAACCAAATGCGCGGACGTAAGGGCAAACCCGATCCTGTCAACCAAATATCTCGACCTGCCACGGAATAAACAAGCCAATGGCCTGCGGCAAGCCTTCATTGGGGGATAACGCGTCCAACTCCTCGGCAGGGACCTCGCCTGAATCGTCGTTGCAGCGCCGGGTCAACCGCGTCCCACCCCTCACAACAGGGGCGCCGCCAGGGCCAGAAGGTTGTTGCGGATCCGGCGCCAGAAGGACCATGACTGGACTTCGCTGAGGCTCAATTCGCGCGACCGCCCGACATAGCTGTCCTGCCGTTCGTCCACGATTTCCGCAAAGTTTCCACCCGAGACGACAAGGTTCATCTCGTAATTCAGCTCGAAACTGCGGCGGTCGAGATTGCCGCTGCCCAGCATGGTGATGCGCCCATCGACGGTGACCAGCTTGGCGTGAAGCAGCCCGCCCTCGAACAGGCGAATCTGCACGCCGGAGCGCAGCAAACCGTAATAGAACCCTTCGGAGGCGCCGCGCACCAGCAGCGAATCGTTGCGCGCCGGCAGGATCAGCGTCACCTCGACCCCGCGCCGTGCGCAGGCCTGAATGGCCGCGTCCAAGGCCGCTGTCGGCACATAATAGGGCGTCGTGATCGTCACCCGATGACGGGCGATGGCCAGCATGGCCAGGATGCAATCCTGCACGCTGCCCTCGCGCCGGTCGGGGCCGGTCGCCAGCACCTGCGCCACCAGCCCGGGCCGATCCGCCGCCGGCACCGTGGCCAGCATCTCGGCCCCCAGATCCTGTCCGGTATAGCTCATCCAGTCGGCCAGGAAGACGCCCTGCATCTGCCGCACGACCGGGCCTTCCACGGACAGCCAGACATCGACCCAGGGCGCATATTTCGGCTTCATCGAAAAGGCCATGTCGGCGGCATTGCGGCTGCCGGTAAAGCCGATCCGGTTGTCGATCAGCACGATCTTGCGGTGATTGCGCAGATCCAGCCGCCGGCTGAGCGCGCGCATCGGCGAAAAGCCCGCCGGCATGGCCACGTCAAGCTCGACCCCGCTGTCCAGCATCTCGCGCCATGCCGTCGTCCGGGTGAACTTCCGCGACCCGATGGCATCGACGATCACCCGGCAGGCCACCCCGCGCCGCGCCGCCGCGCAAAGCGCCGTGGCCACGCGCCGGCCGCTGGTATCGTCCAGCCAGATATAGAACAGCACATGGACATGATCCTCGGCCGCGTCGATGGCGTGGATCATGGCATCGAAACCGTCATCGGCCTCGGCCAGCAGCGCCAGGCGATTGCCCGAAAGCGGCATCATCCCCCCCACCGCCCGCACGGTCGAACTGATCCCGGCCAGCCAGTCGGGCGGATCGGTCACCGCATCGGGGCTGGGTTCCCATATGCCGGACAGGTGATCGCGGATGTCGCGGGCGCGCTGACGCTCGGCATGGGCGATTCGCACCTCTCCGAACAGCAGATAGGCGATGATGCCGACGACCGGCAGTGTCGAGACGATCATGATCCAGGCGATGCGGGTCGAGGATTCCATCCGCTGGCGCGTCAGCACCCGCAGCACGACCGCCCAGGCCAGGACATAGCTCAGCGCCAGAATGAATGTCGTCCACATGACCGCCATCAAAGCCTGCATCGGGGGCGCATGCAATTGCATTTCGGGGCCGCAGCGCCTATCTCTGGGCGCGCCCACCGGGTCAGGAGCCAAGGCATATGAACTGGATCACCAATTACGTCCGTCCGCGCATCAATTCGCTGTTTTCGCGGCGCGAAGTGCCTGAAAACCTTTGGACGAAATGCCCCGAATGCGGCACCATGCTGTTCCATCGCGAACTGGCCGAGAACCTGCAGGTCTGCATGAATTGCGGCCATCACCTGCCGATCACGCCGCGCGACCGCTTCGCCTCGCTGTTCGATAACGGCATTTTCAAGGACGTGGCCGTCCCCGAGCCCATCGCCGACCCGCTGCAATTCCGCGACCAGAAGAAATATCCCGACCGGATGAAGGCCGCGCGCCTCGCCACCGGCGAGAAAGAGGCGATGCTGGTCGCCGAGGGCGAGATCGGGCGCACCCCCATCGTGGCGGCGGCGCAGGATTTCAGCTTCATGGCCGGCTCCATGGGCATGTATGTCGGCAATGCGATCATCGCCGCCGCCGAACGCGCGGTCGAATTGAAGCGCCCGCTGGTGCTGTTTTCCGCCGCAGGCGGCGCCCGGATGCAGGAAGGCATCCTGTCGCTGATGCAGATGCCGCGCACCACCGTCGCCATCGAGATGCTGAAGGAAGCCGGCCTGCCCTATATCGTCGTGCTGACCCATCCGACGACCGGCGGCGTCACCGCCTCCTATGCCATGCTGGGCGATGTCCAGATTGCCGAGCCCAATGCGCTGATCTGCTTTGCCGGTCCGCGCGTGATCGAACAGACCATCCGCGAAAAACTGCCCGAGGGCTTCCAGCGCGCCGAATATCTGCTGGAACACGGGATGCTCGACCGCGTCACCAAGCGCGGCGACCTGCGCGAGGAACTGATCGTGATCCTGCGCATGATGGGCGGCCTGCCGCCGGCGGTGATGGGCGAATTGCCGGCACCGGGGGCGGCGACCTCGACCCTGGCCATTGCCGCGGCCCCTGCCCCGGCCGAAGCCGCAGCGGCTCCGGTCGAACCGAAGGCCTGACCACCCGCAGCCCGTCCTTGAGGGGGAGTCCGAGATGGACCATTCCGACACCATCCTTGCGCGGGTGATGGGCCTGCATCCGAAGATCATCGACCTGTCGCTGGACCGGATGCTGCGCCTGCTGGACGAACTCGGCAATCCGCAGGGCCAATTGCCGCCGGTGATCCATATCGCCGGCACCAATGGCAAGGGCTCGACCCAGGCGATGATCCGCGCCGGGCTGGAAGCGGCGGGCAAGCGCGTCCATGCCTATACATCGCCGCATCTCGCGCGCTTTCACGAGCGCATCCGGCTTGGCAGCACGCTGATCCCCGAAGACGCGCTGTCCGCCATCCTGACCGAGATCGAGGGGGTGAATGCCGGTCGCCCGATCACCTTTTTCGAACTGACCACCGCCGCCGCATTCCTGGCCTTCGCCCGCAGCCCCGCCGATTATACGCTGCTGGAGGTGGGCCTCGGCGGGCGGCTGGACGCGACCAATGTGGTGAGCGCGCCGGCGCTGACGATCATCACCCCGATCAGCATCGACCATACCCAATATCTGGGCGAGACCCTGCCCGAGATCGCCGGCGAGAAGGCCGGCATCCTGAAACGCCGGGTTCCGGTGATCGTTTCGCGCCAGCCCGAGGAAGCGCTGACGGTGATCGAGGATCGCGCCGCACGGCTTGGCGCCCCGGTCATCGCCTGCGGCCAGCAATGGCAGGTCGCAACCGAAGGCGAGGGCATGATCTTTCAGGACGAGAACGGCCTCATCGACCTGCCGCGCCCGAATCTGCCGGGCCCCCACCAGATCGACAATGCCGGCACCGCCATCGCGGCGCTGCGCGCGATGGGCTTCGGCGCGCCCGAGGCACTGGCGGCAGTCACCCGTGCCGAATGGCCGGCACGGATGCAGCGCCTGAAACACGGCCCGCTTGTCGATCTGGCCCATGCGCATGGCTGCGAATTGTGGCTGGATGGGGGGCATAACCCCGCCGGCGGTCAGGCCATCGCGGCCACGCTGGCCGGCATGGCCCGCAAGCCCACGCATCTGATCTGCGGGATGCTGAACACCAAGGATGTCGCGGGCTATCTGCGCCCGCTGGCGCAGGTCGCGCAATCGCTGACCGCCGTCTCGATCCCGGGCGAGGCGAACACCCTGCCCGCCGAGGAAACCCGCAAATCCGCCGAAGCCGTCGGGCTTTCCGCGACCGAGGCCGCGACCACGACCGAAGCCGTCGCAAGACTGGCCGCCGCCCATCCCGGCGCAAGGCTGCTGATCTGCGGCTCGCTTTATCTTGCCGGGCAGGTCTTGCGCGAGAACGGCTAGGCTTCCTGCCCCCAATGCGCATCCTGCATCTCGCGCAAGCGCGAGGCGGTGCGTTCGAATTCGAAACTGCCCTCGCCCTCGATATAGAGGCTTTCCGGTTCCGCCGCAGCCGAGGCGATGACGCGCACCTTCGCCTCGTAAAGCGCGTCGATCAGGGTCACGAAACGCTTGGCCTCATTGAAATTCGACGAAGAAAGCTGCGGAATGTCGTCGATCAGCAGCAGCTCCACCGCAGCCGCCAGGGCCAGATAATCCGCCGCACCGAGCGCGCGCGAACAGAGGTCCCAGAAACGCGCCCGCGCCAACTTTCCCTGATGCTGCGGGATCTCGACCTTGCGGCCATAGACATCGAGGATCAGCGGCGGGGTCGGCGCGCCGCCGGTCAGATCCTTCCAGATCGCCGCCATTTCGGCATGGGTTTCGCGGTTCAGCGGGCTGAACCAGACCGGATCGCCCGCCGCCCGGCCCTGCCGGTGATCGCGCGGGCTGTCGAGGGGCAGCACCTCCATCTTCTCGCGCAGCAGGTCGATGAAGGGCAGGAAAAGCTGGCGGTTGAGGCCGTTCTTGTAGAGATCCTCGGGCGGGCGGTTCGAGGTAGTGACGATGCAGACCCCGCGCGCGAACAGCCCTTCGAACAGCCGCCCGACGATCATCGCATCGGCGATATCGGTGATCTGCATCTCGTCGAAGCAGAGAAGTCGCGCCTGTTCGGCAACCGCTTCGGCCACCGGGCGGATCGCGTCCTGTTCGCCGCGCTTGCGGGCCTCGTTCAGGCCGGCCTGGATTTCCTGCATGAATTCGTGGAAATGCACCCGCCGCTTGGCGCTGATCGGGGCGGCCTCGGTCAGCAGGTCCATGAGCATGGACTTGCCGCGCCCGACCCCGCCCCACAGGTAAAGCCCGCGCGGTGCCTGCGGCGCGGGTGCGCCCCCGCCGCCGAACCAGCCGCGCCAGCCCGCGCGCGGGGCCGGCTGGTCGTCCTGCACCAATGCGACCGCAACCCGGTCCAGTTCCGGCAGCACATCACGCTGCGCGGCGTCATCCTTGAGTAGCCCTGCCGCAACGCGGGCATCGTAAAGTGCCGTGACCGAAGACATCAGGGCCTGAAATTCTCGAAGGTGATGCCATCGGCGACATGCCGGGCCTCGACTGCCGCTTCCGCGCTGCGGACGGTCCAGCACTGCACCGGCACGCCCCGCGCCTTCAGCGCCGCCACCGCCGGATTGGTCAGGTCCGCCCGGTCGTGAGAGATGAACTCGGCCCCGACACGGTCGTAATCCGACAGCGCCCCCAGCTTCGCCCGCGCGGCATCGTCCAGCATCGGCCAGTCGCCCTTGCCGAAGGCGCAGGTGGTCAGCCCGCGCGTGACATCCGGGGCCGCCTCGCCGAAGGCCGCGACGGTATTCGGGTTGAAGGACATTACCGCAACCGGCCCCTCATAGGCTTCCAGCAATGCGGCGACGCGCTTGTGCACCTCTCCGATGCCGGTGCCAAGCCGGCCATCCTGATCCTTGATCTCGATCAGCAGCGGCACCTGCCCGGCGATCTCGCGCAGGGTTTCGGCCAGCGTCGGGATCGGCTCGTCGGTGCCGGCCAGCCTTTCCTTGGCCAGATCGTCCAGATCCATGTCGCTGATATAGCCCTCGTCGTCGCACATCCGGGTCAGGTCGTAATCGTGAAAGACCATCGGCGTGCCATCGGCGGCGGGCTGGATGTCCAGCTCGATCCCGTAGCCCGCTTCGATGGCGGCGCGGAAGGACGCCAGGGAATTTTCCGGCACGCCCTCGGAATGCAGCCCGCGATGGGCGATCGGGATGCGGGTGAAATCCGGGTGCAGGGCCATCACGCCACCTCGAAGATCGCTTCGATCTCGACCGCGACACCGCGCGGCAAAGCCGGGGCCGAGACGGCGGCGCGGGCATGGCGTCCGGCATCGCCGAACACCTCGACCATCAGGTCGGAACAGCCGTTCACCACCTCGGGCTGATCGCCGAAATCGGGGGTGGAATTGACGAAGGCGGTCAGCTTGACCACGCGCGCAACCCGGTCGAGCGAGCCGAGCGCCGCCCGCGCCTGCGCCAGCAGCCCCAACCCGCAGGTCCGCGCCGCAGCCGCGCCCGCCGCGACATCCATATCGTCGCCGAGCTTGCCACGGATCAGCCCATCGGCGCCATTCGAGATCTGGCCCGAGATGAAAAGCAGATTACCCGACAGCTGGTAGGGCACGTAATTGGCGACCGGGGCGAGCGCCTCGGGCAGGACAATCTTCAGCTCGGCCAAGCGGGCATCATGGGACATGGGGCAGCTCCGTCATGAATTCGGGCCGATCCTAGGACGGATCGGCCCATGAGTGGAAGCCTAATCTGGGCCGTTCGGGCGCGTGGATCAGCCGCGCAGCGGTTTCAGCGCCGCCGCCCATTTCGCCAGTTCGGCGATCATCACATCGGCGCTGTCCTGAACGATCTTCGGCGCGTCGAAGCGGCCATCCTTCAGGTGATCGAAGACCATCGGCACCGTGACCTGTTCGGGGACCGGCATGACCTTGACGGTGGTCAGGATTTCCTTCGCACCCTGGCTGGAACGCATCCCGCCCGAAACCCCGCCATAAGAGACGAAGCTTGCCGGCTTGTAGTTCCATTCCAGCGCCAGATAGTCGATGGCGTTGAAGAAGGCCGGCGGCGGGGCATAGTTGTATTCCGGCAGCACGAAGGCGAAGGCGTCCGAGCCGTCCACGATCCCGGCCCATTTCTTCGTATGTTCCTTGGTGTATTTCTGCGCGCGCGGGTGATGCGGCTCGTCCAGAAGCGGCAGGTCGATTTCCTGCAGGTCCGACAGGATCACCTCGTCGAAACCGCCGGGATTGACCTTGGCGTGGTTGAAGAACCACTCGCCCACGGGTTCACCGTTACGGCCGGGGCGGGTGCTGGTGATGATGACATTCAGTTTCATTTAAATACCTCGTAAATTCACCCCGCCGACCTATGCCCGATGCTGCAGTGCCGCAAGGGCGGCGGGCCATGCAAAAAGCCGCCTGCGGTCCTGCGCAGACGGCTTTATCGGGTCGGTTCGGGTCAGGCGACCAGTTGCTCGGCGCGTTGCAGATCGACGCTGACCAACTGGCTGACGCCCTGTTCGACCATGGTCACGCCGAACAGCCGGTCCATGCGCGACATGGTGACGGCGTGGTGGGTGATGACCAGAAAGCGGGTCGCGGTGCGGCGGGTCATCTCGTCCATCAGGTCGCAGAAGCGGCCGACATTGGCATCGTCCAAGGGCGCGTCGACCTCGTCCAGCACGCAGATCGGCGCCGGATTGGCCAGAAAGACCGCGAAGATCAGCGCCATGGCGGTCAGGGTCTGTTCGCCCCCCGACAAAAGGCTGAGGGTCGAGAGCTTCTTGCCCGGCGGCTGGCACATGATTTCAAGGCCGGCTTCCAGCGGATCGTCGGATTCGACCAGCACCAGCTTGGCCTCTCCGCCGCCGAAAAGATGGGTGAACAGCGTGGTGAAATTGCCGTTCACCGTGTCGAAAGCGGCCAGCAGGCGTTCGCGGCCTTCCTTGTTCAGGCTGGCGATACCGGCGCGCAGCTTGCGGATCGCCTCTTCCAGATCGGTCTTTTCGCCGGCCAGCTTGCCGCGTTCCTCCTCCAACTCGCGCTTGTCCTCGTCGGCGCGCAGGTTCACCGGGCCGAGCGCGTCACGACCGGCGCGCAGCCGGGCGATCTTGTCCTCCAAAGCGGCGGCGGCCATGTCGGTATCGGCCTCGCCCAGACTTTCCAGCAGCGCCTGAGGGGTGGTCTCGACCTCCTCGAAGATGCGGGTACGGGCAGCGGCTTCGGTGTCGCGGGCAGCCTCGGCGCGGGCCTCGCGGGCGGCACGAGCCTCGCGCGATTCCGAGGCGTGGCGTTCGGCGTCGCGCTCGGTCATGGCGGCATCGCGCAGCCGGTCTTCGGCACCGGCAAGCGCTTCGCGCGCCCTGGCCAGACGGGCCGTCGCGGCTTCTTCGGCAGCGGCGAGGCTGCCGCGCTTCTCGGCCAGCAGGTCCGGCTGTCGCTCGGCCTCGGCCAGTTCGGCCTCGGCCGCCTCGCGCCGGCCATTCAACTCCGCCGCGCGGGTCCCGGCCTGTTCCAGCCGCAGCTTCCAGCCCGATTCTTCCTTGGCGATTTCCTGCAGGCGCCGGGTGCGGGCATTGGCCTCGCGCTTCAGCTCATCCAGCGCGCCGCGCCGGGTCATGGTGGCGATCCGCGCCGCCTCGACCCCGGTCTTCGCCGCCTCGACCGCCGCCGCCGCCGCCGCGCGGTCGGGCAACGCATCCAGCTGGCGCTGCGCCTCGGCCAGGCGGGCGCGGGCATCGCCGGCATCCTCGCGGTGACGCTTCAATTCGCCCCGCGCCGATTCGGAACGGGCGCGGGCCATGGAGAGATCGCTTTCCGCTCGGGTCGCGGCACGGGCCGCATCCGACAGCGCCCGTTCGGCCTCGCGCCGGGCCTCGCGGGCCGCTTTTTCGGCATTGCCGGATTCGGTCAGCGCCAACCGGGCAAGATCATGGGCGGCAATCGCGGTCTCGGCGCGGGCGGCGGCTTCTTCGGCCACGCCGCGCATTTCGCTCAGCCGGTTCACCTGTTCCAGATGCCGCGCCGCCGAGGATGAGGCTTCGCCCGGCATCACCCGCATCCCGTCCCAACGCCAGAGCCCGCCATCGCGGGTCACCAAACATTGCCCGGGCCGCAGCGCCGGCTGCATCGCCTCGGCCGCCGCCGCATCCGCTGCGATGCCGATCTGCGCCAGCCGACGCGCCAGCAGCGCCGGTCCCCTGACCTGCCCGGCCAGCCTCTCGGCCCCGTCAGGCAGCGGCGCGGCGTCGTCGTAATCCGGCAGTTCCGCCCAGCCAGAGCCGCCCGTTGCCAGCCCGACCGTCAGATCGTCGCCAAGCGCCGCACCGAGCGCAGTCTCATATCCCTTGGCCACGCGGACCTGATCGAGCAGCGCCGAGCCGTCGCCAGCCCCGCGCGCCACCAGCTTTTCCAGCGCCGCCATCTCGGCCTTCAACGCCCCGGCCTCGCCCTCGACCTCGGCACGGGCAGCACGGGCAGCAGATTCGGCGGCCTCGGCCTCAGCACGGGCGGCTTCCGCCCCGGCCAGCCCGTTTTCGGCGGCCTCGGCAGCGGCAGCCGCCGCCTGCTGCGCGGCCTCGGCCTGTTTCAGCGCCGCTTCGGCCTCGGCCCCGGTCGCATCGGCGCGGGTGGCGGCGGCGTCAGATTCGCCCGCCGCACGCTCGGCCCGGTCGCGCATCGCGGTCAGGTCGGCGACCAGCCGTTCCGCCGAATGGGCCTGCGCGGTCAGTCGCGCCGATTCGTCGGTCAACTCGGCCAGCTTCGCCTCGACCTCACGCAGCGCCTCGGCGGCTTCGTCTGCGGCCTGGGCGGCAGCATCCTGCTTGTCGCCCTGCCCCTGCCCGGCCTTGTCGAGTTCGCGCTTTTCCCAGGCCAGCCGTTCCACCACCTCGGCGGCGTCCCGGTTCAACTGCCCCTCGCGGTCGATATCCTTGACCAGTTGCGCGATCCGGCCACGCAGGGCGGTGATCGAGGCCTCAGCCCGGGCCTCGGCCTCGTCCAGGGCCTCGCGGTCGACCACGGCGCGCGACAGCACCGCCGCCGCGACCTGTTCTTCCTCGCGCAAGGGCGGCAGCACTGCTTCCGCGCCTTCACGCCCAGCAAGCGCGCGTTTTGCCACCGCCTCGGCCTCGACCGCCGAAGCCACCGCTTCGCGCAGGGCAAGGGCTGCGGCTTCACGGGCCTGATCGGCCTCGGCCCAACGGCGGTAAAGCAGCACGCCTTCGGCCTGACGCAGGGCCGCGCCGATCTCGCGATATTTCGCCGCCGCCCGCGCCTGCCGCGCCAGCGATGCCGCCTGCGTCGCCAGCTGATCCAGCGTGTCATCGACACGGGTCAGGTTGTTCTCGGCCCCGTTCAGCTTCAACTCGGCCTCGTGCCGGCGGGCATAAAGGCCGGAAATCCCCGCCGCCTCTTCCAGAATCCGCCGCCGCGCCTTGGGCTTGGCGTTGATCAGTTCGGCAATCTGCCCCTGCCGCACCAGTGCCGGCGAATGCGCCCCGGTCGAGGCATCCGCGAACAGCATCTGCACGTCACGCGCCCGCGCCTCCTTGCCGTTGATCTTGTAGGCCGAGCCGGCATCGCGGGTGATCCGGCGCACGATGTCGATCCCGTCGGTATCGTTCACCGCCGCCGGCGCCAGCCGTTCGCGGTTGTCGATGGTCAGCGTCACCTCGGCATGGGCGCGCGCACCGCGCCGCGAGGTGCCGGCGAAGATCACGTCCTCCATCCCCTCGCCCCGCATGGCGGTCGGACGGTTCTCGCCCATGACCCAACGCAGCGCCTCCAGCAGGTTGGACTTGCCGCAGCCATTCGGGCCAACCACGCCGGTCAGCCCCTCGCGGATGATCAGATCCGTGGGGTCGACGAAGGATTTGAAGCCGTTGAGCCGTAGTCGGTCGAATTTCACGCGCGCTGCCCCGGAATCGTTTCTATGCCGCTTCTGTTTCCTGCGATTGTCCGGGCCGCATGGCCGTGAGTCAACCAAAACCGCAAGATATTGGGGCGATGAGCGGCTTATCCACAAGTTTTTGCGGGTATATCAAGATATGATGGTGCGCCGCCCTCTAGCCACTGTCTGCAATCGCGCCTAAATTTGCCGCCATGATCCCAGCCCTGACCATCATCCTGTCTTTCCAACTGATCGGCGAGGTCGCTTCGCGCGGGCTTGGCCTGCCGCTGCCCGGCCCGGTCGTAGGATTGGTGCTGCTTGTCCTGTGCTGCGTCCTCCGCCCCGAACTGGCCGAGAAGTTGCGCGGGGTTGCACAGGGTCTGCTGGGGCATCTGTCGCTGTTCTTCGTGCCGGCGGGCGTGGGCGTGATCGCCCATCTTCCGACACTGGCGCAACACGGGATCGGGCTGGCACTGGCGCTTGTCGGCTCGACCGTGCTGGCAATTGCAGCGGGCGCGCTGACCTTCGCGGCGGTGGCACGGATGACGGGGGCCGGGGATGAATGACGCGGCGCTGATCTGGTCCTATCTCGCCAGCCAGCCGCTTTTGTGGCTGACCGCGACGCTGGCGGCCTATTGGGCGGGCGACACGATCTTCCGCGCCTCGGGGCGGCGCAGCATCGCCAATCCGGTGCTGATCGCGGTGGTGATCCTCGCGGTCGTGCTGGGGATCAGCGGCACCGCCTATCAGACCTATTTCGAGGGCGCACAATTCGTGCATTTCATGCTCGGCCCGGCGACGGTCTGCCTTGGCCTGCCGCTTTACGACAACCTGCGCCGGATCAGGCGGGCGGCGCTGCCGGTGATCGCGGCACTGTTCGTCGGCTCGCTGACGGCGGTGGTCTCGGCCCTGCTGATCGGGCGGGCCTTCGGGCTGGACAGGTCGCTGATGGCCTCGCTGGCACCGAAATCGACCACCGCGCCGGTCGCCATCGGCATCGCCGAAAGCCTTGGCGGCCAACCCACGCTGGCCGCCGTCCTGGTGCTGCTGACCGGCATTTTCGGCGCAGTGATCGCCACGCCGCTGCTGAACGCGCTGCGCGTCACCGACTGGCGGGCGCGCGGCTTCGCGGTGGGCGTGGCGGCGCATGGGATCGGCACCGCGCGGGCCTTTCAGGTCAATGAAACCGCAGGCGCCTTCGCCGGCATCGGCATGGGGCTGAACGCGGTGCTGACCGCCATCCTCGCCCCCCTGGTCCTGAGCCTGTTCTGATGGCGCTGACCGTCACCGTCCACCAGTCCATCGCCGAGATCCCCGCCGCCGGTTGGGACGCGACCGGCGCGGGACGCAATCCCTTCACCACGCATCGTTTCCTTGCGGCGCTGGAGGCATCGGGGTCGGTCGGCCGGGGCACAGGCTGGATTCCGGCCCATCTGGCAGCGCGCAATGGCGACGCGCTCCACGGCGTCGCGCCGGCCTATGTCAAGCTGCACAGCCAGGGCGAATATATCTTCGATCACGCCTGGGCCGACGCCTATGAGCGGGCCGGCGGGCAATATTACCCTAAACTGCAATGCGCCGTGCCCTTCACCCCGGTCACCGGGGCGCGCCTGATCGCGGACGATCCCGCCGTGCAGCGCGGCTTGCTGAACGCCATGGTGCAGCTTTGCCAGCAGAACGGGCTTTCCGGCGCGCATGTCACCTTCTGCACGGAAACCGAGGCCGATCTGGGTGCCGAGGCCGGCTTCATGCCGCGCGCGACCCAGCAATTCCACTGGCTGAATGACGGCTACGCCGACTATGCCGATTTCCTCTCACGCCTCTCCTCACGCAAGCGCAAGGCGCTGCGCAAGGAACGCGAGCGCGCACAGGCCTTCGGCGGCACCATCCGCCAATTGCGCGGCGATGACATCCGGCCCGAGCATTGGGACGCCTTCTGGACCTTCTATCAGGATACCGGCGCGCGCAAATGGGGCCGCCCTTACCTGACCCGCGCCTTCTTCGACCGGCTTCACGACACCATGCGCGACGATTGCCTGCTGGTGCTGGCCGAACGCGACACTCGCCCCATCGCAGGCGCCCTGAACCTTCTCGGCCCCGACGCCATCTTCGGCCGCTACTGGGGTGCCATCGAGGACCACCCCTTCCTGCATTTCGAACTGTGCTATCATCAGGCCATCGACTTCGCGATTGCCAATGGCCTGTCGCGGGTCGAGGCCGGCGCACAGGGCGAACATAAACTGGCCCGCGGCTACCTGCCGACAGAAACCCACTCGCTGCACTGGGTCGCCGATCCCGGCTTTCGCCGCGCCATCGCCGATTACCTCGACCGCGAACGCGAGGCGGTGGGCGAGGAAATCGACGCCCTGCGCGATTGGGGACCGTTCAAGCGCGGCTGACCGCTTGCCGAGACGATCAAAGCAGCGCAAGCTTGGCCCGGCACAGCGACCATCGAAGGTGGGCCATGACCCTGATCCTCTACGGACACCCGTTTTCCTCCTATACCCAGAAGGTGCTGATCGCGCTTTACGAGAACGCGACGCCGTTCGAGTTCCGGCTGCTGGAACCCGATCAGACCGGGAACTGGGCGGAATGGCTGCGCCGCTGGCCCATGCGGAAATTCCCGCTGCTGGTCGATGGCGAGACGCAGGTGGTCGAGACCAGCATCATCATCGAATATCTGGGCCTCAACCATCCCGGCCCGGTGGACCTGCTGCCGCAGGACCCGCGGGCGGCGCTGCCGGTGCGGTTCATGGATCGCGTCTTCGATCTGCATGTGATGAATGCGGCGCAATATGCGGTGGATGGCGCGCTCGGCATCAATGGTATCGCGAAGGATGACGGCATGAAGACCGCCGCCGAAAAGCTGACCCGCGCCTATGGCTGGCTGGAGGCCGAGCTTCAGGGCCGCGAATGGGCCACCGGCGCGGATTTCACCATGGCCGATTGCGCGGCGGCACCGGCGCTGTTCTATGCCGATTGGGTGCATGAGATCGGGGCAGAATATCCCAATCTGCGCGCCTATCGCAGCCGTCTGCTGGCGCGGCCCTCCTTCGCGCGGGCGGTGGACGAGGCGCGGCGCTATCGCCACTATTTCCCGCTCGGCGCGCCGGACCGGGATTAAAGCCCGGCCTCCTCCAGCAGGCCATCCATGACCATAGCCAGCTTTTCGGCCCATTCGGCCTGACCGGGTTCATCCCCGATCAGATCGTTGCGGACCTCGATCAGGATATTGGGACGGCCCTGCGCCAGGGCGTGACGGTCGATGGAATCGCCGTCGAGATGGCCCGAATAGGGCTGGTTGTCGCCGGTCACCCAGCCTTGCTGGCGGCAACGCTCGATCAGCAGGGGTGCGAGACGCTCGTCCTTATGGGAATAGAGAACGCCAACCGCCCAGGGCCGCGCCAGCCGACCGCGAAGCTGCGGCGTGAAGCTGTGGATGGCACAGATGGCACGGTCGGGGCGGGTGCCCGCCAGCCGTTCCAGCGCGGCGTGATAGGGGCGGTGCAACCGGTCCAGCCGCCGCTCGCGCTCGGCCTGATCGGCATCGCGATTGGCCGGAATGACGGTGCCGTCGTAAAGCCGCATCAGCAGGGTCGGATCGTCCTCGCCCCGGTTCGGGTCGATCACCAGCCGCGAGAAATCCGAGCCCACAACCGGCGCGCCGATCAGCGCGCCAAGCGCCTTCGCAACCCCCGCCGCGCCCACATCATAGGCGATGTGGCGGGCCATGTCGGATGCCGCGATCCCCAGATCGCCGCCGCCGACCCAATCCGGCACACGATTCGTCGCGTGGTCGCAGGTTATCAGCCAGCGGCTGTCGCGGGCCTCGCCCTCGGTCCAACAGGCATCTTCGCGGATCTGGCTGTCATCTTTCATTCGCGCCACTTACGTCAATTCTTCACGCTCTGCCAGTTGTCGCGGCTGTGTCTTTCCGCCATGATAGCGGAAACATGAACGACCCAGTCGGAGGGAACAGAATGAGACGCCACCGTAATGTGAAGATCGTGGCGACGCTGGGGCCAGCGTCCTCCGACTATGATACCATCCGCGCCCTGTTCGATGCCGGTGCCGACGTGTTCCGCCTGAACATGAGCCATGGCAGCCATGAGGATCACAAGGCGCGCTATGACATCATCCGCAAGGTCGAGGCCGATACCGGCCGCCCGATCGCGGTTCTCGGCGATCTGCAGGGGCCGAAGCTGCGCGTGGGCCAGTTCACCGCCGGCGCGCATGACCTGGAAGAGGGCGACCGCTTCCGCTTCGATCTGGAGGACAAGCCCGGCGATTCCGCGCGGGTGCAGCTTCCCCATCCCGAGATCTTCGCGGCACTGGAACCCGGCGCGAGCCTGCTGGTCAATGACGGCAAGATCCGGCTGCGGGTCGACGCCTGCGGTGCCGACCATGCCGATTGCACCGTCATCGTCGGCGGCACGATTTCCGACCGCAAGGGCGTGAACGTGCCCGACGTGGTGCTGCCGCTGGCGGCGCTGTCGGACAAGGACCGCGAGGATCTGGAATTCGCCTGCCAGCTGGGCGTCGACTGGCTGGCGCTGTCCTTCGTGCAGCGCCCCGAGGATATGAAGGAAGCCCGCGAACTGGCCAAGGGCCGCGCCGCGGTGCTGGCCAAGATCGAGAAACCCGCCGCCGTCCGCGCCTTCCAGGAAATTCTGGCGGTGTCCGACGGGATCATGGTGGCGCGCGGCGATCTTGGCGTGGAACTGCCGGTGCAATCGGTACCGCCGATCCAGAAACGTCTGGTCCGCGCCTGCCGCACCGCCGCCAAGCCGGTGATCGTGGCGACGCAGATGCTCGAATCGATGATCGAAAGCCCGGTGCCGACCCGGGCCGAGGTCTCCGATGTCGCCAATGCGATTTATGAAGGCGCCGATGCGGTGATGCTCTCGGCCGAATCGGCGGCCGGGCAATACCCGGTCGAGGCGGTGCAGACCATGGACCATGTCGCCCGCTCGGTCGAAAGCGACCCCACCTATCGCGAGGTGATCGAGGCATCGCGCAAGGCCGACCGCAAGACCGTGGCCGACGGTATCGTCGCCGCAGCGCGCGAGATCGCCGAAACCACGGATATCAAGGCGATCTGCGCCCATACCCAGTCCGGCACCACGGTCAGCCTGGTGGCGCGCGAACGCCCGCGCACCCCGATCATCGCCATGTCGCCGATCACCCGTGTGCTGCGCCGGCTCTGCCTGACCTGGGGGACGCATTGCGTGGTCACCGACCCGCTGTCGCGCTTCCGCGAGGCGGTGATCGGCGCCGCCCGCGCCGCCCGCGATTTCGGCTTCGCGGATGAGACCCAGCAGATCGTGATCACCGCAGGCGTGCCCTTCAACACCACCGGGACAACCAATATCCTACGCGTCGCCACCTGTGATGAACGCTTGATTTATCGCGCCGACCCGGAATAAGCCCTTGTAGGAACTTCATGACGGGGCTTGAGACATGACCGATTATCTTCTGCTTCTCGGGACCGGGCTGTGCCTGTTGTCGGTCCTTGCAGCGATTATCGCGCTTTTGCAGACCCGCGCCCCGCGTGGGGCTGCGATCCTGCTGACAGCGGGCATTCTTGTGCTCGTTTTCGCCGCCTGGAAAGAGCCGGGCAGTGTCGGGCCGGCACAATTGCAGGCAGCCTGGGCAGGGCTTTTTCCCTGACGCGTCTTGCATTCATGGGCGTCCCTGCGTATAGGAACGCCTTCAATCCCGCGCGGCCGGCCGATATGGCATTGCCGAGTCGCGCGTAAACCTCTGACAAGGAGAGTAAAATGCCGAAGATGAAGACCAAGGCAGCCGCCAAGAAGCGGTTCTCGTTCACGGCTTCGGGCAAGGTCAAATCCGCCCAGGCCGGCAAGCGCCACGGCATGATCAAGCGCACGACCAAGTTCATTCGCGACGCCCGCGGCACCGATGTCCTCTGCGACGCCGATGCCAAGATCGTCAAGAAATACATGCCCTATAACCGCTGATCCGAGGACTGACACATGGCACGAGTTAAATCCGGCAAGGTCACCCACGCCCGCCACAAGAAGGTCCTTGACGCTGCCAAGGGCTATTACGGCAACCGTTCGCGCAACTTCCGCACCGCCACCCAGGCCGTCGACAAGGCGAACCAGTATGCCACCCGCGACCGCAAGGCCCGCAAGCGCAACTTCCGCGCGCTCTGGATCCAGCGCATCAATGCCGCCGTGCGCGCGATCGATGCCGACATGACCTATTCGCGTTTCATCAACGCGCTGTCGAAGGCCGGGATCGAGGTCGACCGCAAGGTTCTGGCCGATCTCGCGGTGCATGAGCCCGAAGCTTTCGGCGCCATTGTCGAGAAGGCCAAGGCAGCCGCCTGATCCCGATCCGACAGGACCGTCAAGGAATGACCCGCGCCCCGGCGCGGGTTTTTTCGTGTCAGGACCGATCAAGGATACGGACGATCCCCGGCACATCTTCCCCGATGCGCCCGTCCCGCGCGAAGCCGGCCCAAAGCGCGCGCAGGGGCTGGCCCGCCGCGATCAGCTCCTCCAGCGTCATTTCGGGCGGCAGAAGCGGCGTGCCCAGCCAGTCCGGCCCGGGCAGGATCAGCGGCAGATCGGCCAGATGTGCCGCGCCAAACGCCCCATGCCCCCAGTCGATGACAAAGCGCGCGACCTGGCCGCCTGCCCCCGCGTGCCGGTCGGCGAAGCGCCGGGCCGGCTCGGCATAAAGCCGGCGCGTCAGCCGGCGCACCGCCACGCGCCGCAAGGGCTCCATCAGCCTGCCAAGCCTTCGTTCGGGCGGCGGCAGGAACAGTCCCGCCTCGTCGCGCATATGGCCGATCAGGACATTGACCTCGGGGGCAGAAGCCGCGTGCTTTTCGGCAAGCGTTTCCTCGGGCGGAAACGGTGCTGCGCCGAACTCGACCCCGAAAGGCATCTGCCCAGCCAGCCCGAATCGTCGCGCGGCGCGCCGGATCTGCTGCTGGCGTGCCAACAGATCGGCATCTGCTGCGTCGCGGTCCAGCCCCGCAGCCGCGCGACGCATGACCCGCCGCATCCGCCCGGCCCGCAACGGCAGATCCAGCGGCGCGCTTTGGACGATGACCCGATGAAACAGGCCCCGCGCCGCGTCACAGACCATCAGCCGCGCTGCCAGATCGCCGCCCGAGGATTGCCCGAACAGCGTGACCCGCCCCGGATCGCCGCCAAAACCCTCGATATTGCGCGCGATCCAGCGCAGCGCGGCAATCACGTCGAACGCGCCCAGATTGGCGGGCCGCCCGTCCCCCGACAGCCAGCCGAAAATACCCAGCCGATAGCTCACCGAGACGAAGACGACCCGCTCCTCCGCCACCAGCACCGAGGGATCGAACACCGCCATGTCGGCAGCACCCGATTCGTAGCTGCCGCCATGCAGCCAGACGACCACGGGCAAGCCGTGGCAGCCTTCGGGTGCCGTGATGGACAGATCGAGACAGTTTTCACTAAATTCCAACCCCCGAAAGGCCGAGGGTAACGTCATGTCCAGACGCGGGATCGGCAGCTGCGGGCAGGCCCGCGCAGGCATGGTTGCCATCATGTCGAGAAAGGGCAGTTGCTGCGGCATTTCCCAACGATTGCTGGATGCATAGGGGATGCCACTGGCACGAAGCAGGCCGTCGGAAAGGCTTGCGCCAAAGCGCCCTGCCGGGGTCTCGATGTTTCGGGTTGGGGCGGACTCGGCCCTGAGGCACCGCATGACTGACCTTTCGGATCCTGTGGCCGTTCACCATATGGCAAGCAATTCGCGCTAGTGTTCCAGAACAGGCGCAGAAGGGCGAGGATAGAATGAACGTCACCATCGAAGATCAAACCGACCATATTCTTGTCAGAATGGGTGAACGACGCCTGGACGCCGCGATTGCTGGCGAATTCAAGGATACGGTGCGCCCGCATATCGTTGCAGATGGCCCCGATCTGGTGCTCGACCTCTCTGCGGTCGAGTTTCTGGACAGTTCGGGCCTCGGCGCGGTCATCGCGCTGAAGAAGGCCCTGCCGGAAGGGCGGCGCATGACACTCTGCGGCCTTACCCCGAATGTCGAACGCGTGTTCCGGCTGACACGGATGGATCAGATCTTCGACGTTGCCATCCCCAATGCAGGAGATGTCGGCCGATGAGGGACAAAAGACGACGGGGCACTGACGGGTCTCGGGCAGGCACCCCGCCGCTGGTGATCTTCACCCGCAGCTTTCGGGCCTTGCCGGGTACCGTGCGCGATACGCTGATTGCGCTTCGCGAACGCCTGCACGGCCATATCAGCAACGACCTGATGGGACGGGCCGAACTGGTATTGGCCGAGTTGCTGAACAACATCGCCCAGCACGGTCGTCCAAATCGCGACGGACCGATGCCACTTGTGCATCTGAGTGTCGTCGCCAGAAGCGACGGCCTCTCCTGCTCGGTCAGCGACAATGGCCGGTTATTGCCAACGATCTGCCTGAACTCCCAACCGCCTGAACCTTCGGGCTATCCGGAAGGCGGCTTCGGCTGGTTCCTGATCGGCCACCTGACGCAATCGCTGGCCTATTTCCGTGAGGACGAGCAGAACTACGTTGCCTTCACAGTGCCGCTCGCCACACCCGACCCGCAGATTCACCTTTAACCCTGACACCAGCATTCCTTGCGAAACCGAAGCGGGCAGATTATATCGGCGCCCTTGACCGGCCTGCGGGGGAATGATGTCGCTGCAAACGCCCTTCTACCTGATGGATATCGCGGCGCTGCGCCGCAATATGGAGACCGTCGCCCGCCTGCGAGAAGCGTCCGGCGCCAAGGCCCTGCTGGCCCTGAAATGCTTCGCCACTTGGTCGGTCTTCGACCAGATGCGCGATGCCATGGATGGGACCACCTCCTCCTCGCTCTATGAATTGCGCCTGGGGCGCGAGAAATTCGGCAAGGAAACCCATGCCTATTCCGTCGCCTGGGCCGATCACGAGATCGACGAAGCCATCGGTTACGCCGACAAGATAATCTTCAACTCGCTCGGCCAGCTCGACCGTTTCGCCGACAAGGCCAGCCATATCGAACGCGGACTCAGGCTGAACCCGCGCTTCTCGACCTCGGGCTTTGATCTGGCCGATCCGGCGCGGCCGTTTTCGCGGCTTGGTGAATGGGACCCCGCCCGGCTGGAGGCGGCGGCGGGTCGGATCAGCGGGGTGATGATCCATTACAATTGCGAGAACCGGGATTTCGACCTTTTCTCGACCCAGCTCGACCGGATCGAGGCCGAATTCGGTGCCTTCCTCAAGCGGCTCGACTGGGTCTCGCTTGGCGGCGGCATCCATTTCACCGGCGAGGGCTATCCGCTGGACCGGCTCGCCGACCGGCTGAAGGCATTCAGCGACCGGCTGGGCGTGCAGGTCTATCTGGAGCCAGGCGAGGCCAGCATCACCGGCACCGCCTCGCTGGAGGTGAGCGTTCTCGACATCATCGACAATGGCAAGAAGATCGCCGTGGTCGACAGCAGCATCGAGGCGCATATGCTGGACCTGCTGATCTATCGCGAGACCGCGAAGCTGCCGCAATCGGGCGATCACGCCTATCAGATCGCCGGCAAGACCTGTCTGGCGGGCGATATCTTCGGCGATGCGCGCTTCGATCGGCCCTTGCAGATCGGCGACCGGATCAGCATCAGCGATGCCGCCGGTTACACGATGGTCAAGAAGAACTGGTTCAATGGCGTGAACATGCCGGCCATCGCCATCCGCGAGGTGGACGGGAGGATCCGTCCGATCCGCGAATTCACTTACGACGACTATCGGGACAGCCTGTCCTGACACCGAAGGGGGAAATGTTGACCAAGAACGTTCTCATCATCGGCGCCGGCGGCGTCGCCCAGGTCACCGCGCATAAGATTGCGCAATGGGCCGGCGAATTCGGCGCGCTGCATATCGCCTCGCGCACACAGTCCAAGGCCGATGCGATCATCGACAGCCTGCGCGGCAAGGGCCACGAGATGGATTTCACCAGCCACGCGGTCGACGCCATGGACAGCGCCGCCGTGGCGGAACTGATCCAGAAGATCGACGCGGCGATCTGCATCAATGTCGGTTCGGCCTTCATCAACATGACCGTGCTGCGGGCCTGCATCGACACCAGATGCGCCTATATCGACACCGCGATTCACGAGGATCCGGCGAAGATCTGCGAGATCCCGCCCTGGTATGGCAATTACGAATGGAAGCGGCGCGACGCGGTCGAGAAAGCCGGCATGACCGCGATCCTTGGCGCGGGCTTCGATCCGGGCGTGGTCAATGCCTATGCCCGGCTGGCCGAGGATGAATATTTCGACGAGCTGAGCTCCATCGACATCGTCGATATCAATGCCGGCAGCCATGGCCGTTACTTCGCGACGAATTTCGACCCCGAGATCAATTTCCGCGAGTTCACCGGCACCGTCTATGCCTGGCAGGACGGCAAATGGACCGAGAACGCCATGTTCGAGGTCGGTCGCGACTGGGACCTGCCCGTGGTCGGCAAGCAGACCGCCTATCTCTCGGGCCATGACGAGGTGCATTCGCTCTCGGCCCGCTATCCTTTCGCGGATGTCCGGTTCTGGATGGGGTTCGGCGCGCATTACATCAATGTCTTCACCGTGCTGAAATCGCTGGGGCTGCTGTCCGAACAGCCGGTCACCACCGCCGAGGGGCAAGAGGTCGTGCCGCTGAAACTCGTGAAAGCGGTGCTGCCCGACCCGGCCAGCCTGGCACCCGACTATACCGGCAAGACCTGCATCGGCGATCTGGTCAAGGGCCGCCGCAATGGCGAAGACGGCGAGGTTTTCATCTACAACGTCGCCGATCACAAACAGGCCTATGAGGAGGTCGGCAGCCAGGGCATCAGCTATACCGCCGGCGTGCCCCCGGTCGCCGCCGCCATCCTGATCGCGCGCGGCATCTGGGATGTGAAACGCATGGTCAATGTCGAGGATCTGCCGGCCCGCCCCTTCCTGGAGCTTCTGGGCGAAATGGGCCTGCCGACCCGGGTCATCGACGCGACCGGCGATCATCCGATCTGATCGCCCTGCCGAGGCATCGAAAATGGGATCCATGTCTCCGAAAAGAGGCATGGACCTTTCGCGCCACCTTCTGCGTTGGGCGAAACCAGTCGCGAACAAAGGTTGACCCTGAATGCCGCAACAGCCCAGCTATTCGGCCAAGCATCGTTTTCCCCGCATCGCCCATGACACCGCCGAGAGGCGCGGCGCGCCGACCTGGGCGGTGATCGGCATCTTTCTGATCCTGCTTTTCTACTTCATCACTTCTGCCGCCGCTTTCCTGATGCCGGTGACGCTTGGCGCGCTGTTGTTCTTCGTCTTCGTGCCCTTCCGCCGCATGATGGGGCGGATCGGAGTCAGCGCCGGCATCTCTGCCGCCATCATCACCCTTGGCATGGTGCTACTGGTCGGCGGGCTTGGCTATGCCATATCCGGCCCGATCAGCGACATCGCCGAAAACAGCCCGCGCATCACCCAAAGGCTTGAGGACCGTTTCCAGACCATGCGCGAGAACTTCCGCCCTCTGGAGGAGGCCGCGGCCCGCATCGAAAAGGCGACGGCGGGCGGCGGCGAAACACAGGAAGATACCGCAAGTCCCTCGCTTGAGAAGGCTGACGATACCGGCAACCCTACGGTCGACCGCCCTGTCATGGATGCCGAGATCACCGCACCCGCCGCGGACCAGCCGCAGGAGGTCAAGGTAAGCGTCGAGACTGAGCGAACCTCGGCGCTGGAAGCGATCATGGCCTCGGGCCCGTCGATCATCGGACAGATCGTCTTCACGCTGTTCCTGTTGTTCTTCCTCCTGGCCTCGGGCGACCTGCTCTACCTCAAAGTCGTGCAGAGTTTCGACACGCTCAGCGAAAAGCGCGCCGCCTATATGGCCATGCGCGAGATCGAAGCCGCGCTCGGCTCCTATCTCGGGGCAATCACGCTGATCAATGCCGGGCTGGCGGTCTGCATCGGGGGGACGATGTGGCTCTGGGGCATGCCGCAACCGCTGCTTTGGGGCGTTGCGGCCTTCGTCCTGAACTTCATCCCCTATCTCGGTGCGGTCACCGGGGTCGCGGCCTGTTTTCTGGTTGGGCTGGTCAGCTTCGACGACCTCGCCACGCCAATCTTCGCCGCCTGCAGCTATCTGGCGCTGACCGCGATCGAGGGGCAATTGGTGACGCCCTACTTCGTCTCGCGCCGGTTGCAGTTGAACACGGTCGTCGTCTTCGTGACGGTGGCGCTCTGGGCCTGGCTGTGGTCGGTCCTGGGCATGGTCGTGGCCGTGCCGATACTGGTGGTGCTGAAGGTGCTGGCCGACCATATTCCGGGGCTCGAGCGGCTTGGCAATTTCCTCGCCGGTGGGCCACCCCCGGTGTTGGAGGAGCAGAGCGAGATGCCCCCCGCCGAGAAGTCAGAACTGCCCGAGACCACAATAATACCTAAGCAGAGCGCCCAGACATGACCGAATGGTCGAGAATGACTGAAGGCATCACTTGCATTGTCATCATTCGGTCAAACCTGTTCATGGACAGTATTGCCCGAAACGCGTAAACCTAGACCATTGGGAAAGAGGCGCCGGATGGAAGCTCGCACGGCAAAATACATGATCGGACAAGTCGTTCGGCACCGCCAGCACCCGTTTCGCGGCGTCGTCTTCGATATAGATCCCCAGTTTTCCAATACCGAGGAGTGGTTCGAATCCATCCCTGAGGATCATCGCCCCAATCGCGACCAGCCGTTTTATCACCTCTATGCCGAAACCGAGGCGACCTATTACGTTGCCTATGTCTCGGAGCAGAACCTTCTGCCCGATATGTCGGGCGAGCCGGTCGAGCATCCCGAACTGACCGGGTTGTTCGGTGAATTCCGCGATGGCTATTATCCGCTGCAAGCGGCGATCAACTAGGCCGCGCACCCCCGTTCATGACGACGAAAGCCGATGCAATAACCACCGTCGAGGGATTGGCGTCCGGGGGGCATGTCGATGCAGCCAATCTCGACGATCTGGACCGCGTGGCGCGTGCCTTCCGCATCCGGGTGACACCGGCCATGCAGCAGCACACGCCCGGCATCGCCGCGCAATTCGTTCCCGACCGGCGCGAACTGACCATCCGCGACGAGGAACTGGCCGATCCGATCGGCGATCATGCCCATAGCCCCGTCGCCGGCCTGACCCATCGCTATCCCGACCGGGCCATCCTGCATGTCACCCAGACCTGCGATGTCTATTGCCGATTCTGCTTCAGGCGCGAGGCCGTCGGCGGTGCCGGCCCCCTGCCCCCGGACCAGCTTCACGCAGCACTGGATCACATCGCCGCCACCCCTGCCCTGCGCGAGATCATCCTGACCGGCGGCGACCCGCTGACGCTGTCGCCGCGCCGGCTGTCCGAGATCATGGGTCGGCTCGACGCGATTCCGCATGTCGAGATCATCCGCATCCACAGCCGCGTCCCCGTGGTCGCACCGGAACGGATCGCATCACTTCTGCCGCATTTGAAGCGCCGCAAGGCATTGTTTCTGGTCATCCACACCAACCACCCGGACGAACTCACGCCCAAGGGCCGCGCGGCCATCGCAGCCCTTGCAGATGCCGGTGTCGCGCTCCTGTCGCAAACCGTGCTGCTGCGCGGCGTGAATGACGATGCCGAGACCCTCGCCCGGCTGTTTCGCGCGCTGACCGCGCTCCGGGTGACGCCCTATTACCTGCATCACTGCGACCTCGCCCGCGGCACCAGTCATTTCCGCACCACCATCGACGAGGGGCTGGCGATCATGCGCGCGCTTGCCGGCCACCTGTCCGGCGTGGCCATTCCGCGCTATGTCCTCGACCTGCCGGGCGGATATGGCAAGGTGGCGCTGGAATCGGATGCCGTCCGTCGCGACGGACCGGGCCGCTGGAAGATCCGCGACTGGCAAGGCAGGGTTCACGAATATCTGGATATTGCTCGCTGAAATCCCATCATCGGGCGATGCAGAATTGAGGCGCCGCCACCCAAGCCCGACCCAGTCCAACGCTTTCGCGATTCCAAACCGGGTTCACATATGCAACAGCATATATCCGGGGACCTACGGAGATCGGGATGAGCCAATCGGCACAGACAGGCGACGGCATTGCCAAGGGCGTGATGTGGATGTGCGGCAGTCTGGCCTCGTTCATCGGGATGGCCATTGCCTCGCGCGAGTTGTCGGCGAATCTCTCGACCTTCCAGATCCTGTTCTTCCGATCCGTCGTCGGACTGGTGGTCGTCGCAGCGCTTTTGCCCCGGCTCTGGCCCGAGATGCGGCTGATGCGCAGCCTCAAACTGAACCTGCTGCGCAACGCGGTGCATTTCGGGGCGCAATATTGCTGGACGCTCGGCGTGGCGTTGCTGCCGCTGGCCGAGGTCTTCGCGCTGGAATTCACCATGCCGGTCTGGGTCGCGGTCTTCGCCCTGCTGATTCTGGGAGAGCGGATCACCCGGCCGCGGCTGATCGCCGTCGGGCTCAGCTTTCTGGGGGTGCTGGTCATCCTGCGACCGGGGGTCGAGGTGATGGACCCGGCCTCGTTCGTCGTACTGATCGCGGCGGCGGGCTATGGCATGTCGGCGGTGCTGGTGAAGCTGCTGACGCGCAGCTGCTCGGCCGGCGTCATCGTCGCCTGGATGATCGTGATGCAACTGCCGATGGGGCTGGCTCTGGCGGTTTTCGACTGGCGACCGGTGGTGCCCGGCAATCTGCCCTGGATGGTGCTGGCCGGGCTGACGGGGCTAAGTGCGCATTACACCATGGCCCGCGCCTTCCGGCATCTGGATGCCTCGGTCGCCATCCCCATCGACTTTCTGCGCGTCCCGCTGATCGCGCTTGTCGGCTATTACGTCTATAGCGAGGTGGTCAGCCCCTGGCTGCTGGTCGGCGCTGCGATGATCCTTGCCGCAAATTTTTATGGTTTCCGTGCCGAGGGGCGGCGCGCACGCCTGGCGGCCAGCACCGGCGCCGCAAAGGAAACCCCATGAAGCCCGCGCCACCGAAGATAGGGCCTCCCGCCAGGCTGTTGACCCGCACATGGCTGGTCAGTCTGAGTTCGCGAGCCTTTCATGCGCCGTCTGACACGGAACACCCCTCTGTCTGGATCTCGCTATATTTGCGGGACCTGCCGCAATGGCTGCGGCAGCTTGCCGAAAAGGAACTTGAGATCTGCCTGCGCTACGACTACCCGCTTGACGGCGTTTCGCAGAAGGCCGAGGCGTACAGGCACTACCGCGACTTGTATCGCGCATATCGTGGGCTTCGGGGGTTCGCCCGTTATGCCCAGCTCGGCCCGTCATCCCTGCGCTATTACAGCAACGATTTTCACCAGCTGATGGATCGGATCTTCGGCGGCCATATTCTGGGCTTTACTTGCGATAAATGCGGCGCCAGCGGCGGGGCCACAGACCTGATCCCCGGAAGCTGGACCGATGGCGAGGGGCGCGGTTACCGGTGGGGCGATACGCTGAGCTGCCCTGGTTGCGGCACCCGCGCCGCAGCGCGACTTGCAGGAGTTACAGACTGACTTCTGCAACGAAAAAGGCGCGACCCCGAGGGGCCGCGCCTGATTCTGTAGATCCCCTGAAGGATCAGCGCTTCGAGAACTGGAAGCTGCGGCGGGCCTTGGCCTTGCCGTATTTCTTCCGTTCCACGACGCGGCTGTCGCGGGTCAGGAAGCCGGCGGCCTTCAGCGCGGCGCGCAGGCTGGGTTCATGCAGTTGCAGCGCTTTCGAGATGCCGTGCTTGACCGCACCGGCCTGACCCGAAAGGCCGCCGCCGGTCACGGTCGCGACAACGTCATACTGACCGGCAACGCCGGCCACGTCGAAGGGCTGGCGCAGGATCATCTGCAGCACCGGACGGGCGAAATACTCGTTCATCGGCTTGCCGTTGACGGTGATCTTGCCGGAGCCGGCCTTCACCCAGACGCGGGCGACGGCATCCTTGCGCTTGCCGGTGGCATAGGCGCGGCCGTGCTGATCGCGCACCGGCTCACGCGGGGCGGCCGGGGTTGCGACGGTTTCAGCGGCGGCAGCGGCGGGCGCTGCGGTTTCCGTGACCGCCTCTTTCAGCTGGTCGAGGGATTTGATGTCTTCGGCCATGATTACGCGCTCCGGGTGTTCTTCTTGTTCAACGCCTTGACGTCGAGGACTTCGGGCTGCTGAGCTTCATGCGGATGCTCGGTGCCGGCATAGACGCGCAGATTCGACATCTGCTGCTTGCCCAGCTTGTTGCGCGAGATCATGCGCTCGACCGCCTTGGTCACGACGCGCTCGGGATGGGCGCCTTCCAGGATCTGGCGGGCCGTGCGGTGCTTGATGCCGCCCGGGTGGCCGGTATGCCAGTAGTATTTCTTGTCATCGCGCTTGGCGCCGGTCATCTGCACCTTGTCGGCGTTGATGATGATGACGTTGTCGCCCATGTCCATGTGCGGGGTATAGGTCGGCTTGTGCTTGCCACGCAGGCGCATCGCAACGATCGAGGCGAGACGGCCCAGAACGACGCCCTCGGCGTCGATCAGGATCCACTTCTTCTCGATCTCCGCCGGTTTTGCGGTATAGGTCTTCATGTCGCTGCCCTTTTGGGGGTTCAAATTCGAGATGGCGGTGTATCCGCGATCCCGCCCCGCAGGTCAAGCCGTTATAGCCCCATATTTCACAGCAAAAACAACGTCATACAAAATAGGTATCTATTTACCGCGCTCTAAACCGCCGTCTCACAGGCTTTTTGGCGGAATCGCATAGGTCATCGAGGCGCGGGCGACCGGTTCCTCGACCCCGTCCGAGAAGATCAGCGTATCGGCGATGGCCAGGTTGCGGCCCAGCTTCAGCACCCGGCATTCGGCCCGCATGTCCTGCCCGGCGGCAGGCTTGCGCAGGAAGTCGATCGAGGCATTCGTCGTCACCGCCAGCGGCACTTTCCCGATCCGCGACAGGATCGCGCAATAGATCGCCAGATCGGCAAGCGCGAACATCGACGGCCCCGAGACGGTGCCGCCCGGCCGCAGATGCGCCTCGCGCACGCGCAGCCCGGCGACCAGACGATCCTCGCTGGCCTCCAATATGGTGAAATCCGGCGCGACCTGCGCGAAATCCTCGGCCAGGAAGGCGTTCAGCGCCGCCGCATCCATTTGCAAACCCATGTCTTTCCCCTCGTCCGTCTTTGTGCCTATGCTGCGTCGAGCCGAGGGAGGAAAGCAACGATGTCGGACCTGATCTTACGCAACGACACGGGCGGCGTGGCACGATTGGTGCTGAACAGCCCGAAGAATTTCAACGCCCTGTCGGCCGAGATGATCGCGACGCTTTATACCACCCTCGCCTCGGTCAGCGCCGAGGAACATGTCCGCGCCATCATCCTGGCCGCCAATGGCAAGGCCTTCTGCGCCGGGCACGACCTGCGCCAGATGCAGGCCGCCCGCGCCAATCGCGACCGGGGCCGGGCCGGCTTCACCGCGCTGTTCGAGGGTTGCGGGCAGTTGATGCAGCTTATCACCTCCCTGCCCCAGCCGGTCATTGCCGAGGTGCAGGGCATCGCCACCGCCGCCGGTTGCCAGCTGGTCGCGGCCTGCGATCTGGGCGTGGCCGCGAAGACGGCGAAATTCGGGGTGAACGGAATCGATGTCGGCCTGTTCTGCTCGACCCCTGCCGTGGCGCTGTCGCGCGCGATCCCGCGCAAAGCCGCCTTTGAGATGCTGGTGACCGGCGACTTCATCACCGCGATCGAGGCCGAGCGGCTGGGCCTGATCAACCGCGTGGCCGCGCCCGAGAAGCTGGAAGCCGAGACCATGGCGCTTGCCCAGCAGATCGCCGCCAAGCTGCCCGCCGCCATCGCCATGGGCAAGCGCGGCTTCTATGAGCAGCTGTCCCATGACACGCCCGAGGCCTATGAGGTGGCGGGCGACACGATGTGCGCCAATATGATGCTGGCCGAAACCGAGGAGGGCATCAGCGCCTTCCTGGAAAAGCGCAAGCCGGCCTGGGCCGATTAACGCCGGCGCAGCGCGGCCATGGCCCGTGCCCAGCCCCCGGGCACCAGCACGAAGCACAGCAGGAAGCCGAAGACGAAGCCGGCGATTTCGGCGATCCAGCTATAGCCGGCATTGCCGAACAGCAGCCCGAAGACCAGCTGGAAGGCCAGCAGCATCCCGATCAGGGTGAAGGCGCGCATACGGTTGGCGTGTTCGATCCCCAGCCGCACCCAAAGCAGGAAGGTGAAGGCGCCGACCAGCCCGTAAACCGCCGGATAGCCGCCGATCAGCGGCTCGACCGGCAGGCCGCTGATGGCGAAGAACAGCGTATAGACCGCCGCCCCGCCCACGGCCGCGCCGAAGAACAGCGCGATGACGGCCCAGGGGCGGAACTGCTCGGCCACCATCTTGCCAAGCGCCAGGGTGAAGACGATGACGAAAAGCGCATGGGTGACAGAGCCGTGGATGAACGGATAGGTCAGCACCCGCGCCGCCGCCCTGGCGCTGAAAATCCGCGCCTCCCACATGCGCAGCGGCAGTTGCGGGTAATAGGCCGTCATCTCCAGCGCGTTCAGCCTGAGCCCGATCCCCTGCGCGCCGCCGATCAGCCCGATCTGGCCCAGCCCGAACACGATTTCCGAGGCGATCATCGGCAGAACCAGCAGCCAGATCACCGGCGGCAACGCATTGATGGGCGATTCGTCATATCCGGGGCGCATATCTTCCTCCTGCTCTGGGCGGTTGCGCCCGGTTGTCGGCAGGGTTAAGCCACCAGCACGGATTTTCCAAGCAGGCCTGTCATGACCGAAGCCAAGACCCAACGCATCTTTTCCGGTATCCAGCCCTCGGGGCACCTGACGCTCGGCAATTATCTCGGCGCGCTCAAGCGTTTCGTCGAACGCCAGAACGAGGGGATCGAGACCGTCTATTGCCTTGTCGACCTGCATGCGATCACCGTCTGGCAGGAGCCCGAAGCCCTGCGCCAGCAGACCCGGGAAGCAGCGGCGGCCTTCATGGCGGCAGGGATCGACCCGGCGCGCTCGATCCTCTTCAACCAGAGCCAGGTGCCCGCCCATGCGGAGCTGGCCTGGCTGCTGAACTGCGTGGCGCGGCTTGGCTGGATGAACCGCATGACCCAGTTCAAGGACAAGGCCGGCAAGAACAGCGAAAAGGCGAGCCTCGGGCTTTACGCCTATCCGGCGCTGATGGCGGCGGACATCCTTGCCTATCACGCCACGCATGTGCCGGTGGGCGAGGATCAGAAGCAGCATGTGGAGTTGACGCGGGACATTGCGGCGAAGTTCAATCACGACTATGGCGTTGATTTCTTTCCACTTCCCGAGCCTGTGATCGAAGGTGCCGCGACCCGGGTCATGTCGCTGCGGGACGGGTCGAAGAAGATGTCGAAATCGGATCCGAGCGATGCCAGCCGCATCAACCTGACCGACGACGCCGACACCATCGCGCAGAAATTCCGCAAGGCGCGCACCGATGCCGAGCCGCTGCCCGGCAGTATGGAGGGGCTGAAGGACCGGCCCGAGGCACGCAATCTGGTCAATATCTACGCGGCACTTGCCGGTGAAACACCAGATCAGGTGTTGACGCAGTTCGAGGGCCAGGGCTTCGGGGCCTTCAAACCGGCGCTGGCAGATGTCGCGGTTTCGGTGCTTGCGCCGATCTCGACGCGGATGACGGAATACCTGGCCGACCCTGCCGAGATTGATCGGATCCTGGGCGCGGGGGCGGTCCGGGCCGAGGCGATCTCTGCCCCGGTCGTCGGCAAGGCGCGCGAGATCATGGGCATGATCCGCTCTCGATAGGCGGCGGCAACCCGTACACAGGGCGTACACAAGCCGTACATATCGCGTGCATACATAAAAAGGGCCGGGAAGATCCCGGCCCTTTGCATTTCCGCGAGGTCGCGCCGGATCAATATCCGACGGTCGCCGCCCCGGCGCGGCGCGGATCGGAAGCGCCCAGCAGGTAGCCCGTCTCGGGGTCCTTCATCACCGATTGGGTCGAACCCATGACCTCTTGCAGCGAGATCACATGACCCTTGGCCTGCAAAGCGCGTTGGGTGTCGAGGCTGATGCCCTCCTCGATGCGCAACTCGTCGGGCAGCCATTGGTGGTGGATGCGCGGCGAGGTCGAGGCCTCGGCCACGTTCATCTGATGGTCGACCATGTTCATGATGACCTGCAACACCGTGGTGATGATGCGCGCCCCGCCCGGAGAGCCGGTGACCAGCCAGACCTGCCCGTCCTTGTTGACGATGGTCGGCGTCATCGAGGAGAGCGGGCGCTTGCCGGCCTCGACCGCGTTGGCGTCGCCGCCGATCAACCCGTAAGCGTTGGGGACGCCGGGCTTGGCGGAAAAATCGTCCATCTCGTTATTCATCAACACGCCGGTCCCATCCGCGACCAGCCCCGAGCCATAGCTGAAGTTGATCGTGTAGGTGTTTGAAACTGCGTTGCCTTCCTTGTCGATGATCGAGAAATGCGTGGTCTGATCGGATTCGTAGGGGGCAAGATCGGCAGGCTTGATCTGCTCGGACGGGGTCGCAAAGGCCTGGCTGATCTTGGCGCGCATATCGGCGGCATATTCCTTGCTGGTCAGTGCCTTGATTGGAACATCTACAAAATCGGGATCGCCCAGATATTCCGAACGGTCGGCATAGGCCAGCTTCATCGCCTCGGCCATGAGGTGGATGGTCTCAGCCGAGTTTTCGCCCAATGCACCGATGGGATAGCCTTCCAGCGCGTTCAGGATCTGGATCAGGTGCACCCCGCCCGAGGAGGGCGGTGGCATCGAGACGATCTCGTAACCGCGATAGGTGCCCTTGATCGGTTCGCGCGAGACGGCCTTGTAATTGGCCATATCCTCGACCGTCATATTGCCACCGGCGGCGGTGACTGAGGACGCGATGGCTTCGGCCACCGGGCCCTTGTAGAAGCCGTCCGGGCCCTGTTCGGCCACGGCTTTCAGCGTGGCGGCCAGATCGGCCTGCACCAGCGTGTCGCCGGGGCGGTAAAATTCGCCGCCTTCCTTGTAGAAGATCGCGGCGGCGGACGGGTATTTCGTCAGCCGGTCCTTCATCGCCTCCAGACTGTCGGAAAGATCGGGGGTGACGGTGATGCCTTCCTCGGCCAGCTTGATGGCGGGGGCGATGACTTCGGCCCAGGGCATGGAGCCGTATTCGTCCAGCACCATTTTCATGCCGGCGACGGTGCCGGGCACGCCCGAGGCCGCGCCGGAATAGCGCGACAGCTCGCTGTCGGCATTGCCATCGGCGCCCAGGAACATGTCGCGGGTCGCCCCGGCGGGGGCCATCTCGCGATAGTCGATGGCGTGGGTTTCGCCGGTTTCGGCGTCATGGACCAGCATGAAGCCGCCACCGCCGAGATTGCCGGCGCGCGGCAGGGTCACGGCGAGGGCGAAGGCGACGGCAACGCCCGCATCGACGGCATTGCCACCGGCGGCGAGGATGTCGCGCCCGACTTCGGCGGCGACACGTTCCTGCGCCGAGACCATGCCGTTTTCGGCCCAGACCGGGTGCACGCGGTCCATGCCGGAATAGATCGCGGCCTCCTGCGCGGTCGAGGGAAATGCCGAAACCGTGGCGAGTGCCAGCGCGAGCGTGCCGCTGCGGCGGATATTATCCAACAAACTCATCGTCCCATCTCCTTGAATCCCATTGACGTCCCCGACCAGTCGACCCCCGATCCGCCGCCGGGTCAAGCGCGATCACGCCGGAGGATCAGGTGAACAGCCGCACCCCGTCGAGGATGGATTGCACCGGCCGGCCCGTCGCCTGCGCGATTGCCGCCGCATAGGGCGGCAGGTTGCCGCATTCCAGCAGGATCAGCGTGACCTCGGGATGGGCTTCGATCAGGCCTCGGGCGGCTTCGATGACGGCGGCTTCCATGGCGGCGCGGTCGAAGCGGTCGGGCTGGGCTTCCTTGGCGGCAAGGAAGGTTCCACCGAAGATCGGGACATGGTCGAGGCCGCGGATGCGGACATCTTCGGGCTTCACCCCCGCCGCCTTCAGCGCCCCCGGCCCAAGGCTCGCCGCCGAAGCGGTGAGGATGCCGAAGACGGCCTTGCGGTCGGCAAGGCGCAGCAGCGGCAGCAGGCTGAGCGCCGAGAGCATGACCGGCACCCGGACGGCGCGGGCGATCTCGTGCTGCATCGACACCAGAAAGCCGCAGGTCGAGGTGATGAAGATCGCGCCCTCGGCTTCCAGTTCGCGGGCGGCTGCGATGAAGCGGGCGGCAAGTTCGGGGGCGGGGCGGCCATCCTGCACGATCTTCGGGCTGTCGGCGCCTTCGATCACGCGGACCCGCGCCGGCAGATCATAGCTGTCAGGATTGCCGGCATCGCCCCGGATGCGGGGGAAGCGGCTGTCGAGCGACAGGATGCCGATAAAGCCGGTCATGGCTCGTTTCCGTCAAGGGCGCGCAGGATCAGGGGCGAGGCATAGATCGGGATCTGCGCCATGGCCACGAACAGGCTGAAGCTCGGCTCGGGCGGCAGGGCCGCGAGCATCAGCGAGATATTGCGATTGCCGAAGACGAGGCCCATGGTGCGCGCCTTCGGTCGGGCAAAGGCGCGCGCCGCCAGCGCCCGCAGGGCCAGGTTGGCACCAAGGTTCAGCGCCAGCGCCAGCACCGCGAGGCCAAGCGTCAGGCCGGGCTGGCTGGCCGCGCGCGCGCGCACCCCGTCCATGAGCGGAAACAGGAAGGCCATCATCACCAGCGCCGCGACCCCGTCGAGGGCCTTGCCCTCGGCCGCAATCCGGGCCGGGCCGAGGGTGCGGCGCAGGATCACGCCGATGGCGATACCCCCGGCGAGGATGGCGAAGACCTTCAGCGCGATGCGGGCCGGCTCGACCGGCAGGTCGATGCCCGAGGCCGCCAGCGCCAGTGGCACCGTCAGCGGCGCAATCATGTTGCTGAGCAGCATCCAGTAGAGCGCCAGCCTTGCGTCATAGCCCAGCATCAGGGCGATATTCGGGGCCGAGTTCAGCACCGGGGCGGCGGCGAAGGCGGCAAGGATCAGCAGCATCGCCGCCCTTGCCCCGCACAAGGTGCCAAGCCCGGTCAGCAGCACCGCCGCCCCGACCTGGAAAAGCGCGATGCCCGCCAGCAGCGCCGGCAGGAAGCGCGGATCGGCCAGATCGGAGAGGATCGAGGCCAGATCCAGCCGGCAGAGCGCCAGCCCGATCAGCAGCGCGATCAGGACCGGCAGCACCGGCAGGAAGAAGGCGTGACGGATCGGCAGGAACGGCACGATCAGAAGCCCCGCCAGCAGGATCAGCCGCGCATGTCGCCCCGCCCATTCGAGCGCCCGGATCGGTGTCAATTCGGGGCCTGCTTCATCGCCTCGGGCAGCCAGGTTGCCAGTTGCGGGAAGGCCACCAGCACCGCCACCATCAGCACCATGATCAGGAACATGGGCAGCGCCGTGCGGGCGATATAGCCCATGTCATGTTTGGTCATGCCCTGCAGCACGAACAGGTTGAAGCCCACCGGCGGGGTGATCTGCGCCATCTCGACCACGACGACGACGAAGATGCCGAACCAGATCATGTCGATGCCGGCACCGCGCACCATCGGGTCGATGATCGCCATGGTCAGCACCACGGCGGAAATCCCGTCGAGGAACATGCCGATGACGATATAGAACACCGTCAGCGCCACGATCAGCGCGACCGGCGACAGCTCCATCCCGCCGATCCAGGCGGCGAGCGTGCGGGGCACGCCGGTAAAGCCCATCGACAGGGTCAGGAAGCTCGCGCCCATGAGGATCAGCGCGATCATGGCCGAGGTGCGGGCGGCGCCCAGAAGGCTCTGGCTGAAACTTTCCCAGGTCAGCGAGCGCTGCGCCAGCGCCAGCACCAATGCGCCGACGACGCCGAAGGCGGCGGCCTCGGTCGCGGTGGCGAGGCCGACATACATGGAACCGATGACGGTCACGATCTGCAGGATCACCGGGATCAGCAGGACCGAATTCTTCAGCGCGCCGATGAAGCCGAGGCGCGGCTCTCGCTCCGGGCGCTGATCGGGGCGGGCGAAGGACCAGCCGACGATATAGAGCATGAACATCCCCGCCAGCACGAGGCCCGGCAACACGCCGGCCATGAACAGGCTGGTGATGCTTTCCTTCACCGTCACGCCATAGACGATCAGCGTCAGCGAGGGCGGGATCATCAGGCCGAGCGTGGCCGCCCCGGCCAGCGTGCCGATGATCATGAATTCGGGATAGCCGCGCTTGCGCAGTTCCGGGATGGACATCTTGCCGACCGTGGTCAGCGTCGCCGCCGACGATCCCGACACGGCGGCGAAGACCGTGCAGCCGACGACATTGGTGTGCAGAAGCCCGCCCGGCAACCCGCGCAACCAGGGGGCGAGGCCCTTGAACATGTCCTCGGACAGGCGGGTGCGGAACAGGATCTCTCCCATCCAGATGAACAGCGGCAGCGAGGTCAGGGTCCAGCTTGACGAACTGGTCCAGACGGTGATCGCCATGGAACTGCCCGGATTGCGCGAGGTGAAGCCGATCATGCCCATATAGGCCACGCCCATCAGCGCCAGCCCGACCCAGAGCCCGGTGCCGAGCAGGAAGAACATCACGAACAGGAAGATGCCGATCTTCAGCCCGGTGGCGTCGCGGTCGAAGCCGGTCATCATCTGCAACGCGCCGTAGACGACCAGCAGGCAGGCGCCAAGAAAGACGAAGCGCCATTTGCGCGCGCCCAGCCGGTCGGTTTCCACCGGCACGCGCGGCGGATCGACGCCGAGGCTGTCGGTCAGCAGCACCCTTATCAGGTTGTCCAGCATCGCCAGCGCCATGACGCTGGTGCCGATGGCCATGGAAAGCTGCGGGATCCACAAGGGCGTGGCGTCCTGCCCCTGCGAGACATCGCCGAAGCGGTAACTGGTGATCGGGGTCTGGATGGCGTTCCAGGCGAAGAACAGCATCACCAGGCTGCCGATGCCATAGCACCAGATCTCGACCGCACGGCGCGAATTGCCGGCACGGTCGATGAGCAGGCCGACGCGGATATGCTCGTTATGCACGAAGGTATAGGCAAGCCCGAAGAACGAGGCCGAGGCCATGGCATAGCCGGCATAGGTGGCCCCGCCAGGCAGAAGCCCGCCCGACCACCTGGCCACCATCTGCGCGATCACCAGCCCGAGGATCGCCAGAAGCGAGGTCGCGGCCAGAATGCCGGTGGCGGAATAAAGGGCGTCAAGCGCGCGTCGCATCGGTATCCCCGTTCAGCAGAAGGGCCGGCGCGCAACTCGATGCGCGCCGGCCGGAAGGCGTTGTCAGCGAAAATGCCGGGGGACCGGGATCATTCGGCCTTGAAGGCGTCGATGATGGCCTTGCCGTCATCGCCGGTGGCTTCCAGCCATTCATTGGTCATCTGCTCGCCGATCACGGCAAGATCGGCGGCCAGTTGCTCGGACGGTTCGGCCACGCTCATGCCGTTATCGGCCAACGTCTTCAGGAAACCGTCGCTGAGGGCGGCAGCCCGTTCCGAGCCGCGGGTCTGGGCGGTGGCGGCAGCAGTCTTGACGCAATCCTGCACCTCGGCCGGAAGGGCCTCCAGTGCGGCGGTATTGGCGAAGACGGTATTGCGCGGCAGCCAGGCCTTCACGTCGTAGAAATGGCTCATGTCTTCCCAGGCCTTTTCATCGACGCCGGTCGAGCCCGAGGAGATCATCGAAGCCACGACGCCGGTTGCCAGCGCCTGTTTCAGCTCGGCCGCCTCGACCTGGGTCGGGACCATGCCGGCCAGTTCGGCCACGCGGGCGGTCGAGGAGTTATAGGCGCGGAACTTGATCCCGGCCATGTCGGCCACGCCGTTCACTTCCTTGTCGAAATACATCCCCTGCGCCGGCCACGGCACGGAATAAAGCAGCGTCGCCCCCTGATCGGCCAGGACCTTGGCCAGAACCGGCTCTGCCGCCGCGCGCAGCTTTTCGGATGCCTCGAAGGAACTGGCAAGGAAGGGCACCGAATCATAGCCGAAGATGGCGTTTTCATTGGCATGGGCGGACAGCAGGCGTTCGCCGATCTGGGCGTCGCCGGTCTGGACGGCGCGCTTGATCTCGTCGCCCTTGAACAGCGAGCCGCCGGGATGGACGGTGATTTCCAATGCACCGTTCGAGCAGGCCTTCACATCCTCGGCGAAGGCCACGGCGTTCTCGGTGTGGTAATTGTCCGAAGGATAGGCCACGGGCATATCCCAGTTTTCGGCACTGGCGGCGCCAGCCGCGACGGCAGCGGCAACGAGGGCGGGAATCGAGATGTTCATCGGTGAGCTTCCTGTTGGTTGGTTTTCTTCTTTGACCCCGAAAGGGGTTAGCGGAATTTCTAGCACCCTTTCCGGCGCCGGTTCCAGTCTTTAGCGCGCGCGCCGGAACCGGGTCGCGGCGAAGGCGGGCGGGGCCTCGATACGCCCGGCCAGCAGATCCGCGACCAGCCCGGCCGTGGCCGGGGCCGAGGCCAGACCGATATGGCCGTGCCCGAAGGCATGAAGGATATCGGCAGAGGCCGAGGCGCGCCCGATCACCGGCCGCCCGTCCGGGGTCGAGGGGCGATGACCGAGCCAGCGGGTGATCCTGTCGGGCGCGGGGTTCAGCCCCGGCCATGTCCGTTGCAGATGCCCCAGCAGGATATCGGCGCGGCGCCAGTCGGCGGACGCGTCGAGCGAGGCCAGTTCGACCTGGCCCGAGGCGCGCAGCTCGGTCAGGGTCGGCAGGTTGGCCATGCGCCCGTCCTGCGGCATGACCGGGATCGCCGGCCCGCCTTCGGCATCGGCGATCTGGACGAAATAGCCGCGCTCGCTTTCCAGCGGCACCCGGTCGCCGGCGGCACGGGCCAATGCTGCGGCGCGGATGCCGCAGGCGATCACGGCGGCATCGCAGGCGACGGGCCCCTGATCGGTCCGCACGGCGCGCAGCCGGTCGGCTTCGATCTCGAAGCCGGTGGCGCGGGCGCGGTGCAGCCGGACCCCCTGCCCCTTCGCCCAATCGCAGATCGCCGCGACATAGCCGCCCGGATCGGTGCAATGCCCGCCGTCGAGCACCATGACCCCGAAGCGGTAATCCGGCGAGAGGCCGGGCAGGATCTGGCGCAGGCGCGCGGCCTCCAGCGTTGCGGTCCTCAGGCCGAGGCGGTGGCGGAGGTCCCAGGAAAACGCCTCGCCCTCATAGGCGGCACGGTCGCGGAAGGCATAGACCAGCCCGTCCTGCCGGATCAACTCGGGCCGGCCGATGCGGGCGGCAAGGGCCATGTGGCGGGCGGCGGTATCGGCCAGAAGCGGTTGCAGGGCCTTGGCCGTGGCCTCGACCCGGGCCGGGGTGGCACCGGCCATCAGGAAGCGCCACAGCCAGGGCGACAGGCGCGGCAGGTGACGCCAGCGGATGGTCAGCGCGCCTTCGGGGTCGCGCAACATGCCGGGCACCTTGCGCCAGAGCCCCGGCGCCGACATCGGAATGATCGAGGCCGGGCTGAGGAAACCGCCATTGCCGTGGCTGGCGGCATGGGGGCCGCCGGGGCTTTCGGGTTCGATCAGCGTGACCTGATGGCCGTCCTGAAGCAGGCGCGCGGCCACCGTCGCCCCGATCACGCCCGCCCCGATCACCGCCACCCGTTTCGCCATCGCGCCCTGCCCGTTCTGTCCTTGCCGAACCGCTAGAGCAAGCCGGGGCGGCTTTCCACTGTCTTCTTCGGGTGGTTGGCGTTTCGCTTCCGCCAAGCCCGGCTGTCACGCCAGTGACAGCCACGCGCCTGCCCGCCCCAAGGCGGGCGCGTTCGCGCCCACCCGGGCAGGCGCTTACCGCTTAGTGCCAATGGAGCAGCATCTGTCAGATGCGCCTTAATGGCTGGTGCCGTCCTCGAAACTGATCTTGTTCCAGACGTTATACTTGCCCGAGGGCTTGCGCATCGGCAGGCGCTTCACCTCCTCCAGCGTCTTCGCGTCATAGATCACAACGGCACCGTCATCCTCCCACAGCGAGGCCAGCACATGGCTGCCGTCGCGGGTGAATTCGGTATGGGCGAAGGTCTTGCCGGGGAAAGGTGTCAGCACCTTGACGATCTCAAGCGATTGCTTGTCGATCACCAGCATCTCGTCCTTGTGCGGCCCGAAGAAGACATCGGCCCAGAGGTAGGGGCTGGCCGAATGGCTGCGCAGGAAGAAGCCCGGCCCGTCGGTCTGGATCTGCTTGACCAGCGACCAGTCGTCCATGTCGATGACCGAGATCACGCCCTCGTTCAGATGCGGGGTGGCCATGACCCGGTGGCCGTCGCGTTCCCAGGTGATGCCCGAGCCCAGATGCGGCATCCCCGGCAGCGGCAGTTCGGCGATCTCGCGACCGACATCGAGGTTGACGACCACGCCCTTGTCGCCCTCTCGATTGGTGCCGATCAGGTTGCGGTAATCGGGGGTGAAGAAGAAATCGTCCAGCGGTTCATCGGTCAGGATGCGGCGGCGGGCGAAAAGCCCTTCCTCGGCGCCGAGCGCTTCTTCCATGTCCTTTTCATAGCTGTGCACGAAACCGTCATGGAAGGGGCCGGCCTCGGGGTCGGTGGCGATCTCCCAGATCTCGGGGGCGTCCTTGAGCGCCAGCACGAAGGACTTGCGATCCGGTGCCTGATAGACCGCCGAGACCCGGCTTTCGCTGCCGTCGCGGGCCACGACCGGAATGATCTTCTCGGGCGAGAGGTCGTCGGTCGACAGGATGGTCAGGCTCGCCGGCAGGTAATTCGCCACCGCGAGCCATTTGCCGTCATGGCTCATGGCGATATTGCGGCTGTTCAGCGCGGCGCGGATGCGGCCCACTTCCTGCAGCGACCAGATGTCGTATTTCTGCACCCAGCCGTCGCGGGACATGATGAAGACATAGCGCCCGTCGGGGCTGAATTTCGGCCCGCCATGGACGGCGAAGGGGGTGGCGAAGCGGTCCAGCACCTCGAACGTGTCGCCGTCGAGCACGCTGACATGGTGATCGCCGGTTTCCACGACAAGGGTGATGTTCAGCGGATCCGCGCTGAAGACCGGCGCCTCGGCGGGCTGGTAATCCGGGTTCATCTGCCGGCTTTCGGCCATCTGTTCGGGCGTCCATTCGGGATGGAAGCCGAGCGGCGCGGTCACATATTCGACCAGCCCGGCAATCTGATCCTCGCTCAACTGGTCCGCGAACCCGGCCATCTGGGTCGAGGGACGGCCCTGCGAAATCACCGCATCGAGGCCCTTCACCCGCCCCAGCGTTTCGGGAATCAGCGCCGGGCCGGTGCCGCCAAGGCGATCCTCGCCATGGCAGGCGGCGCAGTGATCGGCGAAATCGGTGGCGGGATCGGCCCCGGCGGCCAGCGGCAGCAACGCGAGAAGACTAGACGAAACGATGCGCCGGATCATGGCTTTTTCCCCGGAAAGGCGTGACAGAGAGGCGGGCGGCATCGGCATCGCCGATCCCGATTTCGCGCGCGGACAGATAGCAGGCGGGATCTTCGGCCCAGGGGTCGCCGGTCAGTTGCAGGGCGCGGATGCGGGTATTGCCGCCGCAGACCGCCTGATGGGCGCAGGCCCCGCAACGCCCGGTCAGCGGGCGCGGGCGGGTGCGCAGCGTTTTCAGGATCGGGTCATCCCCGGTCCAGATCGCAGAGAAGGGCTGCTCCTTCACCGAACCGACGGTGTAATCGGACCAGTAGGTATCGGGATGGACCTTGCCCTGCGGGTCGATATTGCCGACGCCGAGCCCCGAGGAATTGCCGCCCCAGGCCTCCAGATGTTCGCGCAGGTTGGCGACCGCATCGGCGGGGAAGTTCCGCGCCGCCCAGTTCAGGAAATAGACCGCGTCGGCATCGTTATTGCCGGTCACGACCTCGAAAGGCGCGCCGGCCTGAACGGCGGCCCAGGCACGCTCGATCAGCAGGTCCATGGCGCGGCGGGTATGGTCGTGCTCTGCATCCTCGCCCCGGTGCTTGTCGCCGCGCCCGGCATAGACGAGGTGCGAGAGATAGAACTTGTCCACGCCCTCGTTCTGGCACAGGTCCAGCATCGCCGGCAGGTGATGGGCATTGCCATCGGTGATGGTGAAGCGCAGCCCGACCTTGACGCCACGCGCCTTGCAGGCCCGCACCCCTTCCAGCGCCTGATCGAAGGCACCTTCGACGCCGCGGAACCAGTCATTGACCTCACCGATGCCATCGAGCGAGATGCCCACATAGTCGAAGCCCAGATCGGCCAGCCGGTCGATATTGCCGGCATTGATCTTGGTGCCATTCGTGGACAGCGACAGGTGGCGGAAATTCAGCCGCCGGGCTTCCTCGGCCAGCTCCCAGAAATCGAAGCGCGACATCGGCTCTCCGCCCGAGAGGATCAGCGCCGGGATCCGGAAATCCGACAGGTCGTGCAGCACACCCATCGCCTGTTCATGCGTCAGCTCGCCCGGAAAGGGGCGGTCGGCGGAAACGGTATAGCAATGGCGGCATTTCAGGTTGCAGCTGCGCGTCAGGTTCCAGATCACCACCGGCTTGACCGGCCCCGAGCGGCGGCGGGCCGGCGTCGGCGTGACAAGCTGGTGCATGTATTGGGTCAGGCGGAACATGGAGCTTCCTTTCAGCCGTTCTGCAGGCGCAGGCCGGTCTTTTTCAGGATCCGGGTGGAATAGAGGATATCGCAGGCGGTGCAGGCATCGCCAAGCATCTTGCGGATGATGGCGCGCTTCTCCTCGACCTCCTGCCGCGAGGTGCCGTGCAGCATCGCGAACAGGTTATAGCGCCAGACCGGCGCGCGCGGGCGCAGGTAGCAATGGGTCACGAAATCGAGCGCCCCGATGCGGCGACCGAAATCCGAGGCGCGGGCATCATCCACGTCCCAGACGCTCATCCCGTTGGCGACCATGCCAAGTGCGTAGTGGTTCGGGGCCAGTGCGATGCGCCGTATGATACCGCGTTCCTGCATCGCGGCGAGGCGGTCGATCACCTCCTGCTCGCTCAGCCCCAGGGTTTCGGCGACCTGCGCATAGGGGCGGTCGGTCAGCGGCAACCCGGCCTGGGTGGCGGCGATGACGCGGCGGTCGATGCTGTCGATCATGCTCATGCGGGCACCCGGAAGCCGATGAAGAATTCTTCGAGTTTGGGGAATTGCCAGACCTTCAGCCCGGTCTCAGCCTCGATCCTCTCGCAGGTCTCGCCGATGGCCTCGGGCCGGTCGGTGGCCAGCACGAACCACATGTTCAACTCGTGATCGCGGCGGTAATTATGCGCGACCTCGGGATGGGCGTTCACCAGGGCGGCGACACCGTCGAACAGCGCCTCGGGCGCCGAGAGCGCGCACAGGCAGAAGGCCCCGCCCATGGCCGCCGCGTCATAGAAGGGGCCGAAACGGGTGATGGCACCGATATGGCGCAGATGGGTCAGGCGCGAGACCAGGTCCTCGCCCGGGATGCCAAGCGCGCGCCCGGCCTCCTCGAACGGTTCGGGGACCAGCGGAAAGCCGTCCTGCAACGCGTTCAGGATGGCGCGGTCGGTGGCGTCGAGCGCGTCTTCGGGAAGAACCTGACGGCGCATCACGCGGCCCTCCCCTTGCGGGGGGGCGGGGCATCGGCGATCAACGCGCCGCGTTGGCGGAAGCAGCGGGTCGAGAACAGGACCTGATGCGGCACCTCGTGCAATTGCGGCAAGGCCCTTGCGCAATCGAGGGTGGCCAGCGCCTCCTCGCGGCTGCGGGCGTGGATCATGCAGAAAAGCGGCCAGTCCCAGAGGCCCGGCACGGTGCGGCGCTGATAGCACAGGGTCACGCCGGGCAGGCCGGCAAGGGCGCGGCCCGCGTCTTCGATTTCAGCTTCGGGCAGGCGCCAGGTGACCATGGCATTCTCGCGCCAGCCAAGGGCGCGGTGGCGCACGATCACGCCGACGCGGGTCAGGATGCGGGCTTGCGACAGGGCTTCGATGCGGGCGATGATCGCGGCCTCGTCCCGACCCAGATCGCGGGCCAGCGCGGCGAAGGGATGCGGCACCAGCGCCAGACCCGAGGACAGCGCCTGCATGATCTCGCGGTCCCCGGGGCGGATCGCGCCTTCATCGGCGGGCCGGTCGAGGCCCATGCTGCGCCGCGGCCCCTCCAGCGGGAAGCCGAGGTCGATATTGAAGGCGCGCACCAGCGGCAGGGACAGCACGTTCAGCCCCGAGGCCGCCTCGATCCGCGACAGGCTTTCGGCCAGCGCGGCCTGATCCGGCGCGGTGGCCACGAACCAGATATTCCAGGCATTCTCGCGCAGATAGGAATGGTTCACGCCCGGCTCGGCGCCGACGATGGCGGCCACCTCCTCGATCCGGCCCTCGGGGGCGCTGAGCGCCGCCAGCGTCGAGGCCCCGGCCGTATTCGGCCGGCAGGTGGCGCCGACGCGGGCGATGCGGCCGGCCTGATGCAGGTGGCGCAGCCGGGCGATCACCTCGGCCTCGGTCACGCCCAGCCGCGCGCCCATGGCGGCGAAGGGTTGCGGCACCAGCGGCAGGTCGCGCTGGAAATCGTCGAGCAGATGCAGGTCAATATCCATCATGATTACAGCCCTGTCCGATGTGCGCGGTCGGTGAAGAAGATGCCCGAAGGTGCCTGCGCCGGGATTTCGCCCAGCACCTCGCGCGTATGGGCATCGCGGATCTCGATGCGGTTCTCGTCACGCACCGACAGCCAGACCTCGGTGCCGCGCGGGGCGAATTCCATGTGCAGCACGCCCTTGCCGGGGGTCAGGGTATCGGTGACCTCATGGGTCAGCGCATCGACCACCTGGACCGAGCCATTGTCGGGCGGGGCGAAATTCACCCAGATCTCGCGCTTGTCGGGGCGTGCCACGGCAAAGACCGGCTGGCCCAGAAGATCGGTGCGCCCGATCTCGTGCAGGTTTCCGGCATCGACCCAGAGCAGCTGGTGCAGACCCACCGCCGGCAGCGCGAAAACCCCGTCGGCCAGCGTCCAGCCCTGCAGATGCGGCATCTTGTAGACCGGCAGGTCGGGCTGGTCCTTGCCGTAATCCGGCAGGAAATGCGTGACCTCGGGCGGGTCCTTCCACAGGTCGATGGCGGTCAGCCCCTTCTCGCCGAAAAGCCCGACGATATAGGTGCGCCCGTCGCCGGTCAGCAGCGCGTCATAGGGATTGGCCCCGATCCCTTCCAGCCGGGTGATGGCCGGGTCAGTGTCGCCGGCTGAGAAGTCCAGCAACCAGACCTCGCCCGTGTCCCAGGTGGCGACGGCGAAACGGCGGCCCGGCACATCGGCGATGCCCACGGTCTTGGAGTTCATCGGGATATCGGCAACCAGATCCAGCGTCTCGGCATCGAAGACCTTGACCCCGCCGGGTTCGTAATTCGACACCGCAACCAGCCTGCCATCGTCGGAAATCGCGCCGCCGATGGAATTGCCGCCCTGCACCACGCGCTTGACCACGCTTCGGGTCAGGATATCGACCTTGGTCAGCCCGCCGTCGCGACCGAAGACATAGGCGAAACGCTCGTCCGGGGCATAGACGAGGCTGGCATGGGACAGATCGCCCAGCCCCTCGATCCGGCCAAGGGCGGCGCGTTCGGAACGGTCGACGACCAGAAGCGAGCCGGCCTCGCGTTCGACCACCAGCCCGAGATCGCCGGTGCCGCGCAACTCCTCGGCCCCGGATGGCAGGGCCATGGCAAGAAGAAGGGCTGCGGCGAGGGCGCGAAGGATCATGGCTGGTCCCCTTTCAGAAGATATTCGGCGATCCAGCGCGCCTCGTTTTCCTCAAGCAGCGGGCGCCAGCCGGGCATGGCGGTGCCCGGCATCCCGTCGAGGATCAGCAGCGCGAGATCGTCGGGATCGCGGCCTTCCAGCGCCTCGGCGGTGATCGGCGCGCCGAGGCCGCCGGTCAGCCTGAGCCCGTGGCACGATCCGCAATCCTGACGGACCAGGTGGCGCAGCTCATCGGCGCGGGAATCGGTGATGGCCTGCGCGGCAAGCGGGGCGACAAGCGCGGAAAGCGCCGCCAGAGCCAGGGCCGCGCCGGCAAGGCCTGCGCGCCGCAGCCCGGTGCGAAAGGTCGCGCCGGTATTCAAGCGGTTGCGGAAATATCTTGCGCGGGTCGACATGCCGTCTGGCAGCCCCATCTTGCTGGATTACCTGCGCATCTTCCTGCCCGAACTCGGCACGGCGGGCTTTGACGTCGGTCAACAGGGGGCGGGAATTTTCCCGGCGCGGGCGATCAGCCCCCGTCGCGCAGGCTGTTCAGCCCGAGGATGGCGGCACCGACCAGACCCGGCTCGATCCGGCATTCGGCGGGCACGATCAACGGCTGATCGCGCTTCCACAGCACCTTGTCGCGAACCGCAAGATCGAGCGCCGCGACCAGCGGGCGCGAATTGGCCAAACCGCCACCCACGGCGATGATCCCGGCGCCGATCATGTTCTGGACCATGGTCAGCGGGCCGGTCAGTATCTCCAGCCAGAGGGCGATGCTGCGGCTTTCCTCGGCCCTGTCCGCCTCCCATCCGGCGACGATGGCCGGGCAGTCCAGCACCGCGCCGGGGTGAAGATAGCTGTGCAGCCGTTCCAACCCGCGCGCGCCGCAGACCGCGTCGAGGCAGCCGGAACTGCCGCAGCCGCAGGGAAAGGCCGGCAGCACCACGGGCGGGTCGCCGACGACGCGCTGCGCGACGGCGCCGTGACCCCATTCGCCGGCCACGCCGCCCGCCGCGTTGATCAGCCGTCCGCGCACCACCAGCCCGCCGCCGATCCCGGTGCCGAGGATCACGCCCAGCACTACCTCGTGCCCCCGGCCCGCGCCGATGGCGGCCTCGGCCAAGGCGAAGCAATCGGCATCGTTGCCGAGATCGACCGGCAGACCAAGTGCCGCGCTGAGATCGTGGGCCAAGGGCCGCCCGCCGAGGCAGGGAATATTGGCGACGGTGGCGTGCCCGGTTGCCGGATCGACGGCGCCGGCGATGGAAAAGGCCAGCCGCGCCGGCGGCTCGGGCGCGGACGCGATGGCGGCGCGCAGGGCCTCGGTAAAGGCCGCAAAATCATGGCCGGGCGTCGGCACGCGGCCCTGCGGGCGCAGATCGTCCACGGCATAGGCATGGCCGATCTTGATGGCGCTGCCGCCGATATCGAAACACAGGATCATCCGGCACCCTTCACTTGTCACCTGAACGCGCTCAGATCGCCGCCTCGCGCCCCTCGGGATGCACCTCGTCATAATAATCGCGGAGCTTCAAGCCAGAGGCCGCCGCCTGATCGAGCACGATCACCGCCTTGCGGTGCATCTGCAGGGCGGATGCCGGGCAAGAGGCCGAAAGCGGCCCCTCGATCATCGCCGCAGCGGCCTCGGCCTTGGCGGAGCCATAGGCCAGCAGCACGATCTGATCGGCGCGCAGGATGGTGCCGATGCCCATGGTGATGGCCAGCCGGGGAACCTCGGCCGGGTCGTCGAAATAGCGGGCATTGGCCTCTCGGGTCGAGCGGGTGAGCGTCTTGATCCGCGTCAGCGAGGCAAGGCTGGAGGTCGGTTCGTTGAAGCCGATATGCCCGTTCGCGCCCAGGCCCAGCAGTTGCAGACCGATATCGCCGGCCTCGCGGATCGCCTGTTCGTAAGCCTCGGCCTCGGCCTCGGGGTCGGCGGCGTCGCCGCGCGGCAGGTGGGTCGCACCGGGGGCGAAATCGACATGGTCGAACAGTTGCTCGCGCATGTAGCGCCAGTAGGAGCGGGGGTGGTCCGGCGACAGCTCGACATATTCGTCGAGATTGAACGAGCGTGCCCGGGCGAAGCTGACCCCGCCGGCGCGATGGGCGGCGATCAGGCGGGCATAGACCGCCTCCATCGTGCCGCCGGTGGCAAGACCCAGCACCGTCGCTGGCTGCGCCTCAAGCCGCGCCGCGATCAGCCCGGCGGCGCGGGCGACGGCGAGTTCCGGCGTCGGATGGATCAGGACCTTCACAGGGGTTTCCAGGCGAGGGCGTCGATCTCGATCTTGGCGTCGATCATCAGCCGCGACTGCACGGTCGAGCGGGCCGGCGGATGGTCGATGAAATGCTTCTCAAACACCGCGTTGAAGCTGGTGAAATCGCGCGGATCGTCGAGCCAGCAATTGACCTTGATGACATCTTCCAGCCCGCATCCGGCAAGCGCCAGCACGGATTTGATATTCTCGATCACCTGTTCGGTCTGGGCGACGATGCCGCCCTGCACGACCTCTCCGTCCACGGTCGGCACCTGGCCCGAGACATGCACATAATCGCCCGCGCGCACGGCCTTGGCAAAGGGGCGACGGGTGCCGCCGGCCTGCGCATCGGCGGTATCAAAGCGGATCAGGCGGGGGTCGGTCATGGCGGCGCTCCTAGGTAATTCATTTTCACAATACTGCTGTCAAATGGCGAAATCCAGCGATGACATGGACGAAATCGCCTGCATGAGTAAATAATTTTCTCTCGTGACATGCGAAAGCTTGCTACCCGCCCGGCCCTTTGCAGGTGGCCGGCACGCTCAGCCGGTGACAGCCCCGCCGGGCGCAGCGCCGGCAGGCTCGGCCGACCGGCGCTTTGATGCACGGTTGTCGCGCAGCATCAGCATGGCCGGGGTGACGATCAGGGTCAGCACCGTGGCTATGACCAGCCCGCCGGCAATGGCCGAAGACAGCTCGGTCCAGTACTGGGTCGAGGGCGCGCCATATTCGATGCTGCGATCGACAAAGTCGATATCCAGCCCGATCACCATCGGCATCAGGCCAAGCGCGGTGGTGATCGAGGTCAGAAAGACCGGGCGCAGACGCTGCGCCCCGGTGCGCAACGCAGCCTCCAGCGGGACCATGCCCTGCTTGCGGAAATCGTTATAGGCGTCGATCAGCACGATATTGTTGTTCACCACGATCCCGGCCAGGGCGATCACCCCGACCCCGCCCATGACGATGCCGAAGGGACGCCCGGTCACCACCAGCCCCAGCAGCACCCCGGCGATGGAGAAGATGATCGCGCTCATCACCACGAAGGCCTGATAGAAGCTGTTGAACTGCAGAAGCAGGATCATGAACATCAGCACCACGGCGGCGAAAAAGGCGCTGATGAGGAAGGTCATGGCTTCGGTCTGGTCCTCGGCCTCGCCGGCGAATTCATAGGTGGTTCCCTCGGGCAGATCTGCCGATGCCAGCGCCTGTTGCAGCTTCACCACCTGATCGTTGACCAGCAGGCCGGGGCCGACATTGGCCTCGACACTGATGACACGGCGCTCGTTGATATGGTGGATCACCCCCACCCGCTCGGCCGGAGCGAAGGAGACGAAGTTCGAGATCGGCACCAGCCCCGAGGTTGTCGGCACCCGCAAATTAGCCAACTCTCCCAAGGACCGCGCCTCGGCAGGGAAGCGGACGCGGATATCCATCTCGCCCTCGGCATCGGTGGGGCGGTAATCGGTCACGGTGATGCCCTGGGTCAGCAATTGCACCGCCTGCCCCAGCAGGCTGACATCGGCCCCGAAGCGCGCCGCCTCGGCGCGGTTCACATTGATGGCGATCTCGACGCCCGCAAGCGGCCTGTCGTCGGTCACATCGACGAAGCCGCCGATTTCCTGCATGATGCCCAGCACCTGATCGACCGCCGCATTCTGGCTGTCCAGCGTGCGGGCGGTGACGCGCAGATTGACCGGCTTGCCCTCGGGCGGGCCACCGGCGGCGATCTCGATCTGGATTTCGATGCCGGGGATGTCGTCGACATTCGCGCGGATCGTCTCTCCGATATCCTTGGCGGTGGCGCGGGTATCCCAGTCTTCCAGGTCGAGTTGGATGGTGCCGGCGATATCCTCGTCATCGCTGCCGGTGCTGCCGAGATTGGAGCGCGCATAGACCCGCTCGATCCCATCCATGCCGAGAATGCGCGCCTCGACCTGACGCACCAGATCGTCGCGTTCGTAGATCGAAAGATTGTCCTTGGTGCGGATCTGGACCTGCATGAATTCCGGCTCGACATCGGGAAAGAAGCTGAGCCCGCGCCCGAACTGACCGTACAGCGTGAACGAGCCGATCAGCAGCGCCAGTGCCAGAACCACCACCGTCCAGGGTCGCAGGATCGCCTGTTCCAGCACCTTCACGTAAAGCCCGGTCGCGCCGGGCGCGCGGCGCGGATCGCCGTATTCGGAGGCATGAAGCGCCATCTTCTCATTCGCCGTGCGCGGCCGGGCGCGACCGATGGCGCCACCGACCACGGGAATGAAGATCAGCGCCGTGAACAGCGACGCCGTCAGCGTCATCAGCACGGTGATCGGCAGGTATTTCATGAAACCGCCGATGATGCCGGGCCAGAAAAGCAGCGGGAAGAACACGCTGAGCGTCGTCAGCGTCGAGGAGATGATCGGCCAGGCCATGCGCTTGGCGGCGAAGGAATAGGCCCGTTTCGGCGCATCCCCTTCCTGAAGGCGGCGGTCGGCAAGCTCGGCGGTGACGATGGCACCATCGACCAGCATCCCCACGACCAGGATCAGCGCGAACAGCACGACGATATTCATCGTATAGCCCATGGCCCAGATCACCGCGACCCCGGCCATGAAAGCGCCCGGAATCGACAAACCGACCAGCACCGCCGAACGCAGGCCAAGCGCGATCACGATGACGATCATGACCAGAAAGATCGCCACCAGTACGTTGTTTTCCAGACTGGTCAGCAGGGTGTCGACCTCGGTGCTCTGGTCCTGCAGATAGGCCACGTCGACGCTTTCGGGCCAATCGGCGCGCATCGCCTCGACTGCCTGTTTCACCGCCGCCACGGTGTCGATGATATTGGCGCCTGAGCGCTTCTTGATCTCCAGCGACAGGGCCGGCTGGCCGTCGATGCGGGCATAGCCGGTCGGGTCCTCGAAGGTGCGCCGCACCGTCGCCACATCGGCGAAGGTCACGACCGTATCGCCATTGACCTTGACCGGCATGGCCATGACATCGGCCACATCCTCGATCAGGCCGGGCACCTTCAGCACCATGCGACCGCCGCCGGATTCGATGGCACCTGCCGCGATCAGCTGGTTGTTGCGCGTCAGTTGCGAGATCAGCGTGCTGAATTCGAGATTGTAGGTCTGAAAGATCGTCGGGTCGATCAGCACTTCCAGAAATTCGTCGCGCTCGCCGCCGATATCGGCTTCGAGCACGCCCGGAATGGCCTCGAACGCGTCCTGTGCCTGTTCGGCCAATTGGTTCAGCGTGCGCTCGGGCACCGGGCCGGACAGGACCACGGTGATGATCGGGAAAAGCGCGGTATTGATCTCGACCACGGAAATTTCGGTCGCATCGGCAGGCAGTTCGTTCTGCGCCGTATCGGCCGCCTCGCGAACCTTGTCCAATGCCTCGTCGATATCGCCGCCGGCGGCGAATTCGATCAGGATGCCGGCATAGCCCTCGGTCGCGGTGGCCGTCATCAACTCGACCCCCTCGATATTGCCGAACTCGGTCTCCATCGGTTCGACCAGCAGACGCTCGGAATCCGAGGGACTGATCCCGTCCAGCGTGGTCACGACATAAACCAGCGGCAGCGGCACTTCCGGATTCGCCTCTTTCGGGATCGAGACATAGGCGATGGTGCCGACCAGCAGCACCAGGATCAGCGTGATGATGACCGCCCGGCTGCGCTGAAAGGCGGCGTCGATGATCTGGTTCACTGGCCCGGTCCCAGATTCGAGGACATTTCGGCACTGCCAGGCACATCATTGGCCGTCATCGCCGATGTGTCGATATCCGACTCAGCGGCCTCGGCCGCAGCCTCGCCGGCACCCGCAACCTCGCTTTCCAGCTGCGCGCGCACGGCCTCGCCATCGCGGACGAAACCCTGACCGATGGTGACGATCCGTGCCGTTTCGGGCAGGCCGGTGGCCCAGAACCCGCCCTGCTGGGCATCGGCGACCTCGATCGGGACGAAGCGGACGATGCCGTCTTCCTCGATCTTGACGCCGATATTGCCCTCGGGGTCCAGCGAGACGATGGAGGGTTCGATGAAATGCGCCTGTTCCTCGCCGGTGGGAATGGTGATCTCGGCCGAGATGCCCGCCGGGATCGCCCCATCGGGGTTGTCGATCTCGATCTCGGCCAGAAAGGTGCGGGTCGCGGCCTCGGCGGCGGTGCCGACGAAGCTGACCACGCCGTCGCGTTCCTGGCCGGTGATGAACTGGACCTTGGCCATCTGCCCGGTCCTGATCCGGTTCAGCGATTGCTGCGGCACCTGAATGGTGACGGTCAGCGGATCGTTATCGACCAGCCGCGCGACTTCCTCGCCCGCGGCGACAAATTCGCCTTCATTGATCGGCAGGGTCTCGATCCGGCCCGAGAAAGGTGCCAGCACGGTCAGATCATCGAGCGCCACCTCGGCTGCCGTCACCTGCGCCTGGGCCGAGGCCAGATCGGCGCGCGCCTCGCTGACGCGGTCGCTGGTGGCCACGCCGCGTTCGCGCAACTGGCTGGCATTGTCGAATTCGCGCTGCGCCCGCACCAGTTCCTCGCGCGCCTGTTCCAGCGTCGCCTCGGCATGGTCCGAGGAAAGATGCGCGATCACCCAGCCGGCCTCGATATCGGTGCCCTTCTCGGCCAGCACCTCGATCACCGTGCCCGAGGTCTCGACCCGCACCGCAGTATCCCGGTCGGGCTGGGCCTGACCCTCGGCGCGGAAATTCAGCGTCACCGGCCCGGCATGGGATTCGCGCACCAATACGCGGGGCGGCAGGATCTCGGCTGCGGCGCTGTCTTCGGGCGCGGGCGGGGCCAGAAAAATACTGCTCGCCATCCAGCCCACGACCAGCAACAGCAACAGAAGCGCGATCCAGATCGAGCGCGAGGCCCCCTTGTCGGTCTCGAATTTCAGCGGGACGCGGCCCGTGTCGTGATCGGTCATGCTCGTCTTGATCCATTGCTGACGGCGAATCGCGCCGCGTGCCTGTGCCCCCGGTTACTACAGAATTTATGTTAATGACATAAACATACCTCTGTTCGTCGTCGCAGCTGCCAAAATGCTGCCGCATTCAACTGGCAGGCGAGAACCTGCGCGGATGCTCTGAACGGCGCGGGATGGGCAGAACCGTTGCCGCTTCAACTGCGAAGGCGACAGGACGGTTCCCTGATGGCGCAGGCTATCGCCACGTCACCATCTCACGATATCGCGAGAGCCGGCCAGGATCGACCGGCGGGGCTATAGCATGTGTTTTGAAACGGGAACAGGCGCACAGGCCGCCATCCGTATGGAGCGACGGCCCATGTGCGTTCGCAATGCGGCAATCCGATGGCTCAGATCAACCCGTTGGCCTTGAGAAAACCGCGCATCTTCGCCTGCTGCGCCTCGGTCAGCGGCCAGGCCGAAGGCGGGCGCGTCGGGCCGCAATCGTCGCCCATTGCCTGCAGCGCGGCCTTGACGCCGGTGACATTGGTGCCGTTCATTTCCTCGGCGCGGATATCCTCGAAGGCGCGCATCCCGGCGATCAGGGCATTGGCGCGGGCGTAATCCCCGGCCTCCAGCGCGGCATGGATCGCGAGCGAGCGTTCCGGCCAGAGATTGATCAGCCCCGAGGTGAAGCCGCGCGCGCCCACCGCATAGAAGCTGGGCGCCCAGACCTCGGCCAGCCCGCCAACCCAGACGATATCCGGATCGCAGGCCTCTTTCGCCTCGGCCAGGCGCATCGGGTTCGGCGTCGCCCATTTGACGCCCTTGACGCCGGGGGCGGAACAGAAGGCCTCGATGGATTTCGTGCCCACCGCGTCGTTGCGCAGATAGAGCATCATCGGCAGCCCGCCCGAGGCATCGGCGATGGCCTTGAGGTAATCGACCACGCCGCGCGGGGCGGTGAACGGGTCCGGCGGCTGGTGGATCATCAGCGCCGCGGCCCCGGCATCGGCACTGGCCCGGGCCAGCCGCACCGCGTCGCGGATGCCGCGCCCGACGCCGGCCAGCACCGGCGCCCGGCCCCCGACCATGTCGCAGACGGCCCCGGCCATGGCGCAGGCCTCGTCCGTGGTGAGCGCGTAGAATTCGCCGGTATTGCCGTTCACAACCGGCATGTGCAGCCCGGCCCCAAGCGCGCGGTCGATGATCGGGACCAGCCGGTCGGGCGCGATCTCTCCATCGTCGCCGTAAGGGGTCACCAGAATGCCGGAAATGCCGGTCAGGGCTTCATCGAGTGTCAATGTCATCATCTTCTCCAATCAATCCGAGACATAGCCCGCGCCATGCGCGGCCCGGTCCCATTCCACCAGCGGCGCGCGCAGGGCTTCCAGCGCGTCCTCGTCCAGTTCCATGCCAAGGCCGGGGCCTTCGGGCAAAACGATGCGGTTGCCCTCGAAACGGATGCGCTTTTTCACGATATCCTCGACGTAAAGCAGCGGCCCGACCGGGTCCGAGGCGGCGGACAGTTCGGCCATCGACACCCCCAGATGCGCCTGCGCCGAAGTGCCGATGGAAAGCTCCTGCGTGGTTCCGATCAGCGCCTTGATCCCGGCGAGTTCGGCCAGATGCGCCAGCTTCTTCGCCGGCAGGATGCCGCCCGAATTCACCGTGATGTTGAAGATGTCGACCGCGCCCGCCCGGATCAGCGCCATCGCCTGCGCGGCGGATGAGGCATGTTCGCAGACATCGGCCTCGACCCGGCGGCGGATCTCGGCCATGCCGGCCAGATCCTCGCGCCAGCTGACGCTTTCGATCACCTCGAAGCCGAAGGGCTTCAGGCACTCATAGGCGCGCAGCACGTCCTTCCAGTAATGGCGGGCCTGGAAATCCAGCGCCTTGAGGATGACGCGTTGCCCGAAACGGTCGCGCAAAGCGGTCAGGAATTTCTCGTCCTTGTCGAAATCGACCCCGACATAATAACGGAAGCGGGAAATCCCCTGATCCAGAAGCTCCTGAATATAGCCGAGATTGCGTTCGTAATCGGCCTCGGCCTTCACCTGGAACAGCGGATAGCAGATCTCGATCCCGTCGCGCACGCGGCCGCCGAACAGGTCGCAGGCCGGCACATCCAGCGCCTTGCCCATGATGTCATAGCACGCCATGTCGATGCCCGCCGCGATCTGCGAGCCGGGCGTGAAGGGCGGATAGCTGGGCGCCGAGGCGAAGTAGTTATGCAGGTAATTCGCCATCTCGCGATGCATCGCCTCGATCGCGAAAGGGTCGCGGCCCAGCACGACCTTTTCGATTCCCATGCGCACGGCCTCGATATCGGGCATGTACATACGGTACATGTCGAGATCCGAAATCTCGCCCAGACCCGTCACCCCTTCATCGGTATGCATCTGCAGGATCAGGTGCGAACTGATGGAACCTGTGCGCCGATGCGTCTGGATCGGCGTCAGCGTGATACCCGAGATCTTCATTCAGTCCCCCAGCAGCAGATTGGGCAGCCACAGCGAAATCTGCGGCACATAGGTCACCAGCATCCATCGCGATCGAGCCGGGATAATCCGGCACATGCAGGTTCCAGCCGCGCTGGTCGCGGGCCTCTGCCGCGACGGCAAGACCCAGCACCGAGACCGAGGCCGGTATGGCCATACGGTCAAGTTTCCAGAACATGGGCATCCGTCACTCCTCTGCCGTTGTCGAAAAGGCCTTACTCCCCAGCCTTTCGGGAAGTGTAGGAAGGGCGGGTGAGATGTCAATCATATTTGACAATATAAATTACATCTTGATGTTGCGCGGAATACACTCAGAATGGAAATCCCGTGCAATACATTGCAAATACGTAACAAATCATGCCGCCCGTCTGACTTCGCGCCAAGACACACGCCGTTCATTAGTTAGACCTTCACTTCAATATTGGAAAAGTTGTTAATTAGAATTACTTTCAAAAACTCTATAATCGGGCGGAAGGATACGAATCGTTGGGGGAGGAAATGATGACCGACAACAAGGCGTTTCCACAGTCGATCCTGATCACCGGAGCGGCGGGCAATCTGGGACAGGTCACCGCCCGCGCGCTGAGCGACCGGCTGCGCGCCGGCCAGATCAGGCATCTGCGGCTGGCCGATATCCGGCCCATCCCCGCCGTCGAGGGGGTCGAGGCGATCCAGACCCCGATCAGCAGCCGCGAGGTCGCCTTCGACCTGGCCGAGGGCATGGACGCGATCATCCACCTGTCCGGCATCCCGACCGAAGGCACATGGGAAGCGCTGATCCCCGCCAATATCGCGGCCACCGCGCATCTCTGGGATGCGGCTGTGGCGCATGGGGTGGACCGGGTCCTGTTTGCCAGTTCGAACCACGCGGTCGGCATGTATCCGGTCGATCGGACCGTCGATCACAGCGCCCCGCCTTGCCCCGACAGCCGTTACGGTCTGACCAAGGCCTTCGGGGAACAGCTTGCCGCGCTTTACGCCGCCAAGACCCCGGTGCGGGGGTTCTGCATGCGCATCGGCTCCTGCTTCGAGGTTGTAAGCGCGAAGCGCCACCTGCAGACCTTCCAGTCCCATGCCGATTTCATCCGCCTGATCGAGACCGGCCTGACCGCCGATTACCGCTTCGAGGTGGTCTATGGCATCTCGGACAACCCGGGCAGTTTCTGGGACAATGCCAATGCCCGCCGCCTGGGTTACGCGCCGCAGGACCGCCCCGCCGATTTCATGGCCGAACCCGTCGACGAAACCGATTACCGCTTTCAGGGTGGCAGCTTCGCCGACGCCCCCCTGAGCCGCGATTAATTCGCGTCGTCGATGATCCGGTTGCGCACGCTGGTGAGGTGATATTGCATATAGAGCTTCGCCAGTTCGGCATCGCCGGCGCTGATCGCCTGAAAGATGTCGCGATGTTCCTGCAGCACGCGTTCCTTGCGGTCGCTCGACCGCTTGACGGTGATGGTCGAGGCGATGCGCATCGTCCCCATCATGTCGGGGCGCAGGAACAGAAGCTGCTTTTCGAACAGGTCGTTTTCCGTCGCCCGCGCGATTTCCAGATGGAACAGGAAGTCGGCTTCCAGCCCGTCTTCGCCGCCGCGCATGGTCTCTTCCATCACGCTCAGCGCCTGGCCGATGCGGCGGCGATGCGCCTGATTGATGCGCAGGGCCGCCAGCCGCGCGGCCTCGACCTCCAGCCCGCGCCGGACCTCGTAGGCGCGCATGTATTGCGCGATCCGGGCATCTTCGGTGTAATGGGCCATCTCATGCGGCGGCAGCCGGCGCACGAAGGTGCCCGATCCGCGCCGCGCGTCGATCAGCCCGTCATTCTGAAGATGCTGCAAGGCCTCGCGCACCACCGGGCGGGAAACGTCGAAGCTGGCCGAAAGCTCCTTCTCGGTCGGCAGGCGGGCGCCGATCCGGTATTGTCCGGTCGAAAGCTGCAGCAGGATCTGGGCATAGATCTCATCCGCGAGGCGCCGCTTGCGCAGCGGCGTGGCGGAAACGGCGATATCGGTGGGCGTGTTCATCGGCGGCCATGTCTGGATTTGTCAAATTGTAAGCATGACACCGGGGAAGTTGTCAATTGAGGGGAGGGGATGCGATGCAGGTCGAGGTGGTTCTGGCAGCGGGTGCAGGGATCGGTGAATCGCCGGTCTGGTGCGACCGCGCGCAGGTTCTGTGGTGGGTGGATATCGCGGCGGGCGCGTTGCATCGCTTCGCGCCGGCGACCGGCGAGGACAGGGTCTGGCCGATGGGCCGCGCGGTGGCCTGCATCGCCCTGACCGAAGGGCCCGATCTGGTCCTTGCGCTTGCCGACGGGCTGTTCCGCTTCACACCGGAAACCGGCGCGCTGGCACCTCTGACGAGTTTCGAGGCCGACCGCCCGGAAAACCGCCCGAATGACGGCGCGATGGGTCGCGACGGGCGCTTCTATTTCGGGACCATGAAATCTGCGCCGGACGGGGTGCCCGGCGGCGCGCTTTACCGGCTGGACCCGGACGGGCGGGTGACGCGGCTCTTGGAGGGGCTGCATGTCTCGAACGGGCTGGCGGTCAGCCCGGATGGCGGGACGCTTTACCTCTCGGACAGCTGGAAAGATGTGCGCAAGGTCTGGGCCTTCGATCTGAAGCAGGGCGAAGTGTCGAACCGGCGCGTCTTCTTCGACACGGCGGGCCGCCTGGGTCGTCCAGATGGCGGCTGCGTCGATGCCGAGGGGTTTTACTGGAGTGCGGCCATCGACGGCGGGCAATTGCTGCGCATCTCTCCGGCGGGCGAGGTCGTCCGGGTGATCGAGATGCCGGTGAAGAAGCCGACGAAATGCTGCTTCGGCGGGCCGGATCTGGATGTGCTTTACGTCACCTCGCTTGGCGAGACGGATGACAGCCCCGATGCCGGCGCGCTGATGGCGCTGCGCCCGGGCGTGAAGGGCCTGCCAGAGCCTCGGCTGGCGATCTAGCCCAGCATCTGCCGCACCGGCCCGATCAGCGCCTGCCCGATGGCGCGGGTATTGGCCGCGTCCAGATGCACCCCGTCCAGACCCGAGGGCCGGGCCACCGTTGCCGCATCGAAGAAGCCGCAGCCGGTTTCTGCCGCAAGCGCCGCATAGGCGGGGGCGAATTCCCGCGACACCGCCAGTTCGCGCCCGGACATCGGCGCCTCGCCACTGTCCAGTTCCACGCAATGCGGCGGCGCGACGATCAGGATCTGCGGCACCGCGCTGCCCCGCGCATAGGGATAGCTGCGGACGATCTGGATCAGCCGGGTCATGCCGGCGACCGGGCCGTGAATGGTCGGGCTGATGAAGGATTTCAGGTCATTCGTGCCCAGCATGATGACGACCAGATCCAGCGGCGAATGCGAGCCGAGCAGCATCGGCAGCACCTTCGCGCCATTCCGCTCGCAGGGGGCGGTGTGATCGTCGAAGGCGGTCGTCCGCCCGCCAAGCCCCTCGGCAATGACCCGACAGCCATCGCCCAGCCCCGCCGCGAGAACCGAGGGCCAGCGATCCTCGAAGGCATGGCGGCTGTCATTCTCGACATCCGTGCCCCAGGTCAGGCTGTCGCCGAAGGCCATGATGGTTTGGGTCATGTGGGATCCTTTCGCATGTTCAGGCCGATCCCCGCCGGATCAGCGTGAAGCCGAGGTCGATGGTGCCCGGCCCCTCGGCACCGCCATCGAAGCGGGCCAGCAGCGCATTCGCGGCCTCGCGGCCAAGGGCGTCGCGGTCGACGCGGATGGTGGTCAGGGGCGGGAAGGTGTGTTCGGCGAAGGCCTGATCGCCGAAGCCGATCACGGCGATGTCCTGCGGGACGGAAAGGCCGCGCGATATTGCCTCCGTCAGGATGCCATGGGCGAACTGGTCGGAACTGCAGAAGATCACCCCGCCCGTGAAGCCGTGCTCGTCGATCAGCCGGGCAAGCGCGTCGCGGCCCTGCCCCAGCGTGGCGGTGCCGGGGGGGAAGTCGATCCGCGCGACAGGACCGGAATCCCGGGACTGGTAGCGCGCGATGAAGGCATCGCGGCGGCGCTGCGCGCGAAGATCGCCGGCGGTGACGGTAGCGGCGCGGCGGTAGCCGGCGTCGAGCGCGAATTCGGCCCCGGCGCGGCCGACCTCGTGATGGGAAAAGCCGATGCAGCAGTCGATGGGGGTCTCGGTCACGTCCCAGACCTCGACCACCGGGATGGCGGCGCCGATCAGCATCCGCCGCGCCTCGGGGCTGTGATGGATGCCGGTCAGCAGGATCCCGTCGGGACGCCGGGCAAGATGGGTCGCGATCATCTCCTGCTCGCGCGCGGCGTCGAAGCCGATCTCCGACACCATGATCTGATAGCCATGCTGGCGCATGATCTCGGCAAATCCGTGCAGCAGGCTGGAATAGACGATATTGGTGATCGAGGGCACCAGCGCCGTGATCAGGTTGCTGCGCCGCGAGGCAAGCGCGCCTGCCAGCGCATTGGGCACGAAGCCGGTCGCCTCGATCGCCTCGTGGATGCGCTTCAGCGTCTCGGGCGAGACCTTGGACGGGTCCGACAGCGCCCTTGAGACGGTGACCTGCGACACGCCCGCCATGCGCCCGACCGTGGTCATGGTGACCGCCCCCGGCTTTTTCGGCAGGGGGCGGGGCTTCGGGTCTGGATCACGCGTGGTCATGGCCCGAGATATGGCGGGCCGGGCGGGACCGCGCAAGCGCGATCAGCCCTCGGCCTCTTTCATCGCGGCCTTGCGGCGCGCCAGCATGACCGACCCCGCCACCGATCCCGCGATCAGCACCCAGAGCAGCACCGCGATCCAGCTTTTGGTGAAGAAGATCGACAGCGTGCCGAAGCTTTCCAGGCTTTTGACGAAATAGATCTCGGCCGCCGGGCCAAGGATGAAGCCGATGATGAAGGGCGCGACCTCGATGCCGATCTTGGTGAACAGCCAGCCGGCGACGCCGAAGATCAGCAGCGTCCAGACATCGAACATGATGCCGTAATTGATCGTATAGGCGCCGATCACGCACATCATCAGGATGACCGGGAACAGGATGTGCTTGGGGATCGCCACCACCATGGCCAGCCAGCGGATGGCGAAATACATGATCGCGAACATGGCGATATTGGCGATCAGCATGGCGATGACGATGGAGCTCCAGGTCCCCGGATTGTTGCCGATGAACAGCGGCCCGACCTGGATGCCCTGCAGCGTGAAGGCCCCGATCAGCAGCGCCGTGGTCGCGTCGCCCGGGATCCCCAGCGACAGAAGCGGCACCATCGCCCCCCCGGTCAGCCCGTTATTGCCGGATTCCGAGGCCATGATCCCCGCCGGATTGCCCTTGCCGAAGCTTTCCGGGTTCTTCGAGGCGGTCTTGGTCGCGGTATAGGACAGGATCGAGGCCGCCGAGCCGCCGACGCCGGGCAGGATGCCGACGAAGGTGCCGATGCCCGAGGAGCGCACGAGATTGCCGATCTGCCCCTTGAAGACCGACCTGCTGAAGCGGGAATGGGCGCCGACCTCGATATCCTTGAGCGACTGGCCCTTCGGCATCCCGGCCTCGGCGGCTTCAAGGATGGTCGCCAGCCCGAACAGCCCGATCAGCACCGGCAGCAGCGAAAACCCGCCCTCCAGCCAGTATTCGGTGCCGGGCGGGATCAGGCGGAATTCGCCATTGCCGCCATTGGTCACGTCATAGACGCCGATCAGGCTGATGAAGATGCCCAGAAAGCCCGAGAAGATGCCCATCAGCATGTCCTCGGACAGGGCGGCCATGACGGTCAGCGCGAAGAGGATGATCAGGAATTTCTCGACATAGGAGAACTTGATGGCGAATTCCGCCAGCGCCGGGGCGAAGAAGAACAGCGCGGCAAGCGAGATCAGCCCGCCGACCAGCGAGGCGACGATGCCGATGCGCAGGGCCTTCTCGCCCTCGCCGCGCTGCGCCATCGGATAGCCGTCGAAGGTCGTGGTGATCGAGGAGGGCGTGCCGGGGATGCCCAAGAGGATCGCCGGCACCAGCCCGCCCGAGATGCCGCCGACATAAAGCCCGAGCAGCAGCGCCAGCCCGTTGTCGAGCCCCAGCGAATAGGTCAGCGGCAGGCAGACGGCGACCGCCATGGTCGCGGTCATGCCGGGAATGGCGCCGAAGATGATCCCGACCAGCGTGCCGGAGAAGATCAGGAAGACATACATCGGGGTGATGAATTCGAACATGGTCGCGGCTCCTTCAGGGCAGGGTCAGCGCGAAGACATAGGTGAACAGCCACCAGACCAGCGTCGGGGCGGCCACCGCGACGATCAGCACCGGGACCAGGCTGCGGGCGTCGCGTTCATGCATGTAAAGGATGCTGATCGCCGCCACGAAGGGGATCGAGCAGATCAGGAAGCCAAGGCCGGTATTCGGCCAGCGGTCCCCCACCGGCACCATCAGCAGGAAATAGATCACCGTCAGGATCAGCGTGCCGAAGAAGCGCAGCTTGTCCATGCCGGCGAAGGTCTGCGCCCACATGGCGCCGGAATGGGCGATGGCGCGGCGATGGGTGATCAGGATCGCCAGCCCCAGCAGCGCCAGGATCGAGCCGATAAGCTTCGGAAAGAGCAGGTGGGATGTCTCGAAATCGATGGACACCGCGAGCAGGTCTGCCATGGGGCACCCCCTTTGAAAATGGTGGTCCGTATCGCGAGGTCGCGGGGCCGCTTGCGTGCAGCCCCGCGATATCCCGCGCCTATTGCGCGGTCAGGTTGCCGATGATCTCGGCATAGGCGTCGCGCTTTTCCTTCAGATGCGCGGAAGCCTCGGCCAGCGGGCGGTAATCGGGGATGAAGAAGGCTTCCAGAAGCCGGTTCTTCAGCTCGTCCTGCTGGAACACCTGGGCCAGGGCGGCATCGACGGTCTCCATCTGGGCCGGGTCCATGTCCTTGTTGTAGATCAGGAAGAATTCCTTGTCGAAGGTGAAGTCCTCGCCATTCGGGCGCGGCACCCTGGTCTCGGGCGAGGCATATTTCAGCATGTCGGCGCGGGTCATGTTGCCGACGCCGGCCTCGGGGCCCTGTTCGAGCGCCTCGGGCGTGGCGGTGATCCAGATGAAGCGCATGGCCTTCTGGTCGTCGTCGGGCAGTTCGGCGAATTGCTCGTTCGCCTGGATCGAGCCGTTGATCATGTCGGCCAGCCCGTCGAACATGGCCTGGTTCTTGTCGGCCTGATCGCCGGTATTCACCGCGACGATGTTTTCCTCGGAACCCGGGGCGGTCGCGCGCGCGGCACTTTTCAGCGCCGAGAAGCCGATTTCCGACACCCCGCCCGGCTGGATGGCGACGCGAACCTTCTGGCCGTCCTCGGCGGCCTTCAGCACATCCGCCATGGTCTGATAGGGCGAGTTCTTCGCGACCAGATAGGCATTGCCGGGGTTGATCGCCAGCGTCGGGCCGACCACGAAGCCCTCGAACGGGTCCGGGCTGCCGGCGACGCCGTAAAGGCTGGCCAGATAGGACTGGTCGTGATGCAGCATGATGGTGGTGCCGCGCTTGTCGCGCCCGACCGCCTTGAACGCCTCGGACGCGCCGACGGCATCGACCTTGATGTTCACGCCAAGCTGCTTCGCCAGCGCATCGGCCACCAGCGAGGCCGCCTGATAGGTGTCGCCCCCGGTCGAGCCGGAGCCGATCACCAGCCGCACATTGCGCGGCAGGTCCTGGGCCGCCGCGACAAGGGGCTGGGCCAGCATCGCGGCCGCCACGGCCGCCGACAGGATCACTCTGCGGGTCAGTTTCATCTTTTCCTCCCTTCGGCCGATGCGCGGCCGCCTGATCGACATGACCGGCGCCCTCCACGGCACCGGAACACGCAATGTATGCGCATACATCAACTATCAACATGATTCGGACCGCGCTGTCAATAACTCATTCAATCGCCATAAAATTTGGCAAATGCGGCAATATTGCGTTGACAGGCTGAAATGAATACGCATACATGAAGGGTGAGTGTATTGCGGAGGGAGGATAGCGATGGCCAGGGATGGGGGAATCACGCCGGACAAGCTGCGCAGCGCGCGCTGGTTCGCGCCGGACGATCTGCGCAGCTTCGGCCACCGCTCGCGGATGATGCAGCTCGGCTATTCCGAGGCCGATTTCATGGGCAAGCCGATCATCGGCATCCTGAACACCTGGTCGGAACTGAACTCCTGCCACAGCCATTTCCCGGAACGCATCAAGGACGTGAAGCGCGGCATCCTGCAGGCCGGCGGCCTGCCGGTTGAGATGCCGGCACTGTCGGTCGATGAAAGCTTCAACAAGCCGACCTCGATGCTGTATCGCAACATGTTGGCGATGGAGACGGAAGAACAGATCCGCGCCCATCCGCTGGACGGCGTCGTCCTGATGGGCGGCTGCGACAAGACCACGCCGGGGCTGGTGATGGGCGCGATCACGGCGGGCGTGCCGATGATCTTCCTGCCCGCCGGCCCGATGCTGCGCGGCCATTACGCGGGCAAGATCCTCGGCTCGGGTTCGGATGCGTGGAAATACTGGGACGAACGCCGCGCCGGCAATATCGGCGACGAGGAATGGCTGGGCGTGCAGGGCGGCATCGCCCGTTCCGCCGGCACCTGCATGACCATGGGCACGGCCAGCACCATGACCTCGATCACCGAGGCGATGGGCCTGTCGCTGCCCGGCGCCTCGTCCATCCCCGCCGCCGATTCCGCCCATCAGCGCATGGGCGCCGATTGCGGGCGGCGGATCGTGGAAATGGTCTGGGAGGATCTGACGCCCGAGAAGATCGTGACGCCCGCCGCCGTGCGCAACGCCGCCCTTGTCGGCATGGCCACGGGCTGTTCGACCAATGCCGTCGTCCACCTGATCGCCATGGCGCGGCGCGCAGGCGTCGATCTGACGCTGGACGATCTTGACGCGCTCGGTCGCGAAGTGCCGATGATCTGCAATGTCCGCCCCTCCGGCAAGGATTACCTGATGGAGGATTTCTACTATGCCGGCGGTCTGCGCGCGCTGATGGTGCAGCTGGCCGAAAAGCTGGACCTCTCGGCGCTGACTGTCGCCGGCAAGACCATGGGCGAGGGGATCGAGGGGGCCACCGTCTATAATGACGACGTGATCCGGCCGCTGTCGAACCCGGTCTATCACGAGGGCTCGCTGGCGGTGCTGCGCGGGAACCTGTGTCCCGATGGCGCGGTCATCAAGCCCGCCGCCTGCGATCCGAAATACTGGGTCCATGAGGGCCCGGCGCTGGTTTTCGACAGCTATCCCGAGATGAAGAAGGCCGTCGACGACGAGAACCTGCAGGTCACGCCCGACACGGTGATGGTGCTGCGCAATGCCGGTCCCCTGGGCGGGCCGGGCTTCCCGGAATGGGGGATGCTGCCGATCCCGAAGGCGCTGATCAAGCAGGGCCATCGCGACATGCTGCGGATTTCGGACGCGCGGATGTCGGGCACGTCATATGGCGCCTGCGTGCTGCATGTGGCGCCGGAAAGCTTCGTCGGCGGACCGCTGGCCCTGCTGAAAACCGGCGACACGGTGCGGCTGGACCTGCCGAACCGCCGGCTCGACATGCTGGTCGACGAGGCGGAAATCGAACGTCGCCGCGCCGCATGGACCCCGCCCGAGCCGAAATTCGAACGCGGCTGGGGCTATATGTTCTCTCGCCATGTGACCCAGGCTGACAAGGGTTGCGATTTCGACTATCTCGAACGCGACTTCGGCAAAGCTGCCGGCGAGCCTGACATTTTCTGAACAAGGGAGGCAGACATGCCCTTCACCCCCCATGGCAAGCACCTGATCGCTGGCGACTGGGTCGCATCGGACCGGAGCTTTTCGTCGGAGCCCGCGCATGGCCCGGCGCATGACTTCTCTGTCGGCACGGTCGATCTGGTGAACGCCGCCTGCGAAGCGGCGGAAGAGGCCTTCTGGACCTATGCCTATACCTCGCGCGAGGAACGCGCCGCCTTCCTCGACGCCATCGCCGATGAGATCGAGGCCCGCGCCGAGGCGATCACCGAGATCGGCTCCCAGGAAACCGGCCTCCCCGAGGCCCGACTTCAGGGCGAGCGTGGGCGGACCACCGGCCAGCTTCGCCTTTTCGCGGATCATATCCGCAAGGGCGATTACCTCGACCGCCGTCACGACGCGGCTTTGCCCGACCGCCAGCCCCTGCCGCGCCCGGATCTGCGCATGATCCAGCGCCCGATCGGGCCGGTCGCGGTCTTCGGCGCCTCGAACTTCCCGCTGGCGTTTTCGACCGCAGGCGGGGATACAGCCGCAGCCCTCGCCGCCGGTTGCCCGGTGGTGGTGAAGGGCCATAGCGCCCATCCCGGCACCGGCGAGATCGTCGCCGAAGCCATCAAGGCGGCGGTGGAAAAGACCGGGATGCCGAAGGGCGTCTTCTCGCTGATCCAGGGCGGGCGGCGCGATGTCGGCACCGCACTCGTCCAGCATCCGTTGATCAAGGCTGTGGGCTTCACCGGATCATTGGGCGGGGGCCGGGCGCTGTTCGACCTTTGCGCCGCGCGCCCCGAGCCGATCCCCTTCTTCGGCGAGCTTGGCTCGGTCAACCCGATGTTCGTTCTGCCCGAGGCTGCCAAAGCCCGGGGCGAGGAGATCGGCAAGGGCTGGGCCGGCAGCCTGACCATGGGCGCGGGCCAGTTCTGCACCAATCCCGGCATCGCCGTCGTGGCAACCGGCCCGGCGGGCGACGCCTTTGTCGCTGCCGCCAAGGCCGGGCTGGAAGCCGTCGGCCCGCAGGTCATGCTGACCGATGGGATCGCCAAGGCCTATCGCGACGGGCAGGACCGATTCGAGACCCGCAACAGCGTCACGCCCCTTCTCAGCACCGAAAGCGCGGGCCGCGAGGCCAATCCGAACCTCTATGAGACCGATGCCGCCAGCTATCTGCAGGATCATGCTCTGGGCGAGGAGGTCTTCGGGCCCTTGGGTCTGGTGATCCGGGTCAGCGGCACCGACGAGATGGAGATGCTCGCGAAAGGCTTCGAGGGCCAGCTGACCGCGACCATCCACATGGACGCGGGCGACGCCACCGAGGCGCGAAAACTGCTGCCGATCCTCGAACGCAAGGCGGGCCGGGTGCTGGCCAACGGCTTCCCGACCGGGGTCGAGGTCGCCGATACCATGGTCCATGGCGGCCCCTATCCGGCCTCGACCAACTTCGGCGCGACCAGCGTTGGCACCCTGTCGATCCGCCGCTTCCTGCGCCCCGTCTGTTTCCAGAACATCCCCGAGGGCGTCTTGCCCGACGATCTGCAATAAGGAGCCCGAAGATGAACGAAGCCACCCGTGAAAAGCTGATGGGCGTCTCGGTCGCGACGCTGTGCAGCGTGCTGTTCAAGCGCGGCTTGCGCAACCAGGTCATCCAGGGGGTCCACCCCCTCGGCTGGAAGGGCAGGAACATGGTCGGCCCGGCCTTCACCCTGCGCTATATCCCGGCGCGCGAGGACCGCAACCCGATGAGCGTCTTCGCCGATCCGAAACACCCGCAGCGCGTCGCCATCGAGACCTGCCCGGAGGGCGCGGTGCTGGTCATGGACAGCCGCAAGCAGGCCATGGCGGCCTCGGCCGGGGATATCCTGATCACCCGGCTGATGATGCGCGGCGGTGCCGGTGTCGTCACCGATGGCGGCTTCCGCGATGCCGCGACGATTGCCGAACTGGAGATGCCGGCCTATCACACCCGCCCCTCCAGCCCGACGAACCTGACCAATAACGAGGCGATCGCGCTCAATGAACCCATCGGCTGCGGCGATGCGCCGGTTTTTCCGGGCGATATCATCGTCGGCGATGCCGATTGCGTCATCGTGATCCCGGCCGATATTGCCGACGACTGCGCCGAGGAGGCCGTCCAGATGACCGCCTACGAGGATTTCGTGATCGAGAAGGTCAAGGCCGGCACCCCGATCATCGGGCTTTACCCGCGCACCAAAGACGAATTCTTGCCCGAATTCGAAGCCTGGCGGAAAGCCAACAATCGCTGACAGCTTCAGCCCTACAGGAGATGGCGATGCAGAAGCCCGAGGTCATGGTTCTCAGCCCCATCAGGCGCGACGCGATGGCAATGGCAGAGGCGGCCTTCACGCTGCTGCGCGCCGACAAGGCCGAGGATGCCGAAGACTTCATCGCCGAAAAGGGGGCGAGGTGCCGGGCGCTTCTGACCAGTGGCAATGTGACCATGAGCGGGGCGATGCTGGGTGCCATGCCGCAACTGGCCATGGTCAGTTGCGCGACCGCCGGTTACGACGCGCTGCCGGTCGGTGAATTCGCGGCGCGGGGGATCGCACTGTCCAATACCTCGCCCGCCCTGCGCGACGATGTGGCCGATATGGCGATCCTGCTGATTCTGGCCGCGCAGCGATCTTTCGTGGCAGGCGAAGCCTATGTCCGCAACGGGGACTGGGCGGCGAAGGGAATGTTTCCGCTGCAACGCTCGGTCTCGGGCAAGCGGTTGGGGATTGTCGGGCTGGGCTCGCTCGGTCAGGCGGTGGGCCTGCGGGCGCAGGCTTTCAACATGCGGATCGGTTACTGGAACCGCCGGCCCAAGCCGGTCGACTGGAGCCATCAGCCGGACCTGATCGAGTTGGCCCGCGATTCAGATGTGCTGATCGTGACCGTGGCTGGCGGGCCGGACACGGCGGGGCTGATCTCTGCCCCGGTGATGGAGGCGCTTGGGCCGGACGGACTTCTGGTCAATATCGCGCGCGGTTCTGTCGTGGATGAGCCGGCGCTGATCGCGGCGCTGGAAAGCGGGGCGCTCGGGGCGGCGGCACTGGATGTCTATGCCTCGGAACCCGATCCCGATCCGCGCCTGACGGCGCTGCCCAATGTGACGCTGTCGCCGCATCACGCCTCGGGCACCGAGGAGGCGCGGCGCGCCATGGCACAACTCGCGCTGGATAACCTGACGGCCTTCTTTGCCGGGAAGCCGTTGATTTCGCCGGTCGCTCTCTAGGCCCCCGCTCAGGCCACGGGCTGACCGGCCAGCCAGACCCGGCCAGCGGTAATATCGGGCGTCATGGCCAGAAAATCGGCCCGCGCGCCGGGTTGCAGATGGCCCATATCGCCCAGACCCATCGCCTGCGCGGGATAAAGTGCCGCGAGCCGCAATGCCTCATCCAGCGACAGGCCCAGCTTCCGGTGCACATGACGCACGGCGTCGATCTGGGCGATATCGGCACCGGCAAGGGTGCCATCGGCCAGCGTCAGCCGGCCACCCTGGCGATGGATCTGCCGCCCGTTCAGGGTGAAGCCGGGCAGATCGGTGCCGATGGTCGACATCGCATCCGAGACGAGGAAGATCCGCGCCGGTCCCGCCTTGCCCCGCAGGGCTACGCCCAGGGCCGCGTCATCGACATGGAAACCGTCGGCGATCAGGCCCGGCCAGACCCGCCCGTCATCCAGCGCCGCCCCGACAAGACCGGGCTGGCGATGGGCCAATTGGCTCATGGCATTGTAAAGATGGGTAACCATGCGGGCACCGGCATCGAAGGCGGCGCGGGCCTCAACCAGAGTGCAATCGGTGTGACCGAGGCTGACGGTGATGCCGGCCCCCGCCAGCGCGGCGATCTGCGCAGGCGTCACCGATTCCGGCGCGACGGTGCAGATCATGTGATCCAGTTGCGACGCGGCCTCGGTCAGAACGGCGAGGTCCGCCGCGCTCATCGGCCGGATCAGCGCCGGATCATGGGTGCCCTTGCGCGAAAGCGCCAGATGCGGGCCTTCCAGATGCAGGCCGAGCAGGCCGGGCTGGCCCACAGCGGCACGCGCCGCAGCGATGGCCGCCGCCGTCATCTCGGGCCGGTCGGTGATCAGCGTCGCCATGATCGCGGTGGTGCCAAGCGACAGATGCGCCCGGCAGATCGTGGCCATGCCTTCTGCCGTGGGGTCGTTGTTCAGAAGCACGCCCCCGCCGCCATTGACCTGCAGGTCGATGAAGCCGGGGACGATCCAGCCGTCGACGCACTCACCGGCGGGGGCGTCAGCGGCAGGCAGGACCGCCGCGACCCGCCCCCCCTCGACCAGCAGGGCCGCATCCTCGTGCCAGGTCTCGCCGTCGAAAATGCGCGCTGCGTGATACACCTGCTGTGTCATGCCCTGCCCCGGCCTCTTGCTGAAATCCCTGACGCCCCTGCCCGTGGCGGATCGCCTGCTCTGCGACAGCCTTAGCCTGTCGCCGCCCGCTGCGTCCAGCACCCTGCCCCCGATATGCGGCGCAATGTCCTTGGCCGAAACCTTCGCCTTGCAGTAGAAGGGCAGGACAAGCGCATATCTGCGGAGGAAGACATGAGCCTGACCGAACGCCTCTCTAGCGAGCTGGACCAGATCCGTGCCGACGGGCTGTTCAAATCCGAACGCGTCATCACTTCGATGCAGGCCGGCCGGATCGAGGTGGCACCGGGGCGCAAGGTGCTGAACTTCTGCGCCAATAATTATCTGGGCCTCGCCAACCATCCCGACCTGATCGCCGCCGGCCATGCCGGGCTGGATCGCTATGGCTATGGCATGGCCTCGGTCCGCTTCATCTGCGGCACCCAGGAAGAACACAAGGCGCTGGAAACCCGCATCGCCGCCTTCCTGGGGACCGAGGACGCGATCCTGTTTTCCAGCTGTTTCGACGCCAATACCGGGCTGTTCGAGACCATTCTGGGGCCGGAGGATGCGATCATATCCGACGCGCTGAACCATGCCTCGATCATCGACGGGGTCCGGCTGTGCAAGGCGGCGCGCTATCGCTATGCGAATAACGACATGGCCGAGCTTGAGGCGCGGCTGATCGAGGCCAAGGGCGCGCGCAACCGGGTCGTCGTCACCGATGGCGTCTTTTCCATGGATGGGGTCATCGCCAATCTGCCGGCGATCTGCGATCTGGCCGAGCGGCACGATGCCACGGTCGTCGTCGATGACAGTCACGCGGTCGGGCTGACCGGGCCGGGCGGGCGCGGCACCCCTGCCCTGCACGGGGTGGCAGACCGGGTGCAGATCCTGACCGGGACGCTCGGCAAAGCGCTTGGCGGCGCCTCGGGCGGCTATGTCGCCGGCCCTGCCCCGGTGATCGAGATGCTGCGGCAGCGCGCGCGCCCCTATCTTTTCTCGAACACGCTGGCGCCGGTCATCGCTGCGGCCTCGCTGACCGCGCTCGACCTGATCGAGGCGGGCGACGGACTGCGAGCGCGGCTGGATGGCATTGCTGCCCGCTTCCGCGCCGAGATGGGGGCTGCGGGCTTCACGCTGGCCGGGGCCGGCCATCCGATCATTCCGGTGATGCTGGGCGACGCCCATCTGGCCGGGGATTTCGCGGCCCGGATGATGGAAAAGGGCGTCTATGTCACCGCCTTCTCCTTCCCGGTGGTGCCGCGCGGACAGGCGCGCATCCGCACCCAGATGTCGGCGGCGCATTCCGATGACGACCTGTCGGCGGCCATCGCCGCCTTCATCGAAACCGGCCGCGAATTGAAGGTGATCGCATGAGCAGCAATATGATGAAGGCCCTGGTCAAGGCCCGCGCCGAGCCGGGGCTGTGGATGGAACAGGTGCCGGTGCCCGAACCCGGCCCGAACGAGGTTCTGATCAAGGTCGGCAAAAGCGCCATCTGCGGCACCGATGTCCATATCTGGAACTGGGACGCCTGGGCGGCGAAGACGGTGCCGGTGCCGCTGGTGACGGGACATGAGTTTTCCGGCGTGATCGCCGATACCGGCAGCGCCGTGACCCGCTTCCGCCCCGGTCAGCGGGTCTCGGGCGAGGGGCATATCACCTGCGGCGCCTGCCGCAACTGCCGTGCCGGCCGGGGTCATCTGTGCCGCAACACGCTTGGCGTGGGCGTCCATCGCGCCGGCTCTTTCGCGGAATATCTGTGCCTGCCGGAAAGCAATGTCGTGCCGATCCCCGAAGATGTCCCCGACGAGATCGCCGCCATCTTCGACCCTTTCGGCAATGCCGTTCACACCGCCCTGTCCTTCGATTGCGTGGGCGAGGATGTGCTGGTCACCGGCGCCGGCCCGATCGGGATCATGGGCGCTCTGGTCGCGCAGCGGGCGGGCGCGCGCAAGGTGGTCATTACCGATATCAACCCGGTCCGGCTGGACCTGGCCCGCAGGATGGGCCTCGAACATGCCATCGACACCAGAACCGAGGATCTTTCGGCGGTCATGGCCCGGCTGGGCATGACCGAGGGGTTCGATATCGGGCTGGAAATGTCGGGGGCCGCCCCCGCCTTCCGGCAGATGATCGATCTGATGAACAATGGCGGCAAGATCGCCATTCTGGGCATCGCGCCGACCGGCTTCGAGATCGACTGGAACAAGGTCATCTTCAAGATGCTGCATCTGAAGGGCATCTATGGCCGCGAGATGTACGAGACCTGGTACAAGATGATCGCCTTCGTGCAATCCGGCCTCGACCTGACGCCGCTGATCACCCACCGCCTGCCCATCGACGATTTCGAGGCGGGCTTCGCCGCCATGCGCTCGGGCGAGGCCGGCAAGGTGGTGATGGACTGGGGCTGACCGCCCGCCCTATTTCGGCAGGACCAGCATTTCCTCGGCCGAGAAGTAAAGCGGCGCGGTGCTGCCGGGCCGGGGCAGTTCCGCATCGGGGCTGTTGAACATGTCGATGGATACCGGCTGGCCGGCGACCTCGACCCGGACGCGAACGACCGAGCCGAGGAAATCGTAATTGATCACCCGGCCCTCGATGGCGGCGTCGCCCTCGCGCCGGGGGGTCAGCGACAGCGCCTCGGGGCGCAGGGCGACTGTGACGGGACCCGTCGGCGTGCCATCGGGCGACAGCACCCGGCGCGCGGCCGGCGCGAACCGCTGACCGGCGAATTCCAGCGCCGCATCCTCGCGCAGCACCGCGTCGAACATGTTCAACTGACCGACGAAACCGGCGACGAAACGGGTCGCCGGGCGGTTATAGATCTCGGCCGGGGTGCCGATCTGATCGGCGCGGCCCTGATGCATGACGACGACGCGGTCGGAAATCGACAGCGCCTCCTCCTGATCGTGGGTGACGAAGATCGCGGTGATGCCCAGCTCGCGCTGAATGGCGCGGATATCGTCGCGCAGGGCCACGCGCACCTTGGCATCCAGCGCTGAAAGCGGCTCGTCCAGCAGCAGCAGGTTCGGGCGCGGCGCCAGCGCGCGCGCCAGTGCCACGCGCTGCTGCTGGCCGCCGGAAAGCTGATAGGGATAGCGGTCGCCCAGCTGTTCCAGCTTGATCAGGGCCAGCATTTCCGACACGCGGGCGTCACGCTCGGCCCGGGACAGGCGCGCGATCCTCAGCCCGAAGCCCACATTGTCGCGCACATTCATGTTCGGAAACAGCGCATAGGCCTGAAACACCATGCCGATCCGCCGCCTGTTGGGCGAAAGCCCGGTCACGTCCTGCCCGTCGATCAGGATCCGCCCGGTGCTCGGCGTCTCGAACCCCGCGACCATGCGCAGCACCGTGGTCTTGCCGCAGCCCGAGGGGCCAAGGAAGGACACGAATTCGCCCTTCTCGACATGCAGGTCGAAGTCGTGGACGACCTTGGTCGCGCCGAAGGATTTCTGCAGGTGGTCGAGGTCGAGGAAGCTCATGTCACGGTCTTTCTGACACCCATCAGGCGCGAGAGGAGTTGCATCAGCCCCATGCAGCCCCAGGTGACGGCAAAGGCGATGACGGCAAGGGCTGCGGGCTCATAGGCGCGGTTGGCGCCGAGAAGCTGCATATAGGGGCCGAAGGCGGGCCGGTTCAGCAACGCCGCCATGGTGAATTCGCCGATGACGATGGCGAAGGACAGAAACGCGCCCGACATCACCGCGCCGATGACATTGGGCAGGATCAACTGGCCGATGATGCGCACCCAGCCGGCACCGAGCGCCTGCGCCGCCTCGGTCAGGGACCGCACGTCGAGCGTCGACAGCCCGGTATCGACGGCGCGATACATATAGGGCAGCGCCAGCATGGCATAGCCGCAGAGCAGCAGCAGATTGGTGCCCGCAGCCGTTCCGGTCAGCGGCAGCAGCGACGAGGTGTTGTAAAGCCGGATATAGCCGAAAACCACGACGATGGCCGGAATGACCAGCGGCAAAAGGGTGATGAACTCGATCACCGGGCGCAGCCGTGGCAGGCGCAGCCGCACCCAATAGGCCGTGGGCACGACGATCAGCACGCCCAGCACAATGGTCAGGACCGCCATCACCACCGAATAGCCGAAGGTCTGCCGGAAGGCCGGATCGGCCAGGACCGAGGCATAGGCGTCCAGCGAATACTCGCCCCGCCGCATCCTCAGCGAGAATTCCACCGTGCCGATCAGCGGCAGCAGGAAATAGAGCCCGCCAAGGAAGATGGCCCCCCAGGCCCAGACGCGTCTCATCGCATCCACCGCTCGGCCCGGGTGCGCATGATGACATAGGCCAGATTGGCGATGCCGGTCACGACGATCATGCCGAAGGCCATGGCATAGCCCAGATGCGGGTCCTGCAGCACATCGCCCCGGATCTGCGCGAACAGCATGATCGGCACGATGGACAGCGACGATCCGGTCAGCGCATAGGCCGTGGCGACCGCACCGAAGCTGTTGGCGAAAAGCAGCGCGAAAGTTCCCAGCAGCGACGGGAACAGGATCGGCAGCGCGACCATGCGCCAATATTGCCAGGTCGAGGCGCCCAGCACCTCGGCCGCCTCGCGCCATTCGCGCTTCAGCCCGTCAAGCGCCGGGGTGATGATCAGCACCATCAGCGGGATCTGGAAGAACAGATAGGTCAGCGTCAGCCCCCAGAAGGACAGAAGGTTGAAACCGAGCGCATAGATATTGATGCCAAACCATTGTTTCAGCAGCATTGTCACCAGCCCGACCCGGCCGAGCGTGGCGATGAAGGCAAAGGCCAGCGGCACGCCGGCGAAATTCGAGGCCACGCCCGAAAACGTCATCAGCGGACCGCGCACCCAACCCGGCAAACCGCCGAAGACCACCGCCGCCGCCATGGCAAAGCCGATCAGGCAGCCCAGAATGGCGCTTGCCAGCGAGATCTTGATCGAGATCGTGAAACTGTCGACGATCCGGGGCGAGCTCAGTCCGGCCAAATTTTGGAGGGTGAACTGCCCTTCCGGGTTCTGGAAGGCACCGATGACGATATTCATCGTCGGCAATACCAGAAACAGCAGCGCGAAGGCGAAGAAGGGCACCACGCCCAGCCAGTTCCAGCCGATCTGCTTCATGCGCCCTCGCACCAAAGGGATGGCCCCGCCCGACGGGACGGGGCCGGAACCGGTTTACTCTGCGACAGCGGCGCCGACGACGCTGTCCCAGCCCTCGGTCACGACCTTCTTGTTGGCCTCCTGCTGCTCCAGCGAGGGGAAGATCGCCTGTTCATAGGCCGAGGCCTCGGGCAGCGCGTCCAGCATCTCCTGCGGGACCTTGCCGGCCTGAACCAGATCGTTGAAGCGGATCGGGTGGCAATAGCCCTTCAGCCAGCCAAGCTGCCCCTCGTCGGAATAGAGATATTCCATCCACAGCTTCGCCGCGTTCGGATGCGGCGCATAGGCCGAGATCGCCTGCACATAGACACCGGCGACCACGCCGTCCGAGGGGATGATCACCTCGACCGGGGGGTTGCCGTTCAGCCCGTCGCGCCAGGACAGAAGGTTATAGTCCCAGGCGGTGACGATGGGCGTGGCCCCCTGTGCGATGGTCGCCGACTTGCCGATGACGGGCACGAAATTGCCGGCCTTGTTGACCTCGGCCATCAGTTCCATGCCCTTCTGGCCCGAGGCCTCGCCCGGCTCGCCGCCATTGGCGATGCCCGCCGCCATGACCGAGATGATCGCCTGCGCCGAGGCGCGCGGATCGCCGGCAAGCGCGAAGGCATTGGCATATTCGGGCTTCGTCAGGTCCTTCCAGCTGGTCGGCATGGTGTCGATCAGGTCGGTGTTCACGCCGAAGGCCATGACCCCGTAATAATCGCCATACCAATAGCCGTCGGCATCCTTGGCATCCTCGGGGATCGAGTCCCAGGTCGAGACCTTGTAGGCTTGGATCAGCCCTTCATCCTTGGCCTGCGGACCGAAGGACAGGCCCACGTCGATCACATCGGGCGCCTGCGGGCCGGTATTGTCCTTGTTGGCGCGGATCGCCTCCAGCTCATCGGCGGAACCGGCATCGGGGTTGAGTTCGTTGACGGTGATTTCAGGATATTTCGCCTTGAAGCCCGCGATCACGTCGCCATAGCCGCACCAGTCATGCGGCAGCGCGATGGTGGTCAACTGGCCTTCGGCCTTGGCGGCGTCGATCAACTCCTGACTGGGTTCGGCAAGCGCCGCGCCTGCGACCAGCGCCGGCAGCGCGCAGCCGAGGGACAGGATACGAAGGGTCATGCGAGAGGTCGAGGGCATCATAAGCTCCACGTTGTGGCCAGGCAGGCCGGTTGCATCGCGGCAGGGTTAGGGCCGGATCATGACGATTCTCAAAAGGTTATATGACAAAACTATGTCGATCCAGTCTGTTGACAGGTTGCGACCGGACCGGCCGCCCCCACTGGTTGAATCGCCCGCCTCACAACAAACCGTGACGTTGCAGATCGGCCTCAAGCGCCGCGGGCGAGGTGAAGTGCACCGCCGCCATGCCGATGCTTTCGGCCCCGGCGCAATTCTCGGGCTTGTCGTCGATGAACAGGCAATCCTGCGCGGCCAGCCCGGCGCGCGCGCAGAACAGCCGGAAGATCGCCGGATCGGGTTTCAACATCCCGACCTCGCCCGAGACGATGACGGTGCCGAAGACCTCTCCCAGCCGGGGATGGGCGCGCACGCCTGCGGGCCAGGTCTCGGCCGACCAGTTGGTGATGGCATGGATCGGATGGCCGGCATCGCGCAAGCGGCCAAGCAGCGTCCAGGTCCCCTCGACAGCCCTAACAAGGCTGACGGCGAAATTGCTGAGATAAAGCCCCAGAAGCGCGCGATCCTCGGGATCTGGCAGTTCCGCCGCCAGATCGGCAAAACGCGCCCCGCCATCGGCGCGCAGGTTGCGGCTATTGAAATCGACCCGGGCGAGGAAGTCGCGCACCGCCGCCTCGCTGCCGAGCGCATCGAGAAACGGCGGCACCGGATCCCAGTCGATCAGAACATTGCCGATATCGAAAACGATGGCCTTCATCATGCCCCCCTCAGAAACGTCTTACGATGATTGGTCACATTGCCCGGCGCGAGGTGCAAGGGGGCTTCGCCGGGACTGAGGTTCGCGCACCCGGTCAACCGCGATCGGACACCGGTCCTATCGCCTCTGGGTGATGTTCGCCCCAGACCCGCAGCGTATCCCGCATCAACTGCTTTCGTTCGATCCGTTGCAAGTGACGATGCGCTTCGACCATGTCACCATCGCAGCGGTGAAGCGCCCGGCGCCAGACCCGAAGCGCTGATCGCGCCGACCAGGGCAACACCGCCTGCGCGAGCCAGCCGCGAAGCTCTGACGGCAAACGGTCATAGGCGGCCATGGGATCGCTTTCGCGATGACGGCGGGGCAGCGTCGTGCGGCCATTGGCCTGCATCCCGACCGCGCCCCTCAATCCGCCATCTCCGCAACGTCGATGACCTGCAGCAGCCTGGTCTCGCCGCTGCAACATCACGCGGCCCGCCGCCAACCGGGGAACGGGTCCGGCAAATTGGCCCATTGCTGCGGCATGAAGGCGGACTCATCTCCGATCAGCGCCGAATCGAGCGCGGCGGTGATCGCCGCCCTGTCCATGCCCGCGCCGATGAAGACCAGTTCCTGACGCCGGTCGCCGAAAGGCTCTTGCCAATGCTGCTCCAGATAGGCGCGGGCCTGCGGATGATCTGGCCAACGCTCTTGCGGCACCGTCGCCCACCACATGCCCATCGGCTTGACGCTGCTGAGCGCCCCGGCCAGCGAGAACTCTGCCAGCCATTCGGGACGCGTGGCAATCCAGAAATGTCCCTTGGCACGGATCACACCCGGCAGCGGGCCATTCAGGATGTCATGGACCTTCTGCGGATGGAACGGCCGCCGCGCCCGGTAGACGAAAGAGGAGACGCCGTATTCCTCGGTCTCGGGGACATGATCGGCAAAACCGTAAAGCTCTTTCGCCCACATCGGATGCAGATGCGCCTTGTCGAAGTCGAACAGCCCGGTATCGAAGATGCGATCCTGCGGCACCTGCCCGTAATCGGTCTCGATGATCTTCGCGTCGGGATTGAGCGCGGCGACAATTTTCCGCGCCGCGTCCAGCCTCTGCGGTCCGGCATCGCTGATCTTGTTCAGCACCACCACATCGGCAAATTCGATCTGATCGACCAGCAGATCGACCAATGTCCGGTCATCCGCCTCGCCCAGGGATTCGCCCCGGTCGCGAATGAAATCATGACTGGAATAATCCTTGAGCAGATTGACGGTATCGACCACCGTCACCATCGTATCCAGCCGGGCGACATCGGAAAGACTGTCGTCATTTTCATCGCGGAACTCGAAGGTGGCGGCGACCGGCAGGGGTTCGGCGATACCCGTGCCCTCGATCAGCAGATAGTCGAAGCGCCCCTCATCCGCGAGGCGGCGAACCTCGACCAGCAGGTCGTCGCGCAGGGTGCAGCAGATGCAGCCATTCGACATCTCGACCAGCTTTTCCTCGGTATGGGACAGATCGGCGCCCCCATCGCGCACCAGATCGGCGTCGATATTCACCTCGGACATGTCATTGACGATGACCGCAACACGCCGGCCCTCGCGATTGTTCAGCACATCGTTGAGAAGCGTGGTCTTTCCCGCCCCCAGGAAGCCCGACAGGACGGTGACCGGCAAACGCTTGCCTTTGGCTGGCATGGCTCTCTCCAAGTAATGTTATATCGTAACATTTAATGGAAAGCCGAGCGCTGACGCAAGCAGGTTTTTGGGCGCCTTCTTCAAAGCGCGCTTTGGTGCGGTGAGATATGAGACCCCGCCACCCTGCATCCGGCGCAGGGTGACGGACTGAAGTCATTGCATCGAAAAGGCAGAACCTTTCAGCTCGTCTCGATCAGAACCTCGCCATATTCTTCCCGCAGCCGGTTCTTCAGCACCTTGCCGGTCGCGCCGAGCGGCAGGGCATCGACGAAGATGACCCGGTCGGGCACCTGCCATCTGGCGACCTTGCCGTCATAGAATTCGATCAGTTCCGCCTCGCTGAGTTCGCCGCCGGGCACGCGCACGGCGATCAGCACCGGGCGTTGGTCCCATTTCGGGTGGAAGGCGGCGATGGCGGCGGCATTGGCGATGCCCGGATGGGCGATGGCGATATTTTCCAGCTCGACCGTGGAAATCCATTCACCACCCGATTTGATGATATCCTTCGAGCGGTCGCGGATCACCATATAGCCGTCGGCATCTATGGTCGCCACATCGCCGGTATCGAACCAGCCATCCCCGGTCAGGGCGCTTTCGTCGTGACCGTAATAGCCTTCGACGATCCAGTGGCCACGGATCTGCAGCGCGCCCTGGGTCTGGCCGTCATGCGGCAGGGCGGTGCCGGCCTCGTCGACGATGCGCAGATCGACCCCCCATGGCGGGCGCCCCTGCCCCAGCCGGATACGGGCCTGTTCGTCAGGCGACAGGTGCTCGTGCTTCTGCAGAAGCTGGTTCAGCGTGCCAAGCGGCGAGGTCTCGGTCATTCCCCAGGCATGGATCAGGTCGACCCCATACCTGTCGCGGAAGGCCGGGATCATCGAGGGCGGCAGGGCCGAGCCGCCAACCACGGTGCGGGTCATGCTGTCGGCAGAGGCCCCGGTCTTTTCCAGCCCCGCCAGCAGCCCCATCCAGATCGTCGGCACGCCGAGCGAGATCGTCACCCCCTCGGCCTCGATCAGCCGGGCCAGGCTTTCGCCGTCCAGATTCGGCCCCGGCAGCACCAGCCGCGAACCGGCCTGAGCGGCGATATAGGGCACCCCCCAGGCGTTGACATGAAACATCGGCACCACCGGCATGACGCTGTCGCGCGCGGACAGCGCCAGCCCGTCCGGCTGGTTGCCGCCGATGGAATGCAGCACGATGGAGCGGTGCGAATACTGCACCCCCTTGGGATTGCCGGTCGTGCCCGAGGTATAGCACATCGCCGCCGGCGCACGCTCGTCGATCTCGGGCCAGGGATGATCCGGGTCGCCGGTTTCCAGCAATTCGTCATAGAACAGCATCCCCTCGATCCGCGCCGCCACTTCGTCGCGGGGGCCGAGCATGACCAGATGCTTCACCGTATCCAGATGGGTGCGGATCGGGGCCACCAGCGGCAGGAAGGTGGCATCGAACATGATCACCTCGTCCCCGGCATGATTGGCGATATAGGCGACCTGTTCGGGCGTCAGGCGGGGGTTGATCGTATGGGTCACCCGCCCGCCGCCGGCCACGCCGAAATAGATCTCCAGATGGCGGCGGTTGTTCCAGGCGATGGTGCCGACACGCGCACCGGGCGACACGCCCAGCCGATCCAGCGCCGAGGCCAGCCGGCGCGCATGTTCCGCCACCCCCGCCCAATTGCTGCGCGAGACCTCGCCCGTGGTCTCGACCGAGACCACCTCGGTGCCGCCGTGAAAGCGCGCCGCGTGGTCGATCAGCGAATTCACCGTCAGCTCCTGATACATCATCTTGCCGGTCATGATCATGCTCCTCCTCTGGCCGATTGTTCTATCAGATCATTCGCCGTTTTGCTGCATGTTTGAAGGCGAAGACGCAACCGAAACGCTGCGGCCTTCGTTAACGCATGGGATTGATCTTGCCGGGGGCTATCGGGCTATCTTCGAGCACAGAGATTCGACCCGAACCAAGGCCGCGGATGCAGGCTTGACCGGCACCGCCATGTTAAAGGACTGATCGCCATGCAGATGCTCATTCATTACACCGTTGCCGATTATGCCAAGTTCAAGTCGGCCTTCGACGCCGATGCCGAGGATCGCGGCAACAATTCCCTGTCGCTGCTGCAGCTCTGGCGGGAAAGCGGCACCAGTGCCTGGGCGCTGTTCGAGGTCCATGACGCCAAGAAGGCGCGCGAATATCTGAGCGGCGCCGCAGGCGTGTTCAATTCGCAGGCCGGAGTGTCGGCGGCAGATGCGCATGCGCTGGAAACCGCCTGAGACCACCCGGTGCGGCCCAATCCCCCGCGCCGGCAAACCCCGCAGATCATGGGTAAGACATGACCTCTGAGCTGACGGTTCTCGCGCTTGCCGCGCTGCTGCAAGCCGTCCAGATCAGCGCAGCGGCGTTGGTGATGAATGGCGATGTCGGCGCGAAATGGAATGCCGGGCCGCGCGATACCACGCCGGAATTCGCGCCCCTGACAGGGCGGCTCAGGCGGGCGGTGAACAACCATTTCGAATCGCTGATCTTCCTGACCATCGCCGTCACCGTGGTCAGCCTCTCCGGCCAGAGCAGCGGCTTTACCGCCGGCATGGCCTGGCTGCACCTGCTGGCCCGCGCGGCATATGTCCCGGCCTATGCCTTCGGCTGGACGCCCTGGCGCTCGATCATCTGGGGGGTGGGGTTCCTCGCCACCATGGCGATGATCCTCGCGGCACTGTTCTAGCCAGCGGATATACGCTGCGATCCGCATTTTTCCGGGTGATTACGGCGCGCGGCTTGTGTATGCACAGGCGTGATAGATGCCGCCGGAACGGGGCGGCCGAGTTCTGAAGGAGACCCGAATGTCCAGCTATGACCTCATCGTGATCGGCGCCGGCCCCGGCGGCTATGTCTGCGCCATCCGCGCCGCCCAGCTGGGCCAGAAGGTCGCCGTGGTCGAAGGCCGCGCCACGCTTGGCGGCACCTGCCTGAATGTCGGTTGCATCCCGTCCAAGGCACTGCTGCACGCCTCGCACATGTATCACGAGGCCGGCCACAATTTCGAGAAGATGGGCCTGATGGGCGAGGTCCCCTCGGTCGACTGGACGGTGACGCAAAGCTACAAGGCCGAAACCGTCGAGACCAATACCAAGGGCATCGAGTTCCTGTTCAAGAAGAACAAGATCGACTGGATCAAGGGCTGGGGCCAGATCGAGGCGCCCGGCAAGGTCAAGGTCGGGGATACGACTTATGACGCGAAGAACATCGTCATCGCCACCGGCTCGGAGCCGACGCCGCTGAAGGGCGTCGAGGTGGACAATGCCGGTGCCGTGATCGTCGATTCGACCGGCGCCCTGGTGCTGCCGAAGGTTCCCGCCAGCATGGTGGTGATCGGTGCCGGCGTGATCGGGCTGGAACTGGGTTCCGTCTATGCCCGGCTCGGCGCGAAGGTGACGGTGATCGAATATCTCGACGCCATCACCCCCGGCATGGATGCCGAGATCCAGAAGCAGTTGCAGAAGACCCTGACCAAGCAGGGGCTGGACTTCGTTCTCGGTGCCGCCGTGCAATCGGCCACGGCCAAGAACGGCAAGGCGACGGTGACCTACAAGCTGCGCAAGGACGACAGCGAACATTCGGTCGAGGCAGAGGTGGTGCTGCTGGCGACCGGCCGGCGGCCCTATCTGGACGGGCTCGGCCTCGACAAGGTCGGCGTCGCGCTGACCGATCGCGGACAGGTCGCGGTGGACAAGCACTGGGCGACCAACGTGCCCGGCATCTACGCGCTCGGCGATGCGGTCCCCGGCCCGATGCTGGCCCACAAGGCCGAGGATGAGGGCATGGCCGTGGCCGAGGTGATCGCCGGCAAGGCCGGGCACGTCAATTACGATGTCATCCCCGGCGTCATCTACACCACGCCGGAAGTGGCCAGCGTCGGTCTGACCGAAGCGGCGGCGAAGGAAACCGGGCGCAAGGTCAAGGTCGGGAAATTCCCCTTCCTCGGCAATGCCCGCGCCAAGGCGATGTTCCAGGGCGACGGTTTCGTGAAGATCGTGGCCGATGCCGAGACCGACCGCGTGTTGGGCGCCCATATCATCGGCCCGAGTGCCGGCGAGATGATCCACGAGATCTGTGTCGCCATGGAATTCGGCGCCTCGGCCGAGGATATCGCCCTGACCTGCCATGCCCACCCGACCACCTCGGAAGCGGTGCGCGAGGCGGCCTTGGCGCTTGGCGACGGGGCCATTCATGTCTGACGGCTGCGGCCTTCGCGCGGCCGGGCGGATGCTTGGCCGCGGTGCCGCCCTTCTGGGGCTTCTGCTGCTGGCCGCATGTGGTGGCGGCAGCGACGCCCGCGAAGAAGTAATCCTCCCGGCCACGGTCAGCACCAGCGGGCTGCATCCGGGCGAAACCCCGGAGATGCGGCGCAAGATCAATTACTGGGCCGCTCAGCACCAGATCCCGCCCTCGCTTCTGCATCGGGTGATCCAGCGCGAATCGGATTATCGCGCCCATGCCCGCAACGGCCCCTATTACGGGCTGATGCAGATCCTGCCGCAGACGGCGCGGACCATGGGCTATCAGGGTTCGCCGCAGGGGCTTCTGGATGCAGATACCAACCTGCAATTTGCCGGGCGCTACCTGCGCGGCGCCTATCTCGTTGCCGACGGCAATCAGGAGGAGGCCGTGCAATGGTATGCGCGCGGCTATTATTACGAGGCCAAGCGCAAGGGCCTGCTTCGGGAAACGGGGCTGAAGAACTGATGCGCCGGCTGGCCGCCCCGCTTGCCGCACTGGCCCTGCTTCTCTCGGCGGGCGGCGCGGCATCGCAGGAGGCCGAGCTGACCTTTTTCCGCATCGGCAACGGCTCGACCGCCGGGACCTATTACCCGATTGGCGGGATCATCGCGGCGGCGATCTCGAACCCGCCGGGCGGCGCACCCTGTGCCGAAGGCGGGGCCTGCGGGGTGCCGGGGCTGCTGGCCTCGGCCATCGCCACGGCGGGATCGGTCGAGAATGTCGAATCGATCGGTCGGGGGCGGCTGGAATCGGGCTTTGCCCAGGCCGATGTCGCCCACTGGGCGCAGACCGGGACCGGAAACTTCGCCGGCCTGCCGCCGATCGAGAACCTGCGCGCCATTGCCACGCTTTATCCCGAGACGCTGCATATCGTCGCCCGCGCTGATGCCGGCATCCGGAACCTGTCCGATCTGCGCGGCAAGCGGGTCTCGCTGGACGAACCGGGGTCGGGCACACTGGTCGACGCGCGCCTTGTGCTGGATGCCGCCGGCATCGCCGACGAAGACCTGACCCTGATGCACCTGCCCGCGACCCGCGCCGCCGTGGCCCTGCGAGAGGGCAAGCTCGACGCTTTCTTCTTCGTCGGCGGCTATCCGGCCCCGGCGATCAGCCAGCTGGCCGGGCAGGCCGATGTGACGCTGGTGCCCATCGACGGCGCGGTGGCCGATACCCTGACCCGGTCCGGCGCCTTCTTCCTGCGCGGCACGGTGCCGCAGGGCACCTATCGCGGCATCGCGACCGAAATCCCGACCCTGACCGTCGGCGCGCTCTGGGTAACTTCCGCCGAGCAGCCCGAGGACCTGATCCATGCCATGACCCGCGTGCTCTGGAACGACAATACCATGCACCAGTTGCAGGTCGGCCATCCTATCGGCCGGCGCATCCAGCGCGAACATGCGCTCGACGGGATCGCCATCCCCCTGCATCCGGGGGCCGAGCGTTACTATCGCGAGGCCGGGTTGCTGAAATAGCCCGCTTCGGGGTTGCATGAGACCGCCATCCGGGTCAGTTTCTGGGCACCTTCCGAAGGAGTGCCGGCCATGATCCCGCAGACCCAGTCCGAACATACCCGCAAGCTGTGCGCCCTTGCCCCGGTCATCCCGGTGCTGGTCATCGACGATGCCGCCCGGGCCGAAAAGCTGGGCGAGGCGCTGATCGCCGGCGGCCTGCCGGTGCTGGAGGTGACCTTGCGCACGCCGGCCGCGCTCGACGCGATCAAGCTGATGGCGAAGCTCTCGGGCGGCCATGTCGGTGCCGGCACCGTGCTGACCCCGGAACAGGTTTACCGCGCCAAGGATGCCGGCGCCTCTTTCGCCGTGGCGCCGGGCGCGACCGAAACGCTGATCCGCGCCTGCGAGGATGCCTCGCTGCCGCTGCTGCCCGGCGCGGTGACGGCCTCCGAAGTCATGCAGGCCAACGAATACGGCTATGACATGCTGAAATTCTTCCCCGCCTCGACCTCGGGCGGGGCGCCGGCGCTGAAGGCGCTGGCAGGCCCCTTGCCGCATGTGACCTTCTGCCCGACCGGCGGGGTGACGCCGGAAAACGCCAATGACTACCTGTCGCTGCCCAATGTGATCTGCGTCGGTTCCAGCTGGGTGGCGCCGGGCAAGGCGGTGGCCGAGGGCGACTGGTCCGGGATCGAGGCCCGTGCCCGCGAGGCGGCGCAGATCCGGAAGGGCTGATGTGACCGATACACAAACCATCGGTGTGCCCGAGGCAGCTGGCCCCGCCATGCGCCGGGCCTGGCGCAACGTCATCGTTCTGGTCATGGCCCAGGCGATCATGGGCGCGCAGATGCCGATGATCTTCACCATCGGCGGGCTGGCCGGGCTGATGCTATCGCCCAATCCCTGCTTCGCCACGCTGCCGGTCTCGATGATCGTTCTGGGATCGGCGCTGAGCGCGCGACCGCTTTCCGGCTTCATGCAGCGCCATGGCCGCCGCGCGGGTTTCCAGATCGCGGCACTGGCGGGGATGGGTGGGGCCGGAATCGCGGCACTGGCGCTTTATCAGGGCAGTTTCACACTTTACCTGCTCGGCTCGCTGCTGACCGGGATCTACATGTCGGCGCAGGGTTTCTATCGCTTCGCCGCAACCGATACCGCGCCCGAGGCTTTCGCGCCCCGCGCGATCAGCTTCGTCATGGCCGGCGGTCTGGCCTCGGCCTTCGTGGCGCTGAGCCTGCTGAAGCTGACCGACGGGCTGTCGGCGATCCCGCATCTTTACACCTATGGCGCCATCGTGGTGCTGAACCTGATCGGCATGATGCTGTTCATGGGTCTGGACATCCCGCGCCCGACCCCGCGCGCTGTCGGAGCGGCGCCTGAGGGCAGGCCCACGCGCGAAATCCTGCGCAACCCGGCCATCGTCGTCGCGATGATCTGCGCCATGGTCTCCTATGCGCTGATGAATCTTGTCATGACCTCGACACCCTTGGCCATGGTCGGCTGCGGCTTCGATCAGGCGCAGGCCGGCGACGTGGTGTTTTCGCATGTGCTGGCGATGTTCATCCCCAGCTTCTTCACCGGCCACCTGATCAACCGTTTCGGGGCCGAGCGCATTGTCGGCCTTGGCCTGCTGATCCTGACTGGCGCCGGCGCTGTGGCGCTGAGCGGGGTGGATCTGGGGAATTTCTATATTTCACTGATCCTGCTGGGTCTCGGCTGGAACTTCGGCTTCATCGGCGCCACCGCCATGCTGGCCCGCGCCCATGCCCCCGAGGAGCGCGGCCGGGTGCAGGGGATCAACGATCTGGTGGTCTTCGGCGGCGTCTTCCTGGCCTCGCTGTCATCGGGCGGGCTGATGAACTGCTCGGGCGCGATGGACGCACAGGCCGGGTGGAGCGCCGTCAACATGGCCATGGTGCCCTTCCTGGTGCTGGCGGGCGGGGCGCTGATCTGGCTGAGGATGCGCCCGAAGGCGATCTGAGGACCGGGGCGCTGCCCGTCGCCGGCTGACTTGAACCGATGGCGTCAGCCGGCAACCCCGAGGTATTTGTCACACCGAAGACGCGCGCATCCTGAGGATGTCCTCGGCGAGCGCCAGCGTCGAGGGGTCATGATCGGGCGAGGGTTTGCCGTCGAGAAGCGGCGCAACCGTGATCGCCAACTCCTTGCCAAGCTCGACCCCCCATTGATCGAAGCTGTTGATGCCGAAGATCACGCCTTCGACGAAGACGCGATGCTCGTAAAGCGCCACGATCTGGCCAAGCGCGAAGGGCGTCAGCCGCTCGATCAGAAGCGTGGTCGAGGGCCGGTTGCCGGGGAAGACGCGGTGGCGGGCCTGGCGTTCCAGTTCCGCGCCGGTCAGCCCCTTCTTCGCCATCATCCCGCGCGCCACATCTAGGCTGCGACCACGCATCAGTGCCTCGGACTGGGCGAGGCAATTGGCCAGAAGCAGCTTGTGATGGTGATCGAGCTTCGGCTCATGCCCCGTCGCGGCGGCGATGAACTCGCAGGGGACGATCTGCATCCCCTGATGGATCAGCTGGTAGAAGGCGTGCTGACCATTGGTGCCGGGCTCTCCCCAGACCACGGGGCCGGAAGGAACGGTCAGGTCCGATCCGTCCATGGCCACGCGCTTGCCGTTCGATTCCATCTCCAGCTGCTGCAGATAGGCGGGCAGCCGCGACAACCGGTTGTCATAGGGCAGCACGGCGCGGGTCGGATAGCCGTTCACCTGATAGTGCCAGATGCCGACGAGGGCCAGCATGACCGGCATGTTCTGCTGCAGGGGCGCGCTGCGGAAATGCGCGTCCATGGCGGCACCGCCGCGCAGGACCTCGCGGAAATTATCAGGGCCAATGGCGATCATCAGCGACAACCCGATCGGTCCCCACATGGAATAGCGCCCGCCGACCCAGTCCTCGAAGCCGAAGACGCGGGCGCCGTCGATGCCCCAGGCGGCGGTCTTGTCGGTCGCCGAAGACAGCGCCGCGAATTGCGCGCCGGCATCCCTGACCGTGGCCTTCATCCAGCCCATCGCCGTCTGGGCATTGGTCATCGTCTCGATGGTGGTGAAGGTCTTCGAGGCCACGATCACCAGCGTCGTTTCCGGGTTCAGCCCGGCCAGCACATCGGCGATATCGGCCCCGTCCACATTCGACACGAAATGCGTCTTCGGCCCGTCATGATAGGGCGAGAGCGCAATCGCGGCCATCTTCGGCCCGAGATCCGAGCCGCCGATGCCGATATTGACCACATCGGTGATCCGGCCACCCTGCCCCTTGAAGCTGCCATCGCGGACGGCATTGGCGAAGGCCTCCATCCGGTCCAGCGTCGCCGAGACCTCGGCGCTGATATCCTTGCCCTCGACCAGCAGCGGCTTGTCAGAGTTGCGCAGCGCCGTATGCAGGACCGAACGGTCCTCGGTCTCGTTGATGCGCGCGCCTGAAAACATCGCCTCGCGTTTTTCGGCCACGCCTGCGGCAAGGTCCAGCAGCGCGGCGCGGGCACCGGCATCGATATTGGTCTTCGAATAATCGAAGATCAGCCCGTCGGCCTGAACGCTGAAATCCTTGGGCCGGTTCGGATCGGCGTCGAACAGCGAGGTGATGCGCCGCTCGCCCGAGGGAAGCAGCTTGTGAAGGCGGGTCCAGATCGGTTCGAGGTCAGTCGGCATAATGCACCGTTGCGTCACGAAGGAAGATGGAAATCGGGGCGTCGAGCGGGCTCGCCCCGATGGCGGCATCGAGCGCGGCGCGCTTCTGCGCGCCGGTGATCAGGATATGGATGTTCAGCGCCGATTGCAGGGCCGGCGCGGTCAGGGTGATGCGCGGCTCGGCCCCGCCCCCCGCTGCCATGACCGGCGGCGCGTCATGGGCCAGAAGCTTGTCCAGCCCCCGCGCATTGGGAAACAGGCTGGCCGTGTGCATGTCGTCGCCCATGCCCAGCACCAGAACGGTAATCGGCAGGATCGGCTTCAGCCGCTCGGACAGGGCGGGCGCGGCCCCTTCCGGCGTCGGATCGCCGGTAAAAAGGTCCAGATAATCCGCCGAAGCCGCCGGCCCGTTCATCAGGGTCTCGCGCAGCATGGCCGAGTTCGAGCGCGGATGGCTGGCCGGCACCCAGCGTTCGTCGTTCAGAAACAGGGTGATATTCGCCCAGTCGAGCGGCAAGCCCGACAGCGCCCGAAACATCGGTGCCGGCGTCGAGCCCCCGGGCACGCACAGGCTTGCCGGCCCCACGGCCTCAAGCTGCTGGCGCAATTCCTGGGCGATACGATCGGCCAGCGACAGGGCCAGCAATTCGCGGTCGGGATAGGTGACGATCTCGGCGCACATCAGCGGATCTCCCGCCAGCGGCGGTTGTCGCGATGCATGAGGCGCAGCGCCTCCTCGGGGCCGGAGGAACCGGGGTCGTAGGGTTCGGGGCGGTTCTTGCCCTCTTCCCAGGACTTGATGATCGGATCGGCCCAGGCCCAGGCGGCCTCGACCTCGTCGCCGCGCATGAACAGCGTCTGGTTGCCCCGGATCACATCCATGATCAAACGCTCGTAAGCGTCCGGCATATCGGCGCTTTCGTCACCGAGCGCGTCGGCGAAGGACATGTCCAGCGGCACCTGCATCAGCCGCATCCCGCCGGGGCCGGGTTCCTTGATCATCACCGTCAGGTCCATGCCCTCGTCCGGTTGCAGGCGGATGACCAACTGGTTCGGCTTCTGCCCGCTTTCATCGAAGATCGAATGCGGCGGCTCGCGGAAGGTGATGACGATCTCGCTGGTGCGGGCGCGCAGCTTCTTGCCGGTGCGCAGATAGAAGGGCGTCCCCTGCCAGCGCCAGTTCGAGATGCGCACCTTCAGCGCGACATAGCTTTCGGTGCGGGTGGCCGGGTTTTCGGCATCTTCCAGATAGTCCGGCGCATCGCCATCGGATTCATACTGGCCACGCACGATCTCGTTTTCCTCGACCGGCTGCAGGGCACGGATCACCTTCAGCTTCTCGTCGCGGACGGCGTCGGGATCGAAGTGATAGGGCGGCTCCATCGCGGTCAGGCAGAGAAGCTGCATCAGGTGGTTCTGGACCATGTCGCGCATGGCGCCGGACTGGTCGTAATAGCTGCCGCGCCCGCCGACACCGACAGTTTCAGACACGGTGATCTGGACGTGATCGACGAATTGCGCGTTCCAGAGCGGCTCGAACAGGATATTGGCGAAGCGCACCGCCATCAGGTTCTGGACGGTTTCCTTGCCCAGATAATGGTCGATCCGGTAGATCTGCTTTTCGGCGAAATGCCGTGCCAGCGTGTCGTTCAGCGCGCGGGCCGATTCGAGGTCGCGGCCAAAGGGTTTTTCGACCACGATCCGGCTGTCCGTATCGGCGATGCCATATTCCGAGAGCCGCTGCGCCAGATCGCCGAACAGCGAGGGCGCGACCGAGAAATAGAAGGCCCGCACCACGCCGGGGCGCATCCGTTCCTTCAACTGCTCCCAGCCGCCGGTGCCCTTGGCGTCGATGGCGACATAGCCGAGCTGGCCCAGAAAGGCCTCTAGCTGGCTGCGGTCGACCTTCGGGGCGAATTCGTCGATGGCCTTGCGGACTTCCTCGCGGAAGCCTTCATCGGTCAGGTCCGAGCGGGCAGCGCCGATGATGCGCGCCTCGGGCGGCATCTGACCGGCGAGGAAACGGCGATAGAGACCGGGCAGAATCTTGCGATGGGCCAGGTCGCCGGTGGCGCCGAAAATGACCAGGTCGAAATCGTCGACGGGAATGGTTCTGACAACCATGGGCACCTCCTTGCTTGAGGAGTCCCTATCCGATGTTAGCGTTATCAGCAAGCCGCGATACTCCTAGCGGGTCAGGGCGCGGCCAAGCCGGGGCAGCCGCGCACGTTTCATCAGCGCCCGCAACGCGATGGCGGTGCCGAGATCGTTGGCCTTGTCATGCGCCGCGCGGGCAGCGGCGGCGACCGGATCGGGGTGATGGGCCCAAAGATCGGTCAGGAAGGCATCGGGATGAAGGGCGCGAATGCCGGCAGGCAGCGCGCGCGGCGGAAAATCGCGCAGGTTCATGGTGACGATCACCCCTGCCCCGGTTTCCAAGGCCGCCGCCAGCACATGCAGGTCCGCCGGGTCGGGCAGGTCGAAGCCCTTGGCGCGGGCCTCGTCGCCCGGCGTGACGGCTTCCGGGAAGCGCAGGCGCAGAAGCGCTGCCTCGGCCCCGGCGATCTCGGCATCGCGGGGGCCGAGTTTCGCCGCCGCGCGGGTCCCTTCGCCAAGGATACGTTCGGACCAGACCGGCCGGAACAGCCCCGCCGCCGCGACATCGCTCAGGATTTCGCGCAGCACGGTCGGGAACAGGACATTGGCGTCCAGAACCGCGATCATCCGTCCAGCCGGAAGAACAGCGCCTTGAGATAGCCGCTCTCGGCCAGTTGCGGCAGGGTCGGATGGTCCGGCCCGGCCTGCCCGTTATGGATCAGCTGCCCGCGCCGTCCGCCGCGCCCGATGCCCCGCGCCGAGGCATTGCGGAAGCTGGTCAGATCGGCGGCATGAGAGCAGGAGCAGAGCCCCAGATAGCCACCGGGCGCCACCAGCGGCGCGGCCAGCTTCGCCACCCGCTCATAGGCGCGCAGGCCCGCCTCCAGCGCCGGTTTCGACGGCGCAAAGGCCGGCGGGTCGCAGATCACCACCTCGAACTGCCGGCCCTCGGCCCCCATCGCCTCAAGCGCGGCGAAGGCGTCCTGCTGGATGGTGTCCAGCCTACCCTCGACCCCCATCGCCCCGGCCCCCTGGCGGGCGAGTGTCAGCGCCGGTTCCGACCCGTCGATGCAGGTCGCATGTTCCGCCCCTGCCGCCAGCATGGCTAGGCCGAAGCCGCCGACATGGCTGAACACATCCAGCACCCGGCCCGAAGCCAGCCGCTGCGCGAAGGCGTGATTCGGGCGTTGGTCATAGAAAAGCCCGGTCTTCTGCCCGCCCATCAGGTCGGCCATGTAGATGGCACCGTTCATCGGCACCTCGATCGGGGCGTCTGGCGCGGTGCCGGCAATGACCTCCATCCGCTCGTCCAACCCCTCCAGCCCACGCGTGCGCCCCTGTCCGTTGAGGATCACGGTAGAAACCCCGGTCACCTCACGCAGGGCGGTCGCGATCTCGCCCGCCATGGCATCGGCCCAGGCGGCATTAGGCTGGATCACCGCGTGATCGCCGAAACGGTCGACAATCAGGCCGGGCAGCCCGTCGGCCTCGGCATGGACCAGCCGATAGAAGGGGGCGTCGTAAAGCCGGCTCCGCAAGGCCAGCGCCCGCATCAACCGGGCGCGCAGCCAGTCGGGGCCGATCACCGCCTCGGGGTCGCTGTCCATGACCCGACCGATGATCTTCGAATTCGGGTTCACGGTGACGAGCGCCATGGGCCGCCGCTCGGGGTCTTCCAGCACCGCGAAGCTGCCCGGCTGAATGGCGCGTGTGCGGCGGTCGGTCACCACCTCATCGGCGAAAACCCAGGGGAATCCGTGGCGTATGGCCTGCGGCTTGGTCTTGGGGCGCAGGCGGATGACGGGAAGCGTGCTCATGGGGGATCCTTTCAGTCGCCCCGATGTGGCACGCCCCCGGCCCTGCGACAAGAGCGGCCCGGCCCGGTTGTAATGTTAACGCTAACGACGTATACAAAGGAAAGACCGCCAGAGGAGGCCAGCCATGACCCTGCACGCGACCATCGACCGTGTGACCGACCGGATCCGCGAACGCTCGCAGCAGACGCGCTCGGCTTACCTGACCCGCATCGCCAGGGCGGCCGAGGACGGCCCGCGCCGGGCGCATCTGTCCTGCGGCAATCAGGCCCATGCCTATGCGGGAATGGATAACAAGGACGATCTGGCGCTGAGCCGCAAGCCCAATATCGGCATCGTCACCGCCTATAACGACATGCTCTCGGCCCATCAGCCCTATGAGCGTTTCCCGGACCTGATCCGCGCCGCCGCCGCGCGCGCAGGCGCCACCGCGCAGGTCGCGGGCGGGGTGCCGGCCATGTGCGACGGGGTCACGCAGGGCCGCGCCGGGATGGAGCTGTCGCTGTTCTCGCGCGACGTGATCGCATTGGCGGCGGGCGTCGCCATGTCGCATGACACCTTCGATGCGGCGCTTTACCTTGGCGTCTGCGACAAGATCGTGCCGGGGCTGGTGATCGCGGCGGCGACCTTCGGCCATGTGCCTTCGGTCTTCGTGCCGGCCGGGCCGATGCCTTCGGGCCTGCCCAATGACGAGAAATCCAAGGTGCGCCAGCAATTCGCCGCCGGCGAGGTCGGGCGCGACAAGCTGATGGAGGCCGAGATGGCCTCCTATCACAGCCCCGGCACCTGCACCTTCTACGGCACCGCGAATTCCAACCAGATGCTGATGGAGATCATGGGCCTGCACCTGCCGGGTTCCAGCTTCGTGAACCCGAACACGGAAATGCGCGATGCGCTGACCGGGGCAGCGGCAGAACGGGCGGCGGCGATCACCCGGCTTGGCAACGACTATCTGCCGGTGGGCGAGATCCTGGACGAGCGCGCCTTCGTCAACGGCATTGTCGGGCTGATGGCCACCGGCGGCTCGACCAACCTCGTGCTGCATCTGCCGGCCATGGCGCGGGCGGCGGGGGTTCTGGTCGATATCGAGGATTTCCACGACATTTCCGACGCCGTGCCGCTGATGGCGCGGGTCTATCCGAACGGGCTGGCCGATGTGAACCATTTCCACGCCGCCGGCGGGCTTGGCTATATGGTCAGGCACCTGCTGGAAGCGGGCCTGCTGCACGAGGATGTGCGCACCGTCGCCGGCGGCGGCATGAACCGCTACATGACCGAGCCGAAGCTGCGCGATGGCCGCGTCACCTGGGAGGAAGGTCCGCGCGATTCGCTCAATGACAAGATCCTGCGCCCGGCCTCGGACCCGTTCGCGCCGATTGGCGGGCTGAAGCAGTTGCAGGGCAATCTGGGCCGCGGTGTCATCAAGATTTCCGCCGTCGCGCCCGAGCGTCACATCGTCGAAGCCCCGGCCCGCGTCTTCACCGATCAGGAACAGGTGAAGGCCGCCTTCAAGGCCGGCGAATTCACCAACGACACCATCGTCGTGGTCCGCTTCCAGGGACCCTCCGCGAACGGGATGCCGGAACTGCATTCGCTGACCCCAATCCTCGCCGTGTTGCAGGATCGCGGGCTGAAGGTGGCGCTTGTCACCGATGGGCGGATGTCGGGGGCATCGGGCAAGGTGCCGGCGGCGATCCATATCTCGCCCGAGGCGGCGAAGGGCGGGCCGCTGGCGCGCGTCCGCGATGGCGACCTGATCCGGCTCGACGCGGTGAATGGCGTGATCGAGTGCAAGGGCAAGGATTTCGACGCCCGCGAAGCCGCCGTGGCCGATCTTTCCGGCAATCAATACGGCATGGGCCGCGAGATGTTCGCGCTGTTCCGCGCCGCCGCCGGCGACGCGACCGAGGGCGCCTGCGGGATCGTCTGATCGCAGCATTTCCCCTTCATAGATCACCATGAGGGGGTTGTCATTTGTCTGACCGCTTTGCGGACGAAGCTGCCGTTGCTACGGTCTCGGGCACTGGCGGCAGGCAGCCCAAACACGACGTTCGGTTGCGATGAAAATCGACATGGAGTCCGACACGGACTTTACCGCCATGCTGAACAAGGTGCTGGTGCTGCGGGACGGGCGCGGGGCGCTGCCGGTCTAACGATCAGGACGGATCGTTCCCATTTTCGATAGGCTCATTTTGCGGTTCCTCGGGCTGCTTCCCTAGCAATCGCTTCTGGGCAGCCTCATAGAGAAGCTGCTCCCACTTCTCCAAATGCAGCACGATCCACGGAAAATCGAGATACTTAGCCAGCCCGATAGAAAACAACAGGGCAATAACGATCATAGCAGTAAAAACATAGCCCGGAACATACGGGCCAATTAGGCCCAGAACGAGGCCTTGAATAATGAAATAATAGAGAAATCTCTCGCGCTTGAACCCGACCTTGAGGCTTTGGACCTCTTTTTCCAGCACCGCCGCCTTGTCGTCGATCGATAACGTACAAATTCTTTCGCACATTTGACGGAGACGCCGGTTCCTTTCAAACT
>NZ_CALMYP010000025.1 GCF_937873615.1 uncultured Paracoccus sp.
CGACCTCCGCGACACGCCGATCACGGCGCTGCCGGACGGACTCACAGTCGGAGGCGGTCTCTACCTCAGCGGCACGCCGATCACGGCGCTGCCGGAGTCGATCCGGCTAGGCGGCAGGTCAATCGCCGACGCTCCCGTGATCGCTGACATCCATCAGCGTGTCTATGCCGCCGCCTCGGTCGAGGGAGCGCTCGACATGTCTGACTGGCATACATGCGCGACCACGCACTGCCGGGCCGGCTGGGTCGTGCACCTGGCCGGTAAGGCTGGATATAAGCTGGAGCGTCACCTCGACAGCACCGCCAATGCGGCGATGCTGATCTACGCTGCGAGCGATCCGGCGCGGCCCGTCCCGGATTTTTACGCATCTGACAAGGACGCGCTGGAGGATATGAGGCGCTGCGCCGAGAGGGAGGCGAGGCACTCATGAACTACCACCACCGCTTGCGTAGGCCGACGACGGCGGCGCTTTTCCAGATGCTCTACACGCGCCTGTCAGCGATCCTGCGGATGCTAAAAAAGAGCAGCAAGCACGTCGACCTGGATGCCCTGGCCGCCGCGCTTGAGGCTGGACCGCCTGAGCAGATGCGGTGGGCAAAAGTGCTCCTAAAGGCTAATCCAAGATGACCAACGTCGAACGCCTACGCATACTCGGTGAAGCTCTCTATGGCCCGCGGTGGAAACGCGCCGTCGCGGGCGTTCTTTCTGTGGACCCGCGTCAGGTCTGGCGCTGGACTTCCGAAGGTTACGAGCCGTCAGCCGAGTACATCGACGCGTTACGCAAGGCCGCAGCAGCGCGGCGAGACGCAATAGAAACCGTTATCCGCAAGACAGAGGCCTAACATGTTCTACACGTACATACTCACGTCACGCGGCGAGAAGGTCGACTTCGACAGAGCCGCGCGCCTGATGGATATGGATCTGTTTGAGCAAGCCAACGAGGCCGCCGTAGTAGATCCTTTCGACCTTGGCTGCGCCATGCGAAGCGGCATGGCAGGTCACCTCAAGTCCCGCGCGCAACGTGTCTGGAACTGCTACGTTAAGATGCACCGCGAAAAGTTCGGCGAAGAGTTTGGACCCGACGCCACGCCCGGTTGGGATCAATAAAGCTCCCCGCCCTGGCTCGACGGCATCACGAACGGAACACCGGGAACGCCAGCCAGCAGATTGCGGCTGGCGCTTTTCGTTGGATCGAAAAGAGCATTGCTGAGCCTAATGCCGTCGCCGGTCAGGTGCCAAACGTCTCGCCCTGAATCTACCGCGTTGTATCCCGCCCCTGTGAACACCGACACGTCATCGCCGACGTTGCGTTGAATCGCCTGACGGACAAGCGCCCCGCTGTCGCTCACTATGTCACCACCCCTTTGTCGCGCGAACTCTGCGAACTCTTGAACGCTGATGCCGTCTAAGATGTCGTCAACCATGCTCTGTGCAACTTTGGGGTTTTGCTTCGCGACCTCCTGCACCAGCCGGTTGTATTGCTCGACAGTGACCGGCGCGCTGTCGACGAACGCCTTATCCATCTTCATTCGGAACTCGCGTGGCTCCGATTGTCCGCCGCGCTTGGCAAATCCTCCTGCATACTCTTTTGAACGCGAGAAAAATGCTGGTTTATCGTATTGGCTCGGCATGCGTCCAGACGCTTCGCCGTGCTTGGCTGACTACGCCAGTCCATGGGGCCATACCCTCCTGATAGTCTCTGGCTCGTCTGCTGCTAGGATCGCGTCTCTGAGCGATCCTAGGTTGATCTCTCGCGGGCGTAGCTTGCGAGACTCTTGGTAGGCGATGGTTTGCACTCGCTCCCACTGGATACGCCGGCAGTCCTCTACGTCCAGCCAGATCGGGCCGCCGTTGTGGCTGCGCCGCCATGCGTCACGGAACCACCGGTCTGGCAGGCCTGCCGGGTCTATGATCTCGTGAGCCATGCCGTTTCGGCAGTCTCTGTCACGGAGCACGGCCAGCGCCTCGGATCTGGTCAGCCCGCCGAATGCCAGAGCCCTACAGAAGCGCTCCGCAACAGGCTCCAGAACGCCGTCAGCAATGTTGCGCTCGATCTGTGTGTCTAGGAAGCCAGCCGGCATGTCGGCCCAACGTCCGCCGTACTGCATCCAGAGCATGCACGTCGGCGACGGGACGGTGATGCTCACCCCGCCGTCAGGGCGCGTCCAGAGGATCACTGGTCGCCCATGATCACAAGGTTGACTTCGGGCAGATCGGTCGCGGAAACCGACGAACTGGACGACGTGCCGACCGACAGCTGCGTTGTCGTTTTGGCATCCACCGAGCGCGCCGTCAGAAGGCCAGCAAGGGTTGTCGTGTGCCACCTAGCCGAGCCGACCCACGAGTAATTTGTGCTGCTGAAAGCCGTGTCGAATGAGATCGTTGTCTTGCCCGTGCCGTCATCGGTCACACTCGACACGCCGTAGTCAGACAAGATCGCAGTCGTGGTGACGCCGTTAAAGCTGATCCACGCCTTCGGGTGGCCAGGATGCCGATGCTGCAAGCTCGGCACGACCGCCTCGTCCGTCTCCGTCGCCGCCTCCATGTCGGTTGCGTCAGCAAAGTTGACGGCGAATGTGCCGCTGGTCTGTGTCAGGCCGGTTCCGACCGCGCCGGCCAGCGCAACCCATGCACTCGCCTGAAACTGCAAATTGGTGTTGCTGTCCTTGTCGTAGGCCGTCCAGCCGCAGTCTGTCGGGGGCGTGTATTTGATCCACCCTGCCCCCGCATAAACGGCAATGTCGTGCTCGGCAAAGCCGCTCCAAGCCCCGCTCGGTGCCGCTCCGACGATGTAGACCTGTCCCGGCGTCGGGGAGCCAGGTGGCGTGCCCGTTTGGTCCTCGACAACCCAATGAAGACCGTTGCTCCGCGCGATCGGCGGCACGTAGGACGAGAGCACCCACCCGGTCCCGTCTGATTGCAGCCACGCCGTCTCGCCGTTACCGGTCAGGGCAAGCGTCGTGACGTCAGTCCCGTGATGCTGGATCGTCTGGCTCGATACCGTCGCGATCAGGACCGAGTTGCTAGATCCGTCGTGCCTGATGCCGATCAGCCACCCGTCGCCGGCAGTGACGGCAGACGGCAGCGTCATGGTCTTCGACCCGCCGCTCGGGTTGACGTTGTACAGCTTACCTTCTGCCGTCGTCGCAATCGTCGTGTCTGCCGAGACAGTTGTGACGCCAGTAGCTCCAGTTCCGAGCCCGGTCACGTCGTCGTCTTCCGCTAGGTCGCTGGTGTCGAACGCGCCGGGCTGGTTGTCGTGCGTGCGGAGGGTAACGCCGTCCGCGTCCTTCACAACGTACTTGTACGCGTTTACGCCCGTGTAGATCGTGACGATAGAGGCCCCTGAGACAGGCCGCCCGGCAGAGTTGAGCTGCACGACGTTACCCAAAGAGAACCCTGCCGTCAGAGCCGGGTTGCTGTAGACAACCCTTGCCGTCGTTGTGCCGGCCTCGTAGAAGGTGAGAGACCCGCCTGACACGGGGTCTCCGTTGTCGTCGAAGAAAACCTTGTCAGCATCGAATACCGGGATGAAGTCAGCCATTGTAGGGGCTCCGATTGTCGCTTAAGCGAGAAGTGCTCAAGCATCTGATCGCGATTGTCGTCTGTTGGGCGATACTGACCGGACTGGCCATGTTCTTCCTGCTGACCGGCAAGCCGAGAGCCGTCGCAGCAATGCTCTACACAGAGCTGTATCTATTGCCGACCATCGCATGGGCGATGTGGCAGCGCGCCAAGGCCGCGTTTGAGGGAAGGGAACGCGACGACGCGGCGGAGGCAAGAGGCGGGGCGATCTGGATCATCCCGTGTGCCCTGATCTACCTTATCGTAGGTATGCCGGGTCGATGAGTGAGTTTAGTGGCACATTGTTGCTTTGATCTTGCGTCGCGTAGCCACTGACGCCGCCATATGCGCCACCAGCGACAGGCGGGCGAGCAGGCGTCACAGCCTGAGACGTCATTCGCCGCGCGACCTTCCCGCCAACGTAGTCTTTGCCGCCGGCGATGTTCGGGACCGCCTTGGCGAGAGCCGAGTATATGCGGCTCATTATCACGTTGTGCTTTGAAAAAAGCTCTCGCTTGGATTGCGTCTGCAATGCCTGCTGGACAAGCTGCGGGAACAGCGCACGAGTCGCCACGCCAGACCCGCTCGGGTTCGGGTCTTTGTAGGTTGCTTCCCGCACGGCCTTGGCAAGCAGCTTAATTTGTCCGAACTCGCGCGGCGTGTAGAGCGTCCGCATAAGCGTTTCGTGACTGGCGAACGCCTGCTCCAGAGAGTTGGCCAGATTGCCAGGCGTCTGCACCTGCCCCTTGCCGTCCATAGTCAGGCGAAGGAAATACGCAAGGCGAACATCGTTCCATGCGTCTTTGCCTGCTTCTCCGCCGTATTTCGTGACGATCCGGCGATAATTCTTGACGGCATCGACAACGCCCTCGGCTGGCGTCGCCTTCGGGCCGCCGGCACCAAACATCGCCCGCACGACACCCTCACCGCTGTCGGCCGCTGCCATCCTCTCCAGGATCTTCGCAGCGGGCGCCTTCATGCCCTGCGTGGTGCGCGGCTCGAACAGCCCCTTTACATCGCGCGAAGCAGCCCGCGCCGCACGAAGCGCCATGGCCGATGCCGGGTCGCCTCGCAGCAAGCTCTTTTCGGCTGCGTCGTCTATCCAGTCGTTAAAGGCGCCATATACCGCCTTCGCCGCGGCTCTGTCGGCCGGGTCTTTTGCGTTGACAAGCGGCCCCAAGCGTCGCCGCACCTCGTCAACACTCATCCGGCCCGGCTGGCCTGCAAGAACATCGTAGCCGGGGCGCATGTCCTGCCCCTTGAACATGGCCTCTAGGTCGTCAAGCATCGACGCCGCGTTGGGCGTAACTTTCGGGTCTATTTTCCGGGTCCCGAGCGCTTTAAGCAGGAACTGTGGCAATGTCTGCACAGCCTCCGGCGTTGGCATCAGGGGACCGACCTTGCCCCACGCCTCTTCCTCGACGGTCCGTGCGCCAGCTCTTGCCGTCTCCAGCCCGCCACGGATGCCTTGACCGATCTGGTCGCGGCCAATTTCAGTTGGTGTGCGGTTTGGCGCAATCATCGGAGCTATGCTGCGCTGACTTCCGGCGGCGCCTGACGGGTCACCGATGACAGCTCGGCTGATCGCCTGCGTCTGGTCGCGGTCAAACTGCTGCATGACGTCCTTGGCCTCGTTGCCAAGGGTGCCATAGCGCGCGTCTTTCTCGGTCAGAAGTGCTTGGGGATCTTTGGTGCGCTGACCCTTCGTCGTCGGGATGCCAAAGTATCCGGTTTGGGCGGACACCATGCCCTCTGCTTGGTCTTTGGCCGTCCCAGTTTGCCGTGCGATGTAAGCTGCAAGTTCGGCGTCTACATCATCCGGGTCAATGCCTTCGCGCTGCGCCATCTGCCGGCCGCGAGCGGTCAGCTTACCTGCATCATCGACAAGCTCGCGGCTTTTTACCCACTGCCGCAACATCGGATAGACGGCCGATCCGACAAGCTGACCAACTCCAGCGCCGCCGGCAGCAAATCCGGCCCGCCAGAAGTCTACGCCGCGATCACTGCCCTTCGCCTGTGCAGCCTTGTCCTGCCCGATCGACGTAGACCCGGCCGCTACGCCTTGCAGACCGGCCTGAGTAACGGCGCCCCCACCAAGTCGCCCGGCAAGCGTCGCAGATGCCAGATACGGAACGGCGCCGCCGATCGCCCTGTTGACGTCGGCCGCGTCAAGGCCGGGCTTGTTGATATAGGCCCGCTCGGTCTTTCCGTCCGCGCCTCGGAACTGGATGATTGGCCTGCCCCGGCTGTCATTCTCGACACCAATAAAGCTGTTGCCGAGCCGCTTTTTCGCGATGTCAAGCGCTTGGTCATCCGTCAGTCCGGCCAGCTCGTCAGTCGCATCGAACAGGTATCGAGCCTCACCCTTTTCGTTGCCGACCGGCGTCCGCCAAACGTCAGACAGGCTCCTGTTCCGCGGGTCTTCCTCGCCGATCACGTAGTTGTATAGGTTGCGCGGCAGGCTCCCGGCGAACTCTGCCACGTCTGACACGATGCGGCCCCCGACGCTCATATTCTGGCGTTCGGTCTTGTACTTCATGACCTGATCAAGCGTGACACCTTCGGCATTCAGGTATGCCTCAATGTCCGAGTCCGGAGCCTTGCGCGAAACCAGCTTAGAAAGATTTCTGTCCACCTTGCCGAGATCAGCCGGCGGTGGCGGCAGGACGCCGTTTTCTTCCAGAGATGGTGCAGCAAACCCGGCAGTGCGCGGCGGCTCTGCACGCGGGACGAAATGGTTTGGCGCTGTGGTGCCTGTAGCCGGCTTCGCCGGCTGTTGCGCCGGGTCACCCGGCGGCATGCCTTGCGGCTGATGTGGCTGCCCAAGCTGCTCCGGAGAATAGTCAGGCAGACCGAGCAAGCGGAGCCGCCCGTTGAGTGCATCTAGGTCCTCCCGCTGCTTGCTGCGCTCGTAAATGCGGACATAGTACGGCAGAGTGTTGCGGGCAGCTTCCTCGCTTTCTGCCCCGTACCGCCTGATGTTATCGTCTAGGTCGCTCGACCAGCGCGCTGGACCTGCCATCACTCAAGACCGTACATTTTGCGGAGATTTTCATAACCGCCTTGGACAGGTGTTCCGACCGCCGGTGATCGGTTGTCAGCCTGCGCCATGCCACGCAACTCATCCATGATCCCGGCCGCCTTCGCTGAGTAGTCCTGATCGATCTTCCCAAGTACGTCGTCAATGCCTACGTCTATGCGGCCTCTGTTTCGCCGCGCATAGTCAGAGTATGCTTTGGCCCTATCGATTTCGTACTGTTTAGACATGATTGCCAAAGCTATGATGCGCCTGTTGCCTTCTGGAGAGTTTGTTAGATTAGGCGACATCTTCTCTAGGAAGTCTCGATCAGCGTTGGAAAGAGTGCCGGGCAGCATCGTTCGATTGCCAAGGGCGATTGCCTTGCCCAAATTACGGACCACTTCTCCTGACCCGACACCCTGTACATTTACTCCAAAAATCGTTCCGGCCGCCTTTTTCAGTGACAGCACTGCATCTCCTGCTGTGCCAGAGTACAGGTTCGGATCAGCGAGCGTCCTCTCAATCACCTTAAGCTCGCCCAATGTACGGGTAGCCGTCGGCAGTACATTTCGCGCTGCCGAAAACTCGTCAGCGTACTTCTTACCCATTGCTTTGTCGTATTCTACCTCTTGCCGAGGCATGTTGACCGTAGTTCTGTTCGCCCCGGCCTGTTTCGCTTGCAGGTAAGCCGGGTCGACGGCACCGCCTGGACCAGCCCACCAAGGCCGTTGCGTCGCCTTCTCTCGATCCGACATGCGGACCGCAAGGCTCTTGTTTCCGTCCTGCGGCGTCATGCCCGCTAGAACGCGACGATAGGCCGGGTCAAGCCCCATTGCAGGGTCCGCCAAGAGGCTGTTGTAGCTCGCCCTCTGCTGCGCCTCTTTTTCCTTCGCAAGGCGCACCGTCTCTGCTTGGTTGATGCCCTTTGAGTACCCCTCAAGGCCGCGCTGAAGGGGGGCGAGAGCCGAGAAGTCGATCAGGGAATTGACCGGGTTGAACTGGATCGCCATGTGTCACCGCCCTTGGTCGTACATCGGCGCCGAAGACGGCGCGAACAGGCTGTTCACTCCTCCTGCCATCTTTGCGATGTTGCCGAATGCGCTAAGCCCGCCAGCGCCCGGCGTCATGCCACCCAAGGCAAGCCCGCCAAGGCCACTGATCGCCCCGAGCGTGTTCTGGAGGCCCATCGACCTAGTTGACGCGAGCGCCGACGCGAGCTGCGTATCGAGGCCGGCACGCTGCCCCTCAAGGCCCCCCATCGCGGTGCCGTAGCCGGTATCGAGGCCGGCAAGTGTGTTCGCGATGCCGAGGCCCTGCCCCTGCATGCCCTGCAGGCGGTTCAGGTAGGTTTCCATCCCCTGCGTGCCGTACTCGCGGAGCGCGCGGGCGGACGCCAGAGCCTCGACGCCTGAGCCCCCAAGGCCGCGAGCGTTCATGCTGCGAGCGTTGGCACTCGTGATCCGGTCGCGGTCGAAGTCGGCATACGGGCTCTCCTGATAGTTCCCGTAGGCCGTCCGCTGCGCAGGCTGCCCGTTCAGGCCGAGGAAGTCCGAATAGAGGCTGTTTGCCTTCTGGCCTGTTTCGGCATACGGCGCGAACCTCCCCTGCGCCGTAGCGTACTGCTGCCCGTAGGTCTGGCCAGCCTGATCAAACCGGCCCTGAGCCGTAGCAGCGCCACGCTTCAGATCCCGCCGGCTGTCGCCGCCGCTCCAATTCGAGAAGATGCCCATTCTGCTTACCTCTTGTGAGGGCCTGGCGGCGTGAAATCGCCGCCATATCTGACGATCCGTGACAGCCTAAAATCGTCCATCAGGCCATTCATTCCGAACACGCTGCTTGCCACCTGATAGCCGCCTATGTGCAGCGGCCCGGTGTTCTCGATCAGGTCACCGACGGCCAGCTGATAGATCAACACGCCGTCGATGTAGAGATACAGGTCACCGCCCGCGCCGAAGCGCTCCAGCGCGTAGTGATGCCAATCCGTATCGGCCAGCGTGTAGGACGAGAGACCTGTAAATCCGGTGCCATCGATGGCGCTCAGAATAAGAACGTTGGAAGCGCCCGTATAAACGCCTATTGGCGGATCGTAGGATGACGAGAATTCGCCTTTGCTCAACCAGTAACTTGTGCTTGGCGACAGCGACGCGCGAGCGCCCCACCATTCGGCCGTGAATGCGGAGTTGTAGAAGCTGTCAAGCTCACGGTCGTCAACGTCAATACGCTTGTCGGTGGCCGTCGTAGAGCCGGACAAATCGTAATAAGGGCCGAAATTGCCGAACGGAACCTGATTTGCTTCGCCTATTTCACCGTCGACGGTAGTTATCGTCCGCTGGTATGGGGAAGAATCAACAAAATCCGCCCCTTTGAGCAGCAGCAGAGTATTCCGGTCGCCCCCGCCGACGACAATCGGCCTCATGACGTAGACAGCTCACGAGTGCAGACGTAGGTGATCGCAGCCTTCTCGCAGCCGGCGACGTTTGCCATACGCACGCCGACGCTAGACCCTGCCGGGATTGACAGGCTCACGGCTAGATTGCGCGGCGTCGGACCAACGTCGACATACGGCCCAAGACCTTCGCCATCCACGAGCAGCTGCACCGATGCAGAGCCCTGCCGGCAGATCGTATGCACCTCCGTCACCGTCAGCGCGTACGGTTGAGACAGGCCGTCGTAGGGGCCATCAGCAGGGCTCTCTATCAGCCACGGGATCAGCTCTGTCTGCGTCACGCCGACAGCCTGCAACTCCGCTCCTGTGACAGCCGCAAGCTGCGCTCGGAGCGAAGCAACCTCAGTCGAGAGCTGAGAGAAAAACCTGTACCACTCAGGCGGTGACCGCCCCTGCTCTCCCGTGATCGGTACGGATTGCAGAGGCGGGCGAGGCGATGTCATGTCTCGCGCTTCTCTACCGTCATAGATGCTTATCGATAGCGGGGCGGGAACTGCCCGCCGTAGTTCTCAAGGTTCATGCTGTCTCGCTCGGCGCCACGATGCGTCGGCGTTCCCGGCGTGCCGTATGGGTTGCGCAGCATAAATTGCCGCTCGGCGTTGCTGGCATCAGCCTTACCCATCAATTCGCCGTAGCCTTTGCCGCCGACGTAGACGCCACCAAGCCCGAGTGCGACCGCAGCCGGGTCAAGCGTTGCTGCGCCAAACCCAGCCAATCCAGTGCCCGCCAAGTTAAGCAAGCCGAACGGGATAGAGCCAAGCGTGTAGCCGGCTGTGCTCAATCCTGCACCCATAGCCGGGTGCCCCATACCTCGCGCCTGCTGCATGGCCGCTGACATGGCCTCATCCTGCCCCATGCTAGACGGGTACGGATCGAGGAGATAGTTAACCGGCATGTTCGGTTGCGCAAAGCGCCCTGGTCCGTACTGGTCCATTAGGTTTCCCTTTTTTCCACATTCATCGACGCTCTGAGAAACGCCCGCGCCACGGCCGCGTCAGCTCGGAACCGCCAGATGCGGCCAACGCTGTTGACCTGACCGCATGCGAGCCACCTCACCCGCGCCCTGAACTCGCCGTCTGAGCCAAGACCGCGCGTCCTCTCCCGCCCGAAATTGCGCCCCCCGTCATCGCTGTATGAGAGCGACACAACAGGCTGCTGATCGCGCTCGGTGGATGCCGTGTCGATGCCGACGCCTGGCACCGCGTCAAGATCCACTTGATGCACGATGCCGCCGTTGGGAAACGTGTCGACCGGAGCCGGCTGCACATCAACGATCAGCGGTTGCCCGGCCTCGTCATGGTAGTCTCGCCCCATGATGTAGAGCCGGCCCGTGCCGTCGCCGACGATGTGCCGCCCGTTGTGATAGGCGTAGCAGGTGGCCCGGCATCGCGTGTAGCCGTAGGACTCCCGCTCATGCCACTTGCCCGTCGCAACGTCGAAGACCCACGTTGCCGAGTTGGCGCCAAGGTCAGAGCCCCACGACAGTTGATAGAAGGTGTGCCCTTCAGCCTCGTAGCTGAATGCGTCCACAATCGACAAGTCAGCGCGGTCTAGCGCGCGATCAAGGCCGGGATTGCTGACCTTCTGAGGCTCGTACCCGGTCAACAGCCGAACCGTCCGGTCATGCCCGATGAACATCACGGCGCGACCAACGCGCGTCACGCTCGCGCCAGCAGCGCAGCCGACCTCTCTGACGCCAGACCTCACAAACGGGAAGTCAGCGCCCCCGCTGTCGCTCCAGAACTCAACCGACCTCTCACCGAGAAGCGCAATGCCTCCCTCAAGGTTGATCGCAGAAACGATCTCGTCCGGCAGGCTGTTGGCGTAGGCAAACTCCAGAGCGTCAAAGCTCGTGAAGTCGTCGAGCCCGCTGATCTGCCATTTGCCTTGCGGTCCCGGAAGGATGCCGTAACCGTTGAACACCGTCACGCCGATTGCAGCCGCGTAGTCTGGATCTCCAACCTCAGTCAGAGTGCCGGCCTGATAGACGTAGGCTCGCCCGTCCGTGACGATGAGCACCTGCGGAGCGTCAAGACGGCGGTTTCTCACCATCTGGACCGGACCATCGGTCGGGATGCCGCCGACGACGGTTGCAGTACCAGCGCTGTCGGTACGATGCAGGAAACGCCCGCACACGGAGAGCAGCGTGTTGCTGTCCAACGAGAACAGCGCCCGCACCTTCTGGCCTGCCGACAGAGTGAGGTAGTCCGCCCATCCGTAGACGGGATGGATCTGAATATTGGTCTTCGCGCCGTCACCTTCTGCAACGGCTCGGCAGTTGACCATGCGCGTCCGTCCTGCATGCCCGTAGGCCGCCGGATTGCTCTCGGTCGGCAGGACTAGCGGAACCTCGCGAACGCTCATGACCAGCTCGGCACAAACTGCACGAACGGCTCGCGATCGAAGCCGTCGAACTGCTGCTTCAACGCCATGTAGCGATCAACGATCCGTCGCGCTCGCTCTCCCGTGATGCCGAACTCATCGAGAAACCGAGACGCCAGCCCGTAGATCACCAGGTCAAGTGCCTCCTGGGGCACGTCAATGTGCTGGCTCTGCGCCGTCACGTCCTCAATCACGCGCTGATAGCTGTAGCGGAGCGTTTCGGTCGTCACCGTGGCGAGCACTGGCCAAACCGTTATCGTCGTCGCGTCGCGCTGCTTGTTCACGTAGAACGTCGTCGGGATGCCGGCTGACGTCTTAAGCGGAATCTCTTGGTATTCGTCGTCGGTGAGCTGTTCCATCGGCATGTCGGTGCCAGATGCGTTGCGATACCTGCACGACAGCACTTCGATCGGACGTGGGCTTAGCGTGTAGGTCGCCGTCGCGTTGGTAAGCGTGACGCTGCCGTCAGTCTCGCGCCAGAGATTTGGCCCCGTCGCCTGCCAGCTCTTGAGCATCAGGTTAAGCGAGACAACGCCGTCCTGCATGTCTTCGGCTTCTGCCGTCTCGCCGCGACCGAGCACGGCGCAAATCCGCAGCGCCCGCGTCACGACCTGACCGGCCGTCATCGTGCTCGTGATCGCGCCGCTGGTCGCCATCAGAGATCATCCCTCGTAACGTCGCCCGGCTCGATAAACACGTCGGCCGGAGGCGGTTTCGGGTTGTCGACCAAGATCCGGTCCTTCCGGCCGCGCACCGCTTCCTGCGGGTGCCGTGGCTCCCAATCAGGTCCGCAGACGGTGAGGCCGTCCCACCGTCTGCGCATTTCGCTTTTCCGATACTTGAAGCCGCACACGTCACAGATGCCCCACGGGTCACCGGGGATGTATGCGTGCTTCGTCATCGTCAGGCTCCCGGCGTGCCGTAGAGGCCGCGCGGGTCCGTCCAGCCGACCGAGAACCGAATGGTGCTCTTGCACTTCATGTTGCCGGTATCGAAGTCGCCATCCTTCTGGATCGCGGCAGCGCGGCGAGTGAAGCGCGTGAGGCCATACGGAGCGTTCGTCTTGACGAAAAAAGCATCCGAGTCGGTGAGGTAGTGGTTGACGACAGCACCCTCGGAGAACAGCCCCATCGAACGCAGCGCGTTGATGTCGTTCGTCTCTGAACCGCTCTGAAGCTGCGACTTCAGGATGCGCTCGGCATCGAACGCCAGAGCCGGCGGCACGATAAGCCGCTTTGGCATAAGCGCGATGTTGAGCCCGCGAGAGTTCTTCGCCTCCATGATGAGAGTGCAAAGATCCTCAAGCGAGGCCTCCGAGAGGTCGGCAGCGGTGCCAAGCTCGTTGGCCCACGTACCAGCCAGAGACGGGTGATCCGTCGCCAGCAGTTCCTTGCCGTCAGCGCCCGTATAGGACGAGTTGAACGCGCGGTTCAGCACGTTCGCCGCGACGATTTCCTCGGTCTGAGCGATCGAGAACGCCAGGAACTCCGTGCGCCGGAAGCTCTTGTCCTTGTAAAGGTTGTCCTCAAACTCCTCCTCCGACGTGATGAAGCCAAGGCCATAGACGACGTGCGTGTAACGCTTAGTCGCGCCCTGGTTCATTGAGTCGTAGGCGACCGAACCGGCCTCGGTCTTGACCGGAGCAAGGCCATAGCCGGTGATCTCGACGTCTTCCTCGTAGTTCTTTTCCGAGTTCCGTGCGTCGAAGATCTTCGACCACTCTTGCGGGTGCTTGTTGTACTTGGCGCCGAACCAGGCCCGGACACCGGGCCAGAGGGCTTTGGCATGATTGCCAGTCGTCTCTACACCAGCCATGTGTTAGATCCCCGTCAGGTTGCGCAGCGAGTGCAGGTTGATCGTGACGAGAACCTTGGCGTTAGCGCCAACCTCGTTGTCGGGGCGCTGGACCAGCCCGAGAATGCGAAGCTGAAGCGTGTTCGTCGTCGCCTTGGTGCTGGTGTCCAGCTCTACGCCAGAGCGGCCCGTTGCAGTGGAGCCGGCAGCAATCACGATGTCGGCGTTGAGGCCGATATCCGCAGCCGCGAGAGCGCCACCCACCGAATCCTCTTGGATCTCGAAGACCAGATCAGGGTCATCGGCCACCCACACATAGCGCTCGGTCGAAGCCGCGCGGTACGGGAGAGAGTCAGCCGTCACGGGCTCGACCGCGACGACAGGGCCAAGCATGTAGGCACCGCCTGCGGCTGATGCACGAGTGACAGACGCCACGCCGTTGGCGTCCGCAGAGCCGGCGAAGATCACCGGGTCACCAATGAACAGCGCAGTGCTGTCAGAGGCAGGCACGTAGTAGCGCGTGGCCGCACCGTTGTAGGGCGCGCCGTTGCGATGCCGAACGGGGCGAAGCCCGAACGGCGTGTCGGCATTTGCCATCGTTCACACCTGTTTGTTGAGTTCAGCCGTCCCGGCCGATCGAGATGCCGCCTTGCGGGACGTACATCCCGTCAGGCTGTTTCATTTCCTCGGAGTTCGGTGCCACGCCCCGGCGCAATCCTTCCTCGCGCGCCTCGACGATGCCCTGTTCCTTGCGTTTGTCTGCCTCGTACCACTCCTTGCGCTTGCGAACGAGAATGGCTTTCCTGCCATTTGCGTCCACAACGCGCTCATCCAGCGTGCCGACTGACGTGTTTCCTTTGCCGCCAGTCGATTGCACCACGTCCCAGTCATCATCCTTGGTGAGCTGGTGGACGCGACCCGGAATATCGTTGATCCAGCGATATTCGTAGTTGGGATCTTTGCCGGAGACGGAGAGCCGATATCGGCGACCGCCAGTGACTTCCTGCCGGCGGCGGCGCTCGGTGCGCTCTGCCTCGACGCGACCGCGCGGTGCGCGCTCTGTGGTGTTGGTGTCGTTCATGATCAGCCCTCGTGTACGGCTTTGGCGTAGTCTTCCAGGCTCTTGAACAGGCCGTCCTTCACGAACTGCCGACCAAGAGCGAGTGCTGCGGCATCGAGCGACGCGACGCCCGGACCACGCTGGACAGAAGCCCCCATGCGCGAACCGCCGGCCTCAACCGGAGCAGCTGAGGCGGTCGGCCGCGACGTCGGGAACGCTTCGGGGTAGCGCTGCCGCATATATTTCTCGGTCTCGGCAAGGTTTGCCTGCAAAGACATCTGCGGATTCTGCTGGCCGATCCGAGTGCTGTAATGGTACGCGACCGCGCTCATTTCAGGGTCGCGACCATACCAAGGGTTGTTTTTGGTCCACGACTGGACGACAGGCACCTGCTCGGGGGCATATGTCGGCGTCTGCGGCTGCATCTGCTGTTGAGGCTGCGACAGTGCCTCGACTGCGTGCTGATCGAACTGGTTGATTGCCTGAACGCGCTCGTTGCGCAGCGCGTCGTATGCGTTCAGGTCGCCGTAGTTGACGGCATCCCGCATGCGCTGCTCGTACTGCGCTTCGATCTGCGCCCGCTGGTTCTGCAAGGCGATGGCGGTTGCCCGCTGGATTCCGTCGATGCGGCTAGCATAGTCACGCTCAAGCTGCGTGATCTTGTGCGTTGCCCGATGCAGGTTCTCCCGGAGGATCGGCAGTTCATCTTCGCCGCGCTTGACGAAGTCTTCGGCCGGGCGCCACCTGTCAGGCGGCCCGCGAAACTGGTCCTTGTCGACCCATCCCATTGCGCGGGCGCGGTCTTCGACGCTCGGCTCTGCTGGCGCGGCGTCCTGCGCAGGCTGCTGCTGCTCGACCTGCTCACGCGCGGCGTGGTCAATCGCGTCCTGCGGCGTTTCAATATTGGGCTGAGTGTCAACCACGGCGCACCCCCACCACGTCCTTGTCGTTCATGATGCGGTAATCCAAGCCGTCAGCGCCCTTGATGATCACGCCGGCATACCGGGCGAAGATCAGCGTGTCCCCGACGTCAGGCTTCGGGGCGTTTTCCTCGTAGGAGAACGCCAGCGGCGACATGGCAACCAGCTTGCCGCACATGGCCGCGTGCTGATCCCGTTCCTTCACCTCGTCAGGCAGCAAAATTCCGCCTTTGGTCTTCTCTTCGACCTTCTCCGGCAGGACGAGCACCTTGTATTCGAGCGGGTCAATGCCGCTCAGGTTCAGGTGCGTAATTTCAAGCTTCCTCATCGGCTCCATTCAGCATTACCTCTATGGTTCCTGCGTCCATCTGGCTCAACTCCAACGCCAACCGCGCTCGTTCCTTGAGCGCCACCAACAAACTCGTGTCGTTTCTCTCGCCGTCCCATGAAGCATCGACCCACACCTGTTTGGCGCGGGCCGCTTCTGCCTTCAGTCCCTTGATCAGCAGCTCGGTGACCGGGTGAGACGCCCAAATCTCGAAGTCGTCGCGGTCTACCGTGATCACTGGATCACCTGCGGCTGCTCATAGTTCGGCTCGACAGGCGCCATAGGGTCGGCCATTGGTGCCATAGGCTCCATAGGCAACTCGGCACCGCCCATCATTGCCGGATCGATCGGCATTCCGCCGTCCGGCGGCATCATCCCGCCAAATCCCTGCATCGGCATGGTCTGATTGAACTCGATCGGCGGGAATGTGAGCATGTTGATGCCGTTCTGGATCATAACGCCCTGCGCTTCGGCTGCCGTTTTCACCGCCGTGGCTTTGTTCTTCTCGATTTCAGCTTTGCCGGCCTCAATCTGAAGCTCGTCTATCGGGCTCGGGCCTTGGTCGGGCTGCTTCAGCACCTCTTCAAGCCGCTCGATCCGCATTGCTTCGAAGGCGCGCTTGTAGGCCGCGAACCCGTCGACAAACGGAACGCCCTTGTCAACCTGCTCGGTGAGGAACTGCGCCTTTGCGAGCCGCTGCATGTCCGTGACGTTGTTCGGATCGGCCTCGGGCTGAACGTCCATGTCGCCCATGTAGTCGAACTGGCTTACCTCGATCGGCTCATCGAGCAGCTGGATGTACTTGGCCCCGTTGAAGTGCCGCTTGTTGCACTCGAAGATCAGCTTGAACTCTTTGGTCATCGCGCGGAACACGCGCTTGAAGATGGCCGTGAACACCTTCAGACCCTGCTCGATCAGGGCCATGGTAGCCGTGGCCGTCATCGTCTTTCCGGTGTCGCCGGTCAGCACATCCTTTACGGCTGCAATCTCGCGGCCCGCCTCAACCATCATGCCGAGCAGCTGGAAAAGCACCGGGCTCGGTCCAGGGTGGTTCAGCGGCACGATGGCCGCTCGCACGTCAGGCCCGGACGCCTCGACGTTGTGCCAGCGGCCCGGCCGCACCTCGATCTTCGTCTTGCCGAGCTTCAGGCCAGACCCGATGAACCCACCTCCTGCGTTCTGCAAGCTGCCAGCGTCCATCATCTGGTTGAGCGCCGTGTCGGTGACGTCCGAAACCGCCTCCAGCAGCTTGCCAAACCCGATATCGTAGAACGCGCCCTCAGGATCAGGGATGAACGGGATCTTGACGAACCCGACGTCCTTCCGCTTGCCGAGCTTGGCAATCCGCCCGCGCTGCATGTCGAGTGAAATGGTCTCGATGTCGTAGTTGGCGACCAGTCGCACCACCTTCTGGCTTGCCTCGTGGATCGTCACAATCCAAGGCTCTGCGAAGCCGTCGCCATCGCTGTCCCACCAGCGATGCTGCTCGATGAACATCATCGGCGCTGACGTGTCTTCCTGGTCGGCGCTCTCAGACTTCAGGTCGACGTCGCGGAACCCTCCTGTGCGCTGGCGCTCTGTGACCTCGTGCGGGTAGAGCGGGAAAACGTGCGACACGCGCGGCACGGTTTCGAGCGACTTGGCGCTGTTGTTGACCACGAGGTCAAACGCGCTGACCAGTTCCGACTTGCACCCGGCATCACTCAGCGGGTCGTAGAACACCTTGCGGAAGGCGCACCCGACGATAGGGATCTGATGCAGCAGCGTGTCGGTGTCTTCCTCCCACTCCGGCATCTCGCACATCAACTGATAGCTCATGTGCTGCGACACGCGGTCGGCGGCAGCGGCCTTCAGCCCCATGGGGTCGGCACCAGACACCTTGCACTTGACGATGCGAGGCCCCTGCACAATCGCAGGGTAGGCACGGGCTGCGAACTGGAGCGCTGCTGTCGTCAGCATCGGGTACTTGACGTTAGACGCACCTGGCCACGGGTGCGATTTGGTCTCCTTCTGCTGCTTCGCCATTTTCATGGCGCGTCGGGCAGTGGTCTCCCAATCGTCGCGGCTTGAGCGGTCAATCTGATACTCGGTCGACACGAGGTGACCGAGCGCTCCGAGCTTGTCGTCTTCGAACTCGCCTGTTGCGTCGTCCATCTGAGCGAGACGGACAAGCCGGACCACGATGGTCTGTAGCGACGGAGCCTCGGTATGCGCCGGCCTGTCGTCGTCAGGCATGGCGTCGGGCTGCGGTTCGAAGTCCATCAATATCCCGTGGTGTTCTCGACCCGGCTTCCGCGCGGACGGTCGAAGTCGTCATCGTCGTCAAGATCGAAAGGCTGAGCCGGATCGATCGCGAATGTCAGTGCTGCCGCGTCGCCGATATCTGGCGAGTTTCCGAGCCGCTCGCGGATGTGGTCTTTGCTTTCGAGCACAAGCTGCTGGTTCGAGTTAAACCCCGTCGCGCCAGCCCCTCTGACAGGCGCGCAAACGTCAGCCTGAAACGCATCGCTGTCGGGCACCTGGACGGGCGCGTCACTGTCCTCGATCCACTGGCGCATCGTGTCCCACATTTCAGCGCGTCTGTTGGCGTACTTCCTGACATCGAATGCCCTCGACCCGAAGTTGACGCCAAGCACCAGATCACGGACGCCCTGGATCTCCTTCAGGCGGTCGTAGACAGGGCCACCGAGGCCCGTGGCGTCGACCACGATCCGGCGCAGCCCGAGCGGATAGAGCCGCTTTGCCTCTTGCAGTATCTCGCCAACCGTCTGCATCGTGTCGCGATGGTCGACCAAGCGACACACGTGCTTGCCAAGCCGGCGGCCCTGCCTATCGATGATGGCCGTCTTGTCGCCACCGCCGCGCGCGAGATCCACACCAAGGATGATCGGGCCGTATGGCTCAACCTGCGCCTTGCGGGCCTTGAGCACCGCAATCGCGCTGATGAACGAGTTGCCCGACGTCTGGAATGCCTCAGCTGCTGTCGACGGATACTCTTGCTTGAACTGCCAGTGAACCTCTGACTGATCGCCGCCCGAGGCCGCGCACATGTCCCGTGACGTGCAATAAGCCCAATAGGTTTGCTCACGCTTGAGCTTGTGCGCGACCTCGTAGTCTGCCCATTCGCCGGACGGCTGCCAGCCTTCGGGCGGTGTCGCGTGGTATTCTTCGTGCCAGAACCAAGGCAGGAAGATCGGCTCGAACTCGCTGTCGCCGCGCTCGGCTGCCTGCCACAGACGGTGAAAGGTGTTGCCGATCCCGTTCGCGGTGCTTTCAAGCACGCACTCGGAGCCGGCGCCCTTGCTCAGCGCCTGCATGATGCCTGCGAAGTGCTCACCAGCATGAGGCCAGAACGCGACCTCCGAGCCGTGAAACATCTGCAGCGTGGACGACCGCCCGACCGCCTGGCTTCCGGCCGTTGAGACTTTGTAGCCAGAGCCGAGCTTGTCGAACATCAGTTCCTTGGCGTTCGCCGCGCCAGTCGAAGGACGCAGCACGTCGGGGCAGAAGTCGTGAAACCGCCGCGCCATCTGGAACAGGTTGGCCGATGCGTCGTCCAAGTGCGTCAGGATCTGGCAGAGCGAGCCCGGAGAGTGGGACACCCGCCAGTAGAACCGCCCGCCGATGTAAGTGCTGATCCCTACTTGTCGCCCCTTTAAGACGATGGCGCGGACCTTGCCGGTTTCAGCGCGCTGCTTTTCCAGCCTGTGGTGTAGCGCCAGCTGCGTCCGGTTCAGGCGGAACGGAAGCGTCGGCCCGTCCTTCGTCCGTATCTTCAGGACGCGAGGCGCGTAGAACTCGAAATCGTCGCGGAACTGGAGACGTAGCGCCCGCTCTCGGTCAGTGAGTGACGCCACTGTGGTTCTCGTCAGTGTCGGCGTCCAGCTCACTCATGGCGTCGTCGATACTGCCGAGGGCCAATAGCGCCTCTTCGTGCGTGATGTTGACTTGGCCCGAGTGGTTGACGGCGTTGAGCCTCGGGTGCACGTACGGCGCTGCCGAGATGGCCGCCTTCATGCGCTCTTCGTGCTCCTGCTGCTCGTCACGCAAAACGGCCAGCATGTATTCGAGCGGCGTGATGCCCTGGTTGGCAGCTGCCGCGACACGCTTCCTAGTGTCCTGGCTGAGCCGTCCCTTTGGGCGTCCCGCTCCGGGTCTTGCTCCCCCTCGCGGCATGATGATTTTTCCTCTAGATATATCAGATACTTGGCTGAACTCAGAACTTTGACTTTGATTTTGCCGGGTGCTTACGGCGTCTTGTATGAAATCATCACGCAACAGTTACGACGTCGATTGCATCACCCGTGTTGCACCCGAATGTTGCTTCTGTGTTGGCAAGCATCAGCCTCCGGGGCGCTGCGCTGGCGTCAGGTGCGGAGCCGGCGGATACGTATATGGCCGTATCCGTGACAATGCGTACTGCCATGGGGCGGTTACTGGCTGGCGCGGTTGCGGTGGTTGTGCCGTCAGCGGTAAGCGTCTCTGAGGAAGACGGCGTGCAAATGCTGATCTGCGCAGATGTCAATGCGTGACCGGTCTGCATGGCATGCCCGAATTCTACGCTCACCAGCATGGTTCACTCTCCCTTGTCGGTGTAGATGATCTGGTAGCGGGTCATGCAATTGTCTCTTCGACGTCGGCAGTCACATCAGCACCTCACGCGGCCTTTTCATCAGAGACGATCTGCGGCTTTTGGATGGCCCTGGCCTTGGCTTCTGCGTCGTTGACAAGCGACACCAAGTTTAGAGCAACTTGCATATCTTGAGCGGATGTGCCGGGCGCTTTTGCCGCCAGCACCAACAGCACTCGAAGTGCCTCTGCCGCCTCAGTCGGAATCTGCATCATGTTCGTCCCCGTTACACTGCCGAGAAATCGACAATCGTTGCCGTCTTGGTCACGCCGCCCGCCGTGATCTTGATCATAATGTCACCGTCGTCACCGGCTCCTGTACCGTCTGCCATCCACAGTGCGAACGAACCCTCGGCCGGATTGGACGGGTCCGATGACCTCTCCGTCAGCACGATGCGATCGTGAAAATACCGGCCGCCGACATTGATTTGATTGCCGCCTGTGGCGCTATCGGGCTCAATGTCGTACCCGATTACGATATTGTTACTGCCTGACGTGATGCCGTCGCCGGCCTGATACCCAACCAACACGTTGTTGGCGCCGGTGCTGACGTCGTATCCGGCGCGGTAGCCGATAACAGTGTTGTTATCGGCGCCTGTCCGCAATCCGTACATGGCATACGACCCGAGGATCGTATTATTGTCGTTGGCAGTGCCGGGAATTACGAAGTCGCCGGCCCACGCTCCGGGGTCAGACGCCAGGTCGTACTGTAGGCTTGTGGTTGTCGCACCCGCTTTGACAAAGTGAATACCACGATATCCGGTCGGCGCATCATATGTTGATGGCTCAGGGCTCACCGTAGCGGCTTGGATAAACAGTGGTGTGCCTTCGGGAAACGCCTCTCGCGCATCGAATGTCAGCGTTACGACTCCACCGGACCACGAACCAGACACGCCGGTCAACGGCTGCGCCGGGCCGTACCCGGCCCACGCTCCCAGGTAGACGTTATGATCTCCGTCGCGCGTCACATACCCTGACGCGAACCCAAGCGCCGTGTTGTAGTCGCCCCGGCAATTGCCATCCATCGCCTTGACGCCGAGGCTTACATTGCGACTGCCTTCGCGATTGAATATTCCGGCCTGGTCTCCGACATGCGTGTTTTCGTAGCCGCTGCCTCCACAGCGCAGCGCCTCAAATCCTATAGCCGTGTTGCTGTAGCCAGTCGTTCCGTACTGCAACGCATAACTGCCCACGGCCGTGTTCGTCGCGGATGTCACAAGCTCGCCGGACAAAAATCCGATTAGCACGTTGTTGTTCTGCGTGGTCAGCTTTTCGCCAGACGTCGTGCCTATTAAAACGTTGTTTGCGCCGGTTGTTAGCAGTAATCCAGACTGGTAGCCGATGGCAATATTATCAGCGCCCGTCGTGTGAGCGTTGAGCGCGCTATTGCCGATGGCAATCGTTCGGGCGCCGGTTGTATTCGATAGCAACGCATTAGTGCCGATCGCCAACAGATGCGCGCCAGTCGTGTTGTTGTAGCCGGCGCGGTATCCAATGGCAATAGCACCATCCGCGCTAGTTTGATAGCGCAGCGCCTCAGTGCCAATAGCTACGTTGTTCGACGAGGTTAGAGTATACCCCGCAGTAAAACCGATTGCCACGTTGTTTGCACCTGTGGCGCAGAAGCGCAGCGCGGATGAACCGAGAGCAAAATTGTAGCTGCCGGTTGTCAGTCCGGCTGCAGCTGATGCACCCACCGCAACGTTATCTGACCCCGTCGTCAAAGCGGCGAGTGCTGCAGACCCGACAGCCACGTTGGCTGCGCCCGTTGTGACCGCGTTCAACGCGGCGTAGCCGACAGCGACACTGTTTCGTGCGGTGGTCGCCAACCGCATCGCCTGAACACCAACAGCGGTGTTTTCGTAACCCGTAGTAATTGACTGACCGGCAATATTGCCGATGGCAACATTGCGATAGCCGGTGGTCAAGCCGGCTAGAGACTGACGCCCTATCCCGAGATTATAGCTGGACTGAGTGATGGCAGTTGCCGTCGCCCCAAGCGTCTTGTTTCCGGCGTCCTGGCCGAGAAACAGGTTGCGGCCATCCGGCGTCACCGTGCCGTTGTTGCCATACGTAAAATCGTGCAGAAACCGGGTTTCACCATGCGATCCGGTGATATCGATGATCGACGGGTTAACGCTGTTGCTTGACGCCGTGCGCAACTTCAGCGAGCCGTCTTTTCCGACTGCGAATACTTCAGTCGTAGAAATTCTGAACTGCGCGAGACGGCTTACAGCGAGTGACGCGGTGTCAGTGACCGACAGCCGCAGACCGTAAAATGCATTTAATGCGTCGTCCCAAGTATCGGTCAGAGCATATAGATATTGATTCGTGCCGTCGCGCGGCAATATCCCAGCGCCCGGATCGCCCTGCGGTCCTGTGGCGCCAGTGCTGCCCTGCGGGCCTTGCGGCCCGGTGCTGCCGGTGTCTCCCTTCTCAACAGCGATGTCCCAATAGTCGTTCCAATCAGCTCCAACGCCTGGTTCTGTAGACGCGCCGGACGTGTGAGCCACGGTGCAGACGTACATCTGGCCGTCGTTTTCGACGGCATGTAGAGCTAGGTAATCCTCTGCGGTCTGCCACGCCCCCTGCCAATCAATGCCGAGCAGCGAGGCGAGGCCCCGCGTCCTTAGCGTCGCCCAATCGTACCTCATGCCTTGCTCACCAGCCAGAATGCGCCGGCCACGTAGGCCATCGAGACGTGATCAGGCGTGGCGACGGGCAGGCGAACGCCGAAGCGGGCGAGCAGCCAAACCGAGATCAGCGCGAGAAGCGCGATCAGGATTGCGCGGCGCAGCCATGTGATGGCGTGCGACCAAGCTTGGTCGATCGTCATTTTGCTGCCCTGTTGTGTTTGTAGAGATACAGCGTCTGGCGCGTAGCGTTGGCCAAGACTGGAATGCAAACGCCCCGCTTCGCATGTGCTGCGTTGAAGCGGGGCGTCGTTGGTTTTGAGGGCGCAATGCACCACAGGCGATGATCGGCTATCCCGTCATCCGGGGGGCAGGGTCAAGGCGCACCTACGGCCGACCTCACTATCCCTCGTCCAATCAAAGCCGTGCCTGATTTGCGAATCGGTGTCAATCCGTTCATGTCGCATCATGCAGCCTCGATCTGATGGAGTTTCATCTTCACAGGTGTTGGACGCCCGAACAGACTGGTGATGAGCTTGCAGTGTACTCCCCTGATGTCTTCGATCTTCGCTTCATGGTTTGCGAACGGGCCTTCGGTGATCTTGACCAGCTCGCCGACTTGGAAGCTCTTGCGCGTGCGGCCGGGGCTGCTGACTAGGCCGGCATGGCGCACGAACCGCTGAATTCTCTCATCGGTGATAGCTGCCGGCTGTCCGTCTATCGAGATCACGGACGATATATCGTCAAGGTTGAGAAGGTTGCCGATCCAATACCACGGGCGGTCCGTCTCGAAGGCTACCAGCACGTAGGAGATCAGGAGCGGATATTTACGCTCGATCCGCTTGTTCTGGCGGCCCCGGCGGGCGTGGAACCGTGTTTCAGCCGGGGCGATGGCTTCGAATCCCCGGCGGGTCAGCTCCTCGATCACCCGGAACTCGCGCTGCGGCCGAACCCGGAAGGCGAACCACGTCTTCATTCTTGGTCAGCTCCTGTAGGATCTCACGCAACTTGTTGAGCGGGATAGTGGCTTGCGTGCCGGAGTGTTCGAACACCTCGATGCGTCTGGCGATTTCTTCCGTGAGTGTCATGCTCCCCTCGGTTTGATGACGCGCACGCGCTTGGAGTTCTTCTGGCGGATATCCTCGCTCGCTGATCTCGGCTTGCGAGGCTGAGGCTTGACCTTGTTTCCCTTCAGTTCGCCGGCCTTGATGCGGAGAGGGCGGGTCACTCTTTGTCCCTCCACTCTAGAGCCGGCGCAGCGCATGGGATGGCCTCCATCCGGCACACCTGCCGAGACGTGTCGGCTCCGACCAGTCCGGCCGCCTTGTCGACCGCAGTCCGGGCAGACGGAGACGAGCACCTGATTTGCCTTTGGCGAGCGTTCCTGAGATCGGAAAACATATTGCCGTGCTGAAACGCGACTTCCGCCTGCCACGCCTTCTCGGCGCTAGCGATGGGATCGCCAATCCTGGTTTCTGACCCCGTGGCGGTGACGATGCGCTTGCATGTCGTGTCGTCTGCCGGGCGCTCCGGGCGGATTACGATCACCTTCCGCACCTCGCGGCGGACTGGCCGACGAACAACGTTCTTGCGGGGCTGCGTGGCGAACTCGCTATGCGGCCAGCCCTGAGCCCTAACCGGAGCCTGAAACGCCACCAGAAGGATCGCCGCGAAGGCGAGCGCGACGAGGAAGGCGATGAATGCCTGCACTAGGTGCTTCTCGGTCATTCTGCGGCCTCCATGAGCGAAAGCTGTTCTGGCTTGGCGGGCGTCTCAACGAACAGATCAGGCTGGCGCATGGCTTCCTCGACACGGCGGCAGGCGATGTCAAAATACTTGGGCTCGATCTCTATGCCGATGCCGACACGGCCTAGCTTCTGGCAGGCGACAAGCGTGGTGCCGCTACCCATGAAGGGGTCGAGGATGGTGTTGCTGCGATTGGTGAACAACTCGATCAGCTCGACCATGAGCTTCACTGGCTTTTGCGTCTCGTGCTCGTTCTTAGCCCCGCCATGCCCCATACCCTGATCGTGCTTACTCATGATGAACACGCCGCGCTTGCCGCCGCCATTCCACTTGCTGCGCCCAATGCCGCACCATGCAAGCGCGATGCTTTCAACGCCCTGTGCTGGGCGGTCACCGCTGAGCTGCGGTGAACTGTCCGGCTTGACCCACACCATGCCGCGCGCCCACCGCGCGCCAGCACACTCGAATGAAGCACGCCATTGCCCAACCATCTCGACTTGGCAAAACGCCAATGCCCAGCCGTTGCAATTCTCGGCGCTGTAGTCGGCGACATACTGCATCAGTTCGTCGCTCATTGGCGCAAAGCTCAGGGGCGCCGCGATACGATCGCGGCGCCGTGTACCAATGATGCTTAGCACCCGATGACCGCCTGCGTGTGCATCGTCCCCATACGGCGGATCAGTCACCACCGCACCGACCTTGCCGAGCGTCGGCAAGATCTCCCTGCAGTCTCCGAGGTACAGCGTATGCGGGCCGATGACTTCCTTTCGGACGTATGTCACTGCGTCCCCCTGAGTGTCTGAGCTAGGTCGGCGATCTTCTGATCGAGAGCAGCAGGCCCGATGTTGCAACTCACGGTGATGCTGTAGACCTTCCCGTCTCTGCCGACGCCGGTCACTTTGGTGTCACCGGCCTTGACCATGTGGGCGATGCCGTGGGCTTTTACGGCCTCTATGATCGCGTGCCGGTTTTCTAGGCTGGTGCGGTCTCGGGTGTTGATGATCATTCGCTGTCTCCTGCGATTTCTGCGTAGGCCTCGAACCCGGTCTTGCCGACCACGAACGAGCACCCTTTGAGATGCAGCGTGGCGAGCGTCGGCTTGCCCATGATTTCGTGGTCTTTGGTCTTGTCGATGTTCAGGTAAGTTGGGGCGGTAGCGCCCGTGCCGAGATCACGAAACGGGCGCCAGACAGTCCAGCCCATGTCGGCCTTGTTGCCGTAGTGAGCGGTGTCTGCGCCGTCGTTCAGAGTGTAGATCTTGCCCTTGCTGTTGCGGCTTGCGGTTCCGTCCTTCGGAGGGTGAGCGAGCAACATGACGATGAGGCCGTAGTCGTCGGCGAGGGCCTTAAGATCCATCATGAACCGGCCCATGTAGTCGGTCTTGCTCTCGCCCCTGCCGACCTGGTGGTCGATCTCGTTGACGGGATCAATCATCACGACGTCGAGGCCATAGACGCGGCATGCATACTCGATGCGATCGAACAGGCGGCCCGCGTCAAGACGCTCGCGGCGTGGTCGGCGCAGGAACATCAGCGCCTTCTCGATCTCCAAATCGGCGCGGGCCTCGTCCTCGTCCGTCATGATCGAGTGCGCGTGGTCGCAGAAATGGCGCCGGAAGTCGCGGCGCATGCGCGGCTTCACCTTTTCCTCAAATACCGTCACCAACGTTCGCCATCCGTGCAGCTTCCAAAAGTTCGCCGCGAGTTGTCGGGCGAGGATTGATTTGCCGGATCCGTACGGTCCGATGATCGGCCAGAACATCGGACGCACCATGCGGATCCCGATTTCGTCCAGGCCACGAATGCCGGTCTCGTAGGTCTGAGCGTCAGGCGCCTCCGGAATGTCCGACAGGCGCGATATCTCGTCCGTCCACATGGGGCGAGCGGTGTTGACCGCCGTGACGATGGCGTCGGTCCCGTAGTCGGCGTGTGTCTGGCGCACGCTTGGCGATTGTTCCGGCAACTCTGCCCAGCGGCAACGCACGTCGCCAAGCCTGACCGCGATCTGGTCCCGAAGATCTGCCGCCGCTTCGGAGTAGACGAGCACGAACTCGGTGAACATCGCGAGCGACGGATCAAGCTCTCCGTCAGAACCGAGCGTCTGCTCTGGCGAAGAGATCACCTTGATCGAGCGATAGCCGGAGGCGCGAAGTGATTCAGCGTCGCCAGCTGATCCGCAGATGATGGCGCGGAGCTTCTGAGGGCGGTCAAGCATGGGCGCCCCCTGATGCGATCCAGCAAGCGTCGAGGCGCTTGGCGTCGACAACTTCGCCGCGAAGAACGCAGGCGCCTAGCTCGGCTTTCAGGCTGTCGCAGAGCAGTGTTGATCCAGGGAGGGCGAGCACGCAGATCGCCGCGAGCGGCAGATTGTCGGCTTCCATGGCGCCGTTGAATACGTCGGCGAGGCGGATCGGCTTGGCGCGAAAGATCGGGTCCGTCATGGTCAGATCCTCACCGCAGTGCCGCGCACGTTGTCGGATTTGCCGCCATAGGCTTTGGCTGCCTTGGCTTTGCGGACCTCGGTCACGGCGTCGTTGTTCGCGATGTTGTTGAGAGCGCCCCGGATTGCGCTTACCGGGTTGTAAGGAACTGCCTCATGCATGGGCTTACCCTGCGAAAGCGCAGTGGCCCATTCCAATGCCTTGCCAGCCGCAATGTCGCGGATCATGTCCATCGGCACTTTGCCGAACGTCTGGAGCTGGACGGCTTTCAGGCTGATCGTAAACTTAGGGTGCCGTATGGTGTTGCAGTTTACTATTACGTCATGTCCGATGTGCTCTTCACCTGGACCAGCAACCCAACCCCCCACACCCCCCGAAGGGGGAGAACTAATAACTATCTCCGTAGGAGATTCTATATACGCGCGAGGCTCGTCAGACTTCGGACTAGTGCGGCCCGCTGCACCCTGCACCCTGCACTCGGCTGCACCCACCCCTGCAGCCCGCTGCACCTTTGCAGGTGCACTCGGCTGCACCCTGCAATCCGCTGCACCTGCATCATGCTGCACCTGCAGCTCGCGCTTTGCAGCCCATATTGCGCGCTCCGAATATCCAGTCTCTGCCATCAGGCCAGACGTGGTTGTGACGCCCTTCGTCTCTCCGATGAGACGGATGAGCTGAGCAAGTGCGGATAGGCGCTTCATGCCCGGCCCTCCTGGCAGTCGCCCGGCATCAGGTGCAGGCGGTGGCCGATGCGGATCGCGACAAAGCCCATGTCCAGCATGTCGGCGATGTGGCCCCAGCTCTCGCGGAGTGGGACGCCAGCCGGCTGGAAATCGTATGCTGTGTTTACGTGCAGGCCGTGGAGGATAACCATCCTGGGGGCCTTGATTTTGTCGCAGTTTTTTTGCATATGTTGGTGGTCCATTCGATGTCTCCTTTGAAAGCCGCTCGGGTCGCGCCGGGCGGTTTTCGGCTTTTCAGGCTTCGGCCAGCAGTTCACGAAGGCGGGCCGTCCGCTGCCTCAGAGCAGCTGTTGCGCGCTGGATCTCAGAAGCGTCTATTGCGCCGGCACGGGCTAGGTCACTGGCATGGCCGGCGTCGTAGGTTCCGCGAGTGCCGTTCCTGGTGGTGACGGTGACTGTTTCGCGCTCGAAAGAACCGCGTTCTGCCGGGGTGTCGCTGGCGATCATGCGGTGCGTCGGGGTGATGGTGCCCCCGTCGATGATGCGGGCGTCCTCGGCGCTCCTGGTCGCCCCGATGATGTTGCAGGCGATGGCGAGAGCCGAGATCAGCAAGCTCAGGAACAGGCTGAACCATAGGACGGTCCAGTCTTGGCTATCCTTGTCGGGGGCGAGCGATAGCGTCCACATGGTCGAGACCGTGCGCATTTGAGCGACGATCGGTGAAAATTCCTCCTGCTTTTCCTCGCTCTTGTCCGACGCCTTCGCGAGCTTCGGCAGCAGGCCGGCAAGCTCGGTTTCTAGGGCAACCTTTCGGCGTGCATTCTCGGCCGTGCGGGTCGCCTCTGCGATGCCCTGGCAGACCATCTGACTTGTCTTCAGGGTCGTGTCCGTGCAGCCCTTGGACCGGGCAAAGATGTTGCGACCGCCCTCTGTCTCGCTCTTGAGCTTCAAGATTCGGGCCTCATAGGCGGCCGGCGGCTCCAAGCCGACAAGCTTCTCGAGTTCGCTCGTGATCTTGTCGTGGCGATCCTTAAGGATGCCGAGCGTGTCGGACGCGATGGCGGCCCGGTTGTTGGTGATCCGGTTGCCGTGGATTTCCGAGCCCATCATTGTCGAGGTAAAACCGACGTTGGTCACCTGGTTGATGATGCTACCGAGCGCGAGCAGGATACCGAGCAGGGCTGCCGTGGTGCGGCGGCCCTCGTTGAGCGACCACGCAATGGCAATCGGGATCACGAGAGCGAGGCAGAGGCTCATGAGGCCGTAGACGCCGGCAAACATGACTTTCGCGGCGATGGCGGTGTAGGCGAGAAACCCGAAACCTGCGGTCATGCCGGCGTCGGCGACCGAGAACGCGAGGCCGAAACGAGCGGCCATCTTGCGGTGAGCAGGCGTCATGTCGCTGTTCCAAATGTCTGAAACGCTGGCACAGGACGCGGGACAAAGGGGCGGGCCGTGGGGTGGCCCGCCAGTTTGCATAGAGAGGACGAAAGACGCGGTACGGGTCGCCAGCCGGGTTGCGCAGGCGAGCACGCCCGGAGACTAGGCTGCTCTCGGTCCTGGTCCCGACTGGCGGCCGGTAACGCGCTACGCTGACTGTGGAGTCTCCCCCTGACGGAACTTGACGTTACCGTGCTCACCAGTTACGGTCAAGCTCAAGTAGCGCGGACTAAGTTTGTCCGTGCGGTTGTGCACAGATGGCGGCACGTTGCCGCCCATGAGCGCTAGGTACAAGAACATCATGAAGACCTTCGGCCAGCGCCTTAAGGCCGCGCGGATGAAGCGTTATCCGAGCGCCCAGCAGTTCGCCAACGCGGCGGGCATTGAGCCGCACACCTACCGCAAGTATGAGCGCGGTCAGGCCGAGTGCAATTTTGAGACGCTGACTCGGTTCTGCGAGCTGCTGGACATCACACCGAACGACCTGTTTCCTCACGCAGCGCAACGGGGAAACTCAGTGTCGGGCTCATCGTCGGCGTCGGCAGCGGCGTAATCATCCTTTCCGCTCAGAGGGATAAAAAATCGTAACTGAAAAGTACGATTTACGCTTGACGCGCCTTTTACCGTACCTCATAGTTACGTTCATCGACGCCGGCACCGGCACCCTACTGCCCCCAGAGGATGCGTGTTCGCACCGCGCAAGCCGAGGGCGGCGTCGATGCCAACAGGGAGCAAATCGATGATCGGTAATTATGTTGTCGTGCGGGCGACGGGAGCCGGTGTCCACGCCGGTACTCTGAAGTCCTACGAGGGACAATCCTGCGTTCTCACGGATGCACGGCGCATTTGGCGCTACAGAGTGCCAATGGGCGCAAGCGAGTTTTTGTCGGGCGTTGCGACGGCGGGTCTTGACCACTCCGACAGCAAAGTCGGCGCGCCGGTGAGTGAAATCATCCTTACCGAGAATTGCGAAATCATCGCCACCACACCGATGGCAGCCGCATCAATTCAGGAGGCCCCGGTATGGACCCGCACTCGGTGATTGACGGCTACGGCTACGGCGACGGCTCCGGCGACGGCGACGGCTCCGGCTCCGGCTCCGGCGACGGCTACGGCTCCGGCGACGGC
>NZ_CALMYP010000026.1 GCF_937873615.1 uncultured Paracoccus sp.
TCCTGAACAACCAGGGCGAACCGGTCGGCACCCGTATCTTCGGGCCGGTCGTGCGCGAGCTGCGCGCGAAGAACTTCATGAAGATCATCTCGCTCGCCCCGGAGGTGCTGTAATGGCTGCCAAGCTGAAGAAAGGCGACAAGGTCGTCGTCCTGGCCGGCAAGGACAAGGGCCGTCAGGGTGAGATTACCCAGGTTCTGCCGAAAGAGGGCAAGGCCGTGGTCGATGGCGTGAACATCGCGCTGCGCCACACCCGCCAGTCGCAGAATTCGCAGGGCGGCCGCGTTCCCAAGAACATGCCGATCGACCTGTCGAACCTGGCGCTGCTGGACAAGAACGGCAAGGCGACCCGCGTTGGCTTCCGCGTGGAAGGCGACAAGAAGGTGCGTTTCGCCAAGACCACGGGAGATGCGATCTGATGCTCGACCAAGCCAATTACACCCCGCGCCTGAAGGCCGCCTACAAGGATCAGATCCGGGCCGCCATGAAGGAAGAGTTCGGCTACAAGAACGACATGCAGATCCCGCGTCTGGACAAGATCGTCCTGAACATGGGCATCGGCGAGGCCGTCAAGGACACCAAGAAGGTCAAGCAGGGCGCCGAGGAACTGTCGCTGATCGCCGGTCAGAAGGCCGTGATCACCAAGGCGAAGAAATCCATCGCCGGCTTCCGCGTCCGCGAGGAAATGCCGCTGGGTGCGAAAGTGACCCTGCGCGGCGACCGGATGTATGAATTCCTGGATCGTCTGATCAATATCGCGCTGCCCCGCGTCCGCGACTTCCGCGGCGTGAAGGGCTCGGCTTTCGACGGCCGTGGCAACTATGCCATGGGCCTGAAGGAGCATATCGTGTTCCCGGAAATCAACTTCGACAAGGTCGACGAAGTTCTGGGGATGGACATCATCATCTGCACCACCGCGAAGACCGACGCGGAAGCGAAATCGCTGTTGAAGCAATTCAACATGCCGTTCAACAGCTGATCGCGGAGGTAAGAGAGATATGGCTAAGAAATCCATGATCGAGCGCGAGCTCAAGCGCGAGCGCCTGGTTCAGAAATTCGCCGCCAAGCGCGCCGAACTGAACGAGATCATCCATGATCAGGAACGTCCGATGGAAGAGCGTTTCAAGGCTTCGCTGAAGCTGGCGAAACTGCCGCGCAACTCCTCGGCGACGCGTCTGCACAACCGGTGCCAGCTGACCGGCCGTCCGCATGCGTATTACCGCAAACTGAAACTCAGCCGGATCATGCTGCGCGAGCTCGGCTCGCAGGGCGCGATCCCGGGCCTGGTCAAATCGAGCTGGTAAGGGGGCGACAATGAATATGAACGATCCTCTCGGCGATATGCTGACCCGCATCCGCAACGCGCAGATGCGTGGCAAATCGACCGTCCGCTCGCCCAATTCCAAGCTGCGCGCCTGGGTGCTGGACGTGCTGCAGGCCGAAGGCTACATCCGCGGCTATGAAGAAGTGACCACCGAGGCCGGCCATAACGAGCTGGAAATCTCGCTGAAATACTTCGAAGGCCAGCCGGTCATCCGCGAACTCGCCCGTGTGTCGAAGCCGGGTCGTCGCGTCTATGCCGGTGCCCGCGAAATCCCGCAGGTCCGTCAGGGTCTGGGCGTTTCCATCGTCTCGACGCCGAAAGGCGTGATGTCGGACGCAGCGGCTCGCAACGCCAATGTTGGCGGCGAAGTCCTCTGCACCGTGTTCTAAGGAGGGCAGGATGTCTCGTATTGGTAAAAGACCGGTCGAACTGCCCAAGGGCGTGACGGCGGAAGTCAAGGGCCAGACCATCGAGGTCAAGGGCCCGAAGGGCACCCGTGCCTTCACCGCGACCGATGATGTGGACCTGAAGCTGGAAGACGGCATGGTTGTCGTTTCCCCGCGCGGTCTGTCGAAGCGTGCGCGCCAGCAGTGGGGCATGACCCGCTCGATGGTGGCGAACCTGGCGACGGGCGTGTCGGAAGGCTTCAAGAAAGAGCTGGAAATCCAGGGCGTCGGCTATCGTGCGGCAATGCAGGGCAAGACCCTGAAACTGTCGCTCGGCTATAGCCACGAGGTGAATTTCGAAACGCCGGACGGCGTGACGATCACCGCGCCGAAGCAAACCGAAATCGTTGTGGAAGGCATTGACCAGCAGCTCGTTGGTCAGGTCGCCGCGAACATCCGCGAATGGCGCGCGCCGGAGCCCTATAAGGGCAAGGGCATTCGCTATAAGGGCGAGTTCGTGTTCCGCAAGGAAGGCAAGAAGAAGTAAGGGGCGCAGATATGGCACTGAGCAAAAGAGAGCTGTTCCAGAAGCGCCGCCTGCGCAACCGGAACAAACTGCGCGCGATCAACGCTGGTCGTCCGCGTCTGTCCGTTCACCGTTCGTCGAAGAACATCTCGGTCCAGGTGATCGACGACGCGCAGGGCGTGACCCTGGCCGCGGCGTCGACGCTGGAGAAGGATTTCGGCGTGGTGGGCAAGAACAACGTCGAAGCCGCCGCCAAGATCGGCGCTGCCATCGCGGAACGGGCCAAGAAAGCCGGCATCGAAGAAGTCATCTTCGACCGTGGCGGCTTCCTGTTCCATGGCAAGGTCAAGGCCCTGGCCGACGCAGCCCGCGAAGGCGGTCTGAAGTTCTAAGACCTGCGGGCGGCGTTCCAGCCGCCCCGATGATCCGGGGGCAGGGGGCCTTGTGCCGGCCTGCCCACCTGGATTGACCCAATCGGCGCCGCAAGCTGCGCCACCATTGAAAGGATGCCTTATGGCAGAACGTGATAACCGTCGGGGCCGCCGCGAAGAGCGCGAGGAAACCCCGGAATTCGCCGATCGTCTGGTCGCGATCAACCGTGTGTCGAAAACCGTCAAGGGTGGTAAGCGCTTCGGCTTCGCCGCGCTCGTCGTGGTCGGCGATCAGCGCGGTCGTGTCGGCTTCGGCAAGGGCAAGGCCAAGGAAGTGCCGGAAGCCATCCGCAAGGCGACCGAGCAGGCCAAGCGCCAGATGGTCCGCGTGCCGCTGCGCGATGGCCGCACCCTGCACCATGACATCGAGGGCCGCCACGGTGCGGGCCGCGTGGTGATGCGCACCGCCGTTCCGGGGACCGGGATCATCGCTGGTGGCCCGATGCGCGCCGTCTTCGAGATGCTGGGCGTTCAGGATGTCGTGGCGAAATCGCTGGGTTCGCAGAACCCCTATAACATGATCCGCGCCACGCTGGACGGCCTGAAGCGCGAGGCTTCGCCCCGCTCGGTCGCGCAGCGTCGTGGCAAGAAGGTCGCCGACATCCTCGGCAGCAACGAGCCGAAGGCGGAAGACGCCGCCCCGGCCGAAGCGTAAGGAGAGGATCACATGGCAAAAACCATCGTCGTCAAGCAGATCGGTTCCCCGATCCGCCGCCCCGCCATCCAGCGCGAGACGCTGAAAGGTCTGGGCCTGAACAAGATGCACCGCACGCGCGAGCTGGAAGATACCCCGGCCGTGCGCGGCATGGTCGCGAAGATCCCGCATCTCGCGGTGATCATCGAAGAAAAGAACTGAGATCGAGGCCGGGGCGACCCGGCCTTTTTCTTTTGCGCGGCGGGGAAGCGGGCGCTGAGCCTGCGGCAATGCTGCAAGGAATGCATCCAAAATCTGTGTTGTTGTTCTGGTTGACGAGACTTGTGCGCATGAACCGCATCCTTAAAATCGCCATCGTTTTCATCATCATAGTCCTGCTGGCGATTATCTACATAGGCATGAACGCCTATAGCTGGGTGCAGGGTTAGCGCGAAGCTTATCCAGCCCGACCTGATCGAGGCGTTTTCGACGCGACACGTCGGCGCGCTTTGGCGGGTGATTTATCGGCTGGTTGGGGAACCTGCGGCCAATCGGCGGGGCGCCACCCTGGGTGGTGGCGAAGGCGGCATACCTGCTGCGTCGTGATCTGGCCGCGCGCAGCCTTGCCGCGTTGCGCGAAAGTGCCGAACTGAAACCGATCAACCACAGCAGCTAAGCTGTTGAGCACTGAGAACGTCGATGTATTGGCAAAAACCGGGTCGGTTCTTGGCTTACTGGTTCACGGTAACAGGAAACTCGAACATATACTAACACTCAACATCCAGAACCGACCCGGCGGGTCGTCCCCAAACGCCAGTGTCTGCGCTGAAACGGGTGCAGCCCGTTGGATCATCCCTGGCTCAGCATCTTAGCGGCTTGGCGAACCGCAACTTCTCAGACAATTTAGCATTATACTGAAACGATCGGTTTGGCAAGAATCCGCCGATGGATTTTTTCTGTACTTTGGGTCAGGTTAAGCCCTCCATCCGGATTTGCCGCGCGGTTGTGCGGTCTTGACCGGGCGGCGCTTTCCCGTTAGGTGACGCCGGTGCTTTCGGGCATCGATTCAACAAGCAAGAAAAGCCGTGTTCGCCCCCTTCGCTTCATGGGGCGCTTCCGGCGATAGGAGAAGCGACATGAAACTGCATGAAATCCGCGACAATGAAGGCGCGAACCGCAAGAAGAAGCGCGTCGCGCGCGGCCCGGGTTCCGGCAAGGGCAAGACCGCCGGCCGTGGTATCAAGGGCCAGACCTCGCGTTCGGGCGTGGCACTGAACGGTTACGAAGGCGGCCAGATGCCGCTGTACCGGCGCCTGCCGAAGCGTGGCTTCACCGCGCCGAACACCAAGAAATTCGCCGTCGTCAACCTTGGCCAGATCCAGGCCTTCATCGACGCCGGCAAGCTGGACGCCAAGAAAGCCGTCTCGGAAGACGCGCTGCTGGAAGCCGGCGTCATCCGCCGCAAGCTGGACGGTGTGCGCGTCCTCGGCAAGGGCGAGCTGAAGGCGAAGCTGGACCTGACCGTGGCCGGTGCCTCGAAATCCGCCGTGGCGGCGATCGAGAAGGCCGGTGGCAAGATCACCCTGACCGCGCCCGTCCGCGAAGACGCCGCCGCCGAGTGATTGTGCTTGTGAGGGGGCCTTCGTCCCCTTACATAAAGCACCGAGTTTCCTAAGCGCCGCGGGATCTCTACCGGATCCGGCGGCGCTGTCACGATACGACCCGCGAATTGGGGGCAAATATGGCGTCAGCCGCAGAACAGATGGCCGCAAACCTCTCCTGGGGGGCGCTTGGCAAGGCCACGGAACTTCGTCAGCGAATCTGGTTCACCCTTGGGTTGCTGATCATCTATCGCCTCGGCACCTATATCCCGGTCCCCGGCATCGACGGTGCCGCGCTGCGCAACTTCATGGAGCAGGCGCAATCCGGCATCGGCGGCATCCTGTCGATGTTCACCGGCGGTGCGCTTGGCCGCATGGGCGTCTTCGCGCTTGGCATCATGCCCTATATCTCGGCCTCGATCATCGTCCAGCTTCTGGCCTCGATGGTGCCGGCGCTGGAGCAGCTGAAGAAAGAGGGCGAGCAGGGCCGCAAGAAGATCAACCAGTATACCCGCTATGCCACCGTGGCACTGGCGCTGTTCCAGGCATATGGCCTCGCGAAATCGCTGGAGGCTGGCGGTCTCGCCCATGATCCGGGCCTGTTCTTCCAGGGCTCGGTGGTGATCACGCTGGTCGGCGGCACCATGTTCCTGATGTGGCTGGGCGAGCAGATCACCGCGCGCGGCATCGGCAACGGCA
>NZ_CALMYP010000027.1 GCF_937873615.1 uncultured Paracoccus sp.
TCCCACCGCGACACCGCGCAAGGGCAAAATCAATGGGGCGTGACCGCCGCTTACGGACAATCATGTTCGTCCTCCTCCGTTGTTCGTCCTCAATCAAACAAAATCAATGACTTACTACAGGACGAGGACGAACATGTTCGTCCTCTTGTTCGACCTCTGTTCGTCCTATTTTCCCGTTTTACTACAGAGACTTACTTGCTTTTGAGGACGAACAACGGGACCCCCCATACTACGTATGGGAGGGCCGGCCTCGGGGCCGAGCCCCCCATCCGTGACGTCCGTGCCCGCGGTCCGCCGTTCTCTTTCGTCTCTGCCTCACCCGACCACTGCGGCCAGAACGACAGGAGATGACGATGGCCCGAATGAAACTGACGACGATGCGTTACACGCCCCCCGGCTACGGCGGCACGCGGCGCAGCCCCGATGAGGTCAAGCGTGATGGCTGGCAGGAGATGGGTCTGCTGGCGGTCAGCGTGGACGACCCGCGGCTGACCTGGCCGGAGCGGGAGATGATCGCGCAACTGGGACGCAAGCTCTACGGCCCCTGCGCTTGTGAGGGAGGGCACGGCGATGGTTGAGCGCAACTGGACTGCCGACGATGTTGCCGATCACTTCGAGGAGGCGTTCCGGACCCTGCGCAGGCTCCCCTCCGCTGCCCCGCGCGGTCACGGCAGCCACTGGCCGCAGATCCTGCGCAGCGCCCGCGAGATCGCGGCGATGGAGCCGGAGCCGATGCGGGTGGTGCCCTCGGCGCAGGCGATCTCGGCGCTGGAACGGACCTTCGACTGGGCGCTGTGGATCAACGAGGCCGAACGCAAGCTGATCTGGTCGCGGGCGGCGCGGGTGCCATGGAAGGTCATCTCCGGGGAGATGGGCTGCGACCGGACCACGGCGTGGCGGCGCTGGCAGCTGGCGCTGACCAAGATCGCGGCGCGGCTGAATGCCAAGTGAGTCCAAAGTGTTGCAACACTTTTGTGTTCGACACCTGCAACAGGTCCATGCTACAAGTAGGGCATGATCGGGAGAAGAGCGCCCATGAGCGCCACCCGGTCCTCCTTTCCCCAATCCGGCAATACCTCGCGAGGCACCATGCCGCAGCGCCCGCCCATCCATCGCCCGGTGGGGCGCCGCGACAAGCGCGAACGGGACCGCGACATCGACCGCCGACGTGATCCGGTGATCCGTGCGCTCTATCGCTCGGCCCGGTGGCTCGCGGAACGGCGGCTGTTTCTGGCCCGCCACCCGCTCTGCGCCGAGTGCCAGCGCCGAGACCGACTGACCGCGGCCAACACCGTGGACCATGTCGTCCCGCATCGGGGCGATCCCGAGCGGTTCTGGGACCAGGACGGCTGGCAGCCGCTCTGTGCGTCCTGTCACAGCCGCAAGACAGCCGCCGAGGATGGCGGCTTCGGCAATCGGCGGACCGGGCGCGAGTCCTCCGGCTGACCCGGGGGGAGGTCAAATCTCCGGGCGGTTCGACGTCAGGACCGCGCGCCAAGCTTTCTGCATCCGCGGCCAAAATGGCGAGGGGGGGGGTGCAGGGCAAATCAGAAGGAAGCCACATCGTGACCGATCGCCAGCTGGCCGTCGAATACCGCGGCCTCGACGGCCTTGTGCCTTATGCCCGCAACGCCCGCACGCATTCGGACGCACAGGTCGCCGAGATCGCCGGCTCGATCCGCGAGTTCGGCTTCGTGAACCCGGTGCTGATTGCCGAGGACGGAACACTGATCGCTGGCCATGGCCGGGTGCTGGCGGCCCGGCTTCTGGGCCTGCCGACGGTGCCCGCGATCACCTTGACCGGCCTCAGCGACAGCCAGCGCCGGGCGCTGGTGCTGGCCGACAACCGCATCGCGTTGAATGCGGGATGGGACGAAAGCCTGCTGGCGCTGGAACTCGGCGATCTGAAGGAGGCGGGTTTCGATCTCGGCATCATGGGCTTCGAGGATGGGGAACTGGACCGGCTGCTGGCTGGCGCCGTCGATGAGGACAGTTCGTCCACCCCACCGGTGATCATCCCCGAGCCGCCGCGCAACCCGGCCTCGCGGACCGGTGATCTCTGGATCCTCGGCGAGCACCGGCTGCTCTGCGGGGACAGCACATCCCACGACGATGTCCGCCGGCTGATGAATGGCGAGCGGGCCGTGCTGTTTGCCACCGATCCACCCTATCTGGTGGATTACGACGGCTCGAACCATCCGACCCGCAACAAGGACTGGTCGACCTCCTACGGCACCACCTGGGACGACAGCTCACAGGGGGCCGAACTCTACGACGGCTTCATCGCCGCCGCGTTGGCCGAGGCGATCACCGAGAATGCCGCCTGGTATTGCTGGCACGCCTCGCGCCGTCAGGCGATGCTGGAAGCCTGCTGGGAAAAGGCCGGCGCCTTCGTCCACCAGCAGATCATCTGGGTGAAGGACCGGGGCGTTCTGACCCGGTCGCATTACCTCTGGAAGCACGAACCCTGCCTCATGGGTTGGCGGCGTCCGAACCGCCCGCCGAAAGTGGCCGATCAGACGCTGCCCTCGACCTGGGAGATGCCGAGTTTCGCGAGAGACGACCGGCCAGACCATCCCACGCCGAAGCCGCTCGACGCGTTCGGCATCCCGATGCGCCAGCACGTCGCGCGCGGCGGGCTCTGCTATGAGCCCTTCTGCGGCTCCGGGTCGCAGATCATGGCCGGCGAGGTCAACGGTCGGCGCGTCTTCGCGATGGAGATCAGCCCGGCCTATGTCGATGTCGCCGTCGAACGGTGGCAGGCCGAGACCGGCCGCGATGTGATCCTCGACGGCGACGGACGGACCTTCACCGAGGTGAAGGCCGAGCGGCTTGGTGAACACGCAGGCACGGATGCGGAGGCGGATGGCGACGCTGACGGTGATGCCTCCGCCCGCAAGCGGCGCAGCCGGAGCAAGGCGGCATGAAACAATCCCGTCTCATGTCGCTGGCCGAGTCCGTCGCCAACGTGATCGTCGGCTACGGCGTCGCGGTTGTCACGCAGATCCTGATCTTTCCCATCTTCGGCCTGCACACCACGCTGGCGCAGAACCTGAAGATCGGCGCCGCATTCACGGTCATGTCGATTGCCCGTCCCTTCGCCTTGCGGAGGGTGTTCGAGGCGATCCGGATGCGGCGTGCACAATGAAACACCGCGCGGTCACTCGACTGCGGTCTTCGGTGCCCGCGCCATTCGGCGGTTTTTCAGCACCCGCTCAACCATCGCCTGTGCAGGGCCGTCGCCAACCCCAAGGTCGTGGCAGTTCTGCAGGATCAGAAATGCGAGATCTGCGTCGGTTCGGTCCTCGGAGTTGGGCATCGGCTTTCCTTTCGCGAGCGGGGTTGCTTCACCGCGGTCGTATCATTGTCGGCGCCGCGCAAGGACCGTCCCGCCGGTCCGGTGGTCATTGTCGTGTATCACGCGTTGACGCGGTGCTCTGGTTGACTTGCGAGGTGCCGCGATACGAAGCCGGCCGATCTGGCCGCCACGATGAAGGCGCGGCGCGCAGTCGCGACCGATGCCATGCAGTCCATGGCAGCTTCCACCTGGTGAAGCGCACGATCACGCGCCTGGTCGGTGACGGGCCATTTCTTTCGCAACCAGTAGCGGACCTGTTCGGCTGTGGAGAAGTTCTGTATCTCGCCCGCAGACGAAACGACAAAGGACAAAGGTTTGCCCCAGTGGATTTCTATCAAAGTCAGTTCTTTCAGGAAGTTCGGCACCGGGGAACGCTATGCACCCGGTGCTGGGTGAAGGAAGGCGCGCCAAGCCGCCGCCCAGCCTTCATGATGGATGTTTCGCTCAGGCGAGAACGAGATTCGTTGCCGAGTCCCGACCGTTACGGTCGCGCTCCAGATCGAATGAAACGGCCTGACCGTCATTCAGCTGGTGGATGCCAGCCCGCTCGACCGCAGAGATGTGGACGAAGATGTCCTTCGAGCCGCTCTCTGGCTGGATGAAGCCGAAACCCTTGGCGGAATTGAACCATTTCACGGTGCCATTGGCCATCGTGATACTCCTTGTCTGTATGTCGTTCGCACAACGCAACGACCCGGCAAAGCTGACGATCGAGAGCTGAGCCGGAAAAGGAGCAGATTCGAAATCAAGTGTTGCTGACTGCATATGGGGTCCGCTCGTGCGATTTGCGAGGGGTCGACGTCGAGTTTCGTATTCTTCGTGCCCGTTGCATTGGAGAAGATGCGGAAGAACCTGCCATGCCCGGTCGCAAACCCTTGCCGACGCAGTTGAAGCTGGTGAAAGGCACCGCACGGCCGCATCGGATGAACCCCGACGAGCCGAAGCCGGTGGTGGCCACGCCGCCGCCGCCCGACCACCTCGACGAGGCGACAGCGGCGAAGTTCACCGAGATGGCTGAACTGCTGGCCCGGCACGGGGTGATGACCGAACTCGATGTGGGCGCGCTGGCCCGCTACGTGGTGATCTGGCGTCGCTGGCTCGAGGCAGAGGCCGAGGTCAAGCGCCGTGGCCCGGTGGTGAAGACCGTGGGCGGCAATATCATCCAGAACCCGTTCCTCGCCGTGGCGAACAAATGCCTCGCGCAGATGGGCCAGATCGAGAGCGAGTTCGGGCTGACACCCTCCAGCCGCACCCGGGTGCGCATGGCCGAGCCCTCCGACACCCGCGATCCATTCGAGGATTACCTGAACCGTGGCAGCAACGCGTAAATCGAGGCACAGCCGGAAGGCTCCGGCCTGTCCGGTGACGGCTTACGCCCGGGCAGTCACGGGCGGCAGGGTTGTCGCTGGCCGGCTGGTGAAGCTCGCCTGCGCGCGGCACCTGGAGGACCTGAAGACCGGCAAGAGCCGCGGCCTCTCCTGGGACCGCACGGCGGCGCTGCACGCGATCGAGTTCTTCACCCATCTGCGGCACTCGACCGGAGAGTGGGCCGGGCAGCCCTTCGTGCTGCAGCCGTGGCAAGCCTTCGTCGTCGGCGCGGTGTTCGGCTGGAAACGCGCCGATGGGCTGCGCCGGTTCCGCACCGCTTACGTCGAGGTTGCGCGCAAGAACGGCAAATCGGCGCTGCTGGCGGGGATCGCGCTCTATGCGCTGATTGCCGATGGGGAGCCGGGCGCCCATGTCTATGCGGCCGCCACCACCCGCGATCAGGCGCGGATCGTGTTTGGCGAGGCCGAGCGCATGGTTGCGGCTAGCCCGGCGCTCTCAAGCCGGGTCACAAAGACGGTGAATAACCTCGCGGTGCTGCCGACCGCGTCTTGGTTCCGGCCGCTCTCGGCGGATGCCAGCAAGATGGACGGGCTCAACGTGCATTTGGCGGCTGTGGACGAGGTGCATGAGCATCCCGGGCCGGAGATCATCCAGAAGCTCAACACCGCCACCGGCGCCCGCCGCCAGCCGCTGATCGTCGAAATCACCACGGCCGGGTATGACCGCCACTCAGTCTGCCGCCAGCATCATGAGTTCTCGGTCAAGGCGCTGGAGGGCACGGTGCCGCATGAGACGGCCGCCAGCTGGTTTGCCTATATCGCCACCATCGACGAGGGCGATGATTGGACCGACGCGGATGTCTGGGTGAAGGCTAATCCCAGCCTCGGCGTGACGGTGAAAATGGAGGATTTGAAGCGCCAGATCGACGAGGCCCGCGAGATGCCGGCGCAGCAGAACGCGATCCGGCGGCTGCGGCTGAATGAATGGACCGAACAGGTCACCCGCTGGCTCGACATGGGCGTCTGGGCCGAGGGCGGGCCGGGTGACGGGGCTGATTGGCGAGATATCCGCGCCGGGCTGGATGATCTGGAGCAGAAGCTGCTGGGCCGCGAATGCTATGGCGGGCTCGATCTCGCCCGGGTCAACGACCTCTCGGCCTTCATGCTGCTGTTCCCACCGACGGGGGACCCCGCGCTCGGTGATCTGGCCGAGAAATGGATCGTGCTGCCCCGCTTCTGGGTGCCTGAGGAAGATATTCTGCGCCGGGGTAAGCGCGATCGAGTGCCCTACGATACCTGGCGCAACCAGGGGCTCCTCTCCGCCACCCCCGGCAATGCCACCGATTTCGCCTTTATCGAGGCCGAGATCATCGCACTCGCGGGGCGCTACGATCTGCGCGAGCTCTCTTACGACCGCACCTTCGCCGGAGAGATCGTCCAGCATCTGCAGGATGAGGGGATCAACCTGGTGCAGTTCGGTCAGGGGTTTCTGAGCATGGCGGCGCCGACCGCGGAACTTGAGCGGCTCTCGGTGTCGCGGCTCTTGTGGCATGGCGGCCATCCGGTGCTGCGCTGGAATGCCTCGAATGTCGCCGTGCGCCATGATCCGGCCGGCAATATCAAGCCGGACAAGGAACGCTCCTCGGAGCGCATCGACGGCATTGTCGCGATCTGCAACGCCCTCGGCCGGGCGCTCCTGCGCGACGTCAATGCCGGCCGCTCGGTCTATGACAGCCGCAGCATCCTGGTGCTGTAGGCTACCCGTCTTACGGAAAGAATGCCCATGTCCTTCTGGTCCCGCTGGTTTGCAGGCGCCCCGCCTGCGGCCTCACCTCCGCACGCCCCGTCGCCACGCGCTGCCATCCATGAAGCCGGCGGCGGGCTGGTCATCACCTCTGCCGCCGAACTGGATGCGGCGCTCCGGGCCGGCGCAGCCAGCGGCTCCGGCATGGCGGTGACGCCGGACAGCGCCATGCGGGTGGCGGCAGTCTATGCCTGCGTGCGCATCATTTCCGGCGCGGTGGCAACGCTGCCCTTGCATATCAAGCGCCGGATCGATGCCCGGACCCGCGAGGATGCCTCGGATGCCCCGATCTGGCAGCTGCTGCGGCGAAGGCCCAATCGCTGGCAGACGCCATCGCAGTTCCGCCGGATGCTGCAGGCGCATCTGCTCTTGCGCGGCAATGCCTATGCCATGATCGTGCGCTCAAGAGACCAGGTTCAGGAACTGATCCCTCTGCATCCGGACCGGGTAGAGGTCACGCAGTCAGACGATTTGATGCTGAGCTTTCTTTACACGCGGACGGACGGACACCGGGTGCGACTGGCGCAGCAGGAGGTACTCCATCTGGTCGGGTTGACGCTGGACGGCGTGCGCGGGGTCTCGGCCATCGCCTATGCCCGCGAGACGATCGGTCTGGCGCTGGCGATGGAGGATCACGGCGCCACGACGTTCCGCAATGGGGCACGCGTCAGCGGGGTGCTAAAACACCCACAAAAGCTCGGCCCCGAAGCGGTGGCCAATCTCAAGGCCGGTTTGGACGCATTCCGCGCCGGCGGCGAGCAGGACGGCAAGAACCTGATCCTCGAAGAAGGCATGGAATATGATCGCATCGCCATGACGGCGGAGGACGCGCAATGGATTGAGAGCCGCAAGTTCAGCCGCACCGACATCGCCATGTTCTTCGGGGTGCCGCCGCATATGATCGGCGACACCGAGAAGTCCACCAGCTGGGGCACTGGCATCGAGCAGCAATCCATCGGCTTTGTCGCCTATACGCTCGAGGATCACCTGACGATGTGGGAGGAGGCGATTGATCGTGACCTGATCGGTGCTGACGATAAGCTCTATGCCCGGTTCAACCGCGCGGCCCTGGTCAAAGGCGACATCAAGGCCCGCTGGGAGGCCTATGTCAAAGGCCTGCAATGGGGGGTCTACAGCCCCAATGAAATCCGGGCGCTGGAAGACCAGAACCCGCGCGATGGTGGGGATGTTTACTATCCGCCGCCGAACATGACCGCGGATTCCGAAGGCCCGGAGGACGGGCCCTCGGCGCCAACGCCCGGACCCTCGCAAACAACCGAAAGGGATACCGATGAGCCTGCGTGATCTTCCGGCTGGGCCGGACTTTCAACGGCCTGCGGCCTATCAGTTTGATACGCCGTCCGATGCGCTGGCGAAATGGGCCGACCTGCCGAGCGCAGCGACGGCCAGCGACAACAATACGATCACGATGCTCGATATCATCGGCGACGACGGCATGGGCGGTGGCGTGGGGGCGAAACGGATCGCGGCGGCGCTGCGCGCGATCGGCAATCGCGATGTTACCGTGCAAATCAACTCGCCGGGTGGGGACATGTTTGAAGGCATCGCCATTTACAACCTGCTGCGCGCGCATCCGGCCGAGGTGAGCATCGAGGTACTGGGCATTGCCGCCTCGGCGGCCTCGATCATTGCCATGGCCGGAGACAACATCCGGATGGCGCCGAGCAGCTTTTTAATGCTGCACAATGCGTGGGGCGTGGTGATCGGCAATCGCCATGACATGACCGAGGCCGCAACGTTGTTTGAGAGCTTTGATGACGCGTTGGCGGATATTTACGCGGCGCGCAGTGGCATGGCGCGATCTGAGATTGCCGCGCTGCTGGATGCCGAGACGTTTCTGACGGCTGAGGAGGCGGTGGCCGCCGGTATAGCGGATACCATCGCGGGCGGGGCCGACGCTTCCACATACGCGTCCCACGCTGCTGCGCAGTCCCGTCCCGACATTCAAGCCAAACGCCGCATAGATGCGGCTCTGGCGCAGCAAGGCATCCCCCGCAGCGAGCGGCGCGCGATGCTGAAACAGATTACCGGCACGCGCAACGCTGCCGAACCTGCCACGCATGACGCTGGCTTTGACCCTGCTGCCCTGCGGCAGCTTCTCGACACACTTCAAGCCTAGGAGGCTGTCATGACCGACATGACCAAACCCCGCATCCGCGGGGCCGTGCGCGTGCGCGCAGAGACCAGCGATGCGAACGCCATCGTCACCGAATTGAACAAGGCTTTTGCCGCGTTCAAAACCGAGCATCAGGAAGAGCTGAAAGGGATCAACGCCAAGTTTGCCGACGTTGTGCAGGCCGAGAAGGTCGAGCGCATCAATGCCGAGATCGGCAAGCTGCAGACGGCGCTGGATGACACCAATGCCCAGCTGGCGGCGGCCAGGCTCGGCGGCGCTGGTGACGGCCCGGCGGTCTCGACCGAGGCGCGCGACCATGCCCGCGCCTTCAACCAGTTCTTCCGGCGTGGCACCGAGGAGGGCTTGCGCGAGCTTGAGATGAAGGCCGCGCTGCGCACCGACAGCGACCCCGACGGTGGCTATGTCGTGCCTGATCAGATGGAGCAGACCATCGATCGGGTGCTGGGATCGGTCTCGGCCATGCGCTCCATTGCCAGCGTCATGTCGGTCTCGGCGGCCAGTTACAAGAAACTGGTGAACCAGGGCGGTGCCGGAGCAGGCTGGGTCGGGGATCGCCAGGCGCGCCCGGAAACCGCAACCCCGACGCTGGCGGAGCTGTCGTTTCCCGCCATGGAGATCTATGCCAATCCGGCGGCGACCCAGACATTGCTCGATGATGCCAGGGTCGATATCGCGGCCTGGCTGGCTGAGGAGGTCTCGACTGCTTTTGCCGAAGCCGAGGGTGCGGCCTTCATCAGCGGTGACGGGGTCAACCAGCCCCGCGGTCTCTTGTCCTATGACACGGTGGCCAACGCGTCCCACTCCTGGGGCAAGATCGGCTATACCGCCTCCGGCGTGGCCGCGGCCCTGACTGACAACACCCATAACGGCGTCGATGCGTTGATCGATCTAATTTACTCGATCAAGCAGGGGTATCGGCAAAACGCCCGTTTCCTCATGAACAAGTCGCTGCAGGCGACGGTGCGCAAGCTGAAGTCGAAGACCGAGGAGCTCTATCTGTGGCAGCCCCCGGTGCAGGCGGGCCAGCCCGCGACGCTGCTGGGCTATCCGATCACCGACGACGACAACATGCCGGATGTGGCGGCAGGGACGTTCCCGGTGGCCTTCGGCGACTTCCGCCGTGGCTATCTGATCGTCGATCGTTTCGGCGTCCGGGTTCTGCGCGATCCCTATACCAACAAGCCTTACGTGCATTTCTACACCACCAAGCGCGTTGGCGGCGGCGTGCAGAACTTTGAGGCGATCAAGCTGCTGAAGATCGCAGCGTCCTAAGTCTTGGCGGGCGGGGATCCACTCGCCCGCACCCTCCCTCCATTCCTGAAAGGACACTCCAATGAAGGACATGCATTCTGATCTCTCGTTGGCCTCGGCCATCGACGCGGCGACGTTAACCGCAGACAGCACGCCAACAGCGATCGACCTGCGCGGCTATGACGGTGCTGAAATCGTGCTCGCCATCGGGGCGGGTGGCATCACGTTCTCGGGCAGCAACAAGATCGAGTTCAAGCTGACGCATTCAAACGACGATGTGACCTATGAGCCCGTCACGAAGGGCGATGTGCTCGGTGTCGATCAGATCGGCACCGGCGGTGTCATCAAGGCACTGGTGGCGGCGCATGCAACGGCCGGCGTTTATCGCTTCGGCTATGTCAGCGGCAAACGCTACCTGAAGCTGCTGGCCGCATTCTCAGGCACCCATGGAACGGGCACGCCGATTGCAGGTGTCGTGATCCGGGGTCGCGGCCAGATCAACCCGCAGGCCGCACAGGCTTGATGCTGACGCGTGGGCGGCGATGGTCGCCCGCGTTCTTTTGCGGAGGTTGCTGATGACCATCCTTGTTCGCACCACAGCCCCAGCGGAGGCCCCGATCACGCTGAGTGAGGCAAAGGCGCAAATCCGCGTCGATCACAATGAAGAGGATGTGCTGATCCAGCACTATATCGATGCGGCCACATCGCTCCTTGATGGGTCAGCGGGTCTGCTTGGGCGCTGTCTGGTCACCCAAAGCTGGAAAATGGAAGTTGATGCGCTGACGGGGCCTATCTTGCTGCCGTTTCCGGACACGGTAATTGATGAGGCGAAATTTGCGGATGGTGACGCTGAGGACGTGCCCTACCGGCGCGAGATGTGCGGGCAGCGTCCCGTCCTGATCCCGCTGCAGGGCTGGGGGCGGTCTGCGGTGATTTCCTTCACCGCGGGCTATGGTGCGCCGCAGGATGTGCCTGCCACGCTGCGACAGGCGATGCTGCTGCTCATCGCCCACTGGTATGACAACCGCGAGGCGGTCACTATCGGTGCGGCAGGCGCCCCGTTGTCCATGGCCGTGGATGCGCTGATTGCGCCGTCGCGGCTGCAGCGGGTTTGAGCCATGACGGCCGGAAGGTGTGATCGCCGGGCGCAGTTTCGCCGGTATGAAGAATATGACGACGGCTATAGCACCGTCTATCGCTGGCAGGATCATGGCGATCCGGTCTGGGTCCAGCTCACCCATGTCAGCGACAGCGAGAAGTGGCAGGCGGCCCAGGTGCAGGCGACCGTGACCTCCCGCCTGCGCCTGCGCTGGTCCAGCTTCGCCGCCGACATCAGCCCGCTCGATCGCGTCATCTGCGAGGGGCGCGATTACAACATCACGGGCGTCAAGGAAATCGGGCGGCGAAAGGCCATCGAGATCACCGCGAGCGCCCGTGCCGACCAGACCTGACAAGCGAGCCACGTCATGCAGCCTGATCGAAATGTGAGCAAACCGTATGATTTGTCAGGGCAGGAGTTCGAGGCAACGCTCGCGCGCGCCGCCGAGGAAGGCGCAAAGCGGGCTCTCGCGGACGTCGGCCTGGACGGGCACGAGGCAGCGCTCGATATCCGTGACCTGCGCTCCTTGCTCGATTGTATCCGACTGGTGCGTCGCACCGCGATGCAAACCGCCGTGCGCATGATCACCACCGGCGTGATGCTGGCGCTGCTCGCGGGCATCGCGATCAAGCTCAAGATCTTCGGCGGCAGCCCGTAGCCGCGCCCCATCCCCTTTCATCAGCCACAATCACCCGCCCTCGAGGCGGGTTTTCGTTTCTGGAGACCCCCATGACCACAACGTTTTACGACCAGTGGCAAGATGTGCCGGATGGCAGTTGGCGCTGGCCAAACTTCTCGCCCGCCGAAATCGCCTGCCGCGGCACTGGAAAGCTGCTGGTCAATGAGCCCGCGCTCGACAAGCTGCAGGCGCTGCGCGACCGGCTCGGCAAGCCGCTGATCGTCCGCTCCGCCTATCGCAGCCCCGAGCACAACCGCGCCGTGGGCGGCGCCACTCGGTCGAAGCACCTCGACGGCGCCGCCTTCGACATCGCCATGGGGAATCAAGACCCTGCGGCATTCGAGGCGGCGGCACGGGAGGTCGGGTTCCTCGGCTTCGGCTTCTATCCGCGCTCGGGATTCATCCATGTCGATCTCGGGCCCGCTCGCCAGTGGGGCGAGCGCTTCCCAATCCGGGCGACAGCATTTGCAGCCGAGACGTCTCCCGCGCGCGAGGTTTTGGCGCAAAGCCGCACCATGAAGGGTGGTGGCGCGGCAGGCGTGGCCACGCTGGGTGCAGCGGGTGTCGAGGTGGCGCAGAGCGTCCTCGCCGAGACCCAGACCGCCATCCTGCCGCTGGTGCCGCATCTCGAAACGCTTCGCTGGGTGTTCATCGCCGTCGCGCTCGGCGGGATTGCGGTCACGATCTACGCCCGTCTCGACGACTGGAAGCGGGGGCGGCGATGATCGGCGGGCTCCTCACCGGGATCGCGGCCAGCCCGTGGGTGCGGGCAGCGCTGCGCTACGGGGCCATCATCCTCGCCGTGGTGCTGTTTGTGCTTGCGCTTCTGCGGTCCGGCGAGCGCGAGAAACGAGCGGAAAGACACATCAGCAAGTACGGCGCCGCCAAGGCAGACTGCGAGCCATGCGAGGTGAAGGATCGATGGTATCCCGTTGGCGTGCCGCGTAGGGTCCTTCGCTCAGAGGATGAAGGCGCCACTCAGATGGCCCGTGATATCGCCGAGACCGACGACTACAAGATTTCCTGCAAGTTGAGAAAGAATGTCGAAATGCTGTTCGCCAACCTGACGCGTATTCTGGGACTCGACAGGCTGAGACTGCGAAGCCCTGCGGCGCAGGTGATGAATTCCTCCTCGCCGCCACTGCCCAGAATCTCAGAAAACTCGCAAGCCTCGTCCCGATGCAGAGCAGAACCGAGCCGGCATGAGAGGCAGCCCCTCTTCAATGCTCACTTTCAATTCACAGCAATTTAATAGGACGTCCTTTTCAACGAAATTAGCCCAACTGGGACCTCTCAGTTTCTCATCGCGCGCTCTCACAGAAGTTCCCTGGCGGGGTTGCCTATAGGACCAACACCGGGACGCGGTGGTGAAAGCGTCACTCATGCGGGCAGCGAAGGAATTCGTACTGGGAACGGTTCGGCGCTGAGTCGTTGCGGTGGACCCGATTCTTTCACGCAAGAAGGCCTCGGCGGCGTCTTCATTTAGGCGAGCCATGCCATGGCGCAAGCGAGTGAAACGAACGCACGAAAGGACGAGACGGTCTTTTCGCACCGGAGGGCGATCCTGCGGAAGCGTTTGATCCTGTTGAAGAAACACTCAACAAGGTGGGGCTCTTTGTAGAGTATCCAATCGATGGGTTGCCGGGTAGTCCGTGTCGGGTTCTGCTTGATTTTTGCAGTTGCGCCGAGATCATTTGCGATGAACTGTCGCAGGTGGTCGGCATCATAAGCCGCGTCCGCCATGACGTGCCCGACGCCATTCAGCCCTTCGATCAGGCCGCGGGCCTGCGGGCAATCGCCCCATTGGCCGGGCGTGATTGTGAAGCGGATGGGCAGGCCAAGCGCATCGACAGCGGCGTGTATCTTCGTCGTCAACCCGCCTTTGGATCGCCCGATCCCGCGAGCTTCAAGCCCCCCTTTTGAGAGGTTGCGTCTGCGTGAACCTTGCAAATGGTTGCATCCACGAGAACGTATTCGAAGTCGGGATCTGTGCTCAACTTCTTGAAAAGACTCTCCCAAACGCCCGAAAGTGTCCAGCGCCGGAACCGGCAATGCACAGTCCGCCAATTGCCAAGTTCCGGCGGCAAATCCCGCCAGGGCGAGGCCGTTCGAGCCAGCCAAAGGATCGCGTCAAGGAAAAGCCTGTTGTCCGTCGCCGTGCGCCCACGGTCGCCTTGCCTGCCCGGAACAAGCGGTTCAATCCGCGCCCATTGCGCGTCAGTCAGGGTTCGTCTGCTCAAGATCGCCTCCGTTTTCGATCTTGAATCAGAACTTACCCGATTTGAGAATCCCTCAAATGAAGACGCCGCCTCAACCTACGGCCAGTCAGGCTCCCGGCTTGGAACTGCATTCGATGAAACATCGGATTTCGCAGGATTTGCAGATCGGCTCCGAAACCCGGTCAACCGCAGGTCGGATTGCATCCGACTTGTGGGGATGCACGTTCCCCGGCCCCAGGACGTCGAGACAATGAAGGCGTTTCAGAACGCCCAAGACGCTGGGATTTGCGGCGATCAGGTGCAGGTCGTTGCCATGTACCCGGGCGCGCCGCGCCTCCGAAAGGATGAAGTCGGCTCCGGCCAGATCGATCCTGCCGACCCCTTTGAGGTTCAGGATGCAGGTCTTGAATCCGTCGTGCTCTTCCATCCGTCTGAACTGGCTTTCCACGTGCTCAATCGATGCGAAGAACAGCGGTCCCTCGATACGCACGAAACGGATTTGTGGACACTGCGGCAGGTTGAAGGCCTCGGCGTTCATGAAGACCCGGCGCCCGTTCACGTCGGTCGGCGCACCCACCGCCACCAGGGGGTGGGCGCTCTTGTTGAGGAAGACCGACAGCGAAGACACCACGCCAACGAGGATCGCGAAATCGAGCTCGGACAGGATGCCGGTCAGGAAAGTGGCGGTGAGAATGAAGGTCTCGGACCTACTGGTTGTCACGATGTGACGAATTTCGGCGATGTTGATCAGCCTCCAGACGACGTAGAGAATGATCGCCGCAATGGAGGGAACTGGCACGAACCGCACGAACGGCGCGAGCAGGACGAGCAGAGCGGCCAAGAAGCCGGCCGCGAATATCGCCGACATTGGCGAGTTTGCCCCGCTTTCCGCGTTCAGACCGGAGCGCGTGAAGGAGCCCGATCCGGCGTAGCATTGAAACAGGCTGCCGGTGAGGTTGGACAGGCCCTGTCCGACCATTTCCTGGTTCGAGTCATAGCGCTCGCCGCGCCGGATGGCGAAGGATTTGCCGATTGAGATCGCCTCGAGCAGACCGACGCAGGCGACAGCCGCTGCGGCTGGAAGAAGCGTGCCGATGGTGCCGATCTGCAAGTCCGGCATGCCGAAACGTGGCAGCACGGCATCGAGCGGCGCGAACATCTTGACGCCAGAGTCTTCTGCGCCAAGCAGGATGGCCGCGAGCGACCCTGCCACCAGCGCGATGATGTAGCCGGGCAGATGGCGGCTGATCCGTGCCGAGACAATCAGACTGGCTAGCGTCGCCGCCGCGATAATCAGCGCGTCGGTGTTCAGTCCGCCGACTCCGTTGGCCAGTTGTGCGAGGCGATGGAGAACGCCGCCCTCGCCGCCCGAAAGCCCGATGGCCGGGCCGAGTTGCGACACGCCAATAAGGACCGCGGCCGCGGCGGTGAAACCGACGATGACCGAGTGCGAGATGAACGCGATCAGGCTGCCGAGCCCGGCCAGACCGGCCGCGAGTTGCAGAACCCCGACCAGGAAAGTCAGAACGAGTGCAAGCGCGATATAGGTCTCACTGCCGGGCACGGCGAGACCGCTCAGCGATGCGAAAAGCACGGCGGAAATTGCCGTTGTCGGCCCCGAGACCATGACCCGCGACGAGCCCCACAGCGCGGCGACGATTGTCACGATGATGGCCGTGAAAAGCCCGTATTCCGGAGGCAGGCCCGCGATAATCGCGAAAGCCACCCCCTGCGGTAAAACGATCGTGGCGTTGGTCAGTCCGGCCAGCGCATCTGCTTTCAACGAGGCTGAGGTCCTGTCCCGAAACCACGGTCGGACAGGCGAGAGTCGTTGCAGCAGCGCGCTTGCCTGGGCCATCGGATCAGGACGTCTTTCGGATTTGCCCGGCGCGGACCCCGGCCTCGCACAGAACTTCGTTCAGTTCGGCCTCGTTGCGGTATCCGATCAGAATGCCTGCCTTTGCTTCGCCAAGACGCGCATCGCGCGCCGCGATCTGGGCATCCGATATCGTCGTGCGCTGCGAAATCCGGCGCGTCCAGCCGAAGAACAGCCCTTTCAGGCGGGCGATCTCCTCCGCATAGGCGGGGTCCGCGCCCAAGTCGGTGAGCTCTTGCGGATCGCTTTCGAGGTCGAAGAGCATCGGCCGGAACCCTTCGGCAAAGATGTACTTCCAGCGCCCGTCAAACAACATCGTGAGCTTGGCGTCCTTTATTTCAACGCCCAGTCGGCGGCGCACGTCGCGCATCGAATAGTCGTATTCGGACACCACGAAATCGCGTACCGCCTCGACCTCGCCGTGCAGGATCGGCAGAAGCGATCTGCCTTCGATAATGTGCGGAACAGGGTCTCCGCCGAAGAACTCCAGGATCGTCGGCACCACGTCGATCGCTTCCACAAGTGCAGCGGAGTTCAGCCCGCGGGTCGCGTCGGCCCTTCTCCGGGGATCGACCACGATCAGCGGGATCCGCGCTGAGGCGTCGTGGAAGAGCTCCTTTTCGCCCATCCAGTGATCGCCGAGATAGTCGCCGTGATCGGAGGTGAAGACGATCATCGTCTCGTCCGTGAGGCCCTGTTCCTCGATGAAGGTCGTCAGCCGGCCAATCTGGTCGTCAACCTGCTTGATGAGGCCCATGTACGCGGTCAGCACCCTGGTGCGGGCACAGTCGTCGGTGAAGGCTCGCGACACCCGCTCTTCCATGAAGGCGCCATAGACAGGATGAGGATCGGTGCGCTCGGCCTCGCTGCGCACCGGGTCAAGGTGGGTATCCGGCCCGTACATGTCATGGTAGGGCGCGGGCACGATGTAGGGCCAGTGCGGTTTGATGTAGCTGAGGTGGAGGCACCAGGAAGTGTCGCCGGCCTCGCGGATGAAATCCATCGCCCGGCCGGTGATATAGGGCGTCTCGCTTTCCTCGTCGGCGGCGCGGGCGGCCTTGTCGGCGTTCTCCATAAACCAGCCGCTCAGGATGTTCCCGTCCTGATCCTCGGCGCTGTTGGCAACGGTTTGCCAGGGGTTCTCGTCCGGCCAGCCGCGCTCTTTCATATAGCTGTCATAGGTCGCGTTGCGAGGATATCGCGGTCCGTCCGGGTGCAGCCCATCGTCGCGCTCGTAAGGCTCGAACCCGCATTCGGCGACCCGAACGCCGATCTCGCTGTCAGGGGAGAGTCCGAGGCGGCGCATACCTTCGACGTCCGCGGTCATGTGGGTCTTGCCGCACAGGGCGGTGCGAACACCGAGGGGGCGCAGGTGATCGCCCAGGGTCATCTCGCCGATCTTCAGCGGGATGTTGTTCCAGGTGGAGCCGTGCGAGCTCACATACCGCCCGGTGTAGAAGGACATCCGCGAGGGGCCACAAATCGGCGACTGGACGTAGGCGCGGTCGAAAAGGACTCCGCGGTCGGCGAGCCGGTCGATGTTCGGCGTGTGAAGATGCGGGTGCCCTGTGCAGGACAGATAATCCCAACGCATTTGGTCGCACATGATGAAAAGAACGTTCTTGGGCATACTCAGGCACCATCCAGATTGGCGGCCGGGGCTCCGAAACCCCGGCCGGCTTCAGTTATATGCGGCCAACATCGGGGATTTCGACGCCCATTTCCTCGAGAGCACGCAGTGCACCCGGGTGCAGCGGCATGTTGAGGTCCGCCACCGCTGACTCGGGCGAGATCGCATTTAGCCAGGGTGCGCCCTCGCGCATTTCGGCCACGCCGTCGTAGAACGTCTTGGTCATCTGGTAGATCATCTCTTCGTCGGCATCCTCGTTGGTGACGATGCCGACGGTGACGCGCAGCGAGGTCGTGTCGCTGTCGTTCGCCTGATTGTCTCCGTAGATCCCTACCGGCAGCGTGCTGAACCCGAAGCCGGGCCGGTTCGTCAGCGCCTGGACCGCTTCCGACTCCAACTGATCCTGGGGGATGCCCAGGAAGCGGATCGGGTTGGTCACGGCGATCTGGGTGAGCACCGGGCTGGGCGCGTTGGTCGGGTTGCAGTAGATGTCCAGGTTGCCGTCTTGGAACGACGCGGCGGCGGCGTCCCAGCCGAGTTTCACCGCTTCAAAATCGGTGTCGGCTTCCAGACCGGCCACCGCCATGAACAGCTGCTCCATCGTGGCGTAGGCCGCGCTCCCAGGAGGGCCGAGGAAGACCCGCTTGCCCTTGGCCTGGTCCAGCGTTGTTATGCCTGATGCTTCATAGACCGCGATATGGTAGACACCCATCGGGAAGTTGAGCACGGCACGCAGCTTCTTGGCGAGTTCCGGCGCCTGATCGATCTTTTCGAACATCGCCCGCTGATTGGCCAGCAGCGACTGAAGGACCGGCGAAGACATGCAGAACGCGGTCTTGCCCATCGCCACCTCGAGCACGTGACGGGTGGCCGCGCCGGTGGCGTTCACCTGGATCTCGTAGTCGGGCAGGTCACGATTGATGATATTAGCGAAGGTCGTCATCACGAGATTCGGGCTGGATCCCGGCCCGAGTGTCGACATGCGCAACAACTCCTTGGCCAGTGCAGCGCGTGGCAGCATACCGACAGCTGCGACGGCAGCGGTGCCCGCCAGTACGGAGCGGCGGTTGATTTTCATGCTGTTCATAGTTGGGTTCTCCTCCTTGCTTTCATGAAGGCTGGTTTCTGATCTTCAGATCCAGACGGTCGAATATCATCAGGCCCATGGCGGCGAGCGAAGCGATCCAGGAAACGATCGGTCCGAAGAAGATGAGCGCGGCTGCCAACCCCAACCCGACCGGAACCATGTAAGCCTTGCCGCGACGCGGATAGCAGGCACGCGAGATCAGGATCGTGGCGAGCAATACGAAAAGAATGGACTGTGCCGAGTCGGCCAAACCGAACCCTGTCCCGAGAAGAAGCGCAGGCTGGTAGATGAACGCGAACGGGATCACGAACCCCGGTAGGGCCAGCCTCGAAGCTTCCAGCGCCGTGGACATCGGGCCAGAGCCAGCAATTGGCGCGGCTGCGAAGGCGGCCAGGGCCACCGGGGGCGTAATCGCCGACAGGACGCCGAAATAGAGCACAAACATGTGGGTATGAACGATCGGTACGCCTAACTTCTGCAGCGACGGGCCCATCACCAGCACGATGATTAGATAGGCCGGCACGGTCGGCATCCCCATGCCAAGCAACAGGCAGGCAACGGCCATCAGGATCAGCGACAGGATCAACTGATCGTCCGCAAGGCTGGAGAGCAACGTGGCGAAGCGCAAGCCCACGCCGGTCAGGTTCAACACGCCGATGACGATCCCGACGGCGCCAACGATCACCACTAGCTGGGCCGATATCAGGCCCGCAGAACGAATGAACTTCAGCCAGGCCGCCCAATCGGTCAGCAGGTCGGGGCGGATGGCGAAGCCTAGGACAGCGGCCAGGGCAACACCGACAAAGCCGGCATAGGCAGGCGAGGAGCCGCCCACCATGGTCACCACAATACCGGCTAGAGCGAGCACGAAGATTCCCATCTGCGTCAGTTCGCGCCAGTTGAACGTGATATTGGGGCGTGGTTCTTCGACTAGGTCCATGTTTCGCGCGGCGCTGGAAATCGCGACGAACAGACCGCCGTAATAGAGCAACGCGGGCACGGCAGCGGCCGCGCAGATGGTCAGGTAGGGCACGCTGGTGACGTCGGCCATAATGAAGGCCACGGCGCCCATGATCGGCGGCGTGATCTGGCCGCCGCTGGACGCCGCCGATTCCACGGCGGCAGCGAATCGCGGCGAGAATCCACGCTTCTTGATCAGCGGGATTGTGATGACGCCGGTGCCCACGACGTTGGCTACAGCGCTGCCCGAGATGGTTCCGAACAACCCGCTCGCCACCGTCGCCGCGGCTGCTGGACCCGAGCGCATCCGCCCGGTCGCTGCCAGCGCAAGCCGGACAAGCACCAGGTCGATCGCAAGTAGTTCAAGAAGCGCGCCGAAGACGATGAAGATCAGAATGGTCGAGACAACCGTGGCCATCGGGCGGCCGAATACGCCGTCGAAGGAATACCACAGCACGGTCATCAACTCCTCGGTGGAGATCCCGGCATGTCTGAGGAAACCGGGAGCCAGATGTCCAAAGGCGCCATAGGCGAGCAGGACTCCTGCCACCAGCGCCATGACCAGACCGACCGACCGCCTGGTCAGTTCGATTACCGCCACGAGACCGAGAAGACCCATCCAGATGTCGGTCGACGTCAGAAAATAAAGCCCGGTCTCGATCGCCTCGGCCGCGCGGAAATATTGATAAACAGCGAGTGACAGGGCGATGGCTACCGCGACGAGAAACCCACGGTCCAACAGACTGTCCGGTTTTCCCAGGCCGGTCAGGATGATCAGCAACCCTCCGACCAGCAGCATTCCCACACGAAGATAGGAATCGGAAAACACACCAAAGAGCGAGACATAGAAGACGACACCGATGACCATGGCCGAGAGCCCGGTTACGGCGTAATCCAAATACGCATTTCTGTTGATTTCCGACACGAGCTTTCTCCCTTTCACACCTGGCCACGGCCTGCCCAGATCTCAGGTTGGCGCGAGGTGCGTGGGAACGATACTTGACTATCCGCTTCATCCTTGTCGACAATGCGTTACACTAGATGAAACGCACGTCATGACCAAACTCAACCGATCCATAGAACGTGGGCTGCTGGTGCTGAAGGTCGTGCACGGCTCGGGCCCCAGTTCGCTGTCTTTCATCTCTGCTCAGACAGGGTTGTCGAAGCCGACGCTTCTGCGCATCTGTGCGACTTTGGAGAACCAGCGGTGGCTGACGCGCAGAAGCAGTGACGGGCAATACCAACTCGGCACAGGCTTTCCAAATGCCGGAGGCATGCTGGATCTTGCCGATCGCCTCGTTTCGGTGAGCAAGGAAGCGATCGTGAAACTATCTGACGAGACAGGGTTGGGGGTCGATCTTGCCGCTGCCATTGGCGGGGGCCGGGTTGAGATCGTCGATACAACTCGAGTCTTCAAGAAGCATGGAATCTACTCCGAAAGCGTCGGCTATCGCCCTTCGCCCTTTCTTTCTGCTCTGGGCTCGGCCTATTTTGCTGCCTTATCGACCGCTGATCGGGCTGAAGCGCTACACGAATTAGCAACAAGACTGACTCGCGAAGACGTCGCGGCCCTGCCAAGGCTTCCGAATATTCTGAGATCCATTGAAAGCAATGGCTATTCGGTTCGCGCAGCAGGGCATTGGGGTCGTGCGGTGGATTACGGGGCGCTGCCTGCCGCCATCGGTTCACCTGTTCTTGTGAAGGGAAAACCGATCGGCGCGGTGAACCTGGTTTGGGATGCCAGCAAGAAAAAGACAGAGGAGGTCGCCAAGGACCACCTTGGGCGGCTTCGATCGACAGCGAAGACGATCGCGCAGCGCTACGCCGACCCGGCCTGAGCCATTCGCCGCGCCTCTGGGACATCCGCCCGCAATCCCGGTCTTCGGTCCAATTTCGTCAGAGGCGAAGCTCGACCAAGTCCCGAAAGCAATCCAGCGCCTCGGGGTTGGCCAGCGAATCCGTGCTCTTGACGCTCCTTCCGTGTACCACGTCCCTCACTGCGAGTTCGCTGATCTTGCCGCTCTTGGTGCGCGGAATATCGTCGACGGCGAGGATCAGCGCCGGCACGTGCCGCGGCGAAGACCCCTGGCGGATCGCGGTCTTGATTTCCTTGACCAGCGCCTCCGTCAGTTCCTTCCCTAGGATCAGCGTCACGAACAGGACGACGCGCACATCGTCGCCGGTGTCCTGGCCGATCACCACCGCCTCGCGCACCTCGGCGAACTTCTCGACTTCGGCGTAGATCTCCGCCGTACCGATGCGCACGCCGCCGGGGTTCAGCGTCGCGTCGGAGCGGCCGTGGATCACGAAGCCGCCGGTCGCCCGTCGCTCGGCGAAGTCGCCCTGACACCAGACGCCCGGAAAGCGCTCGAAATAGGCGCTGCAATAGCGCGAGCCGTCGTCGTCGCCCCAGAAGCCCAGCGGCATCGATGGGAACGGTGCCGTGCAGACCAGTTCGCCCTTCTCGCCATCATCCGCGGGGGTGCCGTCGTCGCGCCAGACGTCGATCGCGAGACCGAAACCGGGCCGCTGGATCTCGCCGCGATGGACCGGGGCGGTGGGATCGCCGGTCACGAAGCAAGACACGATGTCGGTCCCGCCGGAGATCGAGGCGAGGTGCAGGTCCGCCTTGATCGCGTCGTAGACGTAGTCGAAACCGTCGCCCAGCAGCGGCGATCCGGTGGACAGCATCGTTCGCAAGGCCGAAAGGTTGTGTTGCGCATCAGGCCGAAACTCCGCCTTGCGCAGGCTGTCGATGTACTTCGCGGAAGTGCCGAAATGGGTCATCCTCTCGTCGCTAGCATAGTCGAACAGCACCTCCGGCCCGGGGTGGAACGGCGAGCCGTCGAACAGGAGCAATGTCGCGCCGCGTGCCAGTCCCGAGACCAGCCAGTTCCACATCATCCAGCCCAGCGTGGTAAAAAAGAACAACCGGTTGCCCGGCTGAACGTCGGCGTGCAGCGCATGCTCTTTTAGATGTTGCAACAGCACTCCACCGGCGCGGTGCACGATGCATTTCGGCGCGCCGGTGGTACCTGAAGAAAATAGGACGAAGAGCGGATGATCGAACGGTAGGCGGTTGAATTCCAGCGGCCCGGCGGCGACTGCGGACTCGAAGGCGGCGAAGGTGACCCCGTTGTGCAGGTCGTCCGCCGTTTCCTGTGCCGTGCCCAGGTAGTCGATCACGACTGTCCGGTTGACCGAGGGCAGTTGCTGGACGATGGCACCCAGCTTCTGCCCGATCTCGAACCGCTTGCCCGCGTACCAGTAGCCGTCGGTTGCGAACAGCACCTTGGGCTCGATCTGCGCGAACCGGTCGAGCACTGCGCGGGCACCGAAATCGGGCGAGGCGGAGCACCAGGTCGCGCCAAGCGAGACTGCGGCCAGCATCGCTGCCACGGCCTCGGGCCGGTTCGGCAACAACCCGGCCACGCGGTCGCCGGGCCCGACGCCAGCATGGGCCAGTGCCTGCTGCAGGCGCGAGACATGGGTTTGCAAATCGCCCCAGGTCCAGCGCAGCCGCACCTTGTTCTCGCAGTGGAATACCAGCGCCGTGGCACCTGGGTCCCGGTCTTCGCCGAGGCCCATCAGGTTCTCGGCGAAGTTCAGCCGGGCGCCGGGAAAGAACCGGGTGCCGATCATGTCGTCGACGGTCATGAACGGTGCCTCGCCCTTGTCGCCCAAGACGCCGTAGAAGTCCCAGAGCGCGCTCCAGAACTCTTCGGGGTCGGCAAGCGCGAGCGCCGCCAGATCGTCGCCGTTCGCGACGGGGCGACCGGCCCCCTTGCCAAGGTAGCTGCCGAATCGCACGATCTCGGACGTCGCGACCCGCCGTTCGGACGGGGTCCACATTATCTCGGCGGTCATTACCCGTTCCCTTCCACACTTCGGGCCGGCAGGACGGTTCCGATGCAATCGCCGAAACCGACGCGGTAGCCGTCTCCCTGGGCGTGGCCGCGCAGCGTCAGCGTGTCGCCGTCCTCGATGAACGCGCGGGTGCCGCCGTCGATCGCGAATGGCTCCTTGCCGCCCCAGGACAGCTCCAGAAGCGAACCGCGACTGTCCTTCTGCGGCCCCGAGATCGTACCGGAGCCAAGCAGGTCGCCGACTCGCATCGGGCAGCCGCAGCTGGTGTGATGCGCCAACTGCTGCGCTGCGGAATAATACATCTCGCGAAAGTTGGTGCGTGACAGCACAGTCTCGTGGCCACCTTCCGGCGTCAGAGCGACCTCGAGCGCGATGTCGTAGTTCATCGGCCCCGGCTCCGCGAGGTAGGGCAGAAGCGGCTTCTCGCGCTCGGAAGGGGCTGCGCGGAAAGGCTCCAGCGCAGCGGCGGTGACGATCCAAGGGGAAATCGTGGTGGCGGTCGCCTTGGACTGGAACGGCCCCAGCGGCTGGTATTCCCAGGCCTGGATGTCACGTGCCGACCAATCGTTGAGCAGCACGTAGCCGAAAATGTTGTCGAACGCCTGGCTCACCGAGATTGGCCCCGACGAGGGCTGGCCGACGATGGCCCCCATCTCCAGTTCGATGTCGAAGCGTTGTGAGGGGCCAAAGCGTGGCGCCGCGTCGTCCGGCCCCTTGAGCTGGCCGTGGGGCCGGGTGACCGGCGTGCCAGAGACCACGACCGAAGAGGCGCGGCCGTTGTAACCGATGGGGATGTGCAGCCAATTCGGCGGCAGCGCGTTCTCCGGGTCGCGGAACATCGAGCCGACGTTGAAAGCGTGGTGCCGGCTGGCGTAGAAATCGGTGTATTCGGTGACCGCGAAGGGCATGTGCAGGCGGGCTTCGGACATCGGCACGAGATACGGCTGCAGGTCCGCGGTGTTCGCCGCGCCTTCGCGCAGAAGTGCCGTCAGGGCCTCGCGCAGCCGCGCCCAATCCCCGGGACCGCGTGTCATGAAGGCGTTCCAGCTTCCGCCTTTCAGCGCGCCTCCGAACTCCAGTTTTCCGCTTTCCTCCAGAGCGTGCAGATCGAGGATTGCGTCGCCTATCGCAGTGCAACAGCGGTGTGCGCCGCCGTTCGTGGAGAACACTCCATAGGGCAGGTTGTTGAGTGGAAAGTTGGTGTCAGGCACGTTGGCGCTATCGAACCATGAGTGGATCAGGTCTGTCATCGGCGGTTCCTCCGTCAGGTCGCGTCAGGTTGGTTCTCGGGGCGGGCGGCGTCGAACGCTGGCAGGGCGAGGCACCGGGCCTCGATTTCGGTCAGGCGCGCGAATGGCACGAGATCGCAGCCCCAGCGGTGCGCGTTGTAGAGTTGCGGGACGAGGCAGACATCGGCGAGCCCCGGTTTGTCGCCGAAGCAGAACGGCGTGTCGGAACCGATCATCTGGGAAATCGCGGTGAATCCGCGCGCCATCCAGTCGTTCATCCACGCCACAGCCTCGTCCTGACCGTGGCCCATGGACTTGAGCTTCGCCACGACGCGCATGTTGTTGACCGGGTGGATGTCGGTCGCGATACCGAGCGCAACCGCCCGGTCGCGTGCCCGCGCGACCGGATCGGCAGGCAGAAGCGCGGGGTCGGGATGCGTCTCTTCCAGCCAGTCGAGGATCGCCATCGACTGGGTCAACACGGTGCAGTCGTCCAGGACCAGCGTCGGCACGCCGCGCCCGGGGTTCAGCGCCGCGTAGTCCGGCGCGGTTTGCTCGCCGGCGACAAGGTTGACGGGCACCGTTTGGTAGCCAATCCCCTTGAGGTTCAGCGCGATCCGGACGCGGTACGAAGTCGTGGAGCGCCAGTAGGAGAAGAGCCTCATTTGGTGCCCGGCGTGCCGTCGAACTTCTTCTCCAGGCTCTCCCACACGTCGATGTAGTCCTCCTGCAGCGGCGCCTCCTTTCCGGCGAATTCGGTCAGGTGCTGCGGAAAGCGGGTTTCGAACATGAACGACATCGTGTTGTCGAGCTTCTCGGGCTTCAGGTCCGCGTTCGACGCGCCTTCGAAGGCTTCGCGGTCAGGACCGTGCGGCAGCATCATGTTGTGCAGGCTCGTGCCGCCCGGCACGAAGCCCTGCGGCTTGGCGTCGTACTGGCCATAGATGTTGCCCATCAGCTCGGACATGACGTTCTTGTGGTACCACGGCGGGCGGAACGTGTTCTCCATCACCATCCAGCGCTCTCGGAACAGCACGAAGTCGATATTCGCGGTGCCCTCGACCCCGGAGGGCGCGGTCAGCACTGTGAAGATCGACGGGTCGGGGTGGTCGAACAGGATCGCGCCTACCGGGCAGTAGGTACGAAGATCGTACTTCATCGGCGCGTAGTTGCCGTGCCAGGCGACCACGTCGAGCGGCGAATGATCGATCTCGCAGCGATGGAACTGCCCACACCACTTCACCGTCACCGTCGAGGCGGCGTCGCGATCCTCGAAGGCCGCGACAGGCGCCTTGAAGTCCCGGTGGTTGGCCATGCAATTGGCACCGATCGGGCCGCGTCCGGGCAGTTCGAACTTTTGGCCGTAGTTCTCGCAGACGAAGCCACGCGCCGGGCCTTCCAGCAACTCGACCCGGTAGACCAGACCGCGCGGGATGATCGCGATCTCCTTGGGTTCAAGGTCGATGATCCCCAGCTCGGTTGCGAAGCGCAGCCGGCCTTCCTGCGGCACCACCAGCAGTTCGCTGTCAGCCGAGAAGAAGTAGTCGTCGGTCATGCTCTCAGTGACCAGATAGATATGGCTTGCCATCCCCACCTGCGTGTTGACGTCTCCCGCGGTGGTCATGGTGCGCATGCCGGTGATCCAGGTCAGCGCCTCGTCGGTGTGCGGCACCGGATCCCAGCGGTACTGGCCGAGCGAGGTGACGTCTTCGATAACATTCGGAGCCGACTTCCAGTAGGGAATGTCGATCTTCGCATATCGGCTGGAATGCTTCACCGAAGGCCGGATGCGGTAGCACCAGGTGCGCTCGTTCTGGTGCGCGGGCGCAGTAAACGCCGTGCCGGACAGCTGTTCGCCATAGAGCCCGTAATTGACCTTCTGCGGGCTGTTCATCCCTTGCGGCAGAGCGCCCGGCAACGCCTCGGTTTCGAAGTCGTTCCCGAAGCCCGGCATGTAGCCTGGCGTCGTCGTCATGCCTTCAGCCATTGCGAGCGGTGGATTGACCTGGTTCATGTCGCGTCTCCTGCTTTCCGCTGACGGCCTTTTCTGTTAACCGTCATCAAATCGGACGGTAGATCACCGGCAGCTGACCCGTCGAATCCACGTTTCACCAGGTAAAATCCTGGTAAACGCGTAGATGGCAGGGGTGTGGGAATTACTGCAACGTGCTGAATGTGGGAGGCGAGCTTGAGATCTTTCTCGCAAGCGCAAATGGGTGACGTCCTTTGGCGTGGTGCAGCTGGCGGTGGCCATTGGGTTTCCCGGTAGGGTCGGGTTGCGACATCCAACCTGAAGCAAGGAATACACCCGATGACCAAACCCATGATGGACCTGCGTACGCTTGTCGAGAAGAGCGCAGATGCTGATCTGCTGCGCAAGATGATCGGCTTTGCCGCCGAGCGACTGATGGAGCTGGAGGTCGGCGCCAACACGGCCTAGCCCAAGTCGGCTTAGTTTCGAAACGTTGTGCTAGAGACGAGGCGCTGCGAATGCCCGAAGAGGACGTTCCCTTGCCGCCAATAACAGAATTGTCGGCAGGCAAGTTCTTTGTCGTTTTCAGCCAATGGCGTGAAATGAGGAAGATGCGGACGCTGGACTGTGGGGCAGATCGGCCGATCTACATACGGGGTATAGATGGAGATGGGGTGGAGATGGGGTGGATGCCGCTCTCACCCTGACGGCATCGCGATGTGCCATACTCGTGGTGTCGAAGCACAAGCTGAAGGAGAGGGCATCCATGGGAGAGGTTACCATCATCGGCGTCGATCTGGCAAAGAACGTGTTCCAGGTTCACGGCGCAGCGGCGGACGGGTTCGTCCAGATCCGGAGGAAGCTGTCGCGGCCGCAGTTTACTCGGTTCAAGGCGGAGTAGTGATCTAGCGTGGTGATGGAGGCATGTGCTTGCGCCCCTCATTCCTGTTGGATTGCAGTCGCGTCTGTACCGGCTGGCGCAGCGAACTTCGCGCAAACATAAGCAAATCAACCACTTACTACCCAGAGAAGGTTGGATCTCAGGTCCATCCCCTCCGCCATTTGCCCTCGCGAAAGCGTTCTCCCGATCCGGCTACGGCCGGATTTTTCCGTTGTTTTCGAGGGTTATGCGGGAGAGGCTGTTAACCGGCCCTGCTGCCGGGTGTGGAGATTCTTCGTCGCCACTCGATCGTTGATGCTCCGGAAGACTGGTATCGCGGACCCGGGGCAAACAGCCATCACTGGACCGCACTGCACGAGTATCTGAAGACAAAGGGCTGGAATCCCGACACGATCGGCTCGCTGGACCGTGCCTCCACGGAGGTAGTCTCGTTGCTGGGCAACCCAAGCAAGGACAAGTTCGCCTCTCGTGGGCTGGTAGTCGGCTATGTGCAATCCGGCAAGACGGCCAACATGACTGCCGTGATGGCGAAGGCAGTCGATGCCGGTTACAACATGATCATCGTCTTGGGCGGCGTGACGAACAAACTGCGCAAGCAGACCCAAGATCGCTTCGAGAAGGATGTGCTTCGTCACCGCACTCTCTGGCAACTCTATACCACGAGTGACCCGGCCGGCGATTTTGTCCAGCCCGCGAACGGTGGCTTCGTCATGCCAGCGGAAGGTCATGCCCAGCTGATCGTGATGAAAAAGGAGGGAAGTCGGCTCAAGCAATTGCGGCGCACAATTGCTCGCACGCCCGCTGTGGTCCTACGGGAGCTCAAGGTGCTCCTGATTGACGATGAATGCGATCAGGCCTCGGTGAATTCGGCGCGCGGGGAGTTCGACATGACGCGGATCAACGCAGAGATACGGCAAGTCCTGGCTGCGCTGCCGGCTGTCACTTATGTCGGTTACACTGCGACCCCCTTCGCAAACGTCTTCATCAACCCCTATCCCTACGGGAACGACGAAGATCTGGACGATCTCTACCCACGAGACTTCATCACGGCGCTGGAGCGGCCAATTGGCTATTTCGGGGCCCGCGAGGTCTTCGGGAGCGACAGCGCCGAGGCAGATGCTGAGGAGCGCGATATGATCCGCATCCTCCATAGGGATGATCCGGATCGTCTGCGGCCGACTTCGCCGAAATACAAGGAGAGCTTCCATCCCGAGATGACCCGCAGTCTGGAGGATGCGATCCTCTGGTTCCTCGCCAGCTGTGCAATACGCCGTTCGCGTGGACAGGGAGCCGAGCGACATCTCGGATGCGGTCTTCAGCCTGATCAACGATGCCGATCCCACCAAGAAGGCGGTCTTCTTGCTTTCGGGAATCTCCACCGGCACGAACCTGACCGCGCAGCTTCTGGGCCTCGGCGGGGCGACGGCCGACAGCTACAATCGGCTCTCGGTCAACACGCCCGCGGTGCTCCTGAACAACGCAGGTGCCGGGATCGAGGCAACGGTCAACAAGGCCGCAGCCGGGAACGACGCTGCATTCGCCTTCAAGACCGGCTTTTCGGCCCGCGCCCTGATCGGCCTTCTCGGCAGCGACGATTTCAGCTTCAAGGTCAGCCCGGACGGCTCGGCCTTTTACGAGGCGCTCCGGATCGATCCCAGCAACGGCCGGGTCGAGATGCCCGAACCTGTCGTGCTCCCGGCGCTCGATGCCGTGCCCACGCCGCCGCCGACCGGCAAGCTCGCCCTCTATGCCCGCGACCGCGCCGTGGCCGGATGGCTCGACGTTCAGCGCCCCTCGGGGCGGTTCTTCCCGCTCCAGCCGCATTTCGGGGTGAACCGCATCGCGACCTGGGCGCCGTCCACCGGCACGACCGTAAACACCAACGGCATGCCGCGGACCGCCGTCGGCACCGTCGCCACGCCGACGCTCGCCACCACCAACCTCTCGACCTCGATGCGCCGCTGGCGCGTGACCAGTGCCGCCACCGCCGATGCGGCGGCCGAGGAACGCTCGGCTGGCTGGGTCTGCTGGCGCGGCAATGCGGATGGCCTCGGCGGCTTCACCTATGTGAACCGGCTCTCGCTGGTGACGCTGCAGGCG
>NZ_CALMYP010000028.1 GCF_937873615.1 uncultured Paracoccus sp.
CGTCGGGATCACCGCCGGCGTCGACAGCCGACGGGTTCTTGCGGGTGTTCAGCTCGCCGAGAAGGTCCGGCCGGATCCGCACGCGCTCGCCGGCACTGTTCTCGATGCGGTTCAGGACAACGGCTATGGCCAGTATGATGGTCTAGTCGGCATCATGGCGCCGGCGCTCGGCGACGAGGGGTTGGCGGCCCTTAAATCGATGGTCGAAGAACTCGGTCGTTCGCCTTTGCCGGTTCCGCCGAAGGATCAATGGAAGGCAGTGGGCTGGGGCACGGGCGGCACCACCTACGAACACGAGATGCGGGCTTGTGTCGTCACATGCCGATGACTGCCTTCAACCTACTTTCGATCTCACGGCCCTCAGCATGGCTTCTTTTCACGCGCTCGTTCCCCTCTCGGTTCACGCGCTCTGCATTCGCCTTTGCCTGCGCGAATTCACTTTGCGCTTCTGACTCCGCCCGAAGCCAAGATATGATCATGGCACCAACAGTCGTCACTGGATACGTGAAAAAGGCAGCAACGACCGCCGCAATGATGATGAGCAAGGTTGGCGCTTGCGGCCACCAAGATGAGAATACAAAGAACAGAATTATCGCCGCGGCTAGGATGCCCCATCCCATCATACCGTCATAGCTTCCAGACGATTTCGATTTCTTTTCCGCAACGACCTCTCTGTGACTATCAGATTTCAATCTAGAAATGTGACTGTTAATCTTATTGATAAGTTCTTCACGCGCCCGCTTACCCCGGTCTTCAATCTCCATTGCTTCACAGGGGAACCTCTGGCTGTTTCTCAGAAAAAAATTGTTAAGCGTAATGAGTGTCTGATCCTTTCGGATATCCTCCAGCCTGTTTATAATGCTTTGGATTTCTTCTGATCCCAAATTGATGCCCTTACCCAAATCTTGCAGCTCAATCAATTGGTCGAGTCGAATCTCTCTACAAAACTCCATGAACTGTTCGCGTCGATAGTCCCTGGCAAGTCTCGCTGTCTTCTCTAAGTCAAGGCTGCTTTGCAGGAAGTCCTGATCATTCAGCGCTCGAATATGCAAAATCTCGTCGGCAAGGATCGCGTATCCCAGGGACGTTCCAGATGCTGCTGCATCACCCGTTCTTGCTTCGTACTTAGCCTTCAAGAAGTGCGCAAGCGGGTTCGATCCGTCTCGCGCGATAGACTTTTTGATTGCCTCGAGCGCGTTCTCAAAACTTCCAAGGCAGTAGTGACACCACGAAACCTGCAACAAGGACAAGGCTTCCAACTTCTGATGCTCCTTTCCGCAATACTTGACAGCATCCAAGAAGCTGGCAAGTGCAAGTCTTATAAACTCGTCGCCCTCTCCCGCCTCTGGGTATTGAATTAGAATCTTTCCCTTTAGGAAATGGAACGCGGGTTCGATATGAAAGCCAGAATTTCTCTCATCCCCGTGAATGGATTTGTTTGAATACTTGAGCGCGTCGTCCCAAAGTTCCCGCGCAACGCATTCCTTTGCGTATTCGAACTGCTCCCTTGCCCAGACTTGGTCTGGTGTTTTGAATAGAGTAACGAGTTCTTCAAGCAGCTCGTTGGATCGTATTGTATGGGCGGCGAGCTTCTCAAAGCCAAGATCGCAAATATAGGAAAGTTCATTTATCGATTTGTCAATGGAATTTAGGTCGAACGATATGGTTTGAAATCCAGATTGTAACGTATTGTCAATTCTATCAAGTTTTTCCCCGACTTGGTTGAAGCCCTTGCTAACCGCATCGCCAACTCTGTCAATGCTTCCAGACAAGACCTCAACGCCGACCCCGATGCGTTCGGTCAAGCGATCTGCGCTTCCAACAATCTCGCTCGTCGAACGATCAACAGCTAGTACGACCTCATCAAAGTGGCTTTTTTCTTCAAGATATTTGCGGTAGTCAAAATCTTGACTGTAGGCGAAATAGATATCCGGGACTCTAGATTTGTTTTCAAGGACGACCATGCGCTTTAGCTCCACAACATCGTGAGGCACGATAGCTAAGCTAAACTCAAGTTCAAAGGTTTTTTCCCGCGGCGGCGGCCCCGTCAGAGCGTCATCCGCTGGCCGCGACTCTGGTGCTCCGCGCGATGATCGACTTCACGCTCACCCGATCGCGGGCGAAGCGGTATCGCTATGCCGCCGAGCACCTGGTCTCCTGCGCCCGGCTCGCACGGGAAATCCCGGACTTCGGCGCGTTCGAGACGCATGACGCCTACGTCGCCCGGTTGAAGGAAGAGCACGGCAGGAAGTTCGGCTTCTGGTCGCTCACCGCCGCCTGATGGTCGTGCTACCGGAAAATCAGGTCTCAGCCCCTTGGAAGCATGGTGGAAGCACGAGGGTGAAAATCGCTGCGCAATCCCGACAGATCGTGCGAAGCCGGGCCGCTTTGCAGGGATCGGCAAGTGTCGGAAACTGCGCAAGAACTCGCGCTTCCGAGCGATTGTTCATGGTTCGTTCGACACGACTCATAACCTGAAGGTCGTAGGTTCAAATCCTACCCCCGCAACCAAAGTTTTCTGAAAGATATCAGAGACTTAAACAGAACAGGGCGCCAACTCGGCGCCCTTTTCGTGTTGCAAGCCCGTGCGACACCCTCCTCAAAGATTCCAAACACTTACGCCGATTGCCGATTCTTCCGTGCGACACGAGTGCGACACGGGAAGCATCCGATGTTCCCCCTGCGTTCGCGGCCGGATTGAACTTGCAATCCGCCGCAACCCACGCGGACACTTCTATTTTCGGGAGGCGGTCAGGATAGCGGCGGCAATGGCGCCACGGATGATGGCGCTACGGATGACGGCGCGACCTGTGGCCTGATGCCGGACTGTGGCCTTGCGGTGCCGATTGGGCGCTCATGCGGGAGCGGCTTTGGTTTCCAGAAAGACGTAGCGGCGGAGATTGTAGGCGAGGTTGGCCAGGCCGATCTTGGTGCGGGCGCGGACGAGGTCGATGGTGCGGATGAAGAGTCCCATGCGGTGCTTCTGGTCGGCGAAGACGTGCTCCACCCCGGCGCGCTCGCGCGACCGGGCGGCATTGGCGCGGGCGCGCGGTTCGGGCATGGGCTTGTCGTGGGGTTTGCGGAAGTGGACCCTGGAGACCAGGCCGGCGGCGGCGATCCGCCGCTCGTTCCTGGCCGAGCGGTAGGCGGTGTCCGCCCAGACCGAGGCGCCGGTGTTCGCCTTGTCCAGAAGTGCCGGCAGCTCGCGGCCATCGTACCGCGATGCGTCAGTGACCGTCCATGTCCGGATCAGCCGGTGGCGGCGGTCGGTGCCGATATGGCTCTTGTAGCCGTAGACCGGCACCGCGATCTCCATCGCCAGCGTGCCGTCCGGGCGGCGCTTGCGCCGGCCGCGCTTCAGGGTCCAGCGCCCGTCGCGGTCCTTCTGCCGCAGCTGAACACCCGCAAGAACCCGTCGGCTGTCGACGCCGGCGGTGATCCCGACG
>NZ_CALMYP010000029.1 GCF_937873615.1 uncultured Paracoccus sp.
CTTTCGAAGAAGCATGGACCGGATCGCTCATACACAGAAGATCTGACACTCTCGGCACGAAGGTCATCACGACCAACCCGGATGCGGCCCAACCCTGCCCGGACGACAAGGTGAACCGGGCTTTCGTGGCCGCCATGCCGAACCAGCTCTGGGTCAGCGATTTCACCTATGTCTCCAGTTGGCAGGGCATGGTTTACGTTGCTTTCGTCATCGACGTCTTCGCCCGCAAGATTGTCGGCTGGCGCGTCTCGACTTCGATGACCACCGGCTTCGTGCTGGATGCCCTGAACCAGGCCATCTGCCAGCGGGCGCCCTCGGAGGCTGACAAGCTGATCCATCACAGCGACCGCGGCAGCCAATACCTGTCGATTCGATACACCGAACGGCTCGCCGAGGCAGGCATCGACACCTCGGTGGGCAGCGTCGGAGATTCCTATGAGTTCAAGCTGGTCCGCGCCAGCGGATCGAACGATCCGGGGGATCGTTCGAAGGCGCAGAACGCCCTGGCCGAAAGCAACATCGGTCTCTTCAAGACCGAGGTCATCAAGTTCCTCGGCCCTTGGAAATCCGTTGGTCAGGTCGAATGGGAAACCCTCAAATGGGTCGACTGGTATAACAAGACGCGCCTGCACAGCGCCATCAGATACATCACACCGAACGAAGCAGAGAAGGCATTCTACGCAAACTTGAACGTTGATGAAAAAACAGCGTGATCATTGAACCAGAAACTCTCCGGCAAACCCGGGCCGGTTCATCCTGTCGCTGGCCCAGGGCGACTGGATCAGATCACGCGAGCAGATCATCCTCACCGGCCAGACCGGTACCGGAAAGACCTGGCTCGCCTGCGCCTTCGCCCACCAGGCCGCCCGCTTCGATCATTCCGTCTCCTATATCCGTATGCCCCGCCTCTTCGAGGATATGGCCATGGCCCGTCTCGATGGCCGCTTCCCTCGCCTCGTCGACAAGCTCGCGCGGGTCCAACTGCTGGTGCTGGACGACTGGGGAACCCATGGCCTGACGGACCAGCAACGCCTCGACCTGCTGGAACTCTTCGAGGAGCGCTACCAGCGCCGCTCCACCATCATCACCGCCCAACTCCCCGTCTCGGGCCGGCACGACATGATCGGCGAACCCACCATCGCCGACGCCATCCTCGACCGGATCGTCCACAACGCACACCGCATCGAACTCAAGGGAGACAGCATGCGCAGAAAGGATCGAACACAGAACTTGACCCCGGCCGAAAACGCCGAAACCATAGAGGCCTGAACATCTTCGCAGGCAGATGACCAGCCGTGCCCGATCCGTCCGGGAATTACTGAAACGGCTGTCCGGGATTTAGCGTAATCCCTGTCCGGTATTTCCGAAATCCGCATCAGGGCAGTCGCACCGCTCGGCGGCTATCTCGACCGCGCTTCCGACGCACCCCCGGGAACGACCGTAATATGGCGGGGGTTCTCCCGCCTCGCCGACCTCGGTGAAGGAGCCCGTCTCACAAAGCCCCAGCGGACACTTGTGGGTAACTGCAAGTCAGACCGGACGGTTACCATCAACACCGGTCACCAAAAACTGCAATGGCAGGCATAGACAGGCGGTCGGAGGTATTGGCGGGTAAGGGAGCTACGGATGGATTGGCCGGGGCCGTGCGGCCTCGTCGAGCGCGACAAAAACGAAGGTGGCGCAGGTCACCTTCTCGCATGTCTCCTGCTCGCGCCCACGACGCCAGGCGGTGACATGGATATGCATCGACGTGCGGCCCTGTTGTGTGAGTTCGGCGTAAAGTGATACTTCGTCGCCTACTTTGACCGGCCTGTGAAAGCGCATCCCGTCAACGGCAATGGTCGCCGCTCTTCCTCGCGCATTCAGGGCTGCAAGATTGCCGGCCGCGAGGTCCATCTGGCTCATCAACCAGCCACCGAAGATATCACCGGCGGGATTGGTGTCCGCCGGCATGGCTATCGTTCGGATCACCGGCTGCGCGGTGGGTGGTAGTTCGACCTGCTCCATCAGACGACAAACCCGCAGGCGGAAGCAGCTGTACGCGTGTCCATGTTTCGTCCACGGTTGAGATGGTCATCGATCTCGGCGGCGGAACCGATCATCCGTCCGTAAAGGAATACGGTAAAGGCCGCCGTTTCCAGATCGCGATCGGAAAGCTGCCCCGAACGATAGTCGTCCCACAGAAGCGCCAAGATCATCGCGGCGATCACCGCATCGACATTGACGCAAAAGACATAGGGCGTGGCACCGACTTCGTGCAATTGCTTCACCAACTCGCGGTAGAAGGCATGGAACACATTGTAATGGCCCCGGCTTTCCATGAACTCGCCGATGAAGACCTCACGCGGATCGTGGTTCACGGGCTTGCCCTTGAAGACAGGGTGATGAACGCCGGGCAGCGCGCGGACCTCGGTGCCCTGTTCCTTCGCTTGCCGCTTGTCTCGCTTGTATTGCAGCGCGAAATCGCGGGCCATGGCGGTCAGGTCGAGCCCGTGGTTCGGGTCCGTCGGATCGCTGAGGCCGCTGGCCTTGAACTGGTCCAGCAGGAAAGCCATGCCCTCGAAGCCGTTGCCGCCATGGCTGTAGCCGGTATGGGTCAGGAAGCCGACCATGGCCTTGTTGATCTGCACCCGCTCGGGCGTTTGCGGTCCGTCGGCGGCAACCGCGCCCTTGGCCCCCTGCGCCGAGATCGAGCCCGGCCCGTTCGAGATCAGGAGACCGACCAGCACCTGAAGCTGTTCCGCCTCGGCCGGTGTCGCGCGCTTGCCGGTCATCGCCAGATAGCACAGATCGGCCATGGTCCATTGCCCGAACCGCTCGTCGCGGGGGATGCCGCAAAGCGACCCGTGCTGGTGCTGCGCGCCAGGGATCGAGGCGCCAACCATCACCCCGTAAAGCCGCAGATACCAGGGCAGAGTCCGGGCGGTCAGCCGGGTGATCCGCTTGCGCATCAAGGGCGCCCAGGAAATCGTCAGCGCAATGGCGGCAAGGATCGCGTCGCGGTTCAGCCGCCCGCCAAGACCCATGAGGTATTTCAGGAAGGCCGATTTGCCGCCGCGCGCCTGAACCGCCGCCAGCATCGCCTCGGGGCGAGGATCGTCGGCCTCGTCCTCGGTCGCAAGGAACAGCGCGCGGCTGTCGTCGTCCATGGTGATGGCACTGGTGTCGAAGGCTTCGTCGCGACCGTCCTTCAGCCCCGAATGCGCGAAGAGCTCGATCAGGATATCGGTGCAGGCGAGCGCACGCTCGACCCGGCGCGGACCGACGATGGCCGCCGCCGCCGCCATCACGCTGTTGGGTGAATTGCCGGCCTCGCGCGCGGCATCGGCGGCGATCAGAATCGGATCGCCGACCAGATTGACCTCAGCGGCCACGGCGATATCCAGCATCGCGCGATCATTCGGACCGGCGATCTCATGCACCAGCGGCAGGGCGAAATTCGCCTCGAGCGGCTGCAACGCCAGATCCAGCACTGTGTGACCATGAACCGACGTGACCTGCGTCTTGGGGTCCATGACCGAGGCGCCGGACTTGTCCTTCATGGTCTGGCGCGCAACCACGGCGCCGATCTGCTGGTCCAGTGCCGCGATCTGATCTGCATAGGGCGCGGGCGCCGCAACCGGGGCCAGCGCCAGATTCGCCGGCAGATGCAGACCCTGATCGTTGGCGATCCAGGTTTTCAGCGACAGATCGCCGCGCGGGGCAAAATCGGGCGATGCGCCGTTCAGTTTCATTACCGCCGTCAGCGCGGCGGGAATATCGGCGATATTGGTGACGACGGCACCCTTTGCGCTGGCATGAGGCGTTTCGGGCGTGAAGATGCCCTCGGTGCCGAAGGCATCGATGAACCAGCCTTCCTTGTCCTCGGCCTTGTCGCCCGATCCGGCCATCGCGCCAGCATGGCCAACCGCGCGGGTCAGGCGCGACTTCCAGCGCCCGACGACGCAGGCGACGACCGGCTTCTGCCAGTCGATGTCATGTTCGTAATAGCCGCCCGGCTCGGCATAAAGCACCGCCGCCGCCGAGCGGTCGTCATTGTGGAAGCCATAGGCGAAATCGCGGGCGCCATAGTTGATATAGACATCCTTGCCGCTGGAGATCAGCGTCGTCGTCCCCCAGCCCTCGGTCGCCAGATATTGCGCGATGGTCGTCGTGAAACCGCCGGAGTTGGAAAAGATCGCGACCGAGCCCTTGATCAGCGATTCCTCGGGGTGATCGCCGCCAAGCGCGCCGCCGATCCTGACCCGGTTCCAGCTGTCGGCAACGCCAAGGCAATTGCCGCCGATGATGTCGATGCCGTTGGCCTGCGCCATCGCCCGGATCTCGCGCGCGTCGTGGATGGCGATCTTTTCGGTGATGATGACGATCTTTTCCAGATAGGGATTGACCCGGATCAGTTCCGCCACGCCATCGCGCACGCCCGAAGGCGGCAGGTAGATGACGCCGGTATTGAACGTATGGCCCGCATCCAGGCCTTCGCGCACATTGTTGAAGACCGGGATGTCACCTTCCGGGGTTCTCAGAACCTGCCCGGTCCGCCCCGGAGAGGTGCCGAACACCACATTGCCGCCGGAAAAGGCGTGGCTGGTCGGCGTCACCTGCCGGCTTTCGCCGCCCATGATGTTCAATACGCAGACCCGATCGGCGGGCGTGGCGATATCGGCCAGCGAACGGATGCCGAGATAATAGGGAAATTCCTTGATGCCTTGACGAAACATGTCCTGTCCTCCTGTCAGGCTGCGGGCCGGATGCCCATGGCATCGGCAATCTGCTGGCGTCCGCCGTCGCGCATCCAGCCGTCGACCTTGCGGGCATAGTTCACGACCTCGGAAATCGCGCTGTCGAAGCCGAAGAAGCGATATGGCACGCCAAGGCTGTCCAGCGTCTCGGCCAGATTGCCCATGCCGCGCACGAGGTTTGGCCCGCCGCGTCCGACGACGACGTAAAGCGGTGTCGGGCCGTGGGCCGCGAAATGCTCGCGCAGGGCGTCGCCCATGCCGCGGAAGGTCTCGTGGATATCGGTATTGTTCGACTTGCCGCCGATGATGAACAGCACGTTGGTCTGTTTCAGGAAATGCCGATAGCAGATCGCGGCGACGGATTTCATCTTCTCATAGGGCGGGTTGCCGCCGAAATCGGACGAGATGATGGCCGCATCGCCCAGCACTTCGGTCACGAGGCTGTTCGCGCCGCCGCCGAAGGTGGGTGCAAGGATGGTCCCGTTTTCATTGATGACAAAGACATCCGACTGGCCCTGATGGGTGCGCAGCTGGTTCACCTCCTGCTCGAAGGATGAGATGTCCGAGGCGAACAGATGGTTCGGCAGGCCCAGGCGGCTGACGCGCGGATCGTCGCGATCGAAGCCGCATTTGAAATCGCAGGCGACCGGGGTCAGCCGCCCGCCCTTGTCCACGCGCATGCGGATCGGGTTCAACTCCAGCGTGGTCATGCCGTAATGGTGCATCAGCTCCCACAGTTTCGGCAGGTGCTGGACCAGTGGTGATATGATTTCGCGCGGGGCGCCGATATCGCTCAGCGCATTGGCGACGACAAAGGCCTTCAGCCCGGTCAGCGCCTCGAAGGGCACGGTGGCGACCTCGGACTTGTCCAACTCCTCGATATCGACGCCGCCGTGATGGGTCAGCGTCATGGTGGGCGCGCGAAAGCGGGTGTCATCGGTGATCGAGAAATAGACCTCGTGCTCGGCCGGAACGCCGGCCTCGAAGGTCACGCCATTGGCCTTGGCATAGGCGTTGCCGTGGCGGTGTTCCGCGAAATACAACCGTTCCTTCTCGGCCAGCGCGGTCTTGAGGTCGCTTGCCTTGCCGATCAGGCCGGCCTTGCCCTTCTTGCCGACCCCGCCGCGAAACAGCGGCTTGATGAAGATCAGCCCATGCCGGTCGATCAGCGCCTGGATTTCGTCCTCGCTGGCATCGGGGCCGAGGATTTCAGAGGTCGGAAACCCGACATGGTCCAAAAGCTTGCTGCCATGCAGCATTCCGGTCAGTTGCATGTAGAAAGTTCTCCCCTGATGTTCGCGCTCGCGATCAATTCCCAAGGGCAGACTGCCGGACCAAGCTGTCCGCAGGCTGTCGAGCGGGGGATTTATGATCTGCCCGCAGTCTTGCGGGTCAGGATCAGGCGCGCCGGGCTGCCGCTGCAGGGCCGTAAACGGCGATGTCAGCGGCCAGCGGGATCAGGATTTCGACCGCCATGCCGTGCGCGCTGTCAAGGACGGTGGCCGAACCGCCATGCATTTCCGCGACCGTCCGAACAATCGACAACCCGAGGCCGCAGCCGCCCGATGTGTCATTGCTGAGCCGGAAGAACCGGTCGAAAACCCGGTCCTGGACATCTTCGGGAATGCCCGGTCCGGAATCGGTGACCCGAATCGCAACGTGATCCTCGTTGAACGCCAGGCTCAGTTCGACCTCGCCACCGTCCGGGCAGCCGTATCGCCGTGCATTGTCCAGCAGGTTCTCGATTGCTTCAGTCAGCATGACGGTATCGACCAGAACCGGCTGTGAAGGCCCGGTTGTGACGAAGGATACTGACACGCCGTTGCGCATCTCGCGTTCGGCGAAACGGCGCGCGATATCCTCCAGCGGCTCGCGAAGCTCGATGCTTCGCCATTTTTCGGGGCCTTCGCGTCCCCGGGCCTTTTCCATGGACAGAAGCTGCTGGGTCATCCGGCCCGTGCGCCGCGCGGTTTCGGCCAGTTCCGTGACACGGCTGCGCAATTCCGGCTCGGTCGGCGCGGTGGTGGCGGCCTCGGCCTGGGCCTGAATCGCGGCGATCGGGTTGCGCAACTGGTGGGCCGCGTCGGAGATGAAGGCATCGCGCAGGGCAAAGGCTTCAGACAGGCGCGCGAACAGGGAATTCATGGCGCCGACGAGGCTGCGCACTTCCTTGGGCACCGCCCGCCGGATCGGTCCGAGATCATCCTGAGAGCGCGCCGAGATCGCCTCGCGCAGTTTCAGCAGGGGCCTGAGGCCCCGATTGATCCCGAACCAGACAAGAAGTCCTGCCGATGAAATGACAACCGTCATCAGGATGATCGACTGTATCAGAAGCTCCATGCTGAGGGCGTCGCGCTGCTTGACTGTCTGCCAGACGTCAACGGTCACCCAGCCGCCGAATTGCGGTGCCGAGATGAACTCGCGCAGCGTCACGGCGCGGACCTGCTCGCCCAGGCTGACAGAATCGTAAAAGAACGGGATGCCAGGATCCGTTTCGCCTGATGCGGGATTGGCCGGCGCATCGGAATAGCCGGTCACGAAACGGCCGTCCGGCCCTTCAATGCGGTAATAGACCGGATCGCCAAGCGCATTGGTCAGAGAATCCAGCAATTGTTCGGTCAGCATGTCGCCTTCGCTCAGGATCACATCGCGCGATATCGTCAGCGCGACGACAAGCAGCGTATTGTCATAAAGCCGCTGAGATATCTTCTCGGCCATGACATAGCGCGCAGCACCCGCTAGGCAGGCGACAGCGATCAGCGGGAGAATGATCAGAACAAAAAGCCGACTGCGCAGTGACCAGCGGTTCATGGATTGCCGTCATCCAGCAGATATCCCAACCCGCGCGCAGTGCGGATCGAGACACCGGTGTCGGACAGCTTGCGCCGCAGCCGTGAAATCAGCAGCTCGACCGCGTTGCTCTCCATGTCAGATCCGACGCCATAAAGACTGTCGGCGATGCGCTCCTTCGAGACGATCCTGCCGTTGTGATCGGCAAGACATTCAAGCAGCGCCAGTTCTCGCCTGGGAAGGTCAATGGGACCGTTCGGGCCGGTCACCGTCCGTGCGATCCGGTCGATCACCAGGTTCCCGATTCGCTGAGACGCCGTCCGCATGTCGGACCGGCGCCTGCCGAGCGCCCTGATCCGCGCCAGAAGCTCGGCCATCTCGAAAGGTTTGACGAGATAGTCATCTGCGCCCGCGTCCAGCCCGCCGACCCTGTCATCCAGTTCGCCACGGGCGGTCAGCATGATGACCGGCGTCGTGTCTCCTCGCATCCGAAGGGCACGCACGACTTCGAAACCGCTGAGCCCCGGCAGGTTGATGTCGATTACGGCGATATCGCCGCCTTCCTGTGACAGGTGCTGGTCTGCCTCTGTTCCGTTCGCAAGCCAGTCGACGGCATACCCTTGGTCTCGCAGGGAATTCGCGATTCCCTGCGCCAGCCTTTCATTATCCTCGACAAGCACGATGCGCATCGTTCGTTCCGACAGGTTTTGGACAGGATGCGCGAATATCGTGCAGCATATCAAGCCGGCTGAATAAGAGGAAAAGCTGACGCCTGATAGCGGAGGGGCGAGAGCAGCCGATCATTGATCGCGCTGCGGGCATCGCTTAACCTCCGAAGGAGAGGACTGGGAGGATAACCATGACTGGACTGTTTACGACCACCCGCCGGGGCGCGATCGGGCTTGCGCTCGGCGCCGCCGCGGCCATCGGGCTCGGCACCCCCGCCGCAGCCGAGGTTTCATTCGAAGGCAAGACGATCGAATGGATCATTCCCTTCTCGCCCGGTGGCGGATCGGATACCTGGGCACGTTTCAACGCGCCCCTGTTGGGCAAGTATCTGCCCGGAAGCCCGACGGTTGTGGTCGTCAACGAGCCGGGTGGCGGTTCCACCAAGGGGGCCAACCTGTTCGCGGCGCGTGCCAAGCCCGACGGGCTGACCATCCTGGGCACCTCGGGATCGACGCAGTTTCCCTATCTTCTGGGCGATCCGCGTGTGCGCTATGACTATTCAGAATGGAAGGTTGCGATGGCGGCGCCGACCGGCGGCGTCGTCTATACCTCGCCCTCGACCGGCGTGACGGCACCGGAAGACATCGGCAAGCTGGCCGGTCAGAAACTGGTCTATGCCAGCCAGGGGGCAACCTCGCTGGATCTGGTGCCGCTTCTCGGGTTCAAGCTGATGGGCCTCGACGTGCAGCATGTGTTCGGTTTCAAGGGCCGCGGTGACGGCCGTCTGTCATTCGAGCGCGGCGAGACCAATATCGACTACCAGACCTCGTCGGCCTACATCAAGAATGTGCAGCCGCTGGTGGATAACGGAACTGCCGTTCCGCTGTTCAGCTGGGGCGCGCTGGATGAAAACGGCAACCTTGTCCGCGATCCGACCTTCCCTGACCTGCCGAGCTTCGCCGAAGCCTATGAGACGCTGACCGGCAAGGCACCCGAGGGGCCGGAATATGACGCATATTTCGCCTTCTTCACCGCCGGCTTCCCGGCGCAGAAAATGGTGTTCCTGCCCAAGGACACCCCGCAGGAGATCGTCGATGCCTATCAGGCCGCGTTCGAGGCGATGAAGGCTGACCCGGACTATCAGGCGAACAAGGAAGCCGTCCTCGGCACCTATGAGCAGGTAACGGGCAAGGCGGCCGACACGCTGTTCCAGCGCGGGACCATAATTTCGCCCGAGCTGCGCAAGCAGGTCGTCGATATGCTCGCCGCCGATTATGGCGTCAAGCTGGGCGACGACTGACTTTTCGGGGCTTGCTGCCCTGGCTCATCCCTGACCGTTGCGACCCGTCCGATGGCGGCGGGTCGCTCCCAAACTTCAAGAATTCAGACCTATGGACTCCTCGGGGCGTTCTGCGCCGGGGCCGGAGGATAAGGCTATGATGGACACACTTCTATCCGCGCTGGCCAACCTGCTGACACTGCAACACATGGCTTACATGCTGCTGGGTGTGTCGGTCGGGCTGGTTATCGGCGTGATCCCCGGGCTTGGCGGTATCGCCGGCCTATCCCTGCTGATGCCCTTCCTGTACGGAATGGACGAGGTTTCGGCGCTTGGAATGCTGATCGGCCTTGTCGCGGTGATACCGACATCAGACACGTTCTCATCGGTCCTGATGGGAATTCCCGGATCAAGCGCAAGTCAGGCCACGGTGCTGGATGGCTTCCCGATGGCCAAAAAAGGCCAGGCCGCGCGTGCGCTTTCCGCGGCGTTCGTGTCATCCCTTTTCGGCGGCATTGTCGGTGCGGTGATCCTGACCGGGTTCGTGCTGATCGCGCGACCGCTGATCCTGATGTTCGGTTCGGCCGAGTTGTTCATGCTGGCGCTGTTCGGCCTTTCGATGGTCGCAGTACTTGCCGGACGCAGCCTGCCCAAGGGCCTTGCGGCATGTGCGGTCGGGCTGCTGATCGGGTCGATCGGCGGGGCGCCTGCTACCGGCGAATTCCGGATGATCTTCGGCACCGAGTATCTTTACGATGGCATCCCGCTGGTGATCATCGGCCTGGGCCTGTTTGCCGTCCCCGAAATCTCGGATCTTCTGCGCAAGAACAGCACCATTGCCGAGGGCAATTCTCTGGGATCTGGCTGGCTGCTGGGTATCCGTGACTGGTGGAACAACCTTTTCCTGTCCATCCGCTGTTCCAGCCTGGGCTGTATGATCGGCGCCATTCCGGGCCTCGGTGGTTCGGTCGTGGACTGGATTTCCTATGGCCACGCCGTTCAGACCGCGAAGGATACATCGCAATTCGGCAAGGGCGATCCGCGCGGCATCGTCGCGCCTGAAAGCTCGAACAACGCCATGCAGGGCGGTGCGCTTCTGCCGACGATGTTGTTCGGTATTCCCGGCTCTGGTTCGATGGCGGTCTTCCTGGGTGGCATGGTGCTGATTGGCATCGAGCCCGGCCCCTCGATGGTCGGCCCAGATCTGGACATCACCTATTCGATCATCTGGTCGCTGGCGCTGGCAAACATCATGGGCGCGGGCATCTGCATGGGGCTTGCGCGCCCGATCTCGGGGCTGACCGCCATTCCCTTCCCCTATCTTGCGCCCTTCATGATCGCGCTGATCTGCTTTGCCGCCTTCCAGGCAACGCGTGACCTGTCTGATCTGGTCGCACTGCTGGTCATCGGTATGGTCGGCATCCTGATGAAGCGTTTCGGATGGCCCCGTCCGGCCCTGCTGATCGGTTACGTCCTTGCCCCGCAGGCCGAGACCTTCTTCTATCAGGCGCTGCAATTCGACGGCTGGGGATTCGTGATCCGTCCGGGCGTTCTGATCATCGGCGCGATGACGCTGGTCTCGGTCTATTTCGGGCTGAAGAACCGCGTCGACGATACCGGACCGACGGGTGAGGCCGTCGTAACCTCACATGCCAGCCGCAACATCCAGATCGGCTTTGCCGTCGCGATGATGGCCTTCTTCGGCCTGGCGCTCTGGGATGCGACATCGCATTCGTTCCTCGGGGCGGTCTTCCCGATTGGCGTGACCGTTGTCGGGGTCGTGTTCGGAGGGATCCTGCTGTTGCACCTGATGCGCGGCCACAAGGATCATCCCGCCTTCTTCGATTACGAAATCGTGGGCGATCATGTCGGCAACGAAGGCAATGGCTGGTTCTGGAGTGGGCCCGCCTGGATCGCCGGACTTGTCGTGACGACGGCGCTCGTGGGCTTCTATATCGCGATGATCGGGTTCTTCCTGACCTTTCTCAGGCTTCGGGCCAATGCATCCTGGCCGCGCACGCTGCTGCTGACCGCTTGTGCAGCAGGGTTCATCCTGGGTCTGGCCTATATGCTGAACCTGAACTTCCCGTCGGGCTGGCTGCAAAGCGCCTATGACCTGCCCTGGCCGTTCCGTTGAGGATGCATCAGATGCAGCAAACGCCCATCCCTTACCTGTTCCTGCGCGGCGGTACGTCGCGCGGGCCCTATTTCAACCGTTCGGATCTTCCCGAGGACCGCGAGACGCTGGCAGAGGTTCTGTTGGCCGTCGTCGGGTCGGGTCATCCGCTCAATATCGACGGGATCGGCGGCGGGGCCGCCGTGACCACCAAGGTTGCAATGCTGTCGCGTTCGAACGATCCGTATGCGGATGTGGATTACTTCTTCGCCCAGGTCTCGGTCGAGGATCGCACCGTCGATTTCAAGCCGACCTGCGGCAACATCCTCTCTGGCGTCGGTCCCGCCGCGCTGGAGATGGGACTTGTCGCGCCGACTGGCGACAGGACATCGGTTCGTGTGCTTTCCGTCAATACCGGCGCGCGGGTCGAGGCGGTGGTGGAAACGCCCGGCGGCAAGGTCCGCTATGATGGGACCGCCGCGATCGACGGCGTGCCGGGCACCGCAGCGCCGATCTATCTGAACTTCATGGATGTCGTCGGCTCCAGCACCGGGGCGCTGCTGCCGACCGGTGCCGCACGCGATGTCATCGACGGGATCGAGGTCACCTGCATGGACGTGGCCATGCCGATGGCCATCGCCCGGGCCGCGGATTTCGGCCTGACCGGCCACGAGACCGTTGCCGAACTGGACGCGAACCGCGCCTTCTATGCGCGGATGGAGCCGATCCGGATCGAGGCCGGGAAACGCATGGGCATGGGCGACGTGTCCAATTCGGTGACGCCGAAATTCGGGCTGCTTGCCGAACCGCGCGCCGGCGGCACAATCGCCGCGCGCTATTTCATGCCGAAAAGCTGCCATCCGACGATGGCGGTGACAGGCTCGCAATGCCTCGCATCCTGCGTGTTGACGCCCGGCACCGTGGCCGAGGGGCTGTTCGTTCCGCCGCAGGGTCAGCCTGCACTGGTCGTCATCGAGCACCCTTCGGGCACGATCGAGGTGACGGTCGACTATCAGACAGGCGCGGACGGGTTCCGGCTTCGCTCGGCGGGGCTGCTGCGCACCGCGAGGCTGCTCGCGGGGGGCGTGGTCTATGTTCCCGGCGCCGTCTGGCGCGGCAAACACGGCGCCTGAACCGATATCTTGCAAGAGCAGGAGTTTGCACGTCATGGCCGACCTCAAGGTGGTTCGCGACCATATCCGGCATGCGCAGGCCGAACTGGAGCAGGCGCGGCGCCTGCTCAGCGGGGATATCATCAAGCACCCGACATCGACCGGGAAATGCGACGTTGACCATACGCAACTGGTCGATCTGCATCAGCAGGTTTCCGCAGCGCCGGCGACCTTGATGGCCGGCGCGCGAAGGTGAGGGTCCATATCCTCGACGACTGGTTCGACACGCTGCGCGGGCTGCCGTCCTTTTCGCGACTTGCCGCACACGATGTCACGATCTGGACCGATCACCTGACCGCGCCCGAAGCCCTGTCGAGGCGGTTGCAGGGGGCCGAAGCCCTGGTCCTGTTCCCTGGGCGGGCGGGGGTCACCGCCCGTCTTTTGGCGCGCCCGCCCCGTCTTCGCCCGATTTCTCAGCGCAGCGTCTATCCCCATGTCGAT
>NZ_CALMYP010000030.1 GCF_937873615.1 uncultured Paracoccus sp.
AACCCAAAACCGCCACTCCTTAAAGCGGCATGACCCCAACATTTTGAACGGTCCCACCGGGTCACTTCTCAGCGGAAATCAACAAACGCTGTATCATACCAATTTCACACGATGCTCAGCTTGTCCGACTACGGCCACAGGCAGGCTAAGAACACGACCATCAGCGTCATTCGCTTCGGACAGGCTTTCTGTTGCCGATGTGACATAGAGATTGGTAAGGTCTTGGCCACCAAAGGCAGGACAGCTTGGTTGCGAAGCCGCTAAATTCACAGTGCTATCTACACGTCCTTCGGGCGCATATCGGGTCACGCGATGAGCCCCCCATTGCGCGTTCCAAAGGTAGCCCTCAGAATCCACAACGGCACCATCCGGGTTCAACCCTTCAGCGTTCAGATCAACAAACACCGTCGCTGGCCCCGTGGGCCACCCCTCGCTGTCCAGCGTCTGCCGCATGATCTGGCGCGTTGGAGTATCAGCATAATAGGCAAAATTGCGATCTGGAGAGAAACAGATGGCATTCGATATGGTAATGTCGTGATAGAGTGGCTCAAGCTTACCCTGATAGAAGCGATAAATCGCTCCTGCGCAATCTTCAGCCTGTTTCCCCATCGTCCCGATCCAGAACCCGCCCCAAGGGTCCGCACGGCCGTCGTTTGAGCGTGTGACCGGATTGTCAGCTTCCAAATCGATGACGTGTTCACTGGTACCCGTAGCAATATCGAACCTGAAGAGCGCCGTTTCAGAGGCGATCAAAAGCGTATCGTGATCCAGCCAGCCAGCGGCAGAGACGTGCTCGTCGAATTGCCACATCAACGGGCCCGATGCCTCGCGGGTCAGCAATTGTTTGGCGTTAATATCAAACCAGAAGAGCTGACCCCGCTCTGGATGCCAAAGTGGCCCCTCGCCCAGATGACAAACGCGCTCATCAATAATTTGAACGGCACCGCTCATATTTGGAATGCCTCGTCATAGGCTACGACGATCGCGTCAGCTTTGGCCCTAACGGCCGTGGCATCATCACCCGGCTTGTAAAGCGCTGACCCGATGCCAAACCCGTCAACGCCTGCCTGCTTCCATGCTGCAAAGTTGTCCGGTCCGGCTCCGCCCACCGCAAGCACCTTGGTTACCTTTGGCAAGACTGCCCGAATGGCTTTCAACCCGTCCGGTCCGATCGACAATCCCGGGAAAAGCTTCAGCCCGTCCGCGCCTGCTCGTAATGCAGCAAAACATTCAGTCGGCGTCATGACACCGGGATAGGATGCCATCCCCAACCGTTTCGTTTCCGAAATAACTTCGGGGTTGCAGTCTGGAGAAACGATCAAAGCGCCACCAGCAGCTTTGACGGCTTGCACGTCTTCTGTGGTCAAAACTGTCCCTGCTCCGATCAGCGCTTGCAGCCCAAGCGCCTTGGCCAAAACAGCAATGCTCTCAAGTGGATCGGGTGAGTTCAGCGGGACCTCGATCTTTGTGATACCGGCTGCAACAAGCGCTTCACCGATACCCTCAACCTCGTTCGGGGTCACGCCTCTAAGGATCGCGACTAAATTCCGGCTCATTCTGTGCCCCCTGTTTGGTATTTGTATGCTGCGCCCAATCCGGCCAGTGTCATAGCCGTTGCGTCTGCAAGCGTGGCTGCCATGCCCTGAGCTCCCAACCCTTTTTGGTAAAGCGCGCTTAGACGTGCATCGCCAATCAAGACAACCTGTTGGCCAAGCCAATAGGCTTTGGCGGACGCCAGCTCCAATCCGATCAGCATTCCCGAAAGTCGCGCTTTTGCGTCCGCTGCGGCCTGCCCCTGCAACAGGTCGGCTGCTCGCAATTCGAAAAGCCGCGCACCAAAAGATGCCGGGCGTGTCAGGCACTCTGACAAGGCGGCGTCGAAAGCATCGTCGCTCCAGCCGTCACCGCTCAAGCTATGACGCAGGACCGATTGCTTTGACAGCAGCGCGAAGAGTTCTCCGGTCATGCAGGTTTGAAAGCTGTCGACCTTTCCCGCGCTCACATTCACCCATTTGGTATGCGTTCCCGGCATGCAGATCACCCCGTCAAAACGGGGATTGGCAGCAAGGTAGCCTGCGATCTGCGTTTCCTCGCCACGCATGACATTTGCACTTGGGGTGATTTGGCTCAGCCCCGGCAGAATAGTGACCGACAGCCTTGGATCGGTGACAGGGGCTTGCACCCCATCGGTCTGTTCCGGTTTGCACGGCACCGCCGCATAAGGCGCCTCGATCCAGCCTTTTCGTGCTCCCACCATGCCACAAGCCACCGCTTGTGTGACCTCGCCTTCGCTAAGCCAGTCGTCGATCAGCGCGATGAGCGCAGGCTCAAAACCCGCAGGTTCAAGCTGTCCCATGCCCTTGTCGGACAGGCGATGATCCCGGACCTCTCCGCTCTCGCTGACAAGCCAAACCCGCAGGTTGCTGGTACCCCAGTCTATCGCGATCCAGTCAGACATTGCCTACCCCGTCACCACGACGCCGCCATCAATGACCATCGTCTGACCCGTCATCATACGACTGACATCCGAGGCCAGAAACAGGACGCCCCCGACGATATCTTCCGGCACCAGATGTTCTTTAAGGCACAGACGCTCAAGATGCGATGCTAAGGAAATCGGGTCTGCCCAAAGGTCCAGTTGCTTTTGCGTCAGAACCCATCCCGGCGCCAAGGCGTTGACGCGGATGTTCGACGCGCCCAAGTCGCGCGCAAGGCTTCGGGTCATGCCGTTCAGTCCGGCGTTGGCCGTCGTGTATAGCGGATAGCCTGCGTTCCCCATCATATAGCTGATCGAGGTGAAGTTAATGATCGTACCTTTACCGGCCGCCTTCATTGCCGGAACAACCGCCTGCGCCGCAAAGAAGTAGGCTTTCAGGTTGATCGCCTGCATCCAGTCCCAGAACTCTTCGGTGACGTCCTCGACTGCGTGGCGTTTGTCATTGGCGGCGTTGTTGACCAACACCTCAATCGCGCCATGCGTCTCAGCCGCATGGTCAATAGCAGACTTCAAAGCCGCCATATCGGTAATGTCACACGGTATGAACAAGGGTCGGACACCATGCTTGGCTTCCATCTCGTCGCAGAACTCTGATGCGTCCGAGCGCTGCACAAAGGCAACCTTCGCACCTTGCGCCAGGAATCCGTCTGTCAAAGACGCACCGATCCCCGAGCCGCCGCCGGTGATAAAAACGCTCTTGCCGTTCAGGTCGTGGAATGTTGCTGGAATACTCATCAGTGGCTTTCTCGTGTCACGGGGCGGGTGTCTTTGCCGACAAGGAAATCAAGGTCTGCGCCTTGATCCGCTTGCAGCACATGGTCGATATACATCTTGGCATAGCCACGTGTGTAATGCGGTGGCTCAGGCTTCCAGTTGGCGCGACGCGCCTCCAGCTCTTTGTCCGACACCAACAATTCCAACACACCGTTTGACGCAGAAACCTTGATCCGATCCCCCGTTTTGACCAGAGCTAAGGTGCCGCCATCATTGGCCTCGGGGCTGACATGCAGGATCACGGTCCCGAAGGCCGTGCCCGACATACGCGCGTCGCTGACGCGGATCATGTCGCGCACGCCCTCTTTCACCAACTTTGCAGGGATCGGCATGTTGCCCACTTCCGGCATGCCGGGATAGCCCTTGGGACCGCAGCCATTGAGAACCAGAATGGTGTCCGGGGTTACGGGCAGATCATCGCGGTCAATATTGGCTTTCAGGTCTTCGATGCTTTCGAACACATAGGCCTCTGCCTCATGCTCAAGCAGCGCATCGGTTGCGGCCGACGGCTTCACGATGGCGCCACGTGGTGCAAGATTGCCCCGTAAAACGCGCAACCCTGCGGCCGGCTTGAGCGGTTCGTCGAATGAGCGGATCACGTCGCGGTTCCAGCACTCGGCCCCTTCGGCATAGGCTGAGATATCTCCGCCCAACACCGTTTTAGCCGCGCGCAGCTTGGCCGAAAGTTCTTTCAGCACCACCGGCATACCGCCCGCGTAGCAGAAGTCTTCCATGAGATATTTGCCGGATGGCATACAGTTCACCAGCAAAGGCACATCTGATCCGATCTCGAAATCACTGAGCGTCAGGTCCACCCCGACCCGTCCGGCCAAAGCCAGCAGGTGCACCACCGCGTTCGTCGATCCTCCAACCGCAGCATTGGCCAGAATGGCGTTCTCGAACGCTTCTTTGGTAAGGATATCGGACGGCTTCAGGTCTTCCTCGACCATTTCGACCATTCGTTTGCCGGTTAGATGCGCCAAGGCCATGCGGCGGGCATCTACAGCAGGCAAAGCCGCGTTTGTTGGCAAGCTCATCCCCATCGCTTCGACAAGCGAGGCCATGGTCGAGGCCGTGCCCATCGTCATGCAAACGCCCTTAGACCTGCTCATGCCGGATTCAGCCGCCATGAAGTCGTGAAGCGTCATTTCGCCCGCGCGCACGGCTTCCGAGAACTTCCACACATCCGTGCCAGAACCAATATCTTTGCCCTGCCATTTGCCGTTGAGCATCGGGCCAGAACTGACGACGATTGTCGGCAGGTCAACTGAAGCCGCGCCCATCAATTGCCCCGGCGTGGTCTTGTCGCAGCCACCCAGCAGGACGACTCCGTCCATTCCGTAAGCACGGATTGACTCTTCGACGTCCATTGCCAGCAGGTTGCGAAACAACATGGCGGTCGGCTTCATCTGTGTCTCGCCAAGCGACATCACAGGGAACTCAACCGGAAAGCCACCCGCCTCCCAAACGCCGCGCTTCACACCCTCGGCCAGTTCGCGCAGGCCCGAATTGCATGGGGTCAATTCGGACCATGTATTACAAATCCCGATCACCGGTCTCCCGTCAAAGGCGTGATCCGGGAACCCCTGGTTTTTCATCCAACTGCGATGGATAAAGCCGTCCTTGTCCAACTTGCCATACCAGGCCCGATTGCGTCTGTCGTTCGCCATGTCTTTGTTTCCAGTGCCGAAAGTGGTATAAATGTTAATCCGCTAAGTGGCTGCAAGCTCTTCTAGCCACTCGCGATGCGGCAGCGCTTTTGAGGCCACCTTGCGCGTCTGCCTTAACTATCGCTTTCAATCTCCGATGATCGCTGGACGAAGCGGCAAAACGGATGCCACTTCGCGTGATCGCAGATACATGCGACGGCGGGAACCCCGAAGCGGACGTGTCCGTTGCACTCAATTCAACCAGGCCGCAGTTGAAAACACGATTGCGCGTGGGCCAAACTCACGATTTTCCGGCAGCAGACCCAGTCCCCCGCATCTCATCGAAGACGAACTCCGTTGTCGTCAAACAGGAGCGCCGACGCCGTCGAGAAACTGGCGCTGCGGCGCTGTCCCTGTGCAAAGCTGCGGTCGTCGGATTTGATCGTCACCAGCGGACCCCCGTTGCTGCGACCATAGACGAAAACCTCGCCGCCAAGGTTTTCGACCATCTCGACGTCGACCTGCAGTTCGGCGTCGCCGTCGGCCGCGAAATGCTCCGGCCTCAGGCCGACCGTCACTCCGGTTCCGACTTCGGGCGAGGCAGCAAGCCGCGGCAGCGGAATGACCTGATCGCCGTGTTCGGTCAGTTTCACGCCGTCGGCGGTGACCTCGCCGGTGAGAAAGTTCATCTTCGGGGATCCGATGAACCCGGCGACGAAGACGTTGTCAGGGTCGTCGTAGAGCGCCAGCGGACTGCCGACCTGCTCCACCAGACCTGCGCGCAGCACGACGATCTTGTCGGCAAGGGTCATCGCCTCGACCTGGTCATGGGTGACATAGATCATTGTCGACGCCAGTGATTTGTGCAGGCCCGCGATCTCGAGCCGGGTCTGGACACGCAGCTCCGCGTCCAGGTTGGACAGCGGCTCGTCGAACAGGAAGACCTCGGGATGGCGGACGATCGCGCGACCGATCGCCACCCGCTGGCGCTGGCCGCCCGACAGCTGGCCGGGCTTGCGGTCGAGCAACCGATCGAGCTCGAGGATGCGCGCGGCCTCCTTGACCTGGCTGTCGATCTCCGCCTTCGACGTTCCCGAATACTTGAGCGCGAAACCCATGTTCTCGGCGACCGTGAGATGCGGGTAAAGCGCATAGGTCTGGAAGACCATCGCGATTCCGCGTTGCGCCGGATCGAGTTTCTCGACCCGCCTGTTTCCGATCTCGATCATGCCGTCGCTGATGTCTTCCAGCCCGGCGATCAGGCGCAGCAAGGTGGATTTGCCGCAACCCGACGGGCCGACGAAGACCACGAATTCCCCGGGCTCGATGTCGAGATCGATCCCCTTGATCACATTCGCAACGCCAAAAGACTTCTTGACGCCGCGCAGTTTGAGCCCACTCATCCCGCATCCTCCTTCGAAAGCAGCCCGACCGATTGCCGGCCGAAACGCTGGCTGGTGATCTGAAGTTCGACCGGTCCCTCCCGGCCGCTCGATTCGATCCAGAACCCGACGCTGCCGCCCTGCATGGCAAGCAGGGCCGGCCCGAGACGGCGTGCCGCGCCCGAGACCTCGACCTCGATCGGTTCGGAGAAATACGGCAGTTTCCGCCCGGCCTGATCCAGGGCGCGGACCATGACGCGCAGGCAGTCGCCTTTCGGCGCCATGGCGGTCCGGTCGGGGGCGATCTCCAGCGCGCTGGGGATCTTCCTCTCCGGCAGCAGACACTCCGCAACCGCAGCGCCGTCCAGATACCCGGTCAGCGCGGTCGTCTCCCAGCGTTCGCCCCATTCGCCGAGTTCCGCGTCGGTGAAATGTTTGCGATCGATGATCACCGGCGGGTGCGGCAGATGCGGGAAGGCTTCCCGGTCCGGCTTGATCCGCCGCGGCGCGGTGCCGGCATAGCGGATCTCGACCTCGTCGCAATTGGTCAGGACGATCAGGGGAAAGATCCCGCCGATATTGCGTTCGCCCCGGGCGTAGTGGGTCACCGGTTCCATGACCACCCGTTCCGACGGCTCCGTCTGGCTGGCATAGGCATAGGCCGCGAATTTCGGTTCGCGGTACATGTCCATCACGCCGTGATAGCAGATGCCGTCGCCCGAGCCGAAATCCGCATGTGTGTTGTAGTCGAAGGCGCACCATCCGATGCAGCCCGCGACCGCGCTGTCGCCATAGGCCGCGTCCATGACCTCGAGATGGCGCAGGACATGTTCGTTCTGGCGCAATTCGTTGTCGGTGCTCTTGGTCGGGAACATGTGGCCGTTGTATTCCGTCACCAGATAGGGGACGTCGTGCCCCAGCCCGGTCACTTCCCGTTGCGGCCGCAACGGCGTCCGGCCGCGGTTGCCACCGAGTTCATGCGACCCCAGGACGAAGTCGTTCATCGTATAGACGTCTTCCAGAAACTCGCTTTCGGCGATGCAGCGGATCCCGCCGGTGGGCCGGGTGGTGTCGAGAGCGCGCGCCACGCGGTTTGTTTTGGCGTAGAACGCGTGATCGTCCGGGCTTTCATTGATCCGCACACCCCACATGATGACCGAGGGATGGTTCCAGTCGCGACGGATCATGCGTTCGACATTGCGCACCGATTCCGCCTTCCATACGCTGCCGCCGATGTGTTGCCAGCCAGGGATCTCCTCGAGCACCAGCAAGCCGATGCGATCGCAATGGTCGAGAAACCAGGGCGACGGCGGATAGTGCGAGCTGCGCACGGTATTGCAGCCGAGCTCGTACCTGACGATCTCCGCGTCGCGCTCCTGGGCGGCGCGGGGCAGCGCATAGCCGACATGGGGAAAGGACTGGTGCCGGTTCAATCCACGAATTTTCAGGGGCTTGCCGTTCAACCGGAAGCCGTCGGTGGTGAAATCGACGCTGCGAAACCCGAACTGCGTCGACCAGCCATCCCGGCCATGCGCCGTTTCAAGGACCAGGGACAGCGTGTAGAGCGCGGGGTCCTTGACATCCCACAGCGCGATGTCCTTCAGGCCGGCAAGGTCGATGGCAACCCGGGCCTCGGACACCGGCACCGTGGCGGTTGCGACGGTCCTGCCGCCGCGGTCGATCAGCTCCGCGGTGATCCGCCCCTCGATCTCCTGGTCGCAAGCATTGGCCAGCGTGACGACGGCATGTACAGTTTTTTCCGCCGCCAGGACATCGGGCGTTTCGACCTTGGCGCCCGCGATCGAGAGGGCCGGCGCGACCTCGATCCAGGCGTCCCGGTAGATGCCGGCATAGGTCAGATAGTCGATCTGCCCTCCGTAGGGCGGGATTTCGGGGTTTTCCGTCCCGTCCAGAACGACCGTCAACAGGTTGTCACCGGGGCGGAGCCGGTCGGTCAGCCGGGCGTGGATCGGCGTATATCCGTCCTTGTGGGCGGCAATTTCCGTGCCGTTCAGGTAGATCCGGGCATCCGCCATCACCGCGTCGAACCGCAGCGTCACCTCCTGGCCGTCCCAGGCGGGATCGGGGCGGATCAGCTTCTGATAGGTGTACCGGCGCTGGTAGGCCGTTTGATCCGCATGGTTGTAGGGCAGATCGACCGCGTTATGGGGCAGAGTGACCGCCCGCCCGCGGCGGGCCTGCTGCCTCAGTTCGGGCGCATCGCCCTCGTGGAACTGCCAGTCGGTATTGATGTTCGTTGTGTGCGGCATCGTGCTTTCCTATTTGACTGCACCCAGCATGCCCTGGACGAATTGGCGCTGGAGGACGAAGAAGATGAGAAGCGTGGGCAGGGTGGCCAGGATCGTCGCGACCATCAGAGCGCCATAGTCGGGCAATTGCTGCGTCCCCAGAGACGAGATGGCGAGCGTGATGGTTTTCTTGTCGTTGGTCTGCAAGACGATCAACGGCCAGAGGTAGCTGTTCCATTGCGCCATGAACACGATGATCGTCGCGGCGGCATAGGTTGATTTCATCACCGGCATGTAGATGAACGCGAAGATCTGCCATTCTTTCAGCCCGTCGACGCGGGCGGCATCGCGCAGCTCGCTCGGAAAAGCGATGGTCGCCTGGCGGAAATAGAACATGATGAACAACAGCGAGAGCGCGGCGACCGAGGGAAGGATGACGCCGATATGGGTGTTGATCAGCCCGATCTTGCCGGTCAGGACGAAGAGCGGAACCATCAGCGCGGCGAAGGGGATCGACATCAGAAGCAGCAGGCCGCCGAATACCCTGTCCTTGAACCTGGACTTGAAGACCTCGAAACCGTAGCCCGCCATCGACGCCACCAGCAGCGTCAGGGCCGTGCCGATGATCGCGACCTTGAAGGAATTGTAGAGGATCTCCGGGACATTGTTCGTGGTGACGAGGGTCGAGAGGTTCTCGGCCAGGGCCGATCCCGGCCAGCTTCTGCCCTTGATGATATCGGCGGACGTATTGGTGGCACCGATGATCATCCAGGCGAAGGGGAAGACGGAGACGAAGGCCATGACTCCGAGGAAGCCATAGGTCGCCAGGGTTCTGAACGATCTCATTTCCGGTCCCTCGCAACGTAGAATTGGATGAAGCTGAGGATCGCCACGAGAACCACGATGACGTAGGACACCGTCGCGGCGTATCCGAAGCTCGGCATGAACTTGAAGGTCAGATTGTAGATGTACATGGACAGCGTGAGCGTCGCATCGCCCGGCCCGCCTTCGGTCAGGTTCACCACCTCGTCGAACAGTTGCAGCGTGCCGATCGTCGACATGACGCAGGTGAACAGGATCACCGGTTTCAGCATCGGAATGGTCAGTCGGAAGAAGACCGCTCTGGGTGGCACCCCGTCCACGCGCGCGGCCTCGTAGATCGAGCGGTCGATGTTCTGCAGGGCCGCAAGGTAGAAGATCATGTTATACCCGGTCCAACGCCAGGTGATCCCGATGATGACAAGAACCTTGGCCCAGAACGGATCGCTCAGCCAGGGGATCGGCTGGTCGATCAGGTAGAGCCCGATGAGCGTCTGGTTCACCACCCCGTCGAGTGCGAACATCGACTTGAAGAGAATGGCATATGCGACAAGCGACGTGACGCAGGGCAGGAAGATCGCGGTTCGCAGCAAGCCGCGAAATTTCAGATCGGGATTGTTCAGCAAAGTGGCCATGAGCAGAGCCAGAACGATCATGATCGGCACCTGCACCACCAGAAAGGTGCCGGTGTTCAGCAGGGCTTGCAGGAAGACAGGATCCTCCGTCAAGCGCAGGAGGTTGTCGAAGCCGCCGAAGGACAGATTCATCCCCCTGCCGGTCTGCAAGCTCATCCACAAGGAGGACAGGATCGGGTAGATCATGAAGAGCCCGATCATGACCATCGCGGGCATGATGAATGCCCAGCCGTTCGATTTCATAGATTTCACCGCATGACCTCCTTCGATTCAGCCGCGGCCAAGGCAGGGCAGCCGCCGCGGCCGCCGCCCCGTCTCGGGATTACCGGATGGCCTGGGTCAGGCGCCGCTCGTAGGTTTCGAGCGCGTCGTCAAGCGCGGCATCGCCGCGGATCACGTCTGGCACATAGGCGAGGAAGGCCGCTTCCGCCTCGAAGGTAAAAACGCCGAAATTGACCTCCGGAACCACGCCGAGCCAATCCGCGAAGTCGGCCCAGATCTTCTGGTCGGCAAAAAACGGATCCGGCGCGTCGTAGGCGGCGGTGTGACGCGCCGCCAGCAGCGAACCGACCGCGCCCTTGTCGGCGAGGATATCGGCGTAGAAGTCGCTGTCGCCGGCCCAGACATCGTTCAGGAAATCCAGCGCCACTTCGGTGTTCGGCCCCTCGGCCATGACGTACCAGCTGGAACCGCCGACGTTCGAGGCATGCACCGCACCTTCGATACCGTCGATGCGCGGGATCGGCGCCACGGCCCATTCCCCGGCCTGATCGGCGTTGGCCTTGATGGCGGCGGTGATCCATGAGGCGGTGGCGACGCCGCTCACGTCATGCGAGGTGAAGGCCCCGACATATTCGGTCCAACCCGCGGCATCCTGCACAATGCCGGATGTCATGACCTTGATGTATTCCTCGACAACCTTGCGGAACCGCGGATCGGCCCCCAGCGATACCGCACCGTCCGGCGTGGTGTACCAGGTGCCCGCCGATTGCAGCATGAGCCGGAGCAGGTCGGTGCGGTTGAACGGCTGAACCAGGAAATCCTTGCCGGTCACGGCCTCCACCGACTGGCCGATCTCGATGAACCTGTCCCAGGTGATACCCACCAGGTCATCCTGCGCGAATCCCGCCGCTTCCAGATCGGCGCGATGATAGAATACGCCGGTGACACCGGAATCGAAGGGCATCGAATAGGCCGTCCCGTCCACCGTTGCCAAGGCGACCTTGTAGGGCGCCATGCCGGACAGGTCGACATGCTCGCCCACCGGTTCGAATGCCTGCGGGAAGGTGAGCAGAAATCGTTGGGCGGCATAATCCTCGATCAGCACGATGTCCGGCAGGCCCTGGTTGCTGCCCGAGGCAAGCTGCGATTGCAGTTTCTGCTCCAGCGCATCCTTGCCGAAATCGGCAACCACCAGGCTCACGTCGGGATGTTCGGCCTGATAGCGCGCCATGGCCCTTTGCATCGAGTCACCGTTGAAATTCGGATCCCAGCTCCAGACCGTGAGCATGGTCTCGGCCGATGCCGTTCCGGCAGCAAGGCTCAGGGCGCCGGCGGTGAGCATGGCGCCAAGGCTGCCGGTCGATTTCAGTGAATTTAGTCTCATTCTCTCTCCTCCGTGAGATCGGACAACGCTGCCCGAGACCGGACATAGCACGATTCGGAAAAAAAAATTAGTAAAAAAAAATTTCAACAATCAGACGGTCTGTCTGCAGTTGCGCGGTATCAGTCTCTAGCAACGCCGACGCGAGATGGAGTCTG
>NZ_CALMYP010000031.1 GCF_937873615.1 uncultured Paracoccus sp.
GATCAACGCTTCAGCGGAACCCAAAACGATTCAGGGTTGCGGCGAAATGCTTTAGGCAGAGCGGTGCCTGAGCTATCGGCGCGGAACCGGACAGCGCCAGACCAATAAACACCAGCCCCTGCCCGGCTTCTCGCGCACCTGCGCCGATGGGAGCGTATGGGCTCAGTGTGGGTCGTTGAATACCAGGGTGGGCGATGCGGAGACATAAAACCGCATGGAAGGCCGCTGTTGAGGCATCGAGCATCTCTGACGCCACTCCGCACACGCTACGCCACACTGCCATCACATGGGCGCTACAGCGCGGTGCGCGCACATGGGATGTCGCCGGATATTTCGGCGTGTCCATCAAGGTTATCGAGGAAGTCTATGGCCATCGCAGCCCGGACCACCAGTCAACAGCCCGCGAGGCAATGGAGGGAAGATGACAGACAAACAGAACAGCATCGACAATTATGAACTTGTGCCTGAACCTGTGCCGAACGGTTGAGCGGGTCGCAGCAATGTCCAGCAATTGTTGGCGCACCCGAGAGGATTCGAACCTCTGGCCTCTGCCTTCGGAGGGCAGCGCTCTATCCAGCTGAGCTACGGGTGCCTGCGGGGGTGATTAGCGGCAAATGACGGCCACCGCAATAGGCTCTGCGACCGGGGGATCAGCCGAAAAGCTCTCGGCAGAATTGCAACCCGTCGATCAGGGCGTCGACCTCGGCGCGGGTGTTGTACATGGCGAAGCTGGCCCGGGCCGTTGCGGTGACGCCGTAGAAATCCATCAACGGCATGGCGCAATGGCTGCCGGCGCGCAGGGCGATGCCGCGCTTGTCGAGGATGGTCGAGATGTCATGGGCATGCGCCCCCTCCATGGTCATGGAGAAGATCGCCCCCTTGCCCGGCGCATCGCCCTGCACCTGCAGCCAGTTGAGCTGGCGCAGGCGCGCCTGCGCGTAGTCGCGCAAACCGGCCTCGTGTGCGGCGATATTCGCCATGCCCAGATCCATCAGATATTCCAGCGCCACGCCAAGGCCGATCTGGTTGACGATGCCGGGGGTGCCGGCCTCGAATTTCAGCGGCGGATCGGCATAGGTCACGCCCTCGCGGCTGACGGTGCGGATCATGTCGCCGCCGCCCAGGAAGGGGCGCATCTCGGCCTGACGCTGCGGGTCGATCCAGATCGCGCCGGAGCCGGACGGGCCGTAAAGCTTGTGACCGGTGATGCAGTAGAAATCGACCCCGAGCGCGGCCAGATCGACCGGCATATGCACCGCCGCCTGACTGCCATCGACCAGCACCGGCACATCGGTGCCGCGCGCAATGGCGGCCACATCGACCACGGTGCCGGTCACGTTCGACATATGGGTGACGGCAATGAGCCTGGTCTTCGGGCCGACCGCCGCCAGCACCTTTTCCGCCGGCAGACTGCCATCGGCATCGGGTTCGACCCATTTCAGCACCACGCCCTGACGCTCGCGCAGGAAGTTCCAGGGCACGATATTGGCGTGATGTTCCAGCACCGACAGCACGATCTCATCGCCCGCCTGCAGCCGGGGCGCGGCCCAGGCATAGGAGACGAGGTTGATCGCCTCGGTCGAGCCGGAGGTGAAGATCACCCCCTCTTCGCTTGGCGCGTTCAGGAAGCGGGCGATGATGGCGCGCACGCGCTCGTAATTGTCGGTGGCGAGATTCGAGAGGTAATGCAGCCCGCGATGGACATTGGCATATTCGCCCTCATAGGCGCGGGTGATCGCCTCGATCACCTGCCGGGGCTTCTGGGCGCTGGCACCGCTGTCCAGATAGACTAGGGGGCGGCCATTCACCTGCCGCGACAGGATCGGGAAATCGGCACGGACCTTGTCGATATCGAAGCTCATTGCGGCACCTCTGCGGGGATGTCGGGCATCAGGCCGAGTGCGCCGGCCAGAACCGACAGGACGATCAGCGTCAGCAGACCCGCCCCCATCATGCCCAGAAAGACAAGCGCGGCATTGCGGAACCCGTGCAACTCCTTGACCATCTGCACGCTCAGCCAGACCATTGCCAGAAGCGCCGCGATCCCCAGCATGCTGCCGAACAGCGGAAACAGCAGCATGACCACGATCTGCAGCGCCTGCACCGCCAGCATCAGGCATTCCAGCCAGACCAGAATCAACAGCGCATCGGGAAAATCGCCCCGCCCGCCAAAGGCGCGCCCGATGCCGGCGACCAGCCAGGCGCTCAGCACCATGCCGCCCAGTTGCAGCCCGGCGCGCGAGATCGGCGACAGATCAGGCAGGTTCAGGCTGCTTTCGGTCAGGACCGGGAAGATCCGCATCGCCAGCGAGGCCAGGATCGACGACAGCGAGACGATGACGATCAGCCCCATCCAGCGCACCGCCATCGGCAGATCGAGCGATTGCAGAACGCGCACCGCCTGCGCCGGGTTGCGCAAGGTCAGCCGGGCCAGCCCGAGAAGATCGTCGAAGGTCATGAGCGCACCGCCAGCGCACGAAGCCCGGCGCCCCAGATGAACAGAAAGCCAAGCCCGCTCAGCGCGCCGGTGATGTTCAGCCCCGCGCCGGGGCCGACCAGCCCCGCCACCAGCCCGGTCAGCAGCACCGCCGGGGCGACCGCCAGCAGCGCCCAGAAGAGCGCGAGGCGTCCATCCGCCGGCGCAATGCGCCAGCCGGCCAGCCGCAGCGCCAGATCCGCCAGCGCCGCCACCGCATAGGCGATCAGCGGCATGATGAAGATGACCGCCATGGCCGCCCCGGCCATGCGACCGCCCAGCGGCACATCGGGGTTTTCGACGGCGGCGCGGGCATGGCCCGGCGCCTGCGCGATCCAGAAGATCAGCATGGCCGCCATCAGGATCGCCAGAAGCGCACCTTCAGAAATCGGGCGCAGCCCGCGCACGACCTCGCCCGGCCGGCGCCAGCTGGCCAGGATGCGCGGGACCACCCCGCCCTTCAGGCGTGCCGGGTCAGCCATGCGTCCAGCCGTTCGGCAATGTCTTCGCGCAGGCTTTCATCCTCGACCTCTGCCAGCGCATCGGCCAGGAACGACAGGATCATCAGCACGATGGCCCGGCTTTTCGGCACCCCGCGCGAGCGTAGATAGAACAGCGCCGTCTCGTCGATCGCGCCGGTGGTCGAGCCGTGGCTGCACTGCACGTCATCGGCATAGATCTCCAGCTCGGGCTTGCCGAGGAACTGGCTGTCATCGTCCAGCAACAGCGCCTGGCTGATCTGATAGCCATCGGTCTTCTGGGCACCGGGCTTGACCAGGATCTTGCCCTGAAAGACGCCGACGGCGCCGTTCTTCAGCACCTTCTTGAAGACCTGCCGACTTTCGCAACGCTCGGCCCCGTGGGTGACGAAAACCGTGTCGTCATGGTGGAACGGCCCGGTCCTGCCATCGCCCAGCACCGCCGCGGCGACATGGGCCACGGCATCGTCGCCGACGAATTCCACCACCGCCTCGTGGCGCATCAGCGTGCCGTTCACCGACAGTTCGAAATTCTTGAAGGCGGCTTCGGCATCGACGCGGGCGAAGATGCCGGAAAAGCCCAGCTTCTGATGGCCCGCGCGCTTGGCGGCGATGCGGTTCAGCCGCGCGCCCGGGGCCAGATCGACCTCGGTCACGCCGTTCGAGCGCGCGCCGACCATGCCGGTTTCCAGCAGCGTCAGTTCCGCCCCCGGCTCAAGCCGGATCAGGTGATGCCAGCTGACATCGGCCTCGGCACTGGCGCGGCGATGGATGATATGGACGGGCTTTGCCGGCTTGCCGGTCACCCGGATCAGCACGCCATCCGCCGCCACCGCCGTGTTCAGCGCCGCGAAAGGACGCGGCACCGGGGTCTGGCCGGCGGCTTCCAGCTTGCCGTAAAGCGCCCCGGCCCAATGATCGGCCCGGGTCTCGGCCTGCGAGAGAATGTCGATCTCGGCCCCGTCCAAGGCCAGATCGGACGAGGCCGCCGCATCGAAACGCCCATCGACGAAGACCAGCACCAGCCGGTCGCGATCCGTGAACAGCGGCGAATCGGGCGAGGTCTCCTCCAGCGGGATCGGCTGGGGCAGCGGCGCGTTGAAGGGGCGCGGATCGGTGAAGCGCCAGTATTCATCGCGCGGATGCGGCAGGCCCATGGCCCGCAGCCGCGCCAGCGCATCGGCGCGGGCGGCGGCGGTGAAGCCAGCTTCCGGCAGCGTCAGCGCATCGAGGCGCTGCGTCAGCGCATCGGCCTCTGCCGCGCGGGTCTTGACGGCGGCCTCGCTCATCAGCCGACCTCCGCCAGAATATCGGCATAGCCGTTCTTCTCGACCTCCAGCGCCAGGTCAGGGCCGCCGGTCTTCACGATCCGGCCATCGGCCATGATATGGACGACATCGGGCTGAATATGGTCCAGCAGACGCTGGTAATGGGTGATGACCAAGAAGGCCCGGTCCGGGCTGCGCAGCGCGTTCACGCCATCGGCCACCAACCGCATCGCATCGACATCGAGACCGGAATCGGTCTCGTCCAGCACGCACATCTTCGGCTCCAGCAGGGCCATCTGCAGGATCTCGTTGCGCTTCTTCTCGCCCCCCGAGAAGCCGACATTGACCGGGCGTTTCAGCATCTCGGCGTCGATATTCAGCGTCTTGGCCTTCTCGCGGACCAGCTTCAGGAATTCGCCCGCCGACAGTTCGTCTTCGCCGCGCGCCTTGCGCTGCGCATTCGCGGCCGTGCGCAGGAAGGTCATGTTGCCGACGCCGGGAATCTCGACCGGGTATTGGAAGGCCAGAAACAGGCCTGCCGCCGCGCGCTCCTCTGGCTCCATCTCCAGCAGGTCCTGACCGTTCAGCGTGGCCGAGCCCTCGGTGACCTCATAGCCGTCGCGACCCGACAGCACATAGGAGGTGGTCGATTTGCCCGAACCGTTCGGCCCCATGATCGCATGGACCTCGCCCGCCGGCACTTCCAGTGTCACGCCCTTGAGGATCTGCTTGTCTTCGTCTTCAAGTTTGGCGTGCAGGTTGTTGATTTTCAGCATCTTGCTTTCGATTCCTCGTCCGCCGGACTATGCGGCGCTTTTCCATTGTCTCCGGCACCCGATGAGGGCGCAAATCACATGGGCCGGGCGATTACCCGACCGAGCCTTCCAGCGAGATCGCCACCAGCGACTGCGCCTCCATGGCGAATTCCATTGGCAGGGCCTGCAGCACTTCCTTGGCGAAACCGTTGACGATCAGCGCGATCGCCTCTTCCTCGCCGATGCCGCGCTGGCGGCAGTAGAACAGCTGGTCGTCATCCACCTTCGAGGTCGTCGCCTCATGCTCGACCCGGCTCGACGCGTTCTTCACCTCGATATAGGGCACGGTATGGGCGCCGCATTTGTCGCCGATCAGCAGGCTGTCGCATTGGGTATAGTTGCGGCTATGCGTGGCCTTGGGGTGGATGGCCACCCGCCCGCGATAGGTGTTCTGCGCCCGTCCGGCGGAAATCCCCTTGGAAACGATGCGGGAACGGGTGTTCTTGCCCAGATGCAGCATCTTGGTGCCGGTATCGGCCTGCTGGCGATTATTGGCGATGGCGATGGAATAGAACTCGCCCTGACTTTCGTCGCCGCGCAGGATGCAGGAGGGGTATTTCCAGGTGATCGCGCTGCCGGTCTCGACCTGGGTCCACATCACCTTGGCGCGATCCTCGCGGCAATCGGCGCGCTTGGTGACGAAATTGTAGATGCCACCCTTGCCGTCCTCGTCGCCGGGGAACCAGTTCTGGACGGTGGAATATTTCACCTCGGCATCTTCGAGGATCACGATCTCGACCACGGCGGCATGAAGCTGCGCCGTGTCGCGCTTGGGCGCCGTGCATCCTTCGAGGTAACTGACGTAAGACCCTTTATCGGCAATGATAAGCGTCCGTTCGAACTGGCCGGTATTCTCGGCATTGATGCGGAAATAGGTCGAAAGCTCCATCGGGCTGCGCACGCCCGGCGGGATATAGACGAAGCTGCCATCCGAGAAGACGGCGCTGTTCAGCGCCGAATAGAAATTGTCGCCCTGCGGCACCACGCTGCCCAGGTATTTCTGCACCAGTTCCGGATGCTCGCGGATCGCTTCCGAGATCGGGCAGAAGATGATTCCGGCCTTGGCCAGTTCCGCCTTGAAGGTGGTGCCGACGCTGACGCTGTCGAACACCGCATCGACGGCGACCTTTCGGGCGTCGGCGGGGGTTTCCTCGGCCCCTTCGACCCCGGCCAGGATCATCTGTTCCTTCAGCGGGATGCCCAGCTTTTCATAGGTGGCCAGCAGTTTCGGATCGACTTCGTCCAGCGATTTCGGCTTTTCGGCCATGCTTTTCGGACGGGCATAGTAATACTGATCCTGAAAATCTATCTCCGGGATGTCCAGCATGGCCCATTTCGGCAGGCTCATCTGTTGCCAGCGCCGGAACGCCTTCAGGCGCCAGTCGAGCATCCATTCCGGTTCCTCATTCCGCTGAGAGATGAGACGGACGATATCCTCGTTGATGCCCTTGGGGGCATATTCCATCTCGATCTCGGTATCCCAGCCGTATTTGTAGCTGCCCATATTGGCGACGGTTTCGACCGTTTCGCGGTCGACACCTTCGCGCACATCAAGATCGGTGGTCGGGCTCATCCTGTATCCTTCCTGCGGTCGGGCCTATTCCCGACCATTCCTGTCGCGCCAGCGTGCATACGCGCTTTCCCACGCATCCGCAAATCGGTTCATCTGATCGTCGCCCAAAGCCGGGCTTATGGAAATGCGGATCGCCGATTGCGCCGCCCGATCGTCAAAACCCATGGCCTGAAGGGTGCCGCTGGCCCGGATCTTGCCGGAGGAGCAGGCCGAGCCGGCGGAAATCGCAAAACCCGCCAGATCCATCTGCATGACCTGCGTTTCACCCTTCCAGCCCGATGTAAGAATGCAGGTCGTGTTCGGCAAGCGCGGCGCGGCTTTTCCGGCAATGACCGCGCCCGGCGCGATGTCCAGAAGCCGGGCTTCCAGCGCATCGCGCCGGGCCTCGACCTCGGCCCAGAGCCCGGCGTCCAGATCCTGCTGCGCGGCCTTTGCCGCCGCCGCGAAGCCGAGGATGCCGATCAGGTTCTCGGTGCCGCCGCGCCGGCCCTGTTCCTGACCGCCGCCGCGCATCCGGGCCTCGATCTCGGTGCCTTTCTTCAGGATCAGCGCCCCGATCCCCTTCGGCCCGCCCAGCTTGTGCGCACTGACGAAACCGGCGGTCAGGTCCAGCCAGTTGAAGGCGAAGGGCACCTTGCCGAAAGCCTGGGTCAGGTCGGACGAGGCCAGCCCCGGCGGCAGGCTCTGGATCACTCCGGTCTCGTTATTGGCCAGTTGCAGGGTCGCCCGCGACGGGTCCGTCACGGTGACGATGCCGTCATGATCGACGCCCAGATCTTCCTCGCACCAGGCCTTGACGGCGCTGTGTTCGACCGGGGCGCAATGGACCCCCTGCCCGGCCAGCACCATCGCCGCGGCTTCCGTGGTGCCCGAGGTGAAGATCACATCGGCGCCTTCCGCGCCAAGCGCCGCCGCGATCTCCTCTCGCGCGCGTTCCATCGCCATCTTGGCGGCGCGGCCTTCAGAATGGACCGAGGACGGGTTGCCGGCGATCTCCATCGCCGCGACCATCGCCGCCTTCGCCTCGGGGCGCAGCGGCGTGGTGGCATTCCAGTCCAGATAGTCGCGCATCAGAGCGCCTCCGCGATCCGGTTGGCTAGCCTGCGGGCGACCTCGGCCTTGCCAAGGCGCGGCCAGCTTTCGACGCCGGAATCCAAGATCAGCGACACCGTGTTATCCGCCCCGCCGAAAGTGCCGGTGCCGGTCGAGACGTCATTGGCGACGATCCAGTCGACACGCTTGCGCAGCCGCTTGGCGGTGGCATTCGCAATCACGTCATCGGTTTCGGCGGCGAAACCCACCACCAGTTTCGGGCGGCGCGCCTTCAACTGGCTGACCCAGGCCAGAATGTCGGGATTCTCGGCGAATTCCAGCACCGGCATCCCGCCCTTGTCTTTCTTCATCTTGTGCTCGGTCCGATTCGCAACCTTCCAGTCGGCCACCGCCGCCGCCATCACCGCCGCATCGGCAGGCAGCGCGGCTTCGACGGCGGCGCGCATCTCGTCGGCGGTCTGGACACGGATCACCTCGACCCCATCGGGGGGCGGCACCGTCGCCGGGCCGGTCACGAAACTGACCTTCGCCCCCAGATCGCGCAGCGCCTCGGCAATCGCCGTGCCCTGCGCGCCCGAGGAATGGTTCGAGATATAGCGCACCGGATCGATCGGCTCTATCGTCGGGCCGGAGGTCACGACAACATGCTTGCCGATCAAGGGCCGGGCAGCAACTTCGGGCCCCAATCGCAATGGCGCCGACCGGCTACGCCCCAAAACAAGGCGAATCGCCGCGAGGATATGTTCCGGCTCGGCCATGCGGCCGGGGCCGAATTCGCCGCAGGCCATGTCACCCTCCTCCGGGCCGACCCTCTGGATGCCGTCGCTGCGCAAGAGCGCAAGGTTGCGCTGCGTCGCCGGGTGGTTCCACATCCGCACATTCATCGCCGGCGCGATCAGCACCTGCTTGTCGGTCGCCATCAACAAGGTCGAGGCCAGATCATTCGCATGTCCGCCCGCCATCTTCGCCATCAGATCCGCCGTGGCGGGCGCCACCACCACCAGATCGGCATCGCGCGACAGCTGGATATGGCCCATCTGCGCCTCTCGCGTCAGGTCGAACAGATAGCGATGCACATCCTCGCCCGCCAGTGCCGCGACCGAAAGCGGCGTCACGAATTCCTCGGCTGCGCGGGTCAGGACCGGCACGACCCGAAACCCTTCGCGCTTGAGGTCGCGGATCAGTGTCAACGACTTGTAGGCGGCGATCCCGCCACCGATAATCAATAAAATACGGCTGCCCTGCATGACCGTCCCCATGAAATCCTCTGCAATGAGATAGGCCAGCCGAGGCTGAACGGCAAGAAAACCTGCATCAAGGCCTCCATTAACCGATTTTTAATCGTCATCGCGATAGCGTCTGGAAAGGCGGGGCGCTTCATGTTGGCAATTTCCTATACCGTGGCCTTCGAGGGCGTAGAAGGCAGGATGGTCGAGGTTCAGGCATCCGTGACGCCGGGCCTGCCCGCCTTCGCCATTGTCGGCCTGCCTGACAAGGCGGTATCCGAGGCCCGCGAACGCGTCCGGTCAGCCTTTACCGCATTGTCGATTGCCATGCCGTCAAAGCGGATCACCGTTAACCTGTCCCCTGCCGACCTGCCGAAAGAGGGTTCTCACTTCGATCTGCCAATCGCGCTCGCCATACTGGCCGCGCTTGAAGTTCTGCCCGCCGAATCGCTGTCGGGTCTGGTTTCGCTCGGCGAACTGGCACTGGACGGGCGCCTGGTGCCGGTGGTCGGCGCCCTGCCCGCCGCCATGGCCTCGGCTGAGGAGGATCGCGCGCTGATCTGCCCCGCCACCTGCGGTGCCGAGGCCGCCTGGGTTGGCAAGACGGCGGTCTTCGCCGCAGATCACCTGCGCAAGGTCATCGACCATCTGACCGACCGCGCCCCCTTGCCGAGGGCGCAACCGGGTCAGGTCGCCGCACAGCCCCGCCAGACCGACCTGCGCGATGTGAAAGGTCAGGAACGCGCCAAGCGGACGCTGGAAATCGCCACCGCCGGGCGCCATCACCTGCTGATGATCGGCCCGCCCGGGTCCGGCAAATCCATGCTCGCCTCGCGCCTGCCCGGGCTGATGCCGCCGCTGACACCGGTCGAGGCGCTGGAAACCTCGATGATCCACTCGCTTGCCGGGCTGCTGAAAGAAGGCGGCATTCCCCGCCACGCCCCCTATCGCGATCCGCATCATACCGCTTCGATGGCAGCGATTGTCGGCGGCGGGCGCGGTGCCGGGCCGGGCGAAATCAGCCTGGCCCATAACGGGGTGCTCTTCCTCGATGAATTGCCGGAGTTCCCGCGTCAGGTGCTGGAAACGCTGCGCCAACCCATCGAGACCGGCGAAATCGTCGTCGCCCGCGCCAATGCCCATATCCGCTATCCCTGCCGTTTTCTGCTGGTCGCCGCCGCCAATCCCTGCCGCTGCGGCCATCTGGCCGATCCGGCGCGGGCCTGCGCGCGTGTGCCCACCTGCGGGGCGGATTATCTGGGCAAGATCTCGGGGCCGCTGATGGACCGCTTCGATCTGCGGATCGAGGTGCCCGCGCTTGGTTTCGGCGAACTCGATCTGCCACCGAGCGGCGACAGATCGGAGGAAGTCGCGGCCCGGGTATCGGCGGCCCGCAAACGCCAGCTTGCGCGTCTCGCGGCGCTCTGGCCCGATGGGAACGCCCGGTCCAATGCCGATGCGCCGCCCGCATTGCTCGACCGCATTGCCGCCCCGGATCGCGACGGTCGCGACCTGCTGCAACGCGCCGCCGACCGCCTCGGCCTGACCGCACGCGGCTATCACCGGATCCTGCGCACGGCACGCACCATCGCCGATCTGGATGAGAGCGAGAAGGTTCACGCCAACCACCTCGCCGAGGCGATCAGCTATCGCCTGCCCTTCATGCCCGGTGTCTGAGCGGCGTCGAAGCGGCAAGGCGAGTTTGCACCCCAGACCTCGACATCCGGGCAGGTTCAACCGCGAAAGATGCAGCCGCAGAAACCCTATTTCGGATCGCGCGGCTTGCCCTTCCAGGTATCCAGCCAGCCTGTAAAGCCTTCCCGGGCCTCGCTGAACTCCTGGCTCACGCGGTCGATGGCTGCGTCCGCCGTGGAATCGACACTTTCCACCGCTTCAGAGACACGCTTCGCCGCCGGGTCGATGGTGCGTTCGCGGAACTGGTTCCACATCCGCCAGAGCAGCGCCAGAAGCACCCCCATGACGCCAAGGATCAGCATCGCCGGCCAGTTCAGCGGCGCGACCGTGGGCCCGTCGACGCGGTGCATCGAGATCGCGTTCGGATAGATCGAGAACATCGGGATCCGCCAGCCATAGCTGGTGACGCTGACCCATTGCGGGTTGTTCGCGTCCGAACGGAAATCCGTCGCCTCGGCCTGAAGGTTCGAGCTGTCATATTTGAAATAGGGCGGCCAGATCCAGCCGGTATCCTCGTTGCGATAGACATGGACCTTGCCGTTCGGGCGCACCGTCTCGATGAAGCGGATGTCGCGCTGACCCTGGGCGTTCTGGACCGTGCCGGTATCTTCGGCGGCATAGAACATCCGGTTGCTGCCGATCTCGGTCAGGCGGTTATAGGTATTGGTCACGCGCACGGTATTCTTGCTGGGCAGCGCGTAGTCCAGGAACATGAACACCGCAACGCCAAGAAGAACGCCCAGAAAGACCTTGATATAGTGCATCATTTCCGTCTCCTTACTGCACGTTCACATACCAGGCGATCACCCCGATGGCGACCGTTGGCAGGATGAAGACCAGCCCGACCAGCCGGGCCTTCAGGGATTTCTGAAACCCGAACATCGAACGCCGCACGAAGGTGCTTCGTTCCGGGCTGTCGCCGGCGCGGTCGGGATGGCGGCGGTCCCATTCATCCTCCAGCGCCTCCTTCCGGGTCGAACGCAGATAGATCGTCAGCAGCAGATAGAAGATCGCCTCGATCAGGAACAGGAAAATAATCAGGCGCAAAAGAACGAGCATTCAATTCCCCCATGGGCCGCGGAAGGTCTGGCTGCGCACCAGATCGGTCTGGGTGCCCCGGCGCGGCGCGGCCTCGCCGCCGCGCCAGCCGGCACCGTCTTCGGAGAGGCGCGTGCTGCCCGCCTGCCGGACCGAACCCCAGGGTCCGGCCACGGGCGCCACCTCGGCCGGTTCGGCCATGCCGGGTTCGGGCCCGAACAAGGCCTCTCGTGTGCCCTGCTTGTCGATCTGGTATTCGCGGGCCAGCTGATTGGCGACATAATCCTTCTTCGCCTCGTCCCAGCCCTGATAGCGCTTGTAGAACAGGGGCTTGTGCATGATGAACAGGGCGCGCACGTCATCCGGGGCCAGTTCCGTCAGCATCTGGTTGACCAGATCGCGGGTCGGGCCGGCACTGGCGCGGATGGCATAGAAATAGGCCGGGCTGGCGCTGTCGATGACCGGCCAGGCGCCGCCCTCTTCGGCATAGCGCAGCAGCGCCGAGAGGCCGCGCACCTCCTCGGGCAGGCCCGAACCCATCCGCGCCGCCGCCCGGCGCAGGGCCGAACGGGTGCCGTCGCCGGTGTCGATCCCCAGTTTTGTCGCCGCATCGACCAGGATGAAGTCGATCTTCTGGCGCAGGATCGCCGCGCCATCGGCGCCCTTGGCGGTGATGATCGGCTCTGCCAGCGCATTGCGGGCCATCCACATGGCGACCGAATTGATGTCCTGCAGCGCCATCATCTTCACGCCCGGCAGGTCGGTGTCGTATTTCGGATCGGTGAAGATGCCGGGATCGGTGAAGATCATCGCCTTCTCGCGCGGGCTGCGGAAGACATAGACGCCGCCGAACAGCGTGGTCCAGAAATCCGGCACCTCGTATTCCCCGGCATCGAGATGGATCGGGTTGCGGATCACATCGCCGGTTTCCTTGGCCTGGGCGATCATGCGCGCGATCAGCACATCGTCATACCAGGCGTCGGGATCGGTGCGGAAGCGGTCGATCAACGCGGTCAGGTTGTCGGCCCCGGCGACATGGTTGCCGGTCGTGTCGGCGCTGATGCGGATGCGGTTGATCTGGAGCAGATCAGCCGGCGCGCGCACCTGCCAGACCATGTCGTCCATCTCGCCCACCACGGCATCGCGGGCGGTGAGGCTGAACAATTCGCTCTCATTATCATGGATGAACTGCTTGAGAAGCTCTCGCAGCACCGAGAGATCGGCATTCAAGAGCGGCGCGGTCTTCTGCTCCGTCGTCAGCAGGATGAACTGGCGATGCGCCCCCTCGGGGTTCAGATAGTCCATATCGCCGATCTCATCCCCGATCTCGGGCGAATAGCCGGCAAGGTCGATGTGAAACTCGCTCAGCGCGGTTTCGCGGCCAGTGACCAGCTTCAGCGCCCGGTTATAGCGCGCCACCCATGCCGGGCTGTCGACCCGGATCATGTTGCCGAACATCAGGCCTTTTTCGATCAGACGTTTCATCGCAGATAACTCCGTAACAGGCGCCATTCTGGTTGAGATGTGCGGGAAAGTCAGCCCCGCAAACCCCCTTTCATTTCCGCCGGCAACCGAACCTTACCCAAAGCACCGGCAAGGCAAATATCCCGCATATCCGCCAGAATATGCCCATCTCCGGTCCGGATGCCGAAGATCAGCCGGTCCGAAGTCCGTCCCGGATCATCCCGTCTTCCCCAACTTGTGACTTCGCCGCCGCAAATCGGGTGGTAGCCAACGGCGCCGCAGCAGGGTTATGATTCGATCCGACGCCCCTCCCGGTCTGCGGGATGGATGCCCCCGCATTGAACAAGTAACCTCGGACAAGTCATCATGAGATCCACGATTTTCATCAATACGCTGCTTTGTGCGGTTGCTTTTCAAGTCATTCCTGCGCTCGCCCAAACCCTTGAACTTCCGATAGATTGCCGGTTGGGCGAGGATTGTTTCGTCCAGCAGTTTCCAGACATGGATCCCGGTCAGGCGGCAGTGGATCCGTTTTGTGGCGTGGCCAGCTATGACGGTCACACCGGCACCGATATTCGGGTGCGTTCGCTGGCCGATCTGGACCGCGATGTTGCCGTTCTTGCCGCCGCCGACGGCACCGTTGTCAATGTCCGCGACGGCGAGCCCGACCGGCTGATTTCCGACGCGCAGGCCCGCGAAACCGTGCGCGGCAAGGAATGCGGTAATGCCGTATCGCTCAGCCACGAAGGCGGGCTGCAGACCCTCTATTGCCATATGGAGCGTGGCAGCATCCTCGTCCGTCCCGGCCAGAAGGTGCGCACCGGCGACCGCCTCGGCTCGGTCGGTGCGTCAGGGTTGGCGCAGTTTCCGCATGTGCATCTGGGGGTCCGGCGCGACGGGAAGGATATCGACCCGATGACCGGCAGGGCGCTTGATGAGGGATGTGATGCCGCGCAGGACGGCACGGCCTCCCTGTTCTCAGAGGGTCTCCGGGCCGAGTTGGGTAATAACGACGTCCAGATTCTCGACTTCGGGCTGAGCGGTGCGCCGCTCGATTATGACAGCCTGGTCGTTGAAGGCGCGCCGGCGCGTCCTGACATGACAAGCCCGGGTGTGGCTGGCTGGGTCTGGGTGATCAACTTCCGGCCCGGCGATATCCTGCAGGTTCGCATCATCGACCCGGACGGAAAGATCCTGTCGGAAGGCAGCAGCACCCCGCAGGAACGTCACAAGGCCGCCTACAGCTATTTCACAGGCCGGGAAGGCAAGCCGGCGCCGGGCGATTACAGGATCGAAGTCACCATCCTCCGAGACGGAACCGTTCTGCAGTCCCGCGACAAGACCATCACCATATCCTGAGTCGGGCTTCGCTGGCCGACACAGTTTCATCACCTGCCAGAGCGTAGCCAGCAAGGCTGCGACGGCAGATCACGCGCGCAGATGAAGGGTTACAGCGGTTTCCACACCCCGTTTTCCCGGGACGATGCGATAGATGCCGCGATGAAGCGCATTCCGGCCAGGCCGTCGGCAATGCCGGGCAGGTTCGCGCCAGCGGGGGCGCCTTCCCGGATCATCCGCGCCGCCTCGGCATAGAGCGTGGCGAAGCCTTCCAGATAGCCCTCGGGGTGGCCGGCGGGCGTGCGCAGGTTGGCCTGACCCTCAAGGGTGGCACCGGCGCCGCCTCGGGTCAGCAGTTGCGTGGGCTGGCCAAAGCGGGTGAAGCGCATGATGTTGGGGGTTTCCTGTTCCCAATCCAGCCCGCCCGTGCTGCCGTAAACCCGCAGGCGCAGCGCGTTTTCATTGCCGATCGCGACCTGACTGGCCCAGAGCATCCCGCGCGCACCGCCCGGATAACGCAGCATGACGTTCACGTTATCGTCGACGCGCCGTCCGGGCACGAAGGCGGTCAGTTCCGCCGCCAGTTCCTCGGCCCGAAGGCCGGTCACGAAGCCCGCGAGGTTGAAGGCATGGGTGCCGATATCGCCCACAGCCCCACCCGCGCCCGAGCGCGCCGGATCAGTGCGCCAGTCGGCCTGCTTGTTGCTGGTGTCTTCGGCCAGCCAGTCCTGCGCATATTCGACCTGCACAAGCCGGATCTCACCCAACTCGCCGGCGGCGACCATTTCCCGGGCCTGACGGATCAGCGGATAGGCGGTGTAATTATGGGTCAGGATGAAGCGAGCGCTGCTGTTCGCGGCGGCCTTGGCGATGGCCTCGGCGTCCTCAAGCGATGCCGCGAGCGGCTTGTCGCAGATCACATGGATGCCGGCATTCAGGAAGGCGATGGCCGGGGCGGCGTGCATGTGGTTCGGGGTGACGATGGCGACCGCGTCGATGCCGTCCTCGCGCGCGGCCTCAACCCGGGCCATCTCGGCGAAATCGGCATAGGCGCGATCCGGCGCGATGCCCAGATCGGCGGCCGAGGCGCGGGCGCGGTCGGGGTTGCTGCTCAGCGCCCCGGCCACGAGATCCCATTGCCCGTCGATGCGCGCGGCAATGCGGTGGACGCCGCCGATGAAGGCGCCCTGCCCGCCACCGACCATGCCGAGTTTCAGCCGCGCGCTCATGATTCCAGCCCCAGCATGGCCTTGATCTGCGCGTGATCCGCCTCGCCGCCAGCGAAATCGTCGAAGGTCTTGCCGGTGGATTCGATGATATGGCTGGCAATGAAGGGCGCGCCCTCTGCCGCGCCCTGCTGCGGCGATTTCAGGCAGCATTCCCATTCCAGAACCGCCCAGCTGTCATAGCCATATTGCGTCAGCTTCGAGAAGATGCCGGCGAAATCGACCTGCCCGTCGCCCAGGCTGCGGAAGCGCCCGGCGCGCCCGGTCCAGCCCTGATAGCCGGAATAGACGCCCTGCCGGCCATCGGGGTTGAACTCGGCATCCTTCACATGGAAGGCGCAGATGCGGTCGTGATAGAGGTCGATGAAGGCCAGGTAATCCAGTTGCTGCAACAGGAAATGCGACGGATCATAGTTGATCTGCGCGCGCGGATGACCGTTCAGCGCATCCACGAACATCTCGAATGTGGCACCGTCGAAAACATCTTCGCCCGGATGGATCTCATAGCCGATATCCACGCCGTTCTCGTCATAGATATCGAGGATCGGCTTCCAGCGCCGGGCGAGTTCGGCGAAAGCTTCCTCGATCAGCCCGGGCGGGCGCTGCGGCCAGGGGTAAAGATAGGGGAAAGCCAGCGAGCCGGTGAAGCTGACCGAGGTCGTCAGGCCAAGTCGGCGGCTGGCAATCGCCGCCTTCTTGACCTGATCCACCGCCCATTCCTGTCGCGCCTTCGGGTTGCGATGCAGCCGTTCCGGCGCGAAGGCGTCGAAGGACAGGTCATAGGCCGGGTTCACCGCGACAAGCTGGCCCTGAAGATGGGTCGAAAGCTCGGTGATCTCGACACCGGATTCGGCGCAGATCCCCGCCACTTCGTCGCAGTAATCCTGGCTTTCGGCAGCCCGGTCCAGATCGAACAGGCGGCTGTCGAATGTCGGGATCTGGACCCCCTTGTAGCCCAGGTCCGCCGCCCATGCCGTGATTGCGGGCAGAGAGTTGAACGGTGCCGCGTCATCGGCGAACTGGGCCAGGAACAGGGCCGGTCCCTTGATTGTGCCGGGCATGATTTCCTCCGGATTGTGTGATCAAGCGAGCAGCGCCCGCGCCTCGTCGGGGCCGAGGGCGGCGGGGCGGTCGCAGCGGGTGGTGATGGCAACGAACTGGCCGGTCTCGCCCGAACGCAAGATCGAGGTCATCACATCGACCACATGCAGGGCGAAATCGTTGTTGCAGCGATGCGGGCGGCCCTCGGTGATGGCCTGCGCCATGTCGGCCAGACCGGCGCAGCGGTAATTGGCGCGGCCATTGTCGTTATCGGTCAGGAAGGGGTGATCCCAGGCCACGCCTGCCGTTGCCGGGCTGCCGCGTCGGGTCATGCGCAATTCGCCCCCGAAGAAATTCGGGTCGGGGACATAAAGCGTGCCCTCGGTGCCATAAAGCTCGATATTGTTATGGCCCTGATGCCAGACATCCCAGCTGGTGACATAGGCGATCTGGGCGCCGCTTTCGAATTCCAGGATCGAATGGATCGTGGTCGGCGTATCGACCGGGATGGTCTCTCCATGGCGCGGCTGCGAGGTGATGGTGCGCCGTTCCTGCGCCTTGCCTGCCGTGGCGGCGACACGGGCGACCGGACCCAGCAACTGCACCATGTCCGAGATATAGTAGGGCCCCAGATCCAGCACCGGCCCGCCGCCCGGCTGGAAGAAGAAATCGGGATTCGGGTGCCACATCTCCATTCCCGGGCTTTGCACGAAGCAGGTGCCCGAGGTGACGCGCCCGACCGTGCCAAGATCGACCAGATGGCGGGCCAACTGGTGGCTGCCACCCATGAAGGTGTCGGGGGCCGAACCGACGCGCAGCCCCTTTTCGGCGGCGATCCGGGCCAGTTCCTGACCTTCTTCCAGCGTCAGGACGAAGGGCTTTTCGGAATAGACATGCTTTCCGGCCTCCAGCACCTGTTTCGAGACCGCGAAATGCGCAGCCGGAATGGTCAGGTTGACGACGATGTCGATGTCATCCGCCGCAAGCATGTCCTTGACCGTCAGCGCCTTCACGCCGAATTCCTCGGCCCGGGCCTTGGCCGCATCCATGTTCAGATCGGCCACGGCGCGGATCTCGATCCCCCGGAACAGGGGCGCAAGGCGCAGATAGGCGGCCGAGATATTGCCGGCGCCGATGACGCCGACGCCAAGTGTCTTGCTCATGTCTGGACCCTTCTTACAGGTTGCGGATGCTGTCGATGGAACGCGAGGCGAAGCGGTTCACATCCGACGGCTTGTCATGTTCAGCGACGAAAAGATCGACCCCGGCCCCGCGCAGCGCGGCCATGATCGCCTTCCAGTCCATGGTGCCGTGGCCGACATCGGCCCAGCCGTCCTCGTCGGCATTCTGACCCTCGGGCGCGATGTCCTTCACATGGGCGGTGGTGATGCGGCCCTTGTGATCGGCGATCCATTTCAGCGGATCGGCACCGCCGCGCACGACCCAGGCCACATCCATCTCCCAGTCGATCGAGGGCGCATGTTCGAGGATCAGGTCCATGGCGATGCTGCCATCGGCCAGCGGCATGAATTCCCAGTGGTGGTTGTGCCAGCCGAAGCGGAAGCCCGCGTCATTGACCTTCTTGCCGGCCTCCTCCAGGCGCCTGGCCAGCGAGATCCAGGTGGCGGCATCGGTGCCGTCGCGCCATTTGTCTTCGGGCGCGGGGCAGAAGATGCGGTTCATGCCAAGCGTTTTCGCGGTGGCCAGCGATCCCGCCAGCCCGTCCTCGAAATTGCCGATGGGGAAGAAATGGCCCGAGGGCATGGTCAGCCCGTGCCGGTCCAGAAGCGCGCGGAAGGCGGCGGGGTCTTCATAGACGCCGCCGAAACCCTCGACCTGCGTATAGCCGAGTTCGGCCAGTTTCGCGACGACCTGATCCCAGGGGGTGAAGTCGCGGGCGGAGTAGAGCTGGAAGGAAAGATCCATCTTTTTAATCCTGTCTGGGGGCTTGAAATGTTTACAGACGCTCTTCGCTGTCCTTGTCGAAAAGCGAGGCCATGGCGGGGTCGAAACCGATGGGCAATTCGTCGCCCGGGCGCGGCTTGATCTGGCCATCCATGCGCAGCCAGATCTGGCGGTCGCCGACGCGGCTGCGCACCAGCGTGTCCGAGCCGAGCGGTTCGATCAGCTCGGCCTTGCCGGTCATCTGCACCGGATGGGCCGAAGCCACCTCGCCGCTGGCGATATGTTCGGGGCGGATACCCAACCATGCCGGACCCTGCGGGCGGGGACCGGCAAAGTCATAGCCCTGCAACGGCACATGCAGCCCCTGCGTGGCGAAGCCGCTGTCGTCGATATGCCCCTCGAAGAAGTTCATCGAGGGCGAGCCGATGAATTCGGCCACATATTTGTTGGCCGGGCGGCTGTAGATCTCGTCGGGCGAGCCCAGTTGCAGGATCAGCCCGCCGCGCATGATGGCGATGCGGTCGGCAAGCGTCATCGCCTCGACCTGATCGTGGGTGACGTAGATCATGGTATTGGCCAGCGTCTGGTGCAGCTGCTTGATCTCGACCCGCAGATCGGCGCGAAGTTTCGCGTCGAGATTCGACAGCGGCTCGTCGAACAGGAACACGTCCACGTCGCGTACGAGCGCCCGGCCGATGGCGACCCGCTGGCGCTGCCCGCCGGACAAGGCCGCCGGCTTGCGTTTCAGCAGCGGCTCGATCTGCAGGATCTTCGCGGCGCGGGCGACGCGCTCCTCGATCTCGGCTTTCGGCACCTTGGCGTTCTTCAGCCCGAAGGTCAGGTTCCCCTCGACCGTCATCTGCGGATAAAGCGCATAGGACTGGAACACCATGCCGATGCCACGCTTGCTGGGTTCTTCCCAGGTCACGTTGCGCCCGCCGATGAAGATCTGGCCATCGGTGATTTCCAGCAGCCCCGCGATGCAGTTCAGCAGCGTGGACTTGCCGCAACCCGACGAACCGAGCAGCACCAGAAATTCGCCCTGTCCGATATCGAGGTTGAGGTTCTTCAGCACATCCACCGCGCCGAAGCTGAGATCGAGATTCTTGATCGAGATATTGGTTTCCATGTTTTCCATTTGACTCCCTCCTCAGCCCTTCACCGCGCCGGCGGCGATGCCGCGCACGAACAGCTTGCCCGAGATGAAATAGATGATCAGCGGCACCAGGCCGGTCAGCAGCGTGGCGGCCATGTTGACGTTGTATTCCTTGACCCCCTGAACCGAGTTGACGATGTTGTTCAGTTGCACCGTCATCGGGTAGTTCTCGGGCCGCGTGTAGACGACGCCGAACAGGAAGTCGTTCCAGATCCCGGTGACCTGCAGGATCATCGCCACCACGAAGATCGGCAGCGACATCGGCAGCATGATGCGGAAATAGATGCCCCAGAAACCGGCGCCATCGACGCGGGCGGCCTTGAACAACTCCTCAGGGACCGAGGTGAAGTAGTTGCGGAACAGCAGCGTCAGGATCGGCATCCCGAAGATCGTATGCACGATGATCAGCCCGGTCAGAGAGCCGTAAAGCCCGGCCTCGCGCAGCAGGATCACGATGGGATAAAGCATGACCTGATAGGGGATGAAGGCGCCGATGATCAGGATGGTGAAGAAGATATCCGCGCCCTTGAACTTCCAGTTTGCCAGCGCATAGCCGTTCAGCGAGGCGATCACGATCGACAGGATGACCGAGGGCACCATGATCTTGATCGAATTGCCGAAGCCGCGCGACAGCCCGTCGCAATTGAGGCCGGTACAGGCCTCGGCCCAGGCTTTCTTCCACGGTGCGAAGGTGATTTCCATCGGCGGCGAGAAGATGTTGCCGAGGCGGATTTCCGGCATCCCCTTCAGCGAGGTCACCACCATCACATAAAGCGGCAGCAGGTAATACAGCGCCACCACGATCAGCGTGCCGTAGATCATGATATTGCGGCCGGAGAATGCGCGCTTGGGGCGGCGGCCGCGCGGGCCGGCCTCGGTGCGGTCGCCGGCGCGGTGCGCGGGGTTGGTTGACAGATCAGCCACGGCGCTTTCCTCCGAATTCCAGATAGGCCCAGGGGATGATGATGATGATCACGCTGATCAGCATCATGGTGGATGCGGCAAAGCCCTGGCCGAGATTCTGGGCCTGGAACATCATGTCATAGACGTATTTCGCCGGAACCTCGGTCGCGATGCCGGGGCCGCCGCCGGTCTGCGCCACGACCAGATCGTAAAGCTTGACGATGCCTGCGGTGATGATCACCAGCGTGGTGATGAAGACCGGACGCATCATCGGGATGACCACCAGCAGATAGGTCTTCCACATCGGGATGCCGTCGATGCGCGAGGCTTTCCAGATATCCTCGTCGATGCCGCGCAGGCCCGCCAGCATCAGGCACATGACCAGCCCGGTGCCCTGCCACAACCCGGCGATCAGGATGCCGTAGATGGCGATATCGGCATTATAGAGCGGGTCGAAATTGAAGCTTTCGAAGCCGAGATCGCGGATCACGCTCTGGATGCCGAATTCGGGGTTCAGCAGCCATTGCCAGACCAGCCCGGTGACGATGAAGGACAGCGCGAAAGGGTAAAGGAAGATGGTGCGGAAGGTATCCTCGAAGCGGATCTTCTGATCCATCAGCGCCGCCAGCACGAAGCCGATCACCAGGCTGAAGATCAGCGACAGGACGCCATAGATCGCCAGATTTTCGATGGAGATCAGCCAGCGCTCGGTGCCCCAGAGGCGTTCGTATTGATCGAGCCCGGCCCATTTCGCGCGGGGCAGCAGCTTCGAATTGGTGAAGGAATAGACCACGGTCCAGATGCTGCCGCCCAGAAAAACCACCATCGCGGTCAGGGCCATCGGGATCGAGGCGATCTTGGCATTGAGATTGTGAAACAGGCGTGAGGGACGGTCGGACATGCGTCGGCCTCGCGGGTTGGCCCGTCATGCGGGCGGGTGAGGTCTGGGATCCTGCCGGCGCGGGCAAGGGCCCGGCAACCGGCAGGACATGGCTCGATCAGTCGGCGTCGCCGATGATCTCGACGAAGCGCGCCTGCGCAGCGTCCGGCGTCATGTTCATGTCGCTGATGAACTGGATCATCAGGTCCTGAAGCTGGGTATTGGTGTCAGGGCTGATCAGCTGATCGGTATCGGGGACGATATTCCCCTCGGCCAGGATCTCCAGACCCTTGCGCATGCAGTCGTTGGCGGTGCTGAGATCGAGATCGTTGCGCACCGGCAGCGAGCCCTTCTTGGTGTTGAAGGCCAACTGCGCCTCGGGCGAGAACAGGACCGAGGCCAGTTCGAGTTGGGCCGCCGATTTGCCCTCATCGCGAAGCAGCGGGAAATAGATCGCATCGCCCGCCGTGGACAGATAGGTCTGCGCGCCCAATCCGGGCAGGCAGGTGTAATCGGTGCCCGCGACCTGTCCAGCCACCTGGAATTCGCCCTGCGCCCAGTCACCCATGATCTGACCGCCGGCCTGACCGTTGATCACCATGCTGGTGGCCTGGTTCCATTCCTGCACGTTCGAGCCGACCGCCAGCTTGCGCATGTCATCCGCAGCCTTCCAGACCGCCGCCATCTCGGGGCCGGCGGCAGCGTCGGTATCCTTGTCGCCGAAGACCTTGGTGTAAAGCTCGGGCCCGCCCAGGTTCAGCACCAGCACCTTGAAGGCGCCCATGGCCTGCCAGGGTTGCTTGCCAAGCGCCATCGGCACCTTGCCGGCAGCTTCCAGCGCCGGGCCGGCGGCGACGAATTCATCCCATGTGGTCGGCACCGGGACGCCGGCTTCCTCGAAGGCCTTGTTCGACAGCCACAGCCATTGCCAAGAATGGATATTGACCGGAACGCAGTAAAGCTCTCCATCCAGGGTGCAGCTGTCCAGCAGGCCCGGCGTGGCGACGATATTGGCCCAGCCCTCGGCCTCGGCGACCTCGGTGATCGGGCGCATCAGCCCGGCCTCGACCAGTTCCTCGGCCTGACGGCCATGGTTGAACTGGGTGGCGGCCATCGGGTCGCCGCCGGTGATGCGGCTGATCATGATCGGGCGCGCCGTGCTGCCGGACCCGGCAATGGCGCCATCGACCCATTTGTTGCCGGTGGCGTCGAAGGCCTTGGCGAATTCGGCAACCGCCGCAGCCTCACCGCCAGAAGTCCACCAATGCGTCACCTCAAGCTCCTCGGCCCAGGTGGCGCCAGCGAAGCTGGCAACCGCGCCCGCACAGGCGATCTTTGCAAATGCAGTCATATTCTCCCCTCCCTTGATATGGCGCCCCCGACGCCTAGATTATGCAATCGATTACACCTTCAAATACGCTGTTTGCGCAAACTGCAATCGATTACATCAACCTGACGGATAAGCCCCCATCTTGTCAAGCGATGTGTTCGGCAGGCATGAGGACCGGGTGGAAGGAACAAGATCATGTCGGTGAAATCGGTCAGAATACAGGATGTCGCACGGGCCGCGGGCGTATCGACGGCAACGGTCAGCCGGGCGCTGTCAAACCCCGAACTGGTCGCAAAAGAGACCCGGGATTCCGTGCAAGAGGCGATTCGGACCACCGGCTATCGGCTGAACCGTGCGGCGCGCAACCTGCGCCGGATGCAGGCGGGCGCCGTTCTGGTTCTGGTGCCCAATCTGGGTAACCCGTTCTTTTCGCAGATCCTCGCGGGCATCAGCGCCGGCTTCGCCAGAAGCGACAGGTCTGTCCTGATCGCAGATACCTGCGACCTGCCGCAAACCAGCCGCCGGCTGGTCGACTATTTCCTCGATGCGCGTGTCGACGGGATGATCTCTCTGGACGGTGGGTTGGGGCAGGAAGAACTGGCTCAACTGGCCGCCCATGACCTGTCCGAGCGACTGGTCTTTGCCTGCGAATGGGCGGCTGGCGCGTCCTCGATGTCGGTGCGCAGCGACAATGCGGGGGGGGCGCGCGCAGCGGTACGACATCTGCATGATCTGGGGCACCGCCGCATTGCCCATGTCACCGGACCGGTCGACAATGTGCTGACCCAGGTTCGGCGCGATGCGGTTCTGGACGAACGCAGCCGTCTGGCCCTGCCGGTCCATGACGACTGGATCATCCGGGGCGATTTCTCGCTGGACTCCGGTCATGCCGCAGCACAGCGGATCCTGCAGATGCAGGACCGCCCGACTGCGGTTTTCTGCGCGTCTGACATGGTCGCATTCGGGCTGATCGCGGGACTCACGCAGGGCGGGTTGCGCGTGCCCGAAGATATTTCGGTGGTGGGTTTCGACGATATCGAGCAATCCGCCCATTTCATCCCGGCACTGACGACGATTCGTCAGAACCGCCGTCGTATCGGGCTGCGCGCCGCCGAAGTGCTGCTGGATCGGCTGAAGCATGAGCAGGCACATTCGGATGATGCTCCGACAAAGAGCAACGCAACTTCCGTGGACATCGTGGATGTAGAGCTTGTCATCCGTGCGAGTTCAGGCCCGGTCGCATCCTGACCTGAACCCGTTGGCGCTGTCGGTCAGGCACTGACCCTCCCCCACGCAAAAGCCCGCCCCTTTCGGGACGGGCTTTCTCTCGCGATATCGGTCGGGCCTGAGCCCTTGCGATCACTCGATGATCTTCGACACCACGCCGGCGCCGACGGTGCGGCCGCCCTCGCGGATGGCGAAGCGCAGCTTCTCTTCCATCGCGATCGGGGCGATCAGTTCGACCTCGAACTTCAGGTTGTCGCCCGGCATCACCATTTCCGTGCCCTCGGGCAGCTTCACCGTCCCGGTCACGTCCGTGGTGCGGAAGTAGAACTGCGGGCGGTAGTTGCCGAAGAACGGGGTGTGGCGGCCGCCTTCTTCCTTGGTCAGGATATAGGCTTCAGCCTCGAACTTGGTGTGCGGCTTCACCGAACCCGGCTTGCACAGGACCTGACCGCGCTCGACGCCGTCACGGTCGACACCGCGCAGCAGCGCGCCGATATTGTCGCCCGCTTCCCCGCGATCCAGCAGCTTGCGGAACATTTCCACGCCGGTGCAGGTGGTTTTCTTGGTGTCGCGGATGCCCACGATCTCAAGTTCGTCGCCGACGTTCACCGCGCCACGCTCGACACGGCCGGTCACAACCGTCCCGCGACCCGAGATCGAGAACACGTCCTCGATCGGCATCAGGAAGGGCTGGTCAACGGCGCGCTCGGGCGTCGGGATGTATTCGTCGACCGCCGCGATCAGCGCACGGATCGAGTTCTCGCCGATTTCCGGATCACGGCCTTCCATCGCCGCCAGGGCCGAGCCCTTGACGATCGGGATATCGTCGCCGGGATAGTCGTAGGAGGACAGGAGTTCCCGCACCTCCATCTCGACCAGTTCCAGCAGCTCTTCGTCATCCACCTGGTCGACCTTGTTCAGGTAGACGACCATGTAGGGGATGCCGACCTGACGGCCGAGCAGGATATGCTCGCGGGTTTGCGGCATCGGGCCATCGGCGGCGTTCACCACCAGGATCGCGCCGTCCATCTGCGCCGCGCCGGTGATCATGTTCTTGACGTAGTCGGCGTGGCCGGGGCAGTCGACATGGGCATAGTGGCGGCTGTCGGATTCGTATTCCACATGCGCCGTCGAGATGGTGATCCCGCGGGCCTTTTCTTCCGGCGCGCCGTCGATCTGGTCATAGGCCTTGAAATCGCCGAAATACTTCGTGATCGCCGCCGTCAGCGTCGTCTTGCCGTGGTCGACGTGACCGATCGTCCCGATGTTGACGTGCGGTTTCGTCCGTTCAAACTTTGCTTTTGCCATGGGCGTAAGCTCCTAATGGGTCAGATTACGTGGAAGGCGGGGCCCAAAGGCCCCACCCTGCCCTTGTCAGGCGTATTTCTTCTGGATCTCGTCCGAGATGTTCTGCGGCACGGCGTCGTAATGGTCGAACTGCATCGTGAACACCGCGCGGCCAGAGGACATCGAGCGCAGGTTGTTGATGTAGCCGAACATGTTCGCCAGCGGCACGAAGGCGTCGATGACATTCGCGTTGCCGCGGCTGTCCTGCCCACGCACCATGCCCCGACGCGAGGTCAGGTCGCCGATGATCGAACCGGTATATTCCTCCGGCGTGACCACTTCGACGCGCATGATCGGCTCTAGCAGCTTGGCGCCGGCCTTGCGCAGACCTTCGCGCATCCCGGCACGGGCGGCGATTTCGAAGGCCAGAACCGAGGAGTCGACATCGTGGAACGCACCGTCGACCAGAGCGACCTTGAAGTCGATGACCGGGAAGCCGGCCAGCGGACCGCTGTCCATCACCGACTTGATGCCTTTTTCGACGCCGGGGATATATTCCTTCGGCACCGCACCGCCGACGATCCGGCTTTCGAAGGAATAGCCTTCGCCCGGCTCGGTCGGCGTGATGATCATCTTCACGCGCGCGAACTGGCCGGTACCGCCCGACTGTTTCTTGTGCGTGTAGTCGATCTCGGCCTCGTTCGAGATGGTCTCGCGGTAGGCCACCTGCGGGGCACCGATATTCGCCTCGACCTTGAACTCGCGCTTCATGCGATCCACGAGGATGTCGAGGTGAAGTTCGCCCATGCCCTTCATGATGGTCTGGCCCGATTCCAGAT
>NZ_CALMYP010000032.1 GCF_937873615.1 uncultured Paracoccus sp.
GCGGTTTCCTGCGTGACCATGCCGATCTGGCGGCGCAGGCTTTCCTGCGTGACCTTGCGGATATCCTGCCCGTCGATCCTGACCGCGCCCTGTTCGACATCGTAAAGCCGCAACAGCAGCGCCACCAAAGTCGACTTTCCCGCGCCCGAGGCGCCGACCAGACCGACCCTTTCACCGGGCCTGATGGTCAGGTCGATATCGTAAACACCGCCCCGGCCATCCGTGCGACCATAGGAGAAGCTGACATTGTCAAAGCGAATTTCGCCATTCACCTCATGCAGGGGCAAGGCATCCGGCGCGTCGATCAGCGACGGCGTGGGGGTGAGCGTCTCCATCCCGTCCTCGATCTCGCCGATGGATCCCCAGATGCCCATCAGCGCCATGCTCATCCAGCCTGTCATCTGCGAGAGACGCAGCGCGATTGCGCCGACGGCGGCAATATCGCCTGCGGTGGCGTTGCCCTGCTGCCATTGAAGGATCGCCATACCGATCAGAATGACCGGCAGCACGCCTGCCAGGGTCATCAGCGAAAACCGGAACCATGTCGAAACGACGCCGAAATCCACCGCACGCTCGCGAAAACCGGCCATGGCCGACAGGGCGGCGCGGTCCTCATGCTCGGCATGGGCGAAAAGCTTCACGGTCTTGATATTGGTGATCGTGTCGACGACCTGCCCCGTGACCGCCGCCCTGGCCGAGGCGCGCGCCGCCGAGCGGCTGCGGATCTTCGGCAGGAAATAGCGGATCAGCCCGCCATAACATGCCAGCCAGACGATCAGCAGCACCGCACCCCAGGCGTCGATGGACAGAAGGAACGCAGCAGAGCCGATGATCGCCGCCAGCCCGAAGGCGACGATGTTCACCATCTCGCCGGCGACATCGGTGATGGCGCGCGCGGTCTGCATCTGCTTTTGCGCCAGCCGCCCGGCGAAGTCGTTGTCGAAGAAGCTGACCGACTGGCCCATGGTCCAGCGATGCAGCCGCGACAGCACCAGAGGCAGGATATTCGGACCGATGATGACATTCGACGAGGCGGTCGAAAGCCCGAGGATCAGCGGCCTGATGACCAGAAAGAACAGAACGAAGCCAAGGATCACCGGCCAGCTGTCCTGCCAGATCGTGCCGGGACTGCCGCCGGTCACGGCGTCGATCACGGAACCCAGAAGCGTGGCCGAGACGACATCCGCCGCCCCGCTGCCCACCGAGGCAAGCGTCGCAATCGACAGGCCCCGGCCCGAGCCTTTCAGCGCCCAGCCGATGAAGCGCAGCAGCGTTTGCGGGGGTGGCCCCTCGGCCGGACGGAAGGCGTCGATCTGACGGGCGAAGACGGAATGAAGGCTCATCCTGTTGGTCCGCCTGCGTCTTTCGCGGCGGCGATCAGGACGTCACGCGAAGCCGAAAAGCCCGATCCGATCCAAAGCGCTTCCGCAGCCTTCAACCCGCGCCCGAGCGCCGGGCCTTCCAGATCGGGCATAAGGTCGGCAGCACCGACGGGCAGCGGGCTGTCTGCCCCCTTGTGAACCTGCATCGGCCAATCGGCGGGCAGGTCTTCGCCGCGCGCCAGCCGGATCAGCGCGGCGTCACGGCCGAGTTCGACCCCGTAGCGAAAGCCGGCCTCGGCCGGGGAAAGCGTGCTCGCCTTGGTCAGGGCGTCCAGATGCGTGGCCTCGGATCGCGACAGGCGCAGGGGTTTCGCGGCCCCTTCGGGCAGGATCAGCGACAGGCGGCGGCGCCAGTCCGGCGCGGCCTCGGACGCCCGTTCCGCCGCCACGAGCGCGGCGAGGTCCGCCGCATCCGCATCCGGCAGGATCAGCGCCAGCACCCCGGTTTCGGCCATCAAAGCCATGGCCGGCGAAGGGTCGGGCGCGGCCAGAAGCTTGCGCATCTCGGCCCCGATCCGCTCAGCCGAGACACGCGGCAGGCCGGATTTTTCCGCCGAGATCGCCTCGATGGTGCCGGGGGCGCTCGATTGGGCATACCAGGCGAGGAAGCGGAAGAAACGCAGGATGCGCAGGTAATCCTCGCGGATGCGGGCCGTGGGATCGCCGACGAAGCGCAGCACCCGGCGGCGCAGATCGGGCCAGCCCCCGACCGGGTCCAGCACCTCGCCCGAGGCGGTCGCGTAAAGTGCGTTCATGGTGAAATCGCGCCGCGCCGCGTCCTCCTCGATCCGGTCCGAGAAGGCGACGGTGGCATTGCGGCCATCGGTTTCGACATCGCGGCGAAAGGTGGTGATCTCGAAGGGGATGCCGCCCGAGACCACGGTGACGGTGCCATGCTCGATCCCGGTCGGGATGGATTTCAACCCCGCCGCCGCCGCCAGTTCGACGACGCGTTCGGGCCGGGCATCGGTCGCGATATCGATATCGCCGATGGGCTGGCCCAGCACCGCATTGCGCACCGCGCCACCGACGATCAGCGCCCGGTGACCGCCGCTGTCCAGCATGGCCAGAACCCGGCCCAATCCCGGATCGCCCGGAAATCCGCCCGGAATCCTCATGCCGACAGCCTTTCGGCCAGTCCCATCAGGATCCGCGCCGTGGCCCCCCAGAGGTAATAGGGTCCGTAAGGCGCGACGCGGTAGGCCCGCCAGCTGTCGCGCCAGATCCGGCCTTCCAGCCGGTAATGGGCCGGGTTGGCGACATGGGCGAAAGGCAGCGTGAAGACCTCGGCCACTTCGCCCGGCTCGGCCACCGGGGTGAAGGGGCCGCGAATGACGGCGATGACCGGGGTGACGCTGAATTGGGTGACGGTGCGATGCGGCGGCAGGGTGCCGATCAGCGTGACCTGGGCCGGATCCAGCGCGATCTCCTCGTGTGCCTCGCGCAGGGCGGCGGCGATGACATCGGCATCGGTCGGGTCGAGCTTGCCGCCGGGCAGCGCGATCTGGCCCGGATGATGGCGCATCGTCGCCGCCCGCTTGGTCAGGTAAAGCCGGCCATCATCCTCGTGAAAGGCCGCCAGAACGCCGGCATCGCGCAGCGGCAGGGCTGGCGGCACAATCTCGGGATTGGTATCGAAATCAGAGCTGGGGCCGGTTTGCGCCTGCACCGCCGCCGTCAGCCGGTCGATCAGGTTCTGACCGGACGCCCCGGCCACGCCCGAAGGGGCCGCGCGCAATGGCGGCCCCTCTGCCATGGCCGGGAAAGGTCCGGCGCGCCCTGTCATTCGGCTGCCCTGGCCTCGGTCAGCGGTGTGCCATCGGCATCATGCGTCGCCTCGAACCCCAGCGAGCGCGGGTCGAGCTCGTAATGCGCGCCGCAGAACTGGCAATCCGCCGTGACCTTGCCGTCCTCGGTGGTCATATGGCCGATATCCTTCTGCGAATAGATCGAGAGCGTGCCACGCACCTTCTCCTCGCTGCAGGAGCAGCCGAATTCGACGCGCTGCGGGTCGAAGACGCGCGGCTCTTCCTCGTGGAAAAGGCGGACCAGCAGATCGGTCGGGGCGACGCTGGGGCCGACAAGCTCCATCTGCTCGACCGTGGACAGCAGATGATTGGCGCGGGTCCAATCCTCGGATTCGACGCCTTGCAGGATATCGGCGGCCTCGACCAGCCCGGCCTCGCCGCTGCCGCCTTCGCCCTGCGCGGGTTGGGCCGGCAAGGTTTGCAGCATGATGCCGCCGGCGCGCCAGCCGGCTTTCTGGCCGGGCAGGATGGATTCGCCATAGGAGAGCGCGAAACTGCTGGGCAATTGTTCCGATTGGGCGAAATAGGTGCCGGCACAGGCCGAAAGCGAGCCGCCGGCCAGCGGGGTGATGCCCTGATAGGGCTGACTGCCCGGCCCCTGGTCGATCAGGATGGCGAAATAGCCTTCGCCGATCTGGTCGAAATGCGGGGCATCGTTCAGCCTTTCGGCATCGAAACTGGCCCAGGCGCGGATGCGGGCCGGTGCGCCCTCGGACTCGGGGGCATAGTAATCGGCGGCGACAGTGCGGATGGCACCCTTGCCGCGCACCTGCAGCGACAGCTTCCAGCGCAGCTTGATCGTCGGGCCGATCAGCGCGGTCAGCAGCGCCAGTTCGGCCACCGCAGCAGCGACCGGGGCGGGATAGTCGTGGCGGGACAGGATATGTTCCAACACGCCGTCCAGCCGCACGATCCGGCCACGAATGGCGGATCGGTCAAGCTGGAACGGCAGGACCGTATCGTCCCAGGCGATCTGGTTGATCTGGGTCATGCGTTACCTTCGGATGTTTCGGCGCCGGCTTGGCGCGTGTCAGGCACCAATATAGGGCAGTCGGCGGCGATCCCAAGGGGGCACGATTCCGGGCCGGATGAGTTGGAGTGCGAAGGCCGAGATCGGAACTGTGACCATGCGTCGTCGCGAAAGCAGACCGGCTTCGAGGTCAGGGCCGGTTGGGAAAGCCGAAATGCACATAGTCCCGCTGATAGGCGGCACGCGCGGCCTGCTGCAACTCTCGGTCATTCAGGAAATCCGGCATCGGTTCCGGTTCCGGCAATTGGGCCGGGGGCTGGCCCACCGCTGTCGCCAACCAGCCCAGATCGCGTTCCAACGTGTCTTCCCGCAGCACCATATCGGGCAACAGAAAGCGCGAGAACCCGGACAGAACCTCGGTCTGGCTGGCCCAGATCGGCAGGACCGGCAGGCTGACCTGACCATTCAGGCTGCGGCGCAGAAAATCCAGAAACTCGGCAAAAATCCTGGCTTGCTCGTCGGGACCAAGCGCGAAAAGCGCCTCGTCCGGGGGCAGCGCCACGCGATTCATGTCGCGCAATTGCTGGCGCAGCGCAGCCGGGGCACCGCCGAGCAGATGGGTGAAGGCGACCCAGGCCCGCCGCAACGGGTGACGAAGCACAGTGAAGCTGCGACGGTTCGGGTGCTTGCGCAGCCAGGCACGCAGGCTGTTCTGGGTGTGATTTCCGCCAGCCTCACCGCCCACTGCCGCAAGCCAGGCCTCTACCAGATCGCTCGGCCCTCCGCGCACGGGCATGAACAGCAGGCCGCCGCCCGCCTCGGTCGTGATGAAGCTGGGAACGGCCGGACCCCGGCGCGGCTCGAATGTCGGGATGCGCGAGAGCTGGAAAGGATCGAGCCGCGCCAGATCACCGCGCATCTCGTCGAAATTGCTGACCTTCTCCGTCATTTCGCGTGGGTTCTGAGGCACCTGATCGGAGGCGGTGCCGACCTCCTCCAGATCGGTTCTGCCCAGCCAGTGCAGCAGGCCGGTCATCACCTTGCTGTCGCGCAGATCGTCATAGTTCAGCCAGTAGGCCGCTTGCCCCGAAGTCTGAAGCTCGTGCAGCACCCGGCCCTGAAACGCCTGAATCTGCGCCAATGTCTCGCGAAACGCGGCACCATCATAGGTAATGGCAGCGGGAATCGGGGTCTCGGTCTCGTTCAGCTTCCACTGGTTGGTCTGCCAGGCAAGCTCGGTCGAGACATAGCTATCGACGGGGTTGCGGGTCAGGATGATCTTGGCGCAGCGCCGATTGGCCATGATGGCATCAAAGACGCGCGGGTCGTGATCGTGGAAATAGCGGAAGCCCGACAGGTGATCCGCGCGCGAGGTGATGGCGTCGAGAAGGCGCAGGGGATCGGCCTCTCGCTCGGCCATGGTGACGCCGCGGATCTGGTCGGTGCCGTGCCAGCCCAGCATATAGGGATTGAAGGCCTCGCCGAAGCAGGTGACACGCTTGATCGCGTTCAGCGTCGCTTCCAGCAGGTTCGAGCCGGTGCGCATTTCCGCGAAGATGACGAAGCTGTTGAAGTCAGACATTCCATTCCTGCTCAGAGCGGGTGGCCGGGAAATCCCCCATCAGGCGCGGTTTCAGCCCGGCATTGCGCAATCTTTGCAGGAAACGGCCGATCTGTTCCAGATCGCGTTGCGGTGGCGGCTCGTCATAAAGCGGCCACATGCCCGAGGCAGAGTTCAGGTCGCGGACCACGCGTTGCAGGATCGCACCGGGGCGGGCGGCGAAATCCGACAGCTCCCAGATCTCGACATTCGCCTTGACCCAGACCGAACGCAGGACGCGAAGTTGCACCAGTTCGATCCGCTGCAAGCGCGCTGCGATGCGGCGAATGTCATCGAATGGCATGTCGGAATGCATCAGCGGCACCACCCATGCGCCGGTAATCACGCGGATCCTGGCATTCGGATCGGTGACCATGAACCAGTTCAACTCCTGACTGTCGCGGGGGCTGAACTGGAAGACCTGCGGCCGCTCGGAGATGCGGATGAGACTGGTGAGAAAGCCGAAAGCATCGTAATCGCGGCTTTCGGGAAAGGGCGACAGACCGCCCGGCCCGATGGCGGGCCGGCCCGCAAATTCCGCGCCTTCGGGGGCGAAGAGATGGCCATGGACATCGGCATCCACCCGCGATTGGAGCCAGTTCTCGAAGGTTGGGAACAGGTCGGTGAAGCCTTGCAGGACGGCATAGGGTTCAGCTGTCTTGCCGTTTTCACGGTCCTTCAGCGGGAACCGGCTTTGCATATACAGCCCGGGCCGACCTAGACGGCGGCGCGCGACTGTCGCGCCGATGACCCGCTCGATCCGGGCGGGGTCGGGTTCATCGCGCCTGTGGCCTGGGCCGGCATCTTCGGGGAAGCGCGCGAACAGGTCCTTCGCGCCGGGCCAGACCTTGCGCGCGACGAAGCAACGCGAACCTGCCAGAATGTCGGCATGATCGCCATAAAGGTTATAGGGCTTCCCCTGATCGTCAAAGCTCGACAGCGTCAGCGAGCGGCTTTCGATCCGCATCGAGTGCTTGCGGCAGAGGGATTGGAAATAGCTCTCGTCAGGAATCCAGGTCCAGCGGAAGAAGCGATCGAGTTGTTCGCGCTGTGGATCATCGAAGATACGGGTCAGTGTCGCCCGCGTCAGGCACCACCATTGAGAGCCGAGATGCGGGCCGATCCCCTCGGGCATCTTGCGTTTCAAACCCAACTTCCGCTGGAGCGCGACGGTCCAATCGAACAGCCGACGGTTCTTTCGCCATGAGAACGGGAAATAGAACTGGAACCGCTCGATATTCAGGCCGCCCACGGTCCAACCCACGTCGCGGGCGCTGACGCTTTCGATGAAATCCACCTCGGGATGGCGGCCAAGATAGTCGCAAAGCTCCGGAATCGGGCGCAGCGGCAGACAACTGCCGGACGCAACGAAGACATGGCTGACATCATCGAAGCGGTCCAGCAGCGTGCGGGCCGCAGCCCGCGTCGCTTCGACCATCGAAAACATGCCCCAATCGCATTTTTGCCGGTCGACCCAAACGATATCGCCCAGATCGGCCAGCTTGTCGCGCATGGCCTGATAATCCGCTTCGGCGGTGCGCCGGTCGACATGGATCGCGACTGCGGCGCCGCCCTCGTGCCAGGTGCGCACCATGTCGGCAGCGACCTGCAATTCGTCGTGACAAAGGAAAGCGACGCCGATCCGGACCACGCCGCTCATGCCCAGTTCCCCTGCGAGATCAGGCCCAACTCCTGCAACTGCCGCCAATCCTCATAGCAGCGCGATTCTTCGGTCCAGAGGATCATGTCGTCCTCCATTCCGGCTGAATAGGCACGGTATTCCTGGCTGTCGGCGTAGTGCTCGCCCCGGACCATCTCTTCGCTCGATTTCTCGATGAAGGTGGACAGGAACTTGGCATGAAGCAGGACACCGGAAATCCTTTCGCCGCCCTCCTCGTCATAGACGATGTTCAAGGCACGCGGCAGCGCCATATGGGTCGAGGAGATATAGGCATAATGACGGCGCCACCGAACCAGCGGAATCTTGTTCAGCGCCGGCGCAAGCTTCGGATCGCGGGCAAAGAAGCTGCGCGCGCGCGGGCCGCCCTGTATCCACAGATTGCCATATTGGCCATTCTTGTGGATCATGTAATTCGCCGGATCGAACCAGCAGGCGATCTCCATCGGGTTCATGCCCGGACGATAGGGCTGATCGCCGATCCGACCTTCGGGATAGACATCCAGCAGCATCGCCGAAAACGATCTGATCCGCGAGGTATCCATCCATTGCGTCAGCGCCTTCAGGGGCCGCGTATCGCAATGCGGATAGACCAGGAATTCATCGGGATCCACCGTCAGGCACCAGTTGCCGGTGCCATAGCGGAACAGCAGCCAGTTCAGCCAATCCATGCCAAAGCGCGAGGCCTTGTAGCTGCCTTTCGCCTGCCAGAGCGACACATCCTCTTGCTGCAACAGGTATTCACGGCTGCCATCGTCCGAGCCGTTATCGACGATCAGGAAATGGTCGATGCCCATGTCGCGATAGTAACTGAGGAAAAACGGCAACCGGACCCGCTCATTCCTCAAGGTGACGAAACACAGATTCGCGTTCTTCGTGGGCTTTGCCAGCCGGACATTCACCGGCACGACCCCACGACGACGCCGGATCGCGCGGCCAAGATACCATTGCCGCGTCGCCCGCAATTTGAGGGCATTCCAACTTGACCGAATTCCCAAACGCACCAGTGACGATCAGACCTTTATTAAATCTGCATTCTATTCAGCCGCCCCGCCCCCAACCGGATGACCGAGCAACCGGATGATACGCTTGCAATGACTATCCCAGGTTGCAATCTTCGGACCAGTCATACGGATAGGTCGGCTCTGCGCAAGGGCTGCGATATGTGTGGCCCAATCTTCGACAGCCTCAGGCTGCAGATATGTCGCATAATCGCCCAGAATTTCGCGCGCGGCAGGCAGTGGCGTGCACAGAACCGGAACGCCGCGCCCCGCCGCCTCGGTCAGGGGCAGGCCGTAGCCTTCGGCATGGGAGGGCATGAGCAGGCCATGCGCACGCTCCATCAGCGCAGCGACGGCGGCATCTGGCAGGCCGGCGCGTTCGATCACCGGGCTGTCTTCGGGCAGGCGATCAAGGCGGGCGAAGACCTGTTCATTGTTCCAGCCGCGCCGGCCAAGGATGAAAAGCCGGGGCATACCGGCTTCGGGCAGTCGCCGGGCGAGGGCTTCCCACGCGTCCAGCAGCAGGGCGTGGTTCTTGCGCGGCTCGATGGTGCCGAGGCTCAGGAAGAACGGGCGAGACAGGTCGAAGTCCGTAGGGATTGCGCCGGGATCGGCGGGGGTCAGCACGGTGCCGATATGGGCGGTGACGATGGGCGCGCGATGGGTCACGCCAAGCCGCCCGCGCCAAAGCTCGATCTGCGCCGCCGTCGCGTCAGAGATGGCGACGACCTGATCGGCCAGCGACATCGCGGTCATGAAGCGGGTGCGGAACCTCTCGGACTGGCCGTCGCGGGTGTATTCGGGGTGATCGAGCGGGATGGTGTCATGGATCATCACCACCCGTCGAAATCCTTTGAGGCCGGCCAGAAGCCGGCGATCCAGATTGGCATGGCCGACATTCAGATAGGCGGCGCCTTCGGGCAGGTGTCGACGCGCGACCTCGGCCAGACCGGTGCCAGAGCGCCCGGCACTGGCGATGGCCATGCGGCGCAAGTCGGTCATGGCGCAGGCGACCGGACCGGATCGGCGGGCCAGCCTTTCGCGCCAGCCGGGCCTGGCCGGCAGACCGGCCATGTCGCCCTCGATCCAGCGCAGGATGGCAGGGCCGGCTTCGGGCGGCAGCAGAAGCTGGCCACGGCTGACCCGGCAGAGAAGCAGGTGTTCGCGGGGCGCGAGATGGGACAGCCAGGCCGCCTCGACCCGATCGATTCCGGTCAGCGGGCCGGTGCCGATGCGCGACACCAGTCGCGAGACATCGAGGAGGATCGCGGGATCAGCGCTCATACCCGCCGTTCTGATGCCAGCGCCAGGCGTCGCGGATCATCTGCGGCATGGTGGAACGTGCCGGAGTCCAGCCCAGCACAGCGCCTGCCCGGGCGCTGCCCGAGACCAGCTTGACCGCATCCCCCGCCCGGCGCGGCCCGTCCTGCATGGGCACGGCGCGGTTGGTCACACTGCCAGCAGCGGCCACGACCTCGCGCACCGAAAAGCCGGTGCCGGTGCCAAGGCAGAAGACTTCCGCCCCGCCCGTGGTCGGACCTTTCCCGGCCAAGAGCCAGTCCAGCCCCTGCACATGGGCGTCAGCCAGGTCCATGACATGAACATAGTCGCGGATGCAGGTGCCGTCTTCGGTCGGGTAATCGGTGCCGTGGATGGTCAGCGCCGCGCGCTTGCCGTCGATGGCGTCGAGGATCAGCGGCACCAGATGCGTCTCGGGCTGGTGGAATTCGCCCACCTCGCCATCGGGATCGGCGCCGGCAACGTTGAAATAGCGGAAGATCACGCTGTTCAGCCCGTCCGAGGCACCGAAATCCTTCAGCATGTCCTCGATGGCGCGCTTACTGGCGCCATAAGCGTTGAGCGGCATCTGATCGCTGTCTTCGTCCAGCACCACCCCGTCCTGATCGCCATAAGTGGCACAGGTCGAGGAGAAGACGAAATCGCGCACGCCCGCCGCCAGCGTCGCCTCGATCAGCTCCAGCGAGGCACCGACATTGCCGCGCCAGTATTTGCCGGGCTGCGACATCGCCTCGCCGACCTGGCTGAGGGCGGCGAAATGCATCACCGCCACCGGCTTGTAGCGGGCGAAGACCTGATCCAGCCGCGCGCGGTCGGTCAGGCAGCCTTCTTCGAGCGGGCCGAATTTCACCGCATCGCGCCAGCCGGTGATCAGGCTGTCATAGGTGACCGGCAGATAGCCGGCCAGTTTCAGCGCCTTGCAGGCATGTGAGCCGATATAACCGGCGCCACCAGTCACCAGAACTGCCCGGGTCATTACTCAGCCGCGCGCTGCAACGAGAGGATCTCTTGCAGATATTCCAGAAACTCATCGCGCAGCTCATCACGTTCCAGCCCGAAGGCGACGGTGGCCTGCAGGAAGCCGGCCTTGGAACCGCAATCGTAACGCTGGCCCCGGAAACGCAATCCGAAGACATCGCGACCCTCGACGATCTCGTCGGCGATGGCATCGGTCAGCTGGATTTCGCCGCCAGCACCCTCGCGCAGCTTGTTGAGGTTGTTCAGCACCGTCGGCGCCAGGATATAGCGCCCGATCACCGCGAGGTTCGATGGCGGGTTTTCCTTCGGCTTCTCGACCAGGCCCTTGGCCTTGACGATGGCGCCCATATCCTCGGCCACGTCGAGCACACCGTAGGATTTCGTCTTTTCCATCGGCACCTCCATGGTCGCAACCATGGTGCCGCCGGTTTCGGCATGGGCTTCGATCATCTGCTGAAGGCAGGGCGGCTCGCCCATGATGACGTCATCGGTCAGAATGACGGCGACGGGTTCGTCATTGGGCACCAGCCGGCGCGCGCACCAGACCGCGTGGCCGAGGCCCATGGCCTTGTGCTGGCGCACATAGGCGATGGCGCCGGAATCCATGTTGGTGGCCCGCAGGATGTCCAGCAGATCGGACTTGCCGCCGCGCTTGAGATTGGCCTCCAACTCATGCGCGTGATCGAAGTAATCTTCCAGCGCACCCTTGCCGCGAGAGGTCACGAAGATGAATTCTTCGATACCAGCCGCGCGTGCCTCGTCGATGGCGTATTGAATCAGTGGCCGGTCAACAAGGGTCATGATCTCTTTCGGGATCGACTTGGTGGCGGGCAGAAAACGGGTGCCAAGCCCGGCAACCGGGAATATGGCTTTCGTTACTTTGCGGCTCATATTGTGAGTCCTTGTCTAGCGGTTCACCGCTAATAGTTTCTTCTTACGCCAGTTCCACCTGTCAGAGCAAGCGTTGGGCGCCAACGCAGGACAACGCGCTTCGGTTCCGACGGGCCTTCGCCAACCCCGTTTCCCGGGCGAATCTGTCACCTGCGCGCCACGATTTCACGGGCGGATCGCCGGGCTCCGAAGGTCCCCAAAGCCCGCCTGTCTGTTCGAACCAGCCACCGGGGTGATAGCATATCCGGTGCGGCAGGATGCTGGGCGTAAGAAGGATGATCGTGACCATCCGCCCGCCTCGGATCGCGTCGCGCGCCGTCTCGCGAAGGGCCGCACCCTGCCAGTGCCATCCGGTCAGGACGATGTGCTCTGCCGGGGCGGTTGGCAGCGGCAGGAAATCCGGCGGGTGATCGCGGCGGATGTCCGGCACTGACGGCAGCACAGCGGCCCTGCCCTCTGACAGACCGGCCTGCAATGTCGACATCACCCCTCCGATGTGCATCGGGTCCATCTCTCCATCCAGCATGTGCCTGATCAGCCGCCGCCTGGTCCGACGGGCAAGCGCATCCGCCGGCGCAGCACCCCCATGCCGACGCGCAAAAAGGACAGCGGAACGACCGATGGCCGCAAGGTCCTGCGGCACCGAACCGGCATCGCGTTGCAGGCTGCCGGCGCGGGCATGGATCACCTGTGCCTTAGGGACGATGGCGGTCAGCGCCTCCGGCCAAGCGCGAGCCATGCGCATGTTCACATCCGATTCGTCCAGATGATAGGCGAAGATCGGGTCAAAGCCGCCGATGTCGCGCAGGGCATCGGCGCGAAAGGCGCAATTGGTGCCGAGCGTGCTGACCGGCGCGCCGCCTTCGGGGGGAAGCAGGACGGTATCTTCGGCACTCATGTCGATGCCGACGGGCAGGCCGGCGGCAGTCATGCGCGCGGCACGACTTTGCCAGCGAAACCCGTCGCGGTCGCGGGTCCAGCCGGTCGCGGCAATGACCTTCGGGTTCGAGAAAGGTTCGGTCAGGCGCGACAGCCAGGTCGGTTCGGCAATGGAATCGTCGTCGATGAAGGCGATGATCTCGCCCGCCGCCTGGGCGATGCCGAGATTGCGCGCCTCGGAAATATTGGCGCTTTCGAAACGGACAGGCTTGATCGGCATGTCTGCCGCTTGCGCAAGGCCGGCACCATCTGCGACCAGAACCATCTCCATCTCTGGGTGGTCCTGCCGCATCAGCGCCGAGAGGCAAAGCTTCAGGTGCTCGGGCCGCCCGCGCGAGACGATGATCACGCTGGTGGCCGGCGTGCTCACGCCTCGCCCATCTCCGCCAGCATGGATTCGATGCGCGGGATGTCCTCGGGGTTGTTCAACTCCCAGAACTGGCGGCCACGGGCCTCGACCTCGACGCAGAGGATGCGGCGGCCATTTTCGAGGAAGCGCAACTGCTCCAGCCCTTCGAGCTTTTCAAGGGTGCCCTCGGGCCAGGTCGGATAAGCGGCAAGGACTGCCGGGCGATAGGCATAGACGCCGACATGGTGAAAGACCGGGGTGATCTCGTCGGGGCCGAAATCGCGCCCGGCAAAGGGGATCACTTCCTTGGAGAAATAGAGCCCCTGTCGCGCGGCCCCGAAGACCGCCGTGGTGCCGCCGACACGTCCGGCGGCGCGGTCGGCCAGCAGGTCGGCGCGCATCCGGCCCGAGGTCTGCAGGACCGGCGTGGCCAGATCGGCGTCGCGGTCGGCGCGCAGCCCGGCAACCAGATCCTCGATGAACCAGGCTGGGGTCAACGGCGCGTCGCCCTGCAGGTTCACCACGATCTCGGGCGAGATGCCCATATTGGCGATGGCCTCGGCACAGCGTTCGGTGCCGTTGCGACAGGCGGGCGAGGTCATCACCACCTCGGCCCCGAAGCCTTCGGCGGCCTCGCGGATGCGGTCGTCATCGGTGGCGACGACGACCCGGTCGATGCCGGCCACGCCCTGGGCGGCACGCCAGCTGCGTTCGATCAGCGAGGCGGATTTGCCGGTCGCGCCCCTCAGCATGGCCAGCGGCTTGCCGGGATAGCGGGTTGAGGCAAAGCGTGCAGGGATGACGATAACGACCGACATCAATCGGCATCTCGTGCCAGCAGGACACCGGGCGCAAAGGCGATGAAGAACGGGTTCTCGAAACCGGGCTTGCCATAGCCGAGCGGGCTGTGATCGTCGAAGCGCACCACCTCGCCGCCGGCACCGCGCAGCACCGCGTCGCCTGCCGCCGTGTCCCATTCCATGGTCCGGCCAAGGCGCGGATAAAGATCCGCCTCGCCGGTCGCCACCAGGCAGAATTTCAGCGAGGACCCCGCCGAGGTCATGTCGCGGGTCTTGTAGCGCCCGATATATTCGTCGGTCGCCGCGTCACGATGCGATTTTGATGCCACCACCATCAGCCCGCGATTGTCGGGCATCGGGTTGACGCCGATTGGATGGATCTCGCCGGGATCGGCACCGAAGGGGCCGGTCTCCTCGACCGAGCGGCCATCGGCGGTGGTATAGAACAGCCGCCCCTTGGCCGGGGCATAGACGACACCGCGCAGCGGCACGCCGTCCTCGACATAGGCGATATTGACGGTGAAATCGCCGCGTCGCTGGACGAATTCCTTGGTCCCGTCCAGCGGATCGACGATCAGGAAGGTGCGGACATTCTGGCCGTGAGTCTCGGCCTGTTCCTCGGTCACAAGCGCCATCTCCGGGAAGGCCGCGCGCAGGCCGGCCGAGATCAGCGCATCGGCGGCCTCGTCAGCCTCGGTCACCGGCGAGGCGTCGGATTTCGAACGGACCTCGAAATCTTCGGCGCCATAGACCTCCATGATCCTGTCGCCGGCATCCAGTGCCAGTAGTCGCATGACGGTGGTGAGCTTGTCGAAATCCATGTTGTCACCTTACGTATCTGTTCACCATAAATCGCCTGCTTTGTTGTGCCGGCGGGTTTCGCCATTTATGATGCGGGCGTGTGATCAGGGCAAGTCGCGCTGGCAACGGAAAGATACGGTCAAGGGCATGTTCCAACAGCGGCATACCACGAACATTTTTTTCGCCGGGCTGACCACGGTTGCACTGATCTATCACATGACGGTCTACAGGCTGCGCAAGGGCGATCGCAACGCCATCATCGGGCTGCTGATGACAATTCTGCGCGGGATGCTTCTGGTGGCGATGTTCTTCCTGTTTTTCTACGTGCTGAAGGTCCGCAGCTCGCCGATCCGGGGGAACTTCATCGTCTATATCATGACCGGCGTGTTCATGTTCATGACCCATAACAAGGGTATACAGGCGGTGCTGTCTTCCGAAAGCGCGGTTTCGGCCTTGATGAAGCACACGCCCATGAACACCGCCATCGCAATGAGCGCTTCGGCACTGGCAGCGCTTTATCAACAGTTTCTGGCCTGTATCGTGCTGCTGATCTTCGCCAATACCTTCATCGAACCGTTGAACATCGAACATATCTATCCCTGCATCGGTCTTTTCGTGCTGGCCTGGTTCTCGGGTTGCAGCATCGGGCTGGTCTTCCGCGCCGTCGAACCCTGGGCGCCGAAGGCGGTGCGCATGATCAGCCAGATCTACATGCGGCTGAACATGTTCACCTCGGGCAAGATGTTCGTGGCCAATGCGCTGCCCACGGCAATGCTGACGATGTTCAGCTGGAACCCGCTGTTTCACATCATCGACCAGACCCGCGGCTTCGCCTTCGTGAACTACACGCCGCATAATTCCAGCCTGATGTATCCGATCTATTTCTCGCTCGCATTCGTCATGATCGGGCTGATGGGTGAGTTCGTGACTCGTAACCGCATGTCGCTCAGCTGGAATGCGGGACGCTAGGGCAGAGGTTGCGAGAATGGCGCGCGACGCCGCGCAGCAGTTCTTGCAGCCCGAAAAACGCCTTCCTATATAGCGACACAGGGTCGGCCATGGGGCCGACAGCTCAGACAATTGGGATCAGGTCTTCGGGAGCCGGAACCGGGCCCGTAGACCGCTGAAATCGCCGGAAGAGAGGTTTGAACATGTCAAAAGTTATCGGGATCGACCTGGGCACGACCAATAGCTGTATCGCGATCATGGACGGCAGCCAGCCGAAAGTGGTCGAGAACAGCGAAGGTGCGCGCACCACGCCGTCGATCGTCGCGTTCAAGGATAATGAACGTCTTGTCGGGCAGGCAGCCAAGCGCCAGGCCGTGACCAACCCGTCCAACACCATTTTCGCGGTCAAGCGGCTGATCGGGCGCCGCCTCACCGACCCCGAGGTCGAGAAGGACCGCAAGCTCGTTCCCTATGACATTGTCGATGGCGGCAATGGCGATGCCTGGGTCGAGGCGCAGGGCGAGAATTATTCGCCGTCGCAGATCAGCGCCATGATCCTCGGCAAGATGAAGGAAACCGCCGAGAGCTATCTGGGCGAGGAAGTGACGCAGGCCGTCATCACCGTCCCGGCCTATTTCAACGACGCGCAGCGTCAGGCCACCAAGGATGCCGGCAAGATCGCCGGTCTCGAAGTCCTGCGCATCATCAACGAGCCGACCGCGGCTGCCCTGGCTTACGGCCTGGACAAGAAGGACACCAAGACCATCGCGGTCTATGACCTCGGCGGCGGTACCTTCGATATCACCATCCTGGAAATCGACGACGGGCTGTTCGAGGTGAAATCGACCAACGGGGACACGTTCCTCGGCGGCGAGGATTTCGACATGCGCATCGTGAACTACCTCGCCGAGGAGTTCAAAAAGGAACATGGTGTCGACCTGACCAAGGACAAGATGGCCCTTCAGCGCCTGAAAGAGGCGGCGGAAAAGGCCAAGATCGAGCTCAGCTCGGCCAGCCAGACCGAGATCAACCAGCCGTTCATCTCGATGGACAAGGATACCGGCACGCCGCTGCACATGGTCGTCAAGCTGACCCGCGCCAAGCTGGACAGCCTGGTCGGCGAGCTGGTCAAGCGGACCATGAAGCCCTGTCAGGACGCGCTGAAGGATGCCGGTGTCTCCAAATCGGATATCGACGAGGTGATTCTGGTCGGCGGCCAGACCCGGATGCCGCTGGTGATCGAGGAAGTGACCAAGTTCTTCGGCAAGGAACCGCACAAGGGCGTGAACCCCGACGAGGTCGTGGCGCTTGGCGCGGCGATTCAGGGCGGCGTGCTGCAGGGCGACGTCAAGGACGTGGTGCTGCTCGACGTGACGCCGCTGTCGCTGGGGATTGAAACCCTCGGCGGTGTCTTCACCCGCCTGATCGACCGCAACACCACCATCCCGACCAAGAAAAGCCAGGTCTTCTCGACCGCCGAGGACAACCAGAACGCGGTGACGATCCGGGTCTTCCAGGGCGAACGCGAGATGGCAGCCGACAACAAGATGCTGGGCCAGTTCAACCTGGAGAACATCCCGCCCGCCCCGCGCGGCATGCCCCAGATCGAGGTGACCTTCGACATCGACGCCAATGGCATCGTCAATGTCAGTGCCAAGGACAAGGGCACCGGCAAGGAGCAGAAGATCACCATCCAGGCCTCGGGCGGTCTCTCGGACGAGGATATCGAGCGCATGGTCAAGGACGCCGAGGCGAATGCCGACGCCGACAAGACCCGCCGCGAGTTGGTCGAGGTGCGGAACCAGGCCGAAAGCCTGATCCATACCACCAGGAAGTCGCTGGAAGAACATGGCGACAAGGTCGACGGCTCGACCGTGGAAGCGATCGAACTGGCCATTGGCGCGCTGGAAGAGGCGCTGAAGTCGGAAGATGCCGGCAAGATCAAGGGCGGCATCCAGAACGTCATGGACGCCTCGATGAAGCTGGGCGAGGCGATCTACAAGGCGCAATCCGACGAGGGCGAGGCCGCTGCAGCCGCCGATGCGCCTCGTGACGTGGATGACGATATCGTCGATGCCGATTTCGAAGATCTCGGCGATGACAAGCGCAAGTAAGCGCAACTGACTGGCGGGGCCGGTCCGGGTGAGATCAACCGGGCCGGCCCTTGCGTGAGAGGCACCAGATGGCGAAACCCTGTTATTACGAGACGCTCGGCCTGGCCAAGGGGGCCAATGGTGACGAGATCAAGAAGGCCTACCGGCAGAAGGCCAAGGAACTGCACCCCGACAGGAACGGCTCCGACCCGACCTCCGAGGCGAGGTTCAAGGAAGTCAACGAAGCCTATGAATGCCTGAAGGACCCGCAGAAGAAGGCGGCCTATGACCGCTTTGGTCATGGTGCCTTTGAAAACGGCGGCGGCGGCGGCTTCGGGCGCGGTGGAAATGGCGATTTCGGTGCAGCCTTCGCCGATGTGTTCGAAGACCTGTTCGGCGATTTCATGGGCGGTCGCGGGGCCGCCGGCGCCGGGCGCAGCCGTGCCGCGCGCGGCCAGGACCTGCGCTATAACCTCTCGGTGACGCTGGAAGAGGCCTTTCTTGGCGTCCAGAAGACGATCAACGTGCCGAGTTCCGTCACCTGCAAGGAATGCGAAGGCACCGGCGCAGAAGGTGCTGTCGAACCGGTGACCTGCCCGACCTGTTCGGGCATGGGCAAGGTCCGTGCCAGCCAGGGCTTCTTCACCGTCGAACGCACCTGTCCGACCTGCAACGGCGCCGGCCAGATGGTCAAGAACCCCTGCACCGCCTGCCACGGTCAGGGCCGCGTCGAGACCCGGCGCGCGCTGCAGGTGAACATCCCCGCAGGCGTCGAGACCGGCACCCGCATCCGCCTTGCGGGCGAGGGCGAGGCCGGCTTGCGCGGCGGCCCGGCGGGCGATCTCTATATCTTCGTGAATGTCAGCGAGCATTCGATCTTCCTGCGCGACGGCAAGACGCTGGCCTGTCAGGTGCCGGTCGGCATGACCATCGCCGCGCTCGGCGGCGAGGTCGAGGTGCCGACCATCGACGGCGGCCGCTCGCGGGTGAAGGTGCCGGCGGGCAGTCAGACCGGCCGCCAGATGCGCCTGCGCGGCAAGGGGATGCCACCCCTGCGGCACGGCAATGGCATGGGTGCCGATACCGGCGACATGCTGATCGAGCTGGTCGTGGAGACCCCGGTGAACCTCACCCCGCACCAGAAGGAACTGCTGCGCGAATTCAGTGAGATCAAGGCAAACAACTCGCCGCAATCGGCGGGGTTCTTCGACAAGGTGAAGAATTTCTGGGACGGGATGACCGGGACCTAAACGCCCGCAGGTCAGTTTTTTCAGCGCCGGCACGCCCTTTGTGCGACCGTCTTGCCTGTCTGTGACCTGAGCTCCGTTGAAATCCCGGACCCTTTTGCATCGTGGGGGAATCCGGTTGCGGCGGGCGCTGGATCACCTGCAAGAACGCGCCGCGAAGCGGACACCACCTGCGCTATGTCGCCCAGACGATCCAGGGAATCAGCCCTCTGCCCTCAAGATCGCGGCAAGCCCGCTTCGATAGTCGGGATAGCGCAGCCGATAACCCAGCACCTGCTTCATGCGCGCATTGCCGACGCGCTTGGAACCGGAATAGAAGCTGCGCGCCATCGGCGTCATCTCGGCTGTGGCGAAATCCTCGGCCTCGGGCGGGGGCAGGCCGAGCATCCCGGCGGCGGCGGCGATGACCTCCTCGGGCGGGGCCGGATCGTCGTCGCAGAGGTTGTAAAGATGCGGGCCGGCGGTGGCGGGCAGATCGGCGGCCAGCGAGGCCAGCACGGCACCGGCAATATCCTCGACATGGATACGCGAGAAGACCTGTCCGGGTTTCACGATCCGGCGCGCGGTGCCGTTGCGCAGCTTGGCGAAGGGACCGCGACCCGGCCCGTAGATCCCGGCCAGCCGGAAGATCGAGAGCGGCCAGCCGGCGCGGGCCGACAGGTCCGCCCAGGCTTCCTCGGCCCGCAGCCGCGCGCGGGCACGGGCCATGCCGGGATCGGGCGGCGTGCATTCATCGACCCAGCCGCCGCCGTGATCGCCATAGACATTGGTCGACGAAAGATAGCCGACCCAGCGAGGGCGCGCCTGCAGAAGCGCCGGGCCGAAACGGGCGATGACCGGATCGGCGGGGCCCTCGGCCAAGGGGCCGGCACAGTCGGGGGCGATGCTGACAAGGATGGCATCGGCGCGGGCGATGGCTTCGGTGATGCGGTCCTCGTCGCCGTTATCGTCACCGGACCAGATCAGCGGCGCGGCGCCGGCTGCGACCAGCCGGTCCGGGTCGCTGCGGGTGGTGCCGGTGACCTGCCAGCCCTCGGCCAGCAGCCGGGGCGTCAGGGCGGCGGCGCTATAGCCATGGCCGAAGATCAGCATCTGCCTGGGTGTCGCTGTCGTCATCAAGCGGTCAGCCTTTCATCTCGTCCAGCACCTCGGCGGCGATGCGGAAGGAATTGCGCCGCGCCTCGGGGTCGTGGATCTGGCCGGTCAGGATCAGTTCGTCCGGCCGATAGCGTGCGATCAGTTGCGACAACCCTTCGCGAACCGTGGCCGGGCTGCCGACGGCGCTGATGCGCAAGGCTTCGCCGACCATGCGTTGCAGCGGCGGGGTAATCTCGGCCAGATCGCGCGTGGGTTTCGGCAGCTTGCCGGGCTTGCCGCTGCGCAGCCGGGCGAAGGCAAGCTGCTGGCTGGATTGCAGAAACCGCGCTTCGTCATCGGTTTCCGCCGCGATTACGTTCACGGCCAGCATGAAATGCGGCCCGCTTTCGGCATCGGCGCGACCGGCAGGCTGGAAACGCTCGCGGTAAAGCGGCAGCGCCTCATCCAGCGCCCCCGGCGCGAAATGCGAGGCGAAGGCGTAAGGCAAGCCCAGCATCGCCGCCAGTTGCGCCCCGTAAAGCGAGGATCCCAGCATCCAGACCGGCACATGCGTCCCCTGCCCCGGATGGGCGATCACCGGCGCATCGGGTGCGGCCTCGCCGAGATAGGAGATCAACTCCAGCACGTCATGGGGGAAATTCTCGGCCATGTCGGGCGATTTGCGCAGCGCCCGGAACACCGCGCCATCGCCGCCCGGCGCGCGGCCCAGACCGAGGTCGATGCGCGCGCCATGGATGGTGGCCAGCGTCCCGAACTGCTCGGCAATCGAAAGCGGCGAATGGTTGGGCAGCATGACACCGCCCGCGCCAACCCTGATGCGGCTGGTATGGGCGGCGATATGGCCAATCATGACCGAGGTCGCGGCGGATGCGATGCCGATCATGTTGTGATGCTCGGCCAGCCAATAGCGGTGATAATTCAGCCCGTCGGCCATCTGCGCCAGCGCCACGCTGGCGGAAATCGCCTGCTCCGTGGTGCTGCCTTCGGGGACAGGGGCAAGATCGAGGATGGAATAGCGCATGACAATTTCCTTTCGGCCATGATCTAGGCATTCGGCGGCCGTCTTGCCAGTGTCGCGCGCGGCTGGCACTCTCGCTCAAACAAGAGGCCATTCATGAACGACAAGATCCTGCCGCTCGAAACCCCCGCACCGGTCGAGCGCGAATATTTCACCGATCCCGCCGCCGCCGTGGACCGGTTGTGCGCGCTATACGACCGCGCGGCGGCGTTTCTGACCGAGCATTTCCTGGCGACACTGGGCGGAGAGGCACCCGCCGCCCGCTATCGCGCCTTCTATCCCGAGGTGCGGCTGACCACCACCAGCCACAGCAAGACCGATTCGCGCCTGTCCTTCGGCCATGTCACCACCCCCGGCAGCTATGTCGCGACGATCACCCGGCCCGACCTGTTCCGCAACTACCTGACCGAGCAGCTTGGCCTGCTGATCCGGAACCACGATACGCCCGTCGCCGTCGGCTACAGCGAGACGCCTATGCCGGTGCATTTCGCCGTCGCAACCCGCACCGATCTGAACGTGCCGCAGGAAGGCGTGCTGAATTTCAGCCTGCGCGATGTCTTCGACGTGCCGGACCTGAACACCGTCAACGACGATATCGTCAATGGCGTGGCCGTCCCCCATGCCGACGGGGCCGAGGATCTGGCCCCCTTCACCGCGCAGCGCGTCGATTACTCGCTGGCGCGGCTGGCGCATTACACCGCGACCGATCCGAAGCATTTCCAGAATTTCGTGCTGTTCACGAACTACCAGTTCTATGTCGATGAGTTCGAGGCCTTTGCCCGCGTGGCGCTTGGCGATCCGGCTTCGGGCTATACGGAATTCGTGGCCCCCGGCAATCAGGTCATCGACAACCCGGATGGCGAGATCGTGCCACTGGCCAAGCTGCCGCAGATGCCGACCTATCACCTGAAGCGTCCCGGCAATCAGGGCGTCACGCTGGTGAATATCGGTGTCGGCCCCTCCAACGCCAAGACCGCGACCGACCATATCGCGGTGCTGCGCCCCCATGCCTGGCTGATGGTCGGCCATTGCGCGGGGCTGCGCAATTCGCAGTCGCTCGGCGACTTCGTGCTGGCTCATGCCTATCTGCGCGAGGATCATGTGCTGGACGACGACCTGCCGGTCTGGGTGCCGATCCCGGCTTTGGCCGAGGTGCAGGTGGCGCTACAGGAAGCCGTGGCCGAGGTCACCAAGCTGGAAGGCTACGAGCTGAAGCGCATCATGCGCACCGGCACCGTCGCCACCATCGACAACCGCAACTGGGAGCTGCGCGACCAGTCCGGCCCGATCCACCGCCTGTCGCTGTCGCGCGCCATCGCGCTCGACATGGAAAGCGCCACCATCGCCGCCAACGGGTTCCGCTTCCGGGTGCCCTATGGCACGCTGCTTTGTGTCTCGGACAAGCCGCTGCACGGGGAATTGAAGCTGCCCGGCATGGCCACCGATTTCTATCGCACCCAGGTCGCCAGCCACCTGCTGATCGGCGTTCGCGCGATGGAGAAGCTGCGCGACATGCCGCTGGAACGCATCCATTCGCGCAAGCTGCGCTCCTTCAGCGAGACCGCATTCCTTTAGGCAAAATACCGCAAGTTGACGCTGCGTTACACGTTAAGAATTGGCGAAAAACGCCGTTTCTTGGCCCTTGCCGCCCGAGGATTGAGAAAAACGGTTGAAATATCCCGCGAAACCTTGTGTAGCAGATGGCATGCCGCGACCAGCGGCACTGAACTTTCCCCAATTTCGGGGCAACGAGGAGACAGATAATGGCTCAAGCCGCAAAGCCCATGACCAAGACCCAACTCGTCGCCACTCTGGCCGACGAAATGGGCAGCGACAAGAAAACCGCTGCTGCCGCTCTGGACGCGATCGCCGCCGTGGTGACCCGCGAAGTTGCCAGCGGTGGTGCGGTCACGCTGCCGGGCATTGGCAAGGTTGCCTGCCGTGCACGCCCCGAGCGTATGGTCCGCAATCCGCAGACCCAGGAAATGATGTCCAAGCCCGCCGACAAGCAGGTCAAGGTGACCGTTGCCAAGGCGCTGAAAGACAGCGTTAACGCCTGATCCGAAGCCCGACAGGGGGGCCAAGGACACAAGAACGAACTGGCCGCCTTCGGGGCGGCCTTTTTCATGCGCGGGCCGAGGCCGGCAGGGGCTGGCGCTGCCCCGGTCGCCGGCCTAAGCTCGGCCGGTTCGGACAGGGTGCGGCATGGATCTCAAATCAATCGGCATGGGGCTGGCCTTCGCCTTCATGTGGGCCTCGGCCTTCACTTCGACGCGGGTCATCGTGGTCGCAGCACCGCCCCTGACCGCGCTTGTCATCCGCTTCACGCTGTCGGCCATGATCGGGGTGCTGCTGGCGCGCGCCATGGGCCAGACATGGAAGCTCAGCCGCAACGAATGGCGGGTGCTGATCATCTTCGGCGTGATGCAGAACGCGCTTTACCTTGGGCTGAACTGGATCGCCATGCGCACCATCGAGGCCTCGGCCGCTGCCATCATCGCCTCGATGATGCCGCTCTTGGTGGCCTTTCTGGGCTGGGTCTGGCTGGGCGAGAGGCTGAGGCCGATGGCCATCGCGGGGCTGATCCTCGGGGTGCTCGGCGTGGCCATGGTCATGGGGGTGCGGCTGCAACACGGGCTGGACCCTTACGGTGCGATACTGGCGCTGATCGGCGTCGTTGCGCTGACGCTGGCGACGCTGGTGGCGCGCGGCGCGGGCGGCAGCCGCAACATGATGATGATCGTCGCGCTGCAAATGGCCGTGGGCGCCGTCGTGCTGGCCGTGCCCGCGGCGCTGACCGAATGGGGCCAGCCCATCGACTGGAGCTGGCGCCTGGGTATAGCCTTTCTCTATACCGTGCTGGCGCCGGGCATCGCCGCGACCTTCATCTGGTTCCTGCTGGTCGGGCGCATCGGCGCCATTCGCGCCGCCACGTTCCACTTCCTGTCGCCGATCTTCGGCGTCACCATCGCCGCGATCTTTCTGGGCGAGCGCTTCGGTTTCAGCGACGTGATCGGCGCCGGCATCGTGGCGGCGGGCATCCTGATGGTGCAGATGGCCCGCCTGCCGGTCGATGGAATCAGCGTTCGGCCACCAGCCGCACCGCATCGCGATCCTGACAGCGCGCGACCCAATCCTTGATCGCCGGGGTCGCCGGAAGCTGATCGCCGAACCAGGCGAAGGGGCCGGCGCAGAGCAGATCGGCGGCGCTGAATTCGTCGCCCAGCAGATAGGGCTGCTTCGACAGCACCCCGTCCAGCGTCTGCATCGCGGTGTCGTAATCGCGGAACGAGGCCATGATCGCCGGATGGCTGAGACCGGTCCAGCTGAGGATCGCCACCGGCTCGAACACGCCCTGATACCAGGTCAGCCAGGACAGATAGCGCCCGCGCTGCGGATCGCCGACCGAACGACCCAACCCGGCCTTGGGAAAGCGGTCGGTCAGATAGAGCATGATCGCCGCGCGCTCGCGCACGAAATCATCGCCATCGGTCAGATAGGGAACCTTGCCCTCGGGATGCGGGTTCTTCGGGTCGCGCCCGCCCGATCCGTCCTGCCGGGGAATGGTCACGATCTCCGTCTTCACCTGATCGGCCACACCCAGTTCATGCAGCAATTGCATGACCGAGGTCGAGCGGGAATTCGGGGCGTGATAGAAGGTCAGCATCATGGACTCCTGTTTGTCGATGAGGCAGTTATGGGCCAGGGCTCCTGACAGAATGTGACAGCATGGCACGCACCGACCGGCTGATGAGATTGATGGACGCGCTGCGCCGCCTGCCGCCGCCGGTCACAGCCACCCGGCTGGCCGCGGAAACCGGCGTCAGCCCGCGCCAGCTTTACCGCGACATCGCCACATTGCGCGCCGGCGGTGCCCTGATCGACGGCGAGGCCGGGCTGGGTTACCGCCTGACCGAGGACCCCGCGCTTCCCCCGCAAAGCTTCTCGCGATTGGAGATCGAGGCGCTCAGGCTGGCCGTCGACGCCCTGCCCCGCGTCGGCGATCCGGACCTGATCGCGGCGGCGCGCAATGCGCTGGCACGGATCGTCGCCACCCTGCCCGAGCGTCAGGCGATGCAGGCCACCCATGTCGCGCTGCGCAGCTTCACCCCGCCGACCGCCCGCCCCCTGCCGACGGTGGACATGGAGATGATCCGCAATGCCTGCTGGGACGAGGACGAGATCCGCCTGACCTATCGCGACCTGAACGAGCGCATCACCGAACGCGAGATCCGCCCGCTCGGCATGTCCTATTCGGAGAACGCGCTGCTGCTTCTGGGCTGGTGCAAGCTGCGCGAAGGTTTCCGCATGTTCCACTGCAACCGCATCATCAGCGCCGAACTGACCGGGCAGAGCTTCCGCCCCCGGCGCGTGGCGCTGCTGCGCGACTATGTCGAGCAGATGCGCAACCGACCCGAGATCTGCGACGAATCGCGCCATGCCCTGACCGTGCTGACCGGCACCGACCAAATGCGGCGATGAGCCGGATCAGATGTCCAGATTCTCCACGCTCAGCGCGTTCTGCTGGATGAATTCGCGGCGCGGCTCGACCAGATCGCCCATCAGCTTGGTGAAGATGTCCTCGGCCTCGGACAGGTCCTCGACCCTGACCTGCAGCATGGTGCGCGCCTGCGGGTCCAGTGTGGTTTCCCACAGCTGTTCGGGGTTCATCTCTCCCAGACCCTTGTAGCGTTGCAGCGACAGCCCCTTCTCGCCCTCCAGGAAGATCGCCGCCAGCAGGCCGAGCGGTCCCCAGATCGGCACCTCGCGATCCTTGCGGACCAGCGTGGCGGGCTGGGCATAGACCTCCTGCAAAGGTTCGGTCATCGCCCCCAGACGGCGCGATTCAGCCGAGCGCAGCATGGTGCCGTCCAGCGTCCGCGCCTCCTCGACGCCGCGCAGCAGGCGCGACAGGCGGATGCCGCCATCCTGGGTCGGCCTGCCGGTCCAGCCGCGCTCGTATTCCTCGGCCACCATGTCCAGCCGGGCGGCCACGGCGGCAGCGACGCCCGCCGCGTCCTGATCGACCCGGCCCTGAACCAGCGCGCCGGCAATCGCCGCCTGCTCGGTGATATGGGGCGGGTAATGCGTCGGATAGGCGCGCAGGATGCGCCGCGCGGTGCGGGCCTCCTCGATCACGCGCAGAAGATCGTTGCCGGAAATCGTCTCGCCCGAACCCAGCCGCAGCGAGGCGCCCTCGACGCCCTGCTGGATCAGGTAATCTTCCAGCGCCGCCTCGTTCTTCAGATAGACCTCGGACCGGCCGCGCCCGACCTTATAAAGCGGCGGCTGCGCGATATAGAGATGCCCGGCCTCGATCAGTTCCGGCATCTGCCGGAAGAAGAAGGTCAGAAGCAGCGTGCGGATATGGGCGCCATCGACATCGGCATCGGTCATGATGACGATCTTGTGGTAGCGCAGCTTGTCCAGATTGAACTCGTCCCGCCCGATCCCGGTGCCGAGCGCGGTAATCAGCGTGCCGATCATGTCCGAACTCAGCATCCGGTCGAAGCGCGCGCGCTCGACGTTCAGGATCTTGCCGCGCAGGGGCAGCACCGCCTGATTCTGGCGCGAACGGCCCTGCTTGGCGGAACCACCAGCCGAGTCGCCCTCGACGATGAACAGTTCCGACAGCGCCGGGTCCTTTTCCTGACAATCTGCCAGCTTGCCGGGCAGGCTGGCCACATCCATGGCCGATTTGCGCCGGGTCAGTTCGCGCGCCTTGCGGGCGGCTTCGCGCGCCAAGGCGGCCTCGATGATCTTGCCGACGATCTGCCGGGCCTCGCCGGGGTTTTCCTCGAACCATTCGGACAGTTTCTCGCCCACCAGCCCCTCGACCGCCGGACGCACTTCCGAGGAAACCAGCTTGTCCTTGGTCTGGCTGGAGAATTTCGGGTCCGGCACCTTGACCGACAGCACACAGGTCAGACCTTCGCGGGCATCGTCGCCGGTGAAATCCACCTTCTCCTTCTTCGCGATCCCGCTGTCCTGCGCATATTTCTGGATGACGCGGGTCAGCGCGCCACGGAAACCGGCCAGATGGGTGCCGCCGTCGCGCTGCGGGATGTTGTTGGTAAAGGGCAGAACCGTCTCGTGATAGCTGTCATTCCACCACATCGCCACTTCGACGCCGATGCCGCCCTTCTCGCCTTCGATGAAGATCGGCTCGGGCATGACCGGGGTCTTGGAACGGTCGATGAATTTCACGAATTCGCGCACGCCGCCTTCATAGAAAAGCTCGGCCCGCAGCGGTTCCGCCGGACGTTCGTCTTCCAGAATGATGCGGACGCCGGAGTTCAGGAAGGCCAGCTCGCGCAGCCGGTTTTCCAGCGTCTTGAAGACAAAGTCGCGGTTCGAGAAGGTGCCGTCGGGCCGATCTTCCTTGGACGAGGCGAGAAAGCGCACCTCGGTCCCCTTCTCGCCCGGGGCGGCATCGCCGACGACGCGCAGATGTTCGGCCGTGTCGCCATTCTCGAAACGGGCGACATGTTCCTTGCCATTGCGCCAGATGCGCAGCTCCAGCCAGTCCGAAAGCGCGTTGACCACCGAAACCCCGACCCCGTGCAAGCCGCCCGAGACCTTGTAGCTGTTCTGGTCGAACTTCCCGCCGGCATGAAGCTGGGTCATGATGACCTCGGCGGCGCTGACGCCTTCCGTGGGGTGCATGTCGACCGGGATCCCGCGCCCGTTGTCGCGGACCGAGACGCTGCCATCGGCATGAATCTTCACCCGCACGAAATCGGCATGACCGGCCAGGGCCTCGTCGATGCCGTTATCGACGACCTCATAGACCATGTGATGCAGCCCGCTGCCATCGTCGGTATCGCCGATATACATGCCGGGGCGTTTGCGGACCGCTTCCAGACCCTTGAGAACCTTGATGGAATCTGCGCCGTATTCTGCCGGCTGCGGGGCGGTATCTGTCATGCGTGGTTCTTCCTGTTCATCTGCGCATGATATAGTCACTTGCAAAGGCAAAGTCACGGCAAAGCCACTGTATTTCGTGGTTTTCCACCGCTTTGCCGCGAGTTGTTGCGGATGTTGTTCTGGTCCGGTGGTTTCGGGCAGACTGGAAGGAAGGAATACGGCAATGCGGTGGCTTCGAATGCTGGGCTGGACCGTCCTTGTATTGGGAATTTTCTGGGTCGCGGGCCGGCTGATCTTCGCCGTGCCCCCGACCGCAGGCCGCCCGCTGGAAACGGCGCTGCCCTTCGACGGCACCACCACGCTCGGTCCGCGCGCGGCCGAGGCGCTTGCCGCCCATCCCGGCCAGTCCGGGGTCGTGGCCCTGCCGGACGGGCGCGGCGCGCTGATCGGCCGGCTGGAACTGGCGGCCGGGGCCGAACGCTCGATCGATGCGATGTATTACATCTGGCACGATGACGAATCCGGGCTGCTGCTGCTCGACACGCTGCGCGACGCCGCAGAACGCGGGGTCAGGGTGCGGCTGCTTCTGGACGATAACGGCATCGCCGGAATGGACGACACGCTGGCGGCGCTGAACGCGATGGAGAATTTTTCCATCCGGCTGTTCAACCCCTCGACCGTGCGCAATCCGAAGATGCTGGGCTATGCGCTTTATCCGCTGCGCATGAACCGGCGGATGCATAACAAGGCCTTCATCGTCGATGGTGCCGTGGCCATCGTCGGCGGGCGCAATATCGGCAACGAGTATTTCGCCTTCGGGGAAGAACCCTCCTATCTCGATCTCGACGTGCTGGGCGTGGGCGCGGTGGTCACCGATACCGAGGCGATCTTCGACGAATACTGGAACAGCGCCCCGGTGCTGGCACTGGAGCAGGTGATCGAGGGCACGGGCGATCTTACCGATTTCGAGGCGGCTGTCGCTGCCGCCAAGGACAGCGACGGCGCGGTGGAACTGGATGCCGGCAATGCCCGTGGACCGGCCGGACGGATGGTGCGCGGTGGCGCGCCGCCGATGGAATGGACCGATGTCAGCGTCGTTGCCGACAATCCCGACAAGGGCATCGGCAAGGTCGACCGCGACCAGTTGATGATCGCGCGTCTGGGCAAGATTCTCGGCGAGGTCGAGGCCCGGCTGGAACTGGTCTCGGCCTATTTCGTGCCCGGTCCGCGCGGCAGTGCGTTTTTCGCCGATCTGGCGCGCGCGGGTGTCGAGGTCAGCATCCTGACCAATTCCTGGGAAGCGACCGATGTGCCCATGGTCCATGCCGGTTACGTCAAATACCGCCGCGACCTGCTGGAAGCGGGGGTCCGGCTTTACGAATTGAAGCCGGTGGCCGGGATGCCGCAGGGCCATGACGTGCTCGGGCCGATGGGATCGTCCGGGGCCAGCCTGCACGCCAAGACCTTCGCCGCCGACGATGCCCGGGTCTTCATCGGCTCGTTCAATTTCGACCCGCGCTCGGCGGCGCTGAATTGCGAGATGGGCTTTCTGATCGACAGCCCGACCATTGCCGGCGCGATGTCGAACACCCTGCTGAACGGCATGGCCAGGCGCAGCTTCCAGCCGGTGCTGCAAGGGCATGACATGGTCTGGCAGGACCCGCAGCCCGATGGTTCGGTCAAGGAAATCGACCACGAGCCGAGCCTGGGCTTCGGCGACCGCATCGCCGTCTATGTGCTGAACCTGCTGCCGATCGAGTGGCTGCTCTAGTTACGCCAGCCGCCGCGACCCCTCAACGCCGCGCGCGATTTCCAGCATCTGCGCGCGCGGCGCGATGGCCTCGAACAGCTCCGCCCCGGTGCCGGTCAGCAGGGATTGCGCCGACAGACGCGTGATCTCGGCATAAAGCGCGGCGCGCCGGTCGCTGTCCAGATGCGCCGCGACCTCGTCCAGCAGCAGCAGCACCGGCAGGTCGGGCAGCGCCCGCGCATTGGCAAGGATCACCGACAGAAGCAGCGCCTTCTGCTCCCCGGTCGAGGAGAGCGCGGCGGGCATATCCTGCGGCCCCCAGACGGCACCCAGATCGGCGCGATGCGGCCCGGTCAGGCTGCGGCCCGCCGCCAGATCGCGCGGCCGCATCGCCGCCAGCCGACCGGCGATATCCGCCGCATTCGGATCGTCGGCAAAGCCCTCGCCCGGCATGAGGGTCAGGGTCGCCGCCGGGAAGTCGGCCGATGCCGCCTGCGCCGCCATGATCCGCTCCAGCGCCGAAAGCCGGTTCGTCGTCAGCTGCGCGCCGGCCTCGGCCATCTGGGTTTCCAGCGCCCGATACCAGCCCGGATCGGTGACCTGATCGCGCAGCAGCCGGTTACGCTCTCGCATGGCCTTGTCATAGCTCAGCGCCGCCTCGGCATGGCCGGGATGGAAGGACAGCGTCACCCGGTCGAGGAACCGCCTGCGCCCCTCGGGCGCATCGGTCCAGAGCCGGTCCATCGCCGGGGTCAGCCAGATCACCCGGATCAGCGCGCCAAGCGCGGTCTGCGGGCTGGGCTTGTCGTCGATGCGCACCTCGCGCCCCGATCCGGGCGGGGCAATGGTCTCGACCTGCCTGTCACCTATCCGGGCCCTGATGCGCCAGCCCGCGCCGACGCCCTGCCGGGCCTGATCGCCGGGTGCCGCACCACGCATCCCGCGCCCCGGCGCCAGCATCGACACCGCTTCCAGAACATTGGTCTTGCCGGAACCGTTCGGCCCGTAAAGCGCCACTGGCCGCGCATCGAGTTCAAGCTCGAATCGCGGCCAGGACCGGAACTGGGCAAGCGTCAGGCGATGAAGCGTCACACGCGCATCGGCATGACGACATAGACCGCCGACGGGTCGGTGCCCTCGCGGATCAGCGCCGCATCGCCCGAGCCGTTGAACATGAAGACGGCATTCTCGCGGTCGATCTGGGCGGCAATTTCCTGAAGGTATTTGGCGTTGAAGCCGATCTCCAGCGGGTCGTCGCCGTAAGCCACGGCCAGTTCCTCATCCGCCGTGCCGGCATCGGGCGCGTTCACCGACAGGACCAGCCGGTCGAGTTCCAGCGCCAGCTTCACGGCGCGCGAACGCTCGCTGCTGACGGTGGCGACGCGGTCGACGGCGCGGGCGAAATCCTTGGCATCGACTTCCAGCTTGCGGGAATTGCCGGCGGGAATGACGCGGGTGTAATCGGGGAAGGTTCCGTCGATCACCTTCGAGGTCAGCGTGATCGTCGGCGTGGCGAAACGCACCTTGGTCTCGCTGACCGACACCGCGATCTGGGCCTCGTCATCCTCCAGCAGCTTGCGCAGCTCGGCCACGGTCTTTCGGGGCACGATCACGCCGGGCATCTCGGCCGCGCCTTCGGGCAGGGTGGCGTCGATCCGCGCCAGCCGATGGCCATCGGTGGCCACGCAGCGCAGCGCCCGGCCCTCCTCGGAATCGGCCACATGCATATAGACGCCGTTCAGGTAATAGCGCGTCTCCTCGTTGGAGATGGCGAATTTCGACTTGTCGAACAACCGGCGCAGCACCGGCGCGGGTGCGGCGAAATTGGCGGTATATTCGGCATTGGCCATGACCGGGAAATCCTCGGTCGGCAGCGTCGCCAGGGTGAAGTTCGACCGCCCCGCCTGCACCGTCAGCCGGTCATTGGCACCGTCGACGGCAATCGTCACCAGCGAACCGTCGGGCAGCTTTCGCGCGATCTCGTTCAGCATCTGGGCCGAGACGGTCGTCGCGCCCGGGCGCTCGACATGGGCTGCGGTCTTGTCCACCACCTCGGTATCGAGATCGGTGGCGCGGAAGCTGACGCCGTCGGGCGTGGCCTCGATCTGCACATTGGCGAGGATCGGAATGGTGTGGCGGCGTTCGACCACCGACCCCGCTTGCGCCACGGCTTTCACCAGATCGGCCCGTTCGATCGAGAATTTCATAACCAGTCCCCTGTCATGCGCGCGTCGGTCTTGCGCACGTTACGGCGCATCGAAACCGGCCCGTCGGGCCGGTTTGCCGAATGTCATTAAAAACGCCGCCGGAATCAAGCCTTGGCGATCAGGCTTCCAGCGCGCGGCGCAGAAGCTGCACGTCTTCGGCCAGACCGTGATCGTCGGCGCAAAGCTCCTCGATCTTGCGGACGCCGTGCATGATGGTGGTGTGATCGCGCCCGCCGAAGCGCCGGCCGATTTCCGGCAGGCTGCGCGTGGTCATCTGCTTGGCCAGATACATCGCCACCTGACGCGGCCGGGCAATGGTGCGCACCCGCTTCTGCCCGACCAGATCCGCCAGCTTGATGTTGTAATGCTCGGCCACGCGGCGCTGGATATCCTCGATGGACAGTTTCCGGTCCGAGGCGCGCAGGATATCGGCCAGACAATCCTGCGTCAGCTCCATGTCGATCTTGCGCCCGACCAGGCTGGCAAAGGCGAACAGCCGCTGCAGCGCGCCTTCCAGCACCCGCACGTTCGAGGTGATCCGATGGGCGAGGAATTCCAGCACGCCCGGCTCGATGCAGAGGCCGGCATATTGGGCGCGGAAGGCATCGGTCTTGGTCTGCAGGATACCCAGACGCAATTCGTAATCGGTCGGATGCAGGTCGACGACCAGACCGCATTGCAGGCGCGACTTGATGCGGTCTTCCAGATCCTTGATCTCGCCCGGGGCGCGGTCGGCGGAAATGACGATCTGCTTGCCCTGATCGACAAGCGCGTTGAAGGTGTGGAAAAATTCCTCCTGCGTCGATTCCTTGCCGGCGATGAACTGCACGTCATCGACCATCAGCACCTCGACAGTGCGGAACATTTCCTTGAAATCCATCACCGTGCGCTCGCGCAGCGCCTGCACGAAGCGATACATGAACTGCTCGGCCGAAAGATAGAGCACGCGCGCCTCGGGGCGGCGGGCGCGCATGTCGCTGGCGATGGCATGCATCAGGTGCGTCTTGCCGAGGCCGACGCCGCCGTAAAGGAACAGCGGGTTGAAGGTCACCGGGCCGCCTTCGGCGACGCGGCGGGCGGCGGCATGGGCCAACTCATTCGGCTTGCCGACAACGAAATTGTCGAAGGTGAAACGCGCATCCAGCGGCGCCGACATGTCCTGCTCGGCCGGGCTGCGGGCCGCGGCGGGCTGTGCCGCAGCTGCGGGCTTGCGCGCGGTGGTGGCGGCGCGGCGCGGCGCGGCGACCTGAAAGCTGAGCCGCCCGATGCTGGCGCCGGCCTCGATCAGGGCGTCACGAATCGCCTCGGCGTAATGACGCTGCACCCAGTCCGAGATGAAACGCGTCGGCGTGGTGATCAGTGCCTCGCCCGATTCGATGCCGGTCAGCGCCAGAGGCGCGATCCAGGCGGTGTGGTTGTTGCTGCCGATCCTGTCCCGAAGTGCGTCACTGGCCCGATCCCAAAGGTCTTTCATTCTTGTTATCTCTTCGTCTTGTCCCCAATTCCGGCCGCTGGGCGGCACGGGCAAGTCACGACGCAAAAGGGGCCGACCTCCGACAGGCCTGGCAGCATGATGCCACCTCGCCTGTCAGGCCGGGACGCGTTTTGCCAATGATGCAGAAGGATGGCAGCCCCTGCATTATCAGCCACAGACCGTTGTTCGGTCATTTTTGAATTGCTGTCCTCGGACCGGTGGCAGAACCGATCCGGGTGCAACTTCCCCCAAGGCGACGTGAATCGCAGGGACGAAGTTAGCCGCGATCACGAGCCTGTCGCAACTGATCTTCGCGCTTGACAGAAACTTCGTCGGAACGAATCCGGGACGCCTGTCTGCCGGCCGTCACAAAGCCGTCGCAAATCCAGTGGCTTGTCCGAACTTATTGAAAATTCATGGCATTGGAGACATAAAAATGCGCAAGGGCGCATCCTCGGATGCGCCCTTGCGTCAACTTGCAGCCTGAGATTGAACTTCGTTCAGACCAGCATCACTTGGAGGCGACGGCCTTCACGCGCGAGGCCAGGCGCGAGATTTTCCGCGAGGCGGTGTTCTTGTGATAGACGCCCTTGGTGACGCCGCGCATCAGTTCGGGCTGGGCAGCCTGAAGGGCGGCCTTGGCGGCATCGGCATCGCCCGAGGCAATGGCTTCCTCGACCTTGCGCAGATAGGTGCGAATGCGCGAGCGGCGGGCCTTGTTGACTTCGGTGCGGCGCTCGATCTGGCGGGCGCGTTTCTTGGATTGGGGCGTATTGGCCATGGGTGCGGTCCTGTCTGTTCTTCGAATGTCGATTACGCAAAAGCCCCATGGCACCGTCCGGGTCGGACGGTCATGATTCTTGCCTTAAGCGGGCCCACGCGCATGTAAGCCCGGGCCTATACAGGCGCCGGGCCGGAAAGCCAAGCGGAATCAGCGATCGCGGAACTGCGGCTCGCGCTTTTCCAGGAAGGCGGCCATGCCTTCCTTCTGATCCTCGGTCGCGAAAAGCGAATGGAACAGCCGACGCTCGAACTGCAGGCCTTCGCGCAGCGTCGTTTCATAGCTGCGGTTGACGGCCTCTTTCGCGGCCTTGACGGCGACCTGCGATTTCTCGGCGATCTTGCGGGCGATGGCCATGGTCTCGGGCAGCAGTTTCGCCGCTGGCACGACACGGCTGACAAGGCCCGAACGCTCGGCCTCCTCGGCATCCATGAAGCGGCCGGTCAGGTTCATGTCCATGGCCTTGGACTTGCCGACGAAGCGGGTCAGGCGTTGCGTGCCGCCAATGCCGGGAATGACGCCCAGATTGATCTCGGGCTGGCCGAATTTTGCATTATCGGCGCAGATGATGAAATCGCAGGCCATGGCCAGTTCGGCCCCGCCGCCAAGCGCATAGCCCGAAACCGCCGCGATGATCGGCTTGCGGATCGCCAGGATCGCCTCGGTCGGTGCGGTGAACAGGTCTTCCTCGAAAACGGTCGCGAAGGTCTTCTGCGACATCTCCTTGATATCGGCACCGGCGGCAAAGGCCTTCTCGCTGCCGGTGACGACGATGCAGCGCACCTTGTCATTGTGATCGGCATCGGCAAGCGCAGCCGTCAACTCGGCCAGCAACCCGGTATTCAGCGCATTCAGCGCGTCGGGTCGGTTCAGCCGGATCAGCGCAACGTAATCGGTGATCTCGACGGTGATGTTCTGGTAACCCATGGGGCATCCCTTCACGGTTGCGGATCGCCATGTCCTAACAAAGCCGTGAGCGGCTGGCCAGACTCCGTTGCCGCACTAGTGCTGGCAGGTCGGACAGAAGAAGCTTGAACGTCCCGATTGCACGATGCGCCGCACCGTGCCGGCGCAACCCGGGCGCGGACAGGGCGCGCCCTCGCGGTCATAGACGCGGAAACTGTGCTGGAAATAGCCCAGTTCCCCCGTCGCCTGCCGGTGATCGCGCAGGGAAGAGCCGCCGGCGGCAATGGCCTCGGTCAGCACATCCTTGATCTGGCGGGCCAGATCGTCCAGCCGCGCCCGCCCGATTCGCCCGGCAGTCCGGCGCGGGTCGATGCCGGCGCGGTGCAGCGCCTCCGAGACATAGATATTGCCCAGACCCGCCACATTGCGCTGATCCAGCAGCGCCGCCTTGACCGGCGCCCGCCGCCCCTCGAAGGCGCGGGCCAGTGTCTCGCCCGAAAATGCCGCCTCCAGCGGTTCCGGCCCGAGCCCGTCCAGCAGGGGCGAGCTGTCGTCGCGGATCAGGTCCACCATGCCGAATCGCCTTGCATCGTTCAGCGTGATCCTTGTGCCGGCCTCGGTTTCCCAGATCACATGGTCATGCTGCGGCAGGATCGCGGGGTCGCGGTGGAAATCGCCCACACCCTGCCCCTCGATCACGATCCGCCCCGACATGCCCAGATGGATCAGGATCGAGGCCTCGCGGTCCAGATCCAGCAGCACATATTTCGACCGACGGCGCAGCCCGGTCACCGTGGCCCCGGTCGCCACCTGCACCAGATCGGCCGGGAATTTCCAGCGCAGCCCGTCGCGGTTCAGCACCAGCCGGGCGATGCGCTGCCCCTGCAGATGCGGCTCCAGACCACGGCGGACCGTCTCGACTTCGGGCAGTTCTGGCATCTTCGTCGCTTTCGTCGCATTGTGGCCGCGCGGGATCACCCTTAACTGTGCCCCGGGATTCAGAACGGCAAGTAGAATGAGCGACAGGCAGACCCATTTCGGCTTTCAGACTGTGGACGAGGACGCGAAAGCGGGCATGGTCCATGGCGTGTTTTCGCGCGTGGCCTCGCGTTATGACGTGATGAACGACCTGATGAGCGCGGGCATCCACCGGATCTGGAAGAACGCGATGATGGACTGGCTGGCGCCGCGCGACGGCCAGCAGCTTCTGGATGTCGCGGGCGGCACCGGCGATATCGCCTTCCGCTTTCTGGACCGCGCGCCAAAGGCCCGCGTCACCGTCTGCGACATGACCGAATCGATGCTGATCGAGGGTCGCAAGCGGGCCGAGGCCGAGGCCCTAGCCCAACGCCTGTCATGGGTCACGGGCGATGCCATGGCCCTGCCCTTCGCCGATGACAGCTTCGACCGCTATACGATCAGCTTCGGCATCCGCAATGTCACCCGCATCCCCGATGCCTTGGCCGAGGCCTTCCGCGTCCTGCGCCCCGGCGGGCGGCTGATGGTGCTGGAATTTTCGCAGTTGCCGGTACCGGCGATGCAATGGGCCTATGACCGCTACAGCTTCAACGTCATCCCGGCGCTTGGCCAGATGGTCGCCAATGACCGCGACAGCTATCAGTATCTGGTCGAATCGATCCGCCGCTTCCCCGATCAGGACACCTTCGCCGGCCTGATCCGCGATGCCGGGTTCGAACGCGTGCAATATCGCAACCTCTCCATGGGCATCGCCGCGCTGCATTCGGGCTGGAAGCTGTAACATGCGCGGCCCGCACAATATCTGGCGCCTGATCCGCACCGGCGCCACCTTCGAGCGCACCGGCGCCATGGGCGTGGCGCTCGACGCCATGCAGGCGCCGCGCAATGTCCGTATCGCCGCCCGGGTGCTGGGCTGGCCGTTCCGCTGGCTGGGTTACAAGGGCGATCCCTCGCTGCCGCCGGTGACGCGCGCCATCACCGCGCTCGGCCCCGCCTATATCAAGTTCGGCCAGATCCTCTCGACCCGGCCCGATGTGGTCGGCGTCGAGCTGGCCGACCAGCTTTCCTATCTTCAGGACAAGCTGCCGCCCTTCCCGACCGATCAGGCCAAGGCGATGATCGAGGCCGATCTGGGTCAGCCGCTGGACGACATGTTCAGCGAGTTTTCCGAACCCGTCGCCGCCGCCTCCATCGCGCAGGTCCATCGCGCGCGCCGCGCCGCGACCGGCCACGAGGTCGCGGTGAAGGTGCTGCGCCCCAATATCGCCAGCGCCTTCAGCCGCGACATCGACGCCTTCCATTTCGGCGCCGACATGATCGAGGCGATCTCGCCCGCCACCCGCCGCTTGCGCCCGAAGGACGTGGTCAGCCATTTCGAGGGCGTCGTGAATGGCGAGCTGGACCTGCGGCTTGAGGCCGCCTCGGCCTCGCTTTTCGCCGAGAACACCCGCGACGATGCGCATTTCCAGGTCCCCGCCCCGCATTGGGAACAGACCTCGCGCCGGGTGCTGACCTCTGACTGGGCCGAGGGCATCCCGCTTGGCGATGTGGCGGCGATCAGGGCGGCGGGGCATGACACCTCGGCGCTTGCGGAACGTATCCTCCAGCTTTTCCTCGCACACGCGCTGCGCGACGGTTTCTTCCACGGCGACATGCATCAGGGCAACCTGAAGGTGGCCGCGAATGGCGACCTGATCGCCTATGATTTCGGCATCATGGGCGAGATCGACGAATATACCCGCCGCGTCTATGCCGAGATCCTGATGGGCTTCATCCGCCGCGATTACGACGCCCTCGCCCGCGTCCATTTCGAGGCCGGATACGTCCCCCGCGACCGCGACCCCGCCGCCTTCGCCCGTGCGCTCCGCGCCGTGGGCGAGCCGATCTTCGGCGCCGATGCAACGAAAATCTCGATGGCCAATCTTCTCGGTTACCTTTTCGAGGTGACCGAGCGTTTCGGGATGCAGACGCGCACGGAACTGATCCTGCTGCAGCGCACCATGGTCGTGGTCGAAGGCGTCGCCCGCTCTCTCGATCCGAACCTGAACATCTGGAACACGGCGAAGCCTGTGGTCGAACAGTATATCAAGGACAATCTCGGACCGCGGGCGATGATGTCGGACAGCAAGCAGATCCTGATGACCCTGCAACGCGCCATGCCGCTGATGCCGGCGCTGATCGAAGATGCACTCTGGCGCGCGCGCCAGCAGGCCGAGACCCCGAAGCGCCCGCCCGCGCACAAGTTCAACTGGCAATCCGCCGCCGCCGGGGCCGGCGTGACCGCCGCCATCGCCCTGATCGCGGCGGCGCTCTCCTAGCGCGGCGGCGCGATCCGGCAGCAGCCGCGATACATGCGCGCCGGCTGGTCGCGGCTTTGCAGGATGACCGTGGCCTCCAGCCCGTAAGCCATGTCCGACATCCCGTCCGAGCATTGCTTCGGCGTCACGCTGGCCATCAGCAGGTCGTGGTCATCCTCGACCAGAATCGCGCGGCTGGGGTCGCGGAAGACGCCGCTGTCCAGAATTTGCGCGCCCGACAGGGTGATGCGATGGTCCGGTTCTTCCCAGACCAGCCCGCCCTGGACCAACCGAAAGCCCCAGAACGGCTCGGTCCCGGCGCAGGAAAAGCCCTCGGGCACGGTGCCGGCCTGCCAGACATCGCTGCGATAATTCAGGAAGCGCATCGCGACCCAGCCCGCGCGCTCGCCCGCATTCACCTGCCCCCAACGGCCCGATGCATCCTGCGCCGTCACCTCCACCCCCGTCGCATCGGATGCCAGTACCCCGATAACAGGGGCCGAAACCGAGGGCGCCGCGCGGATATTCAGGATGTCGTCGGCGGCAACGCCCGCCACGTCGAACAGCGTCGGCAGAATATATTCCTGCGTCGCCGCTGCCGGGCCGGCGATCAGCAGCGCAATCAGGACCAGCGGTTTCAACATGCTCAGCCGACCGAGACGCCGAATATCTTCCCGATCAACGCCGTGGCTGCCATGGCGATGGCACTCCAGAACAGGATGCGCAGGATCGGTCGCGTGGCCGGCGCACCGCCGGCCCGCGCGCCGATGGCGCCCAGCACGGTCAGCGCCAGCAGGGTGGCCACGAAGACCACCGGAATGATCAGGTTCTGCGGTGCCAGGATCGCCCCCGCAACCGGCAGCGCCGCGCCCGCCGCGAAGGCCGCCGCCGATGCCAGCGCCGCCTGCACCGGATTGGCGGTGTGGATCTCGCTCAGCCCCAACTCGTCGCGGACATGGGCGCCAAGCGCGTCATGTTCGGTCAACTCCTTCGCGACCAGCATGGCGGTGTCCTTCGACAGCCCGCGCTCCTCATAGATCTCGGCCAGTTCGGCCAGTTCGGTCTCGGGGTCATCCCGCAGCGCGACCCTTTCGCGCTCGATATCGGCCCGCTCGATATCCGACTGGCTGGAGACCGAGACATATTCCCCCGCCGCCATCGACAGCGCCCCCGCCGTCATCCCCGCCAGCCCCGCCAGCAGGATCGCCGGTCGGTCCGAGCTTGCCGCCGCGATCCCCACCAGCAGCGAGGCGGTCGAGACAATCCCGTCATTCGCCCCCAGCACCGCCGCCCGAAGCCAGCCGGAACGCGAGACGAAATGCGGCTCATCGGGATGGGCGGATGCGGCGTGGTCTTGGGAAGACATGGGTATTCCTTTCCGGTCAGGCGCGGGCGGTTATTCTGGCGACGCCCAGCACATCCAGCACCTTGGCCTCGATATCCTTCGCGTTCATGGCGGCGTCGGCATACATGGCGGCGGGGCTGTCATGGTCGATGAAGGTGTCGGGCAGCACCATGGAGCGGAATTTCAACCCGTGATCGAAGACGCCCTCATCGGCCAGAAGCTGGGCGACATGGCTGCCGAAGCCGCCGATGGCGCCCTCTTCGATGGTGATCAGTGCCTCGTGATCCGCCGCGAGCCGCAGGATCAGGTCGCGGTCGAGCGGCTTGGCGAAGCGGGCATCGGCGACCGTGGGCGTGATGCCGCGCGCCGTCAACGCTTCGCGGGCGGCCATGACCTCGGACAGGCGGGTGCCGAAGGACAGGATGGCGACGCGCTTGCCCTCGGCGATCATGCGACCCTTGCCGATTTCCAGCGGCGTGCCGCGTTCGGGCATCTCGACCCCGGTGCCCTCGCCACGCGGGAAGCGGAAGGCGATGGGGCCCGCGTCATGGGCGCTCGCGGTGGCGACCATATGGACCAGTTCGGCCTCGTCGGCGGCGGCCATGACCACCATGCCGGGCAGGTTGGCCAAGAACCCCACATCGAAGGCGCCGGCATGGGTGGCACCATCGGCGCCGACCAGACCGGCGCGGTCGATGGCGAAGCGGACCGGCAGGCGCTGGATCGCCACGTCATGGACGATCTGATCATAGCCGCGCTGCAGGAAGGTGGAATAAAGCGCGCAGAAGGGTTTCAGCCCGCCCGCCGCGAGGCCGGCGCTGAACGTCACCGCATGCTGTTCGGCAATGCCCACGTCGAAGCAGCGGCGCGGAAAACGCTCGGCGAACAGGTTCAGCCCGGTCCCGTCCGGCATGGCGGCGGTGACGGCGACGATCCTGTCGTCGGCCTCGGCCTCGGCGATCAGGGTCTTGGCGAAGACGCTGGTATAGCTTGGCGCGTTGGATTTGGCCTTGGCCTGTTCGCCCGTCACCACGTCGAACTTGCCGCGCGCATGGCCCCGATCCGCAGCACCCTCGGCCGGGGCATAGCCCTTGCCCTTGCGGGTAATGGCGTGGATCAGCACCGGACCGTCGGCGCGCGCCTTCACCGTGCGCAGAAGCGGCAGAAGCTGGTCCAGATCGTGCCCGTCCACCGGGCCGATATAGGAAAAGCCCAGCTCCTCGAACAGGGTGCCGCCGACGGTCATGCCCTTCAGCATTTCCTTGGCCCGGCGCGCGCCTTCCTGGAACGGCTCGGGCAGGAAGCCGACGGCGCCCTTGGCCATCGCCTTCAGCTCCTGAAACGGGCCTTCGGTATAGAGCTTGGTCAGATAGCTCGACAGCGCCCCGGTCGGCGGCGCGATGGACATCTCGTTATCGTTCAGGATCACGAACAGCCGCTTGCCCAGATGGCCGGCATTGTTCAGCGCCTCGAAGGCCATGCCCGCCGACATGGCGCCATCGCCGATCACCGCGATCGCATCGCCCGGATCGCCGCCCAATTCGCGCGCCATGGCAAAGCCAAGCGCCGCCGAAATCGAGGTCGAGCTGTGCCCGGCCCCGAACGGGTCATAGGGACTTTCCGAACGCTTGGTGAAACCCGACAGCCCGCCGCCGGTCCTCAGCGTCCGAATACGATCCCGCCGGCCGGTCAGGATCTTGTGCGGATAGCATTGATGCCCGACATCCCAGATGATCTTGTCGCGCGGCGCATCGAAAACGGCATGCAGCGCCACGGTCAGTTCGACCACGCCCAGCCCCGCCCCCAGATGCCCGCCGGTGACCGAGACCGCGCTGACCGTCTCGGCCCGCAACTCGTCGGCCAGTTGGCGCAACTCGCGGTCGGACAGCGCCTTCAGGTCGGAAGGCAGGCTGACCCGGTCGAGAACGGGGGTTTGCGGTCGATCTTGGTTCATGGCGCGGCCCTTTCCGAGGGCGTTCAGCTTTGGCGGTCGATAACGAAACGTGCCAGGTCCCGCAAGTTATCCGCCGCTTCACCATAAGGTGAAAGCGCGGCGGTGGCCTTGTCGATCAGCTCGGTCTCGCGCGCGCGGGCGCCTTCGAGACCGAGAAGCGAGACGAAGGTCGCCTTGCCGGCCTCGGCATCCTTGCCGACCCGCTTGCCGGTGGTTTCCTGATCGCCGGTCACGTCGAGGATATCGTCATGGATCTGGAACGCGAGGCCGAGCTTCGCGGCATAGATCCTGAGCGCCTCGGTCTCGGCCCCCGCGATCAGCGCGCCAGAGGTCGCAGCGAAGGCGATCAGCGCGCCGGTCTTGGCGGCCTGCATCCGCGAAATCCCGGCAAGGTCCAGCGGCGTCGCGGCTTCCTCGGCGGCGATATCCATCATCTGACCGTACACCATGCCCGCCGCGCCGACGGCATGGGCGAAGGCCTTGATCAGCCGCAGCCGGGCGGCTTCGTCGCCGATGGCCGGGTCGGTCAGCAATTCGAAAGCCAAGGTCTGGAGCGCATCGCCCGCAAGAATCGCGGTTGCCGGCGACCATTGCACGTGCACCGTGGGCATCCCCCGGCGCAGGTCGTCGTCATCCATGTCGGGCAGGTCGTCATGCACGAGGCTATAGGCGTGCAACACCTCGACCGCCGCCGCGACCGGCAGCGCCGCCTCGGGCGCGATGCCGTGAAGCCGCGCCGATTCCATCACCAGAAAGGCGCGCACCTTCTTGCCGCCGACACAGGCGTAATGCATCGCGTCGGTCAACTCGCCCTTCGGCAGTTTCGCGGTCACTTCGCCCAGAAAGGCCTCGACCTGGGCCTTCACCTCCTCCATGCGGGCGTCCATCAGAGATCCTCGGCCTTGGTGGTGCCGGTGGGCTGGCCCTGCGCGAGGGTGATCTTCTCGACCCGCTCCTCGGCGGCGCGCAGCCGCGCCTCGCAATGGGCGCGCAAGCCGGCCCCGCGCTCATAGAGCTTGATCGAATCCTCAAGCGAGGCATTGCCGCTTTCCAGGCGCGAGACCACGCCCTCCAGCTCTTTCATCGCGTCCTCGAAGGACAGGGTTGCGATATCACTCATCCCGCAGGCCTTTTTGCGTTGATCTTGTCACCCGGCGCAAAGCGCCCGGCATCGCCGGGTTGTAGCCCCCTTCGCGCCAAGAAACCACCGAAACGTAAGGATGCCGGCGGCAAGGGGCAAAACGGGCCGGTCACACCGGGCTTTGCACCTCGTCCTCGCTGTCCTCGGGCGAAATCCCGAGCGCGTCCAGACCGGCTTCCAGCAGATCGGCCAGGCGCGGCTCTCCCATCAGGTAATCCTCGGTCGGGACGGTCTTTTCGGCGCGGGCGGTGGCCACGGCCTCCTCCAGATCCTCGGCGTCGAAACTGTCGCGGCCGATCCACATGACCGCGGTCAGCGCGGCCTGCTCGTCCTCGTTCAGCGAGGCGATGAAATCGTGCAGTTCGGTGCGCACGCCATGGCCGGTGCGATGCCCGCTATGCGCCCAGGCATTGACGCCGCTTTCATATTCGCGGGCCCGGATGATGATATGGGCGATCTTGTCAGGGGTGATGTCCAGCATGTCGATGCTCCTTTCGGCGATTGTCGGCCCCGGCCCGGCGCGCGTCAATCCCTGCGACCGAACAGCCGTTCGATATCCGCAAGCGACAGTTTGACCCATGTCGGCCGGCCGTGATTGCACTGGCCGGAACGCGGGGTGCGCTCCATCTCGCGCAGCAGGGCATTCATCTCCTCGGCACTCATGCGCCGGCCCGAACGCACCGAGCCGTGGCAGGCCATCGAGGACAGCACCGAATCGACCCGCGCCTTCAGGCGGTCCGAGGCGCCCTGATCGGCCAGATCGTCGGCGATGTCGCGAATAAGCGCCGCCGCATCCAGCTTGCCCAGAAGGGCCGGCACCTCGCGCACCGCGACGGCACCGCCGCCAAACGCCTCGACATGCAGCCCCAGCCCGGCAAGGTCTTCGGCGACCGAAAGGATGCGGCTGGCATCCTCCTCGGGCAGTTCGACGATCTCGGGGATCAGCAGGGCCTGACTGGCAATGCCCTTCGCCTCGGCCTGGGCCTTCAGGCGTTCATAGACCAGCCTCTCATGGGCGGCGTGCTGATCGACGATGACCATGCCGTCGCCGGTCTGGGCGATGATGTAATTCTCGTGCACCTGCGCCCGGGCGGCGCCAAGCGGCGCGTCCTCGGGCACCTCCGCGACCGGCTCGAACCGGGCCGAGGGCGCTTCGCTGAAACCGTCGAAAGCCGGGGCCTGCCCCTCATAGGCGGCGCGGATCGCAGCTTGCGAGGGGCGATAGTCCATCTGATAGCGCGGCGGGCTGGCCGGGGTGGCCAGCGGTTCCGACTGGAAAGCCGCCAGCGTCGCCGCCCCCACCGTGTCCGAGGCCCGGCGCGAGGCCCCAGCCAGACTGTGGCGCAGGGTCGAGACCACCAGCCCGCGCACGGTATCGGGCTCGCGGAAGCGGACCTCGGCCTTGGCGGGATGCACGTTCACATCGACGAAATGCGGATCGCAATCGACGAACAGCACCGCCGCCGGATACCGGCCCGAGGGCAGGACATCGAAATAGCCCGCCCTCAGCGCCCCGGTCAGCAGCTTGTCGCGCACCGGCCTTGTATTGACGAAGACATGCTGCGCCACCGCCGCCCCGCGCGAATAGGTCGGCAGCGCCGCGAAGCCGGTCAGCCGCACCCCGTCGCGCTCGGCGTCAATGGCAATGGCATTGTCGATGAAATCGCGACCCATCACCCGCATCAGACGGGCATGAAGCGCGTCGAACAGATCGCCCTGCTCGGCATCGGCGCGAAAGATCAGCCGGTCACCGTCCTGCAGCGTGAACCCGACCGAGGGTTCGGCCATGGCCAGCCGCCGCACGACCTCGGCCACCGCCTGGGTTTCCGCGCGCTCGCTGCGCAGGAATTTCAGCCGCGCCGGGGTGGCGAAGAACAGGTCGCGCAACTCGACCACGGTGCCGCGATTGGCCGAGGCCGGGCGCACCGGCTCGGCCCGGCCAGCGGTCACGCGGATCTCGGCCCCCTCGGCCTCGGCGCGCGAGGTAATACTCAGCCGACCGACCGCGCCGAGGCTGGGCAGCGCCTCGCCCCGGAAACCGAAGCTGTGGATGTCCAGCAGATCGGTCCCGTCTATCTTCGAGGTCGCATGACGCGACAGCGCCAGCGGCAGATCCTCGGCGCTCATGCCGCAGCCGTCATCGACCACCCGGATCAGCGCCTTGCCGCCCTGCGAGATGGTCACGTCGATCCGCCGCGCCCCGGCATCGAGCGCGTTTTCCACCAGTTCCTTCACCGCCGAGGCCGGACGCTCGACCACCTCGCCCGCCGCGATGCGGTTGGCGATGCTGTCGTCCAACTGGCGGATAACCGGGCGTATCTGGGGGTTGTGACTGTTCATGGCCCCATATCTAGCAGTTCACCGAAGATGTGAAAATGATTCGGACGATCATTCACCAGCCGGCGCAACTTTGCGCCGCGCCGGATCGTTATCCCGCAGATCCAAACATTCCTTCAGATCAGGAACCGTCCCCATGACCAGACTTGCCGCCCTTCTCTTTTGCGGCGCCGCCCTGACGCTGGCGGCCTGCGGTCCCAACGTCACCACCCGCGCCACCACCGGCGCCGCGACCGGGGCGGTGATCGCCGGTCCCGTCGGCGCGGTCGCGGGCGCGGCACTCGGCAGTTCCGGCGTGGTCCGCGTCCCGTAAGACATGAGAGGACCGCGCAACTGCGGCTGCGCGGTCCTGTCATCGGTCCATGTCGCCGGTCAGGGCGTGAAATGCTCGGGCCGGCCGACCAGCACCAGATGCAGGTGCTCGTCCGTCAGCCGTTCGGCGGAAACGCGGGCCACATCCTCGGCGGTGACCGCCTCGATCATGGCGCTGCGCTTCTCGGGATAGTCGATCGGCAGACCGATCAGCTGCATCCCGGCCAGAATCCCGGCGATCTTGCCGTTCCCGTCCCAACGCAGCGGATATTCCCCGGTCAGATAGGTCTTGGCATCGGCCAGTTCCTTATCGCTCACCCCATCGGCCATGCGCGCCAGTTCACCGCGCAGAAGCGTCACCGCCTCGGCCACCGAGGCGTTGGAGCTGGACATGCCGCCCATCCAGCTTGGCCCGTAAACCCCGTTCACGAGGGCGGTATAGACGCCGTAAGTCAGCCCGCGCTTCTCTCGGATCTCCTCCATCAGGCGGGACGAAAAACCGCCGCCGCCAAAGATCCGGTTGGCCACGAAAGCGGCGAAATAGTCGGGATCGTCCATCTCCGGCCCCGGCAGGGCAAAGGCCACCACGGTCTGCGGGCTGTCCCAGTCGATCACCTCGGTCGCCGCATCCGGGCTGAAGCTGGCCTGATCCGGCAAGGGCACGGTGCCGGTCTCGGGCAGGCCCGACAGGATCTCGTCGATCAGCAGGCCCAGTTCCTCGGGCGTGATGTCGCCCGCCGCGCCGACGATGACCCGGTCGCGGGCAATGACGCGGTTCTTCGCCTCGACCATGTCCTGCGGCCCGAGCGGCGTCAGCGTGTCCACGGTGCCGTTGATCGAACTGCCATAGGGATGCGCGCCCCAGATGGATTTCGCCAGAGCCGTGCGGGCGATGGCGTTCGGATCGTTCTCTTCCGAGCGGACCAGCGACATGACCTGCCCCTTGACCCGCGCCACCGCATCCTCGGCGAACAGCGGATCGCTCAGCGCCGCACCAATCAGGGCGGCGGCCTGATCGCGATTCTCGGTCAGAAGCTGGCTCGACACCACCAGCGCATCGTCGCTGACATCGAAGGTGATCCGCGCGCCCAGATCCTCGGTCGCGGCGGCGAATGCGGTCGCGTCCATCTCGCCCGCGCCTTCTTCCAGCGTGTGTGTCATCAGGTTGATGGCCCCGCGCTTGCCCGGCGCATCGAGGCTGGCGCCCCCCCGGAAGGCCAGATTGAGCGCGGTGAAGGGAATGGAATGATCCTCGACCAGCCAGGCCTTGATCCCCGAGGGCGAGGTGACCTCCTGAATCTCGGTCGCGGCGGCAGGATCGGCGATCAGGCTGGCGAGGATGAAGGGAATGGCGCGAAGGAAGCTCATTGGGTGATCTCCGGGGTCTCGGCCTGCGGTTCGGATGCGGCGGGTTCGGTCGCGGCCTCGGGGGGTGATGCGGGCATGACCCCGGCCTCTGCCGTCGCGCCGGGTTCTTCCGCCGGCAGCAGCCAGCCGGTCACCGTCGCGGTGCTGTTCAGAACCAGATCGGCGGCGGCCATGACATCCTCGGCGGTCACCTCGGACAGGATCTGCGGCCAGTCGCTCACATCCTCGACCGTCAACCCGGTGGCAAGGCCCTGACCATAGTCATAGGCCCGGCCATGGGCCGAATCCTGTTCATAGATCTGCGAGGCCCGGATCTGGGTCTTGATCCGCTCAAGCTGCGCCGCATCCGGTCCCTCGGCCAGAAAATCGGCCAGAACCTGATCCAGCGCCGCTTCCGCCGCCTCGGGCGTCTCGCCATCGGCGGGGATCAGCGACAGATAGAAATTCGTCGGATCGACCGCATAGCCCTCATAGCCCGCCCCCGCGAACAGCGCCTTGCCGCTCATCACCAGCTTCTGCCCCAGAACCGAGGTCTGGGGCGAGCCGCCCAGCAATTCGGCCAGCACGCTCAGCGCGGCGGCGGTCTTCTGATCGCCGGGATTGCGTTCGGGCACCAGCACGGTGCGGGTCATCCGGGGTTGCGGCACGCGCGGATCGTGCATGGTGATGCGGCGCGGCGCGCGCTGCGTCGGTTCCTGCGGGCGGGCGGCACGGCTCACCCCCTCTTTCGCCGGGATCGGGCCGTAATAGGTCTCGGCCAGTTCGCGCGCCTTTTCCGGGGTCACGTCGCCGGCGAGGATCAGGATGGCGTTGTTCGGCGCGTAATGGTCGTCATACCATTTCACCGCGTCGCTGCGCGTCAGCCCCATCATCTCGTCGCGCCAGCCGATCACCGGGCGACCGTAGGGATGGTTCAGATATTGGGCGGCGCTGCGCTCCTCGGCGAACAAGGCGCCGGGATCGCTGTCGGTGCGCTGCGCGCGCTCCTCCAGCACGACCTGGCGTTCGGCCTGCCAGTCTTCCTCGCCGATGTTCAGATTGGCCATGCGGTCGGCCTCCATCTCCATGATCAGCGGCAGCCGGTCGCTGGCGATGCGCTGGAAATAGGCGGTGAAGTCATAGCTGGTGAAGGCATTGTCCATGCCGCCATTGGCCGAAACCGTCTTCGACAACTCGCCCGCTTCCAGCTTGTCGGTGCCCTTGAACATCAGATGTTCGAGATAATGGGCCAGCCCGGTCTTCCCGGCCACCTCATCAGCGGAACCGATCCTGTACCAGACCATCTGGACGACGACGGGGGCGCGGTGATCCTCGATCACCACCGCTTCCATGCCGTTATCCAGCGTGAAGCTGGTCACACCCGCAGGAATCTCGGCAACGGCTGGCAAGCCGGCAGAGGCGGCAAGAACGGCACCCAGGCAAAGCATACGCATCGGCGATCCTTTCACAGCTATCTGTCAGAACGGCGGAGGCCGCGCGCAACATGCTGGCTGAACCGCCCCCCGGCAAATCACGACCGGGTGAAGCTGCCGGATACCCGGCAAACCAGACCCGTCGAGACGATACAGCCCCTAACCGGCGGGCGTCACTCGACGATCTCGACCGGCGGCGGGGTCGACACCTTCGCCCCGGCACGCTGCCAGCGCGTCTGCTCGGCCCAGCTGTCCAGCGTCATGGATTCGTAGGCGCGGTAATAGACATCCGTCCGCGCCCATGTCTCCAGCAGCCGACGCGAGTGGTTCGAGCGCCATTCGACATCTTCCTGCGCAAGCTGCTGGCGGATGCCGGCATTCACGCCAAGCCGCGAGGCATAGTTGACCAAGGCCCCATCGGCCGTGCCGATTCCGGTCGGCTGCAGGCGCGACGGATCGCCGCCAAGGGCCGCCACCGCATCGCCCTTGGGATTGGGATCGGTGATATTGGCCCCGCCCGGCGTCGGCTGCGGCAGCTGGTTCAGGTCCTGAGGCATGGACAAGGGCCGCGTCGGCAGAATCGCGAACTCATCCGGCGTGGTCTGCCCGGACGAGATATTGTGCAGCTGCGGATCATTCGAACAACCGGCCAGAGCCGCCACACCGATCAACACCCAGATAGCCCGCATATGGGTCCCCCGTAACACGTTGCTGCCCGTTCTAGCCCGATTTCGCAGGCGCGTCACGGGTCTTGTCCGCATCGGCCTCGCCACGATGCGGCGGCATCAGGATCAGCCCGATGGCCCCGGCGAAAATCGCGATATCCGCGACGTTGAAACTGTAAGGATTGCGCCAGTTCGGCAGCGACATATTCAGGAAATCCGCCACCGCGCCGTAAAACACCCGGTCGATCACATTGCCCAGCGCGCCGCCGATCAACAGCCCCGCCGCCAATTGCGTCCGCCAACCGGGCCGCACCCGCCGGATCCAGACGTAAAGCCACAGGCAGACCGCCAGCGCCACGCCGATCAGCACCCAGCGCATCATGTCCTGCGACGAGGAGAAGAGGCCGAAATTCACCCCCTGATTCCAGGCCATGCGCAGGTTCAGCCAGGGCGGCAGCAGATCGTATTCGCGGATACGATCCAGCCGCAGCACATGGACGACATAATACTTGCTGATCTGGTCGATCAGCAGCACCGCCAGCGTCACCCAACCCAGCATCCGCAGCCGGATCGGCGCGGGCGCCGGTTCAGGCACAGCCGCCTTCTTCGCCCGCGACCGGGCCGGCGGCTTCGGGGCCTGTTCGGCCTTGGCCGGCTTGCCTGCCGCCGGCTTTCTGCTCGCCTCTTTCGCCATCAGTGACGGAAATGCCGCTGCCCGGTGAAGACCATGGCAAGGCCGCGCGCATCGGCCGCCGCGATCACCTCGGCATCGCGCATCGAGCCGCCGGGCTGGATCACCGCCACCGCGCCCGCATCCGCCAGCGCCTCAACCCCGTCGGCAAAGGGGAAGAACGCATCGGATGCCACCGCCGACCCGCTGGTCAACGGCTGCGAGAGGCCAAGCGCCTCGGCCATGTCCTGCGCCTTGCGCTGACCGATCCGGGTCGAATCGACGCGGCTCATCTGACCGGCGCCGATGCCGACCGTCGCCATATCCCTGGCATAGACGATGGCATTCGATTTCACATGCTTGGCGACCTGCCAGGCGAACAGCAGATCGGCCAGTTCCGCCTGCGTCGGCTGGCGCTTCGTGACCACCTTCAACTCGGGCAGCATCACCCGGCCATTGTCGCGCGACTGCACCAGAAGCCCGCCCGCCACCTGCCGGAATGCGGTGCCGGGGGCGGAGGCATTGGGCAGCCCGCCCGTGGTCAAAAGGCGCAGGTTCTTGCGGCCCGCGAAAACCTCGCGCGCCTCGTCGGTGGCATCGGGGGCGATCACCACCTCGGTGAAGATCTCGGTGATCGCCTGCGCGGTCTCGCCATCGAGGGTCTGGTTCAGCGCGATGATCCCGCCAAAGGCCGAAGTCCGGTCACAGTCGAAGGCGCGACGATAGGCCTCGGCGGCGGTATCGGCACGGGCCACGCCGCAGGGATTGGCGTGCTTGATGATCGCACAGGCCGGGCCTTCCGCCGGGTCGAATTCTGCGACCAGTTCAAACGCTGCATCGGTATCGTTGATATTGTTATAGGACAGTTCCTTGCCCTGCCATTGCTTCGCCGTCGAAACGCCGGGCCGGGCCTCGCCGGTCACATAGAAGGCGGCGCGCTGATGCGGGTTCTCGCCATAGCGCAACCCCTGCGCCAAAGTGCCCGCAAAAGCGCGACGGCGCGGGGTTTCCACGCCGACCGCGCCGGCCATCCAGTTCGACACCGCCGCATCATAGGCCGCCGTGCGCGCATAAGCCGTCTGCGCCAGCCGCTTGCGGGTCGCCAGATCGGTGCCGCCCTGCGCGTCCAGCTGCTTCAGCACCTCGGCATAATCCTCGACATCCACGACCACGCCGACAAAGGCATGGTTCTTGGCCCCGGCGCGGATCATCGCCGGGCCGCCAATGTCGATATTCTCGACGCAATCGGCATAATCGCCGCCCTTGGCGACGGTTTCCTCGAACGGATAGAGGTTCACGACCAGCAGGTCGATCATCCCGATCCCGTGCTCACTGGCTGATGCCTGATGCGCCGCATCGTCGCGCAGCGCCAGCAGCCCGCCATGAACGACCGGATGCAGCGTCTTGACGCGACCATCCATCATCTCGGGAAAGCCGGTCACCTCGGAGACATCCTTGACCGCAATCCCCGCCTCGCGCAGCGCCTTGGCGGTGCCGCCGGTCGACAGGATCTCGACCCCCTTGGCCTCCAGCCCCCTTGCGAAGTCGATCAGCCCGGTCTTGTCCGAGACGGAAATGAGGGCGCGTTTCAGCGGGACGATATCTTGCGGCATGGGGGTTCCTGCGGCTGCGGGCTTTTGGATGGCGCCTAGCTAGCGCCTGCCCGCATGAAGGTCCAGCCAATCTGCACCGCCTCGGCCTCCAGCCGATGGGCCAGCACGATCTGGACCGAAGCGCGCGGCTGCGGCTGTCCCTGCTCCAGATAGGCCGAAGGCTCCAGCCGCAGGGTCGAGACGAGGTCATGGCTGAAATACCACGCCTCCGCCCCCGGCAATTGCAGGTGAACATCATCGCCTTCCGCAATCGCCTCGATCTCGGGATGCAGATGAAAGCGGATCTCGAAGCCGATCCCCTCGGGCGCATTGGTCAGCGCCTGCGCCAGCCGGCCCTGCCCGTCGATATCCAGCGCCGCCAGCGTATCGGTGCCGCTGAACTGATCGCCATCGGCAGAGAGCTGCAACTCGCGCAGATGGGTCAGCCCATGCGTGCCCTGCCAGGCATCATGGCCCGACAGGATCGTCTCCGGCAGGCGCGGATTGGCGGGCGAGGTCTCGGCGGGCAGCAGGTTGCCCTCGGCATCGCAGCGCCCGGCCCAGACCTTCTGCGGCAGCAGCGTCAGGCGCTCATGCCCCTGCCCGTCCGGCGGCAGCAGCTTGGCCGAGCTCAAGCCCGACAGGCACAGCGTCGAATGGCAGGCGGTGGCGCGGCTGGCCCGCGCCCAGGCCGGGCCGAACATCCGGCCAGAGCCGCAATTGACCACGATCGGATGCCGGGCCGAGGTGAACTCGATCCCCAGGGTCGAGGCATGGGCATGGGCCGCCGCCGGTCCCGCCGGCGGCTGGCCCGCATCCATGACCACCGTCGCCCGCGCCCGCGACAGGCGCGCGAAACCCATGGCATGACCCGGCGCCGCGACCGCCGGCCCCGAGGCCGCGCGCAGGCTGTGATCCAGCCGCCCCGCGACCCCGCGCCCGCCACCGTGATAGCGCGGCAGGCCGCCATCGGCATGGCGCAGCGCCCGCAGCTGTGGCGCGATGTCTTCGATGACGGCGGAAATTTCACCCGGCAGCGCAAGCCCGCCATCGGCGGCACTGGCCTTCACCCAGCCGAGAAGCGACAGGCAGGCCAAAAGCGATTCGGGGCAGCGCCCGCGCATGACCCCCTGCCGGATCGAAGGCTCGACCGCCGCGCCAAGCGCCGCAAGCGCGGGCTCTGCCCGATCCTCGGCCCCGGTCAGCAGCATGGCAGCCATGGCCGCCCCCGCCAGCGCCTCGATCCCGGGCAATCCGGCGGGCGCCTCGGCCCGGCTCAGATGATCGAGCTGCGCGTGAAGGCTGTCAAAGACCGGCTGCGCCGCCGCCCGGTCCAGCCCCGGCAGGATCTGGCCGGAATGAAAGATCCAGCGCAGCACCCGCCGCCCGGTCACATCGGCGCGCCAGACGGGATCGCTGCCACCCGCTTCGGGCGGCACCGGATGGGCAGCGATCCAGCCCAGCACCCGCGCCTGCGCCATGTCGCGCGCCCTGGCATTGCCGAGCGAGGCGAGATCGTCGAGCCAGCCGAAACCATGCAGTTCCGCTGCCTGTTCGGGATCGCCCACCGCCCCGGCAAAGGGATCGCCGGTCAGGGCCAGCCCGGTCAGCGGCAGCACGCCCTCGACCATCTCCTGCCCGCGCAGGCTCGACCCCAGGCTGTGCGGCTCGGGTCGGCGGGTGAATCCATGGGGGCGGGGCTCGGTCATGCCCGGAATCTACCGGCTCGCTTCCGGCTTCTGCAAGCACGCGATGAAGAACCCATCCATGCCGCCGCGATCCGGCCAGTAATCCGGCCTCAGCCGCAACCCGCCCTGTTCGGTGATCCAGCCCGGCTCGATCCCCGGCAGCGCCGGCCGGATCACATGCAGCCCCGGATGGCGCGCAATGGCACCGGCCAGTTGATCCTCGCCCTCGGCCCGCAGCAGGGAACAGGTGGCGAAAACCAGCCGACCGCCCGGCTTCAACATATCGAGAGCACGGTCGATCAGCGCCGATTGCAGCAAGGCCAGCCCCTCGATGGCGCTGTCATCGCGAATCAGCGGCAGGTCGGGATGGCGGCGAATGGTGCCCGTGGCCGAACAGGGCGCATCGAGCAGGATCGCGTCGGGCGCCACCGCCGGCTGCCATTCCAGCGCATCGCCCTCGACCACCTCGGCCTGCAAGCCGCAGCGTTCAAGGTTCTCGGCCAGACGCGCCAGACGCGGCCCGGAAATATCCACCGCCGTCACCCGCGCCCCGGCGGCGGCGAGTTGCAGCGTCTTGCCCCCCGGCGCCGCGCAAAGATCGACGACATATTCGCCGGGCTTCGGGTCCAGCAGCCGCGCCGCCATGGCCGCAGCCGCGTCCTGCACCCACCAGTCGCCCACGGCAAAACCCGGCAAGGCGCTGATCTGCGCCGAATCGTGCAATCGATAAGACCCGCTCGGCAGCGCCACGCCGGGTGCCTCCTTGCCGGGCCTGGCGCTGAAATCGACCGGCGCGCCGGCCTGATGCGCGGCCTCGATGGCCAGCACCACATCCTGCCCCCAGGCAGCGGCAATGGGGTCGCGCAGCCAGTCCGGCATCTCCTCGGGCGGCAGGCTGGTCCATTCCGCGCCTTGCCCAGCGATCTTGCGCAACACCGCATTGACCATGCCCGAGGCCGCCCGCCCCTTCGGCCCCATCCCCTGCACCAGACCGACAGCGGCATTCACCGCCCCATGCGGGGCCTCGCCCATCTCCAGCAGTTCCACTGTCCCAAGGCGCAGCGCATCCAGCACATCGGGGCGCGGCTTCTTCGACAGGTGCCGCACCAGCAGCGTATCGGCACGGTCGATATTGCGCAGCACCGCCAGCGCCAGCCGTTGCGCCCGCGCCCGCTCAGCCGGTGCCAGCCCGGCAATCGCGCCCGACTGATCCGACAGCGCCATGCCGTCGCGGACCCCGGCCAGAAGCCGCAGCGCCCCCTTGCGCGCCCCATCCTGCGGAGGCCTGCCCGACGAACGATCCCGTTGCGGTTTTCCTGTCTGCTTTCCTGTCTGCGGCTTGCCCAAACCCGGCCCTTTCCCTAGATCAGGTCCTGTTACCGCAATGAAAGGCCGCCCGCCATGACCGAGCAACGCGATTTGCCGCCCGAGGCCCAACGCGCCCTGGCCGAGGCCGAGGAACGCCGCAAGGCCACAAAGCCGCAGGACCTGCCCCCCGAACTCGGCGGCCGCGACGGGCCAGAGCCGGTGCGCTTCGGCGATTACGAGAAAAAAGGCATCTGCGTCGATTTCTGAGCGCCGCGCGGCCCGGACCGCGACAGCGCCCGCCTCTCTCAGCCCTTCGGGCCGACCACCGCGAACCAGGCCCCCTGCGGGTCCTCGGCAATGGCGATGAAGGCACCGCCGGGGACCTCGACCGGGCCATGATGGACCTTGCCGCCATTATCCGTGATGCGGGCAATGGCGGCCTCTGTCCCCTCGGTGCCGAAATAGGGCAGCCAGCACGAGACCGGCGAATTGCCGAGGCCCATCATCCCGCCGATATCCTTCCCGTCATGGGAAAACAGCTGGTATGTGCCCATCTCGCCCATATCCATGGCATCGGATTTCTGCCAGCCGAGCAGCTTGGCATAGAAGGCAAACCCGGCTTCGGGATCGCTCGACATCAGCTCGTGCCAATTGCCGTGACCGGTTTTCGACTGATCGAAAGCCCCGCCCTGACTGCCCTGGCAATCCTCGTCCATCGCCAGCGGTTGCAGGATGCCGAACACCGCACCCTGCGGGTCGGCGGCAACGGCAAAGCGCCCGGTGCCGGGAATGTCGTCGGGGCCCAGCAGAACCTTGCCGCCAGCCGCCCCGATATCCGCCGCCGCCTTGTCGCAATCCTCGACCGCGAAATAGATGTTCCAGTTCGGCGGCGGCGCGCCCTGCTGATCCAGCAGCGGCATCATGCCCGCGACCATCGCATCCCCCATCCGCGCAAGGCGATAATCGAACCCCTCCATCCCCGAATCGACGACCGTCCAGCCAAGGACCTTGCCGTAAAACGCCTGCGCCGCGTCCAGATCGCCGGTGCCCAGTTCATACCAGCAGGGGCTTCCGTGAAATTTCATCGCGCCTCTCCGTCCTTTGTCATCCCTGCACGCATCATGCGCGTTGCGGTGATCGCCGGCAATGCCCTGACCTGCCCCCGCTGCGGCCCCGTGCCGCTGCCCCGGACGATTGCCCGGGTGCCATCAGATAACCCCTTCCCAAGCGGGTTGCGTCACACTATGCGACATGTTTCTGTTGCTCCGATTGAAGGGGGAAGCGCGCCTATGGGAATGTCGAAGACCGTCTGGCAGAATCCGGCTGAAATCATCCGTGAAACCCGGCCCGAAAACCCGGTCATGGTCTTTGCGCCGACCGTGCTTCAGGACACCGCGCGGCGTTTCCTCAAGGGCTTTCCGGGTCTGGTCACCTATGCGGTGAAGTCGAACCCCGACGAAGCCGTGATCGAGAACCTCGTCGGCGCCGGCATCAAGGGTTTCGACGTGGCCTCCCCCGCCGAGATCGCGCTGATCGGTCGCCTCGCCCCGGATGCCGCGCGCCATTACCACAACCCGGTCCGCGCCCGGGCCGAGATCGCCGAGGCCGTGAAGGCCGGCATCAAGGCCTGGTCCGTGGACAGCGAGACCGAGCTTGCCAAGCTGATCGAGATGGTCCCGCCCGAGGGCTGCGAAATCTCGCCCCGCTTCAAGCTGCCGGTGACCGGGGCGATCTACGATTTCGGCTCCAAGTTCGGGGCGACGCCGGAACTGGCGGCAGATCTGCTGAAACGCGTGGCCGAGGCCGGCTTCACGCCGTCGCTTACCTTCCACCCCGGCACCCAATGCACCGATCCCGGTGCCTGGGAACAGTATATCCGCACCGCGCTGGACATCTGCGACATGGCCGGCGTCCGGGCGAAGCGTTTGAATGTCGGCGGCGGCTTCCCCTCGCATCGCGTCAACGGGGTCGAGCCCGATCTGGAAGCCATTTTCGATCTGATCGGCCAGACCGCCGCCGAGGTCTTCGGCACCGACGCCCCCGCCCTTGTCTGCGAGCCGGGGCGCGGTCTTTGCGCCGATGCCTTCTCGCTCATCACCCGGGTCAAGGCGGTGCGCGACGGGCAGGCGATCTTCCTCAATGACGGCGTCTATGGCGGGCTGGCGGAACTGCCCATCGTCGGCAATCTCGACCGCGTGCAGGTCTTCACCCCGGAAGGCGAATTGCGCGACGGAGAGGAGGCCGGCCGCGTCATCTTCGGCCCGACCTGCGATTCGGTGGACCGCCTGCCGGGCGAACTGCTGATGTCCGCCGATGTGCAGGAGGGCGACTATATCGTCTTCGCCGGCGCCGGTGCCTATTCGGTCGTCACCAATACCCGCTTCAACGGTTTTGGCGAGATGACCCGCGCCACCGCGCTTCGCCTCGACTGACAGGATGGGGGCGGCTTGCCCCCCGTTTTGCGCCCGAAACCGCCGGACGCGCGCCGTATGCACGGCATATGGACGCGGTATGCCCGCGATATGGACGCATTATGTAGCCTCATTTTGGCCCTATGGCGGTTGACGAAAACGTCAGACCGGCGATTCATTCTCAAGCAGGAAATTGATGATAGGCTGAGCGGATGAATCGCCCGTCCGTTACCCATGTCGTGCTGGTTGATGGCACCTTCGCCTCGCTGATGGAGGGGCGCTCTTCCAATATCGGCCAGATCTACCGCCTGCTGCGCCCCCTTCGCGGGCGCTCTCTGCGTGTCCGCTATGCCGCCGGCCAACAGTGGGAGGCATGGAACAGCCTGCCCGATGTGGTCATGGGAAATGGCCTTGGCGGGCGCATCCGCGACGCCTATGGCTGGCTCGCCTCGGGCTATCGGCCCGGCGACCGGATCTACCTTCTGGGCTATTCCCGCGGTGCCTTCGCCATCCGCTCATTGGCAGCAATGATTGGCCGGATCGGCCTTCTGCGCCCGGAAGAAGCCACCGAACGCAATATCCGCCTGATCTGGCGCGCCTATCGCGATCAGGACGGCGCCGAGCAACTGGCCGAGATCCGCAGCCGCCTGTGTCACGCGCGCGCGCCGATCGAATTTCTGGGCGTTTTCGATACCGTCATGGCCCTTGGCATCCGCCTGCCGGTGCTGTGGATGCTGACCGAGCCGCGCTTCCGCTTCCATGACCAGCATCTCGGCCTCGACGTGCGGCGCGGCGTGCAGGCGCTGGCACTCAGCGAGACGCGGGCGGCCTTCCAGCCGATCCTCTGGGACAGCGCCGGCCACGATCCGGCGGCGATCACGCAGATGTGGTTCAGGGGCGCACATGCCGATATCGGCGGGCAATTGCTGGGCATGGACGCGGCGCGACCGCTGGCCAATATCCCGCTGGTCTGGATGCTCGACCAGGCCGAGGAGATGGGCCTGCCGCTGCCACGCGGCTGGCGCGCGCGCTTCCCGCGCGATGTCGAGGCACCCTCGGTCGGGAACTGGCGCGGCTGGGGCAAGGCCTTCCTGGCACGCTCGCCCCGCGTGGCCGGGATCGACATCAGCGAGGCGCTTCACCCCAGCGTGCCGCGCCCCTATGACGGCCCGGCGATCCTCGCCGGTCATCTGGCGTCAGACTCGGCCGAAGCGCAGCAATTTGGCACCGAAATGCTGCGCAAGCGCCGTCTGCGCCGCGCCGATCAGAGCTATCGTTAAAGCGAGCGGCCAGCCTCAGGCGGCCAGCCCGCTTTCCCGCAGACCCAGTTCGCGACAAACGGCCAGCGTCAGCTCGGGCTTGTTCAGCGTATAGAAATGCAGGTGCCCGACACCCCCCGCCTGCAATTCGCGGCAGAGCTTCACGCAAAGGTCCTGCGCCAGTTCGGCCTCGCCGTCCTTGCCGGCGGCCTCGAAGGCTTCGATGGCCCAGCCGGGAACCGAAGTGCCGCAGCGCGCGGCGAATTTGCGGGTGCCGGCCCAGCTTTGCACCGGCAGGATACCGGGCAGGATCGGCACGTCGATCCCCGCCGCCACGCAGGCATCGCGGAAGCGGAAGAAGGTGTCGGCGTCGAAGAAGAACTGCGTGATCGCCGAAGTCGCGCCGGCATCGACCTTGCGCTTCAGGAAGGCCACATCGGCGGGCGTGCCAGTCGAATCGGGGTGCGGCTCGGGATAGGCCCCGACGCGAATGGCGATGCCGCCACGCTTCGCAATCGCCCCGATCAGCTCAACTGACGAAGCAAACCCCTCGGGATGCGCGGTCCATTCGGCCTGTCCCTGCGGGGCATCGCCGCGCAGCGCCACGATCTCGCGCACGCCGGCGGCGGCATATTCCTCGACGATCTGCATGGTTTCCTCGCGGCTGGCATCGACGCAGGTCAGATGCGCGGCCACGTTCAGCCCATAGTGATTCGACAGCGCCGTGACCGCCTCATGGGTCAACTGCCGGGTGGTGCCGCCCGCGCCATAGGTGACCGAGACGAAATCCGGCCCCAGCGGCGCCAGCGCCCGCGCTGTTTCCCACAGCCGGAAGGACGCATCCAGATTGCGCGGCGGGAAGAATTCAAAGCTGACGGCAGGCGTGGACATGACGGGGTTCCTTTCGATCGCGCCCTTGTGCCAGATCGTGCGGCGTGAGACAAATTCATATTCCGCATGATTTTCATGAGAGCCATGCATCTAGAACTGCGCCATCTTCGCACCGTAAGGGCGATTCACCAACAGGGCGGGCTGGCCCGCGCCGCCGAGGTGCTCAACATCACCCAGTCGGCGCTGTCCCATCAGGTCAAGGCGCTGGAAGACCAGGTCGGGGTCGAGCTTTTCGTCCGCCGCTCGCGCCCGATGCGGCTCTCGGCGGCAGGAATGCGGCTGCTGCGTCTGGCCGAACAGGTGCTGCCGCTGATCGAGGCCGCCGAATCGGAGCTGAAGGGGGTCGAGGCAGGCCGCGTCGGCCAGCTTCACATCGCGCTCGAATGCCATGCCTGTTTCGACTGGCTGCTGCCGGTGCTGGACCAGTTCCGCCGGTCTTTCCCCGAGGTCGATCTGGACATCCGCCAACGCCTCGCCTTCACCGCCCTGCCGGCATTGCAGCGCGAAGAGGTCGATCTGGTCATCTCGATGGACCCCGACCCGCTGCCCGGCATCCATTTCGAACCGCTTTTCGACTACGCCCCGACGCTGGTCGTCCCCGCCGCTCATCCGCTGGCGGCGCGCGGCTTCGCCCGGCCCGAGGATCTGGCAGCGGAAAACCTGATCGTCTATCCGATGGATCGCGAAAGGCTGGATGTCTTTTCCGAATTCCTGATCCCGGCAGGGGTGGAACCCGCCCATGTCCGTCAGGTCGAACTGACCGATGTGACCCTGATGCTGGTCGCCGCCGGGCGCGGGGTCGCGGTCATGCCCGACTGGGTGCTGCGCCGCCATGCCGCGAACCCGGAACTGGCGCTTGTCCGGCTGACCGAAAAGGGCCTGCGCCGCCGCGCCTATGCCGCCATGCGCGAGGCCGACCGGCAATTGCCCTATATGGAGCTTTTCCTGCGCCTCGCCCGGACCGAGGGCGTGCGCGCCGGCCGGCCACTGTCGTAACGCAGCGGATTCGCCGGCGCGAATGCCTGCTATGGCTTCCCTTCGCGCGCCATTGGCCCTAAACGGCAGGCAAAGCCCAAAGCCAGACAGAATTGCAGGAGCGCCGGATGCAAAGCGCCAATATGAACGTGATGATCAAGGCCGCCCGCAAGGCCGGGCGCAGCCTCGTCAAGGATTTCCGCGAGGTCGAGAACCTGCAGGTCTCGGTCAAGGGGGCCGGCGATTTCGTCAGCCGCGCCGACAAGGAAGCCGAACGGATCATCAAGGAAGAACTGCGCACCGCCCGCCCCACCTATGGCTGGCTGGGCGAGGAAACCGGGACCGAGGCGGGCGAGGACCCGACCCGGCGCTGGATCGTCGATCCGCTGGACGGGACCACGAACTTCCTGCACGGGCTGCCGCATTGGGCGGTCTCGATCGCGCTGGAACACAAGGGCGAAGTCGTGGCCGGCGTCATCTTCGACGCTGCCAAGGACGAACTTTACCATGCCGAGAAGGGCAATGGCGCCTGGATGAACGGTCAGCGGCTGCGCGTCTCGGGCAGGCGGCAGATGATCGAATCGATCTTCGCCACCGGCATTCCCTTCGGCGCGCGCAAGACCCTGCCGGCGACGCTGAAGGATTTCGCCCGCATCTCGCCGCTGACCGCCGGCATTCGCAGCTATGGCTCGGCGGCGCTCGATCTGGCCTATGTCGCGGCGGGCCGCTTCGACGGTTACTGGGAGCGTTACGTGAACGCCTGGGACGTGGCCGCGGGCATCGTTCTGGTCAAGGAGGCCGGCGGCTTCATCGAGGCGATCCGCGGCGAAGGCCCCATCGCCGATGCCGGCAACCTCGTCTGCGCCAACCCGCAGCTTTTCCCCGAACTCGCCTCCATCGTGCGGACCTGGGACTGATGCATCGCTGGCCGGTCCGCGTCTATTATGAAGACACCGATCTCGCGGGGATCGTCTATTACGCCAATTACCTGAAATTCATCGAGCGCGCGCGCACCGAATGGACCCGCGCCATCGGCATCGACCAGACCCGCCTGAAGGTCGAGGAAGGCGCCGTCTTCGCCGTCCGCCGGGTCGAGGCCGATTACCTGCAATCCGCCGTCTTCGACGATGAACTCATCGTGACCACCGAACTGGCCCGCCTGACCCCGGCCCGGATCGAGCTTGACCAGAAGGTTCTGCGCGGCGACGCGGTGCTGTTTGCCGCTCGCGTGACGCTGGCCTGCCTTGGCCCGGACATGCGCCCGCGCCGGCTGCCCGCCGCTCTCGCCGCACTCATGCGAAGTTGAACGCCATTTCGTTGGTCGCCGGTCGCAACTTCTGCTAGAACGGCCGGCAAAGGCCGGAAATGGCCGCATCGTTACGGGCAGATTCATGGAACTCGACTTTTCGCTGATCGCGCTTTTCATGCGCGCCTCGCTGATCGTGAAGATCGTGATGGTGGTGCTGATCCTCGCCTCCTTCTGGTCCTGGGCGATCATCATCCAGAAGCTGCTGAAATTCGGCACCGCCCGGGCCGAAGCGTCGAAATTCGACCGCGCCTTCTGGTCGGGCGAACCGCTGGACGACCTTTACGACCGGATCGGGGAAAACCCGCGCGGCTCGGCAGAACGCATCTTCGCCGCCGGCATGGGCGAATGGCGCAAGTCGCAGGACGACCGGGGCGGGATGATCCCCGGCACCCAGCAACGCATCGACCGGGCCATGAACGTCGCCATCGGACGTGAAGAAGCGCGGCTGACGCGCGGGCTGTCCTTCCTGGCCACCATCGGCTCGACCGCGCCCTTCATCGGGCTTTTCGGCACCGTCTGGGGCATCAAGACCGCGTTCGAGCAGATCGCGATTGCACAGGATACCTCGCTGGCCGTGGTGGCACCCGGTATTGCCGAGGCGCTTCTGGCCACCGCGCTCGGCCTTCTGGCGGCGATCCCGGCGGTCATCTTCTACAACAAGTTCATCGCCGATGCCGACCGTCTGGGCGCGAATTACGAGAATTTCGCCGATGAATTCTCGACCATCCTGTCGCGCCAGCTGAACGAGGGCTGAGCCATGCAGGTCCAGTCCCGCAACCGGCCCGGACGACGCGGCCGCAGCCGCCGTCAGCCGATGGCGGAAATCAACGTCACCCCCTTTGTCGACGTGATGCTGGTGCTGCTGGTGATCTTCATGGTGGCCGCACCCCTGCTGACCGTGGGCGTGCCGCTGCAACTGCCGGAAACCGCCGCCAATGCCGTCGCCGCCGAGCCGCAGGAGCCGCTGACCATCTCGGTCCCGGCCACCGGTCCGCTCATGCTCATGGACGACAGCGTGGAGGAGGAAGAACTGGTCACCCGCCTGCGCGATCTGGCCGAAATTCGGCAATCGACGAAGATCTTCCTGCGCGCCGATGGCGGCATTCCCTACGGTCGCGTGGTGCAGGTGATGGGCGCGCTCAACGCCGCCGGCTTCAACGACATCGTGCTGGTGACCGACACCGGCGGGCCGCGGATGGACGGCTGATCCGATGCTGGATCCGCTTGAGGTTCAACATCAGGGGCAGGGCCGGGACCGCGCCGAACGGATCGGCATCTGGATCTCGGGGATGGCCCATACCGGACTGGTACTCTGGGCCATTGTCGGCGGGGCGCTGTTTGCGGCGCGCGAGAACCCGCCCCAGCAGATCGCCGATGTGACCACGATCTCGGCACAGGAATTCGACGAGTTGGCGGCGCGCTCTCGCGGGGCCGGGCCGGTCGGTCAGGCCGACGGTCAGGCACCGGAGCAGCCGCAGATGCCGGGCGATACCACCGCGCCCGAGGGGCCGGATCTGGCGCTGGAGGCCCCCCAGCCCGACAGCAATGCCGTGGCCCTGCCGCCGCCCGACCCGCAATCCGAGAACCGCCCCGATCTGAGCGATGTCGAAGCGCCGAACCCGCCGGTCGATGTCGCGACCATCGCCCCCGATCCCACCACCCCGCCCCGGGCCGAGCCTGTCCCCGACATGCCCGCCGCAGACAGCACCCCGGTGACCGAGACGCCAAGCCGCCCCGATGCGCCGCCGACGCCGGAACCGCCGCGTTCGGCACTGGCACTCGACGCCTCGCCACCACCGCCGGACCGGCCCGAAGGGCTGCGCGAAGCCGTGCTCGCCGCCCGTCGCGAGGCCGATGCCCAGACCGCCGCCGCCGCCGCGCAGGCCGAGGAGGAACGCCTTGCCGCACTGGCCCGCGAAGAAGCCGACCGCCAGATCGAGGCCGAAGCCGCCGCCGCCGCAGAACGCGACCGCATCGCCCGAGAGGCTGCGGCAGCCGAACAGGACCGCATCGCCCGCGAACAGGCCGAGGCGGAACGGCAGGAGCAGGAACGTCTGGCCGAAGCCGCCCGCCGCGCCGAAGAGGAACGACTGGCGGAGGAAGCCCGGCAGGAGCAGGAGCGTCTGGAACGCGAGCGCCTCGAACAGGAGCGGCTCGAACAGGAGCGGCTCGAACAGGAGCGTCTGGCCGAAGAAGCCCGACAGCGCGAAGCCGAGCGGCTGGCGGACGAAGCCCGCCGGGCCGAAGCAGCCCGCCGCGCCGAACAGCAGCGGCTGGAGCGCGAGGCAGCCGAGCGTGCCGAACAGGAACGTCAGGCCGCCGCCGAGGCCGAGCTCGCCCTTCGGGACGCTCTGGCCGAGCAACTGGCCGAGGAAGCGCGCCTGCAACGCGAGGCCGCACTGGCCGAGGAAGCCACCCCCAGCCCCGTCGATGGCAATGCGCCCGAGGGGACGGGCGAAGGCGGCGGCTCGGACATTCTGACCGATGCGCTGAACGAGGCCGGCGCCTCCGCCATCGACCCCGACCAGTTGGACGACGCGCTTGCCGATGCCATGGGCGTGACCCGCCCGTCCGAAATCGTGCGCGACCTGTCGGTCGAAATCGCCTCGGTCCCGATGACCGAGGCCGAGAAGGACGGGTTCCGCAGCGCCGTTCAGGAATGCTGGAGCGCCTCGACCCTGTCTCTGGTCGCGATGGACACCCGCGTCGTCGTCGGCTTCGCCATGGATCGCGCCGGCCTGCCCGACCCGGACAGTTTCCGCATCGTCGGCGCCCCCGATGCCGACCCGGCCCGCCAGCAGCTCTATGAGGTCGCGCGCCGCAACCTGATCCGCTGCGCCAAGGGCGGCTATCTGCTGCCGCCCGAGAAATACAACGAATGGGACGATATCGAGATGACCTTCTCCCCCTCCGGTGTGGAGCGGATCGAATGAGGGCGCATCTGGCCCTGATCCTGGCGGCGCTGCTGCTGGCACCCGCAGGCGCGGCGCTGGCGCAGGACGAACCGCTGCGCATCGAGATCACCGAAGGTACGATGGCACCCATGCCCATCGCCCTGCGGATCGAGGCCGAGGGCGAGGCCGTGGCACTGGCCGCCGAAATCACCGGCGTGATCGAGGCGGACCTGACCGGCACCGGCCTGTTCACCCTGGCCGAGATCCGGGACCTGCCCGACACCCGCTTCGACCGGGCGGTCGATTATGTCGGCTGGAAGGCGACCGATACCGAGGCTCTGGTGACCGGCTCGGTCAGTGCCGAGGGCGACAAGATCGTGGTCCGCTTCCGGCTTTTCGACATCTTCGCCGGCCAGCCGCTTGGCGACGGGATGCAACTCGACGCCCCGCGCGCCGGCTGGCGGCGGGCGGCACACAAGATCGCCGATCAGATCTATGCCCGAATCACCGGCGAAGCGCCCTATTTCGACAGCCGCATCGCCTTTATCGGCGAAAGCGGTCCGGCAACGGCGCGCATCAAGCGCGTCGGCGTGATGGACGCGGACGGGGCCGATGTGAAATGGCTGACCGCCGGCGGCGAGCTGGCGCTGTCGCCGCGCTTTTCGCCGGACGGGCGGACGGTGCTCTATACCAGCTTCGCCAGCGGGATGCCGCAGATCATGGCGATGGACGTGGAATCGGTGCGGGCGCTGCCGCTCACTTCGGACCCGCGCGCCATGAGCTTCGCGCCGCGCTATTCGCCCGATGGCCAATGGATCGCCTTTTCGCGCGAAACCGCCGGCAATACCGATATCTGGATCATGCAGGTCGGAAATCCGCGCTTTTCCAAGCCGTTGACGCAAGGCCCCTCGATCGACACGGCACCGTCATGGTCGCCCGATGGCCGCCAGATCGTCTTCGAAAGCGACCGTTCCGGCAATTCGCAGCTTTACATCATGCGCGCCGATGGCAGCGATCCGGTGCGGATCTCGTTCGGCGAGGGCGGCGGCTATGGCGAACCGGCATGGTCGCCGCGCGGCGACCGCATCGCCTTCACCCGGCATGGCCGGCAGGGCTCTGCCATCGGGATCATGCGCCCCGACGGCTCGGACGAGCGGCTCCTGACCGAGGGGCCGGGCGATGCCGGGCCAAGCTGGGCGCCGAATGGCCGTGTGCTCATCTTCACACGCCAGCCGGATGAAGAAGGGTCGGCACAATTGCATTCAGTGGACATCACCGGGCGAAACATGCGACCTGTAGCGCTGAATGATGCGGCATCCGACCCCGCCTGGGGGCCGTTGCTGCCGTGAGACTGGTCGAGGGAAAGAGTGATGCGCCTCAAACTTGCACTCGTTGCCGCCGTTCTGGCGCTGGCGGCCTGTAACATGCCGGCGGATCCGCCAGTGGTTTCCGCCCCGGTGACCGATCCCTATGTCACCGATGCCGGCGGCAATGCCGTCTATCTGGGCGATGTGAACAAGCCCGGATCGCGCCTGCCGGGCGATCCCGCCGCCGATACCGCGCCCGACGCGCAATTCGCCGCTGTCGGCAACACCGTCTATTTCGCCGAGAACGAGGCGACGCTGTCCGACGATGCCCGCCAGACCCTGACCCGTCAGGCCGCCTGGCTGGTCCAGAATGCCGGCGCCACCGCCATGGTCGAAGGCCATGCGGATGAACCCGGAACGCGCGAATTCAACCTCGCCCTCGGCGCGCGCCGGGCGACCTCGGTCCGCGAATATCTGGTCGCCAAGGGGGTCGAGGCCGGACGCATCCAGACCGTCTCCTTCGGCAAGGAACGCCCCGCCTCGATCTGCGCCTCGGAAGCGTCCTGTCTGGCGCGCAACCGCCGCGCCGTGACCGCCGTCAGCCAGAGCCAGGCAGGCGTCTGATGCGTCCGCTTCTGCTTGCGGCACTGATGGCCGGGCTTGCCGGGCCGCTGGCCGCGCAGGAGGCGGTTCCATCGGGCGATCTCGTCATCGACGACCCGACGCTGGCCGAGGGGCTGGAGGCATTGCCGCCCGACGATCTCGCCGCCACCGTCGAGGCCGAGAATGCCGCCGCCCAGCCACAGGTCGATGCGGCGACGCTGGCGGACATGCAGGCGGCGCTGCGCGCGGTTTCGGCCGATCTTCAGGCGCTGCGGGCCGAGCTTCTGGCCTCGGGTGCCAGCGGTTTCGCGGCGGCGGGTGGCGACAGCGCCATCGACCGCATGAACGCGATGGAAGCCCAGATCGCGGAACTGACCGACCGCACGGAACAACTGTCCAACCGCATCAAGCGCATCGTGGCCGATGGCAGCAACCGCATCGGCGATGTCGAATTCCGCCTGTGCGAGATGGACCCAAGCTGCGACCTCGGCGCGCTGATGACCGCCGAGCTTGGCCGGCAGGGCGGGCTGATCGCCCCCGGTGGCGGCGAGGCGATGCCCCGGCCCAGGAATTCCTATGTCAACGCGATGCCCCTTCCACCGATGGCCGAACCCGCCCCCGGCATGCCGCCGCCGACCGAGGAGGAGGAGCGCGAACTCGCTGCAGCCAATGATCTGGTCATTGCCGGGAAATGGGCCGAGGCCATTGCCGTATTGGATCACCTTGTCAGCAGCCATGCCGGCGGCCCGTTGACGGTCGACGCACTCTATCTGCGCGGCATTGCCCAGACCTCCAACCTCCAGCCGGAAGCGGCGGCGCAATCCTGGCTGATGGCCTTTTCCGCCGCCCCTGACGGGCCGCACGCCGCCGCCAGCCTGATGGCGCTGTCGCGCGTCATGGGGGCGCTCGACACGCCCGCCGATGCCTGCCCCTATCTGGCCGAACTGATCCGCCGCTTCCCCGATGCACCCGAAGCCGCCGAAGCCGCTCTGGCCGCCGAGGCCGCGGCCTGCCCCTCGGCGGAGGGGGAGGGTGCAGACTGATCCCGACGCGCTGGAAGCCGCCGCCTTCGCGGCGCTCGACCGGCTGGCGGACGGGCTTCCGGGTCTCGGCATTGCGCTGTCCGGCGGGGGCGATTCGGTCGCGCTCATGCATCTTGCCGCCCGTTGGGCCAGGGGTCGTAATATCCGGCTGGCAGCGGCCACGGTCGATCACGGCCTGCGCCCGGAATCGGCGGCGGAGGCGGCTACGGCAGGACAGGCGGCAGCGGCGCTCGGCCTCGATCATGCGGTTCTGCGATGGGATGGCAGCGGCAGCGGCAACCTGATGGACCGGGCGCGGCGGGCGCGGCTGCGGCTGCTGGCGGACTGGGCGCGGGCGCAGGGGCTGGCGGCACTGGCGCTTGGCCATACGCGCGACGATCAGGCCGAAACCCTGCTGATGCGGCTGATGCGCGGCGCCGGGATCGACGGGCTCTCGGCAATGGCCCCGCGCCGCGAGGCCGAAGGGATGCTCTGGCTGCGGCCGCTGCTCGATCTCGGGCGCGAGGATCTGCGGCACTGGCTGCGACATATCGGCGCAAGCTGGGTCGAAGACCCCACCAATGACGATCCCCGCTTCGACCGGGTGCGCATCCGGCAGGCCATGACCGGGCTGGGGCTGGAGGCGCAGGCACTGGCGCTCTCGGCACGCCATCTGGCGCAGGCGCGGGTGGCGCTGAATGACGGGCTGGCGCCCTTGCTGTCCACCGCCGGGGTCCGGCTGGGGTCGCTCAGCCTCGATGGCAGGGGATTCGCGGCCCTGCCGGCGGAACAGCGCCGGCGGCTGATTCTTGCCGGCATCGCCTTCGTGACCGGCGCCGATTATCCGCCGCGCCGCACCGGAACCGAACACGCCCTTGCCGAACTGGCCGCAGGCCGGCGGGTCACGCTGGATGGCGCGCTGCTCGACCCCGGCCCCCGGATGCTGATCCATCGCGAGGCCGGTGCCGCGACAGGTGCCCGGCTGGATGGCGACATCTGGGATAACCGTTGGAAAATCAGCGGATTGCGCGCCACCGACCGCGTCGGGGCCCTGGCGGATCGGGTCAGCGCCTTCGACTGGCGCGCGGCCGGTCTGACCCATCTCGAAGCGCAGGCCCTGCCGGCGGTGCAGCGGGGCGATGATCTTCATTGCCCGGCAATTGCACCGCAGGATGGGCTGGTCGCCTTGCCCATTCGTGATAGTATTGGGCTGATCGAATACCGCTTGGGCATTGAACCCCGCCCCTGAATCCCTATTTTCACGGCAAACATTCCCGCCGGAGGAGAGCCCTTTGGGTAATACACGCAATATCGCCTTCTGGGTTGTCCTGTTCCTGATGATCCTGATGCTGTTCAACCTGTTCAGCGATGGCGCAACGCAGATGGGCAACGGACAGCTCAGCTATTCCGAGTTCGTTCAGCGGGTGGAGAAGGACGAGGTCTCCTCGGCCGTGATCGACGGCGAGGAAATCCAGTTCCGCACCAATGACGGCAAGCAATACACCACCGTCCGCCCCCAGGGCGAGGAAATCGCCGACATGCTGATCGCCAATGACGTCGAGGTGAACGTCAAGAAGCAGCAGCAATCGGTGTTCATGTCCTTCCTCGGCGTCTGGCTGCCCTTCATCCTGCTGATCGGGGTCTGGATCTTCTTCATGAACCGGATGCAGGGCGGCGGCAAAGGCGGGGCGATGGGCTTCGGCAAGTCCCGCGCCAAGCTGCTGACCGAGAAACATGGCCGCGTGACCTTCGACGACGTGGCCGGCATCGACGAGGCCAAGGAAGAACTGGAAGAAATCGTCGAATTCCTGCGCAACCCGCAGAAGTTCAGCCGCCTCGGCGGCAAGATCCCGAAAGGCGCGCTGCTGGTCGGCCCTCCGGGCACCGGCAAGACCCTGCTCGCCCGCGCCATCGCCGGCGAGGCGGGCGTGCCCTTCTTCACCATCTCGGGCTCTGATTTCGTGGAAATGTTCGTGGGTGTCGGCGCATCCCGCGTCCGCGACATGTTCGAACAGGCGAAGAAATCCGCCCCCTGCATCGTCTTCATCGACGAGATCGACGCCGTCGGCCGCGCCCGTGGCGTCGGCATCGGCGGCGGCAATGACGAACGCGAACAGACCCTGAACCAGCTTCTCGTCGAGATGGACGGCTTCGACGCCAATGAAGGCGTCATCATCATCGCCGCCACCAACCGCAAGGACGTGCTCGACCCCGCGCTGCTGCGCCCGGGCCGCTTCGACCGCCAGATCCATGTCCCGAACCCCGACATCAAGGGCCGCGAGAAGATCCTCGGCGTTCATGCCAAGAAGGTGCCGCAAGGCCCCGATGTCGACCTGCGCATCATCGCCCGCGGCACGCCCGGTTTCTCGGGCGCCGACCTGATGAACCTGGTGAACGAGGCCGCGCTGATGGCGGCCCGCATCGGTCGGCGCTTCGTGACCATGGAAGATTTCGAGAATGCGAAGGACAAGGTCATGCTGGGCGTCGAACGCCGCTCCATGGTGCTGACGCCCGAGCAGAAGGAAAAGACCGCCTATCACGAGGCTGGCCATGCCATTGTCGGCCTGTCGTTGCCGAAATGCGACCCGGTCTACAAGGCCACGATCATCCCGCGCGGCGGCGCGCTTGGCATGGTCGTCAGCCTGCCCGAGATGGACCGGCTGAACTTCCACAAGGACGAGGCCAAGGAAAAACTGGCCATGACCATGGCCGGCAAGGCAGCCGAGATCATCAAGTATGGCGAAGAAGGCGTGTCGAACGGCCCCGCCGGCGACATCCAGCAGGCCTCGGCCTTGGCGCGGGCGATGGTCATGCGTTGGGGCATGTCCGACAAGGTCGGCAATATCGACTATGCCGAAGCGCATGAGGGCTATTCCGGCAATACCGGCGGCTTCTCGGTCTCGGCGGCGACGAAAGAGCTGATCGAACAGGAAGTCCATGACCTGATCGAGGAAGGCTATCACACCGCCCACCGCATCCTGACCGAGAAGAACGAGGAATTCGAGCGTCTGGCCCAGGGCCTGCTGGAATACGAAACCCTGACCGGCGAGGAAATCGGCAAGGTCGTGCGCGGCGAACAACTCGGCGGCGACGACGACACACCGTCTTCGGGGATCCCGCAGGTGACCTCGATCCCGAAGGCGGGGCGTGGCGCAGCGGATGGCGGCGCGCCGGTGCCGCAGCCCTGATCAGCTTGGAAAGAAACTGAAAAAGCCCCGGTTCGACAACCGGGGCTTTTTCATTCTTGCCCGTATTTTTATCAGATCACCATCAGGACCGATGCCCCCACGACAAGCGCGATGGCAAATCCCAGATTGATAAACACGCCAAGCTTGTCCATGGCGTTTCCTTTCGATGCGGCAGCTGGCCGCGTTCAGACGATGAAGGCGAACGCGGGCACATGACCAAGGTTCCGTAACGGAAACGTCATCCGTCGCATCGCGGCATTTTCGCCACGCTTCGCGCTTGCGTCACCGCCGCCAAGCGGGCATGAACACGCCCATGACCCATGACGATATTCCGGATATGGCGGCGCTGCGGCTGCGTATCGATGCCCTCGACGCGCGACTGATCGCGCTTCTCGCGGAACGCTCGGCCCTGATCGACCGCGCCGCCGAGATCAAGGCCCGCGACGGCCTGCCGGCCCGGATCGATTCGCGGGTCGAGGAAGTCGCCGCCCTGGCCCGCAGCCGCGCGGCTGAGGCGGGGTTCAGCCCCGATCTTGCCGAAAGGTTGTGGCGGCTGATGATGGAACATTTCATCGCGCAGGAAGATGCGCAACTTGGGGGCAAGAATGGTGGCAACCAGGATCGACGGTAAGGCCTTTGCGGCTGACCTCCGGACGAAGATCGCCGCGCAGGTCGCGGTGCTGAAGGCGGAACATGGCATCACCCCCGGCCTGGCCGTGGTGCTGGTCGGCGAAGACCCGGCCAGTCAGGTCTATGTCGCCTCGAAGGGCAAGCAGACCAAGGCCGCCGGGATGAACTCCTACGAATACCGTCTGGACACCGATGCCAGCCAGGCCGAATTGCTGGCGTTGATAGGGCGGCTGAATGCCGACCGCGATGTGCATGGCATTCTGGTGCAACTGCCCCTGCCCGCCCATATCGACGAAGCCGAGGTCATCAACGCCATCGCCGTCAAGAAGGATGTGGACGGCTTCACCGTGGCCAATGCCGGGCGGCTGGCGACCGGGCAGAAGGCCATGGTGCCCTGCACGCCGCTGGGCTGCCTGATGCTGCTGCGCGACCGGCTGGGCGATCTCTCGGGCAAGGAGGCCGTGGTGATCGGGCGCTCCAACATCGTCGGCAAGCCGATGGCCGCGCTGCTTCTGGGCGACAATGCCACCGTGACCATGGCGCATTCCCGCACCAGGGACCTGCCCGATGTGGTGCGCCGAGCCGATATCGTCATCGCCGCCGTGGGCCGTCCGCAGATGGTCAAGGGCGACTGGATCAAGCCCGGCGCCACCGTAATCGACGTAGGCATCAACCGCACCGAGGCCGGGCTGGTCGGCGACGTGGATTACGACAGCGTGGCGCAGGTGGCGGGTGCCGTGACCCCGGTTCCCGGCGGCGTCGGCCCGATGACCATCGCCTGCCTTCTGGCCAATACCCTGACCGCCTGCTGCCGGGCGAATGAGTTGCCGGACCCGGAAGGGCTGGTGCTCTGACCCCGAAGCCGGCACCGCGTCAGGCGACGGTCGCCGCGTATCGACGGCATATGCACAGGGTATGCACGGGATATGGACGGGTTATGACCGCCGCTTTTGCCGCTCAAAGCGCATTTCTCGGCATCGGCAATTCGCCCCGGTTATAGGGGCCCCAATCCTCGATATCGGGATAGAACTGCCGCCGCCACGCCCTGACACGCGGGTTCATCCGCCGCCGCCAGAGTGGCGGAATCATCGCCACAAAGGTCATCCCCGGATAGCCGTAAGGCAGTTGCGGGGCCTCGTCCTCGTCATAAGTCTGCAACAGAGGGAAGCGGCGATCCGGCTTGTAGTGATGGTCCGAATGGCGTTGCAGATTGATGAGCAACCAGTTCGAGACCCGATGCGATGCGTTCCAGCTGTGACGCGGCAGGACATGCTCGTATCTGCCCTCGCCCAGATGGCGGCGGGTCAGGCCGTAATGCTCGACGTAATTGGTCAGCTCAAGCTGCCAGATCGCGGCGAAAGCCTGCCAGATGAACAGCAAAAGCCCTTGCCAGCCGCCCAGCCAAAGCGCCAGCCCCAGCATCGCGAGTTGCAGAAAACCATAGCGCCAGAACGGGTTGCGCCGATCCGTCACCCCTCGCCCGGCCCGCGCCAGCCTGTTCCGCTCGGCCCGCCAGGCGCTCTGCGGCCCTTCGGTCAGGACCCGCCAGAAGAAGCGGTGAAAGCCCTCGTTATAACGCGCCGAGACCGCATCGCGCGGCGTGCCGACCCAGGAATGATGGACCAGAAGATGCTCGGTCCGGAAATGCGAATAGAGGGTCGAGGCCAGCAGAAGATCGCCCAGGCCCCGCTCCCATGCGGGGCGCTGATGCAGCAATTCATGGGCATAGACCATGCCGATCGTGCCGCTGGCGACACCGAGCCCGAAGAACAGGCCCAGCTTCTCCCAGCCCGACAGGTCCGAATGCACCGCATACCAGATCAACCCGAAGATCAGGCAAAGCTGGACCGGCGCCCAGATCACGGTGATGGCCCGATACCAGAACAACTGTTCCAGCGGGGTTTCGGTATCGGGGTTATCCTCGTTCAACCCCAGCACCAGATCCAGCCCGGTGACCAGATACCACGCATAGCCCGGCATCAGCACCCACCACCAGCCGCCAAGCCCGGCAGCCAGCACCGCCAGCGGCACCAGCCCGAGCGACATCCAGAACGGCAAAGCGGTGCGAAACCCGTGATCCATACCCGCTTATAGACCCCCACCCGACGCCGCGAAACTGCGACAAAACGCAGCCACGCATCCCTGGCACCGAATTATCTCTCGGTCCGGCGCCGAACCCCGGCACAAAACTGCACCCGATTTCATAAGCCTAAGCTATCCAGCCCAACCCGCTTTCAGGCCCCGAGGCACCACCGCATGACCGCCTTCTGCGCATGAAGGCGATTCTCGGCCTCATCGAAGACCACCGAATGCGGCCCGTCCATGACCGCGCTCGTCGCCTCGTCATTGCGATGCGCGGGCAGGCAATGCATGAACAGCGCGTCGGGCTTGGCATGGGACATCAGCTCCTCGTTCACCTGATACCCCCGCAACTGGTTATGCCGCCGCTCCTTGGCCGATTCGGGATCGTGCATCGACACCCAGGTATCGGTGACAACCAGATCGGCGCCCGCAACCGCCTTGTGGGGATCGCGTTCGATCAGCGCCTGCACCCCTTGGGCGCGGGCGAAATCGATCCATTCCGGCTCGGGGTCGAGGGTCTTCGGGCCGGTGAAAGTGAAGTCGAAGCCGAATTGCCCGGCGGCATGCAGGAAGCTGGCGCAGACATTGTTGCCGTCGCCCGACCAGACCACCTTCTTGCCGGCGATGGGGCCGCGATGTTCCTCATAGGTCAGGATATCGGCCATGATCTGGCAGGGATGGGTGCGATTGGTCAGCCCGTTGATGACCGGCACAGAGGCATATTCGGCCATCTCATGCAGCGTCGCTTCCTCAAACGTGCGGATCATGATCAGGTCGACATAGCGCGACAGCACGCGGGCGGTATCGGCGATGGTCTCGCCGTGACCGAGCTGCATTTCCTTGCCGGAAAGCACCATGGTCTGCCCGCCCATCTGGCGCACACCGACATCGAAACTGACCCGGGTGCGGGTCGAGGGCTTCTCGAAGATCAGCGCCACCATCCGCCCGGCAAGCGGCAACTCGTCATCGGGCATGCCCTTGGGACGACCCTGGCGGGCGATCTTCATGGCATGGGCATTGTCGATGATCTGCCGGAGATCGGCCTTGTCGGTGGTATGAATGTCGAGAAAATGCTTCATCTGTCTGTCTTTCGGCTGGATCGGGCCAGCAAGCCCATATGTGACGGCGGGGTCAAGAGGGCGAGGCATTGGGGGCGGAAAGCGTTATCAGCCATCCAGCACCCCCGCCGCCTTGTCCAGCCGTGCGACGGCTTCGGATATTTCCGCGTCGGTGATGTTTAGGGGTGGCAGCAGGCGCAGCACGTTATCGGCAGCCGCCACGGTCAGGATCTGCTGGCCATAGCCCGCCCTGACCATGTCCGCCGGCGCGACCTTGCATTTGAGGCCCAGCATCAGCCCCTGCCCGCGCACGCTTTCGAAGACATTCGGGTGGGCGGCCACGAGCCCCTCCAGCTTCTGGCGCATCAGCGCGCCCTTGCGCGAGACCTCGGCCAGAAAGGCGGGCTCGGCCACGATCTGCATCACCCGCGCGCCCACCGCGCAGGCCAGCGGGTTGCCGCCATAGGTCGAGCCATGGGTGCCCGTGACCATGCCCGCCGCCGCCTTTTGCGTGGCCAGCACCGCGCCGAGCGGGAAGCCGCCGCCGATACCCTTGGCAACCATCATGATATCAGGCGTAATCCCGGCGAATTCATGGGCGAAAAGCCGGCCCGTCCGGCCCATGCCGCATTGCACCTCGTCGAAGATCAGAAGCGCACCGGTCTTGTCGCAAAGCGCCCTGATCTCGCGCAGGTCTTCATCGGGCAGCGGACGGATGCCGCCCTCGCCCTGAATGGGTTCGATCATCACCCCGCAGGTGCTGTCGGTGATGGCGGCGCGCAGCGCCTCCATGTCGCCGAAGGGCAATTGCCGGAAGCCGGGCATCAGCGGCCCGAAACCCTTGACCATCTTTTCCGAGCCTGCCGCCGCGATGGCACCGGTCGAGCGGCCATGGAAAGCCCCCTCGAAGGTCAGGATCTCGACCCGTTCGGGCTGGCCCTCGTGATCCCAGAACTTGCGGGCCATCTTGATCGCGAGCTCCGCCGCCTCGGTCCCGGAATTGGTGAAGAAGACGGTATCGGCAAAGGTGTTATCGACCAGCAGCGTCGCCAGCCGCTCCTGCTCGGGGATGCTGTAGAGGTTCGAGACATGCCAGATCCGCCCGGCCTGCTCGGTCAGGGCCGCGATCAGATCGGGGTTCGCATGACCAAGCGCGTTGACCGCGATGCCCGCGCCCATGTCGAGATATCGCGTCCCGTCCTGGGCGATCGCCCAGACCCCTTCGCCACGCTCAAAGGAGATCGGCGCACGGTTATAGGTCGGCAGGACATGCGGGAAGTCGGACATGGGAAGGCTCCTCTCGATAGGCCCTTTGTCGGAATAGCAGATGGGATGCGCCCGTGTAACCGCCGGACATGCGGGATCGTTCGCCTCAGCGGCGTCGGGGACGGGCGATAGGGGCGGTCCATGCGATCATGCGGATTGAATGGGGTAAAATTGCCGCTTCGGCAAGCGTTATTTTCGCTGCAGCTTGATGTCGGAGGGCCTCATGGCTTCAACCGGTATCCGCTGCGCAGAAGCCACCATGCCAGCGAGCAGACGCCGATCACCACGGCCAGACAGAAGCAGAAGCCAAGGACCGGACTTGCGTCGCTCACCCCGGTGAAGCCGTAACGCGCCCCGTCGATCAGATAGAAGATCGGGTTCGCATGGCTGATGGCGCGGAAGACGGGTGGCAGGGCCTCGATGGAGTAGAAGGTGCCCGACAGGAAGCTGAGCGGCGTCACGATGAAATTCGAGATCGCCGCCATCTGGTCGAATTTCTGCGCCAGAATCCCGCCGACCAGCCCGAGGCCGCCCATCAGCAGCGCACCCAGCACCACGAAAACCGCCGCCACCAGCGGATGCGTGGGCAGTTGATGCAGCACAAGCGCCATGCCGGTGCCGATCACCAGGGCGACCAGCCCGGCGCGGGCCACGGCGCCGATCAGATAGCCGGCAAGGATTTCACCGCCCGACAAGGGCGGCATCAGCGTATCGACGATATTGCCCTGCATCTTCGAGGCGATGATGCTGGAGGAGGTATTGGCAAAACTGTTCTGGATCACCGACATCATCAGGATGCCGGGGCCGAGGAATGCCAGATAGGGCAGGCCCATCACCTCGCGGTCGCCACGGCCAAGCGCCACGGCGAAGACGATCACGAACAACCCCGCCGTCATCAGCGGCGCGAAGACGGTCTGCTGCCAGACGGCCATGAAGCGCATGATCTCGCGCCGGGAGAGGGTGTAAAGGCCCAGCCAGTTGACGCGGCCAAAACGGCGGGCGCCCATGGGGCGGCGGGTGATCGGGTCGGATTCAGTCATCATCGGTCGTGGCGGCTTCTTGAATTGCTGGGCCGGGCAGGATATTTCTTGGCATTCCCCGGTGTGACCGGGCTAGTCTGGAATTGCAAGATGGGCGGGCGATCCGCCGGAAAGGTCGAAATGTCCTGGACCGACGAACGTGTGGAAACGCTCAAGCGGATGTGGTCCGAGGGCCAGTCCGCCAGCCAGATCGCGAAGGAACTGGGCGGCGTGACGCGCAATGCGGTGATCGGTAAGGTGCATCGCCTCGGCCTCTCGAATCGCGACGAGGGCGAGGCCGCGCCCCCAGTCGCCCCCGAACCCGTGAAGGCCGAGGCAAAGCCGAAGCCCGCGCCAAAGGCCAAGCCCGCACCCAAGGCAGAGCCGGCCAAAGTCGAGGCAAAGCCCGCGCCGGCCGAGCCCGAGCCCGCGACCCAATCGGCCGAGCCGCCGGCACCGGTGGCGTTTTCCAACCGTCGCCCCATCGTGCCGGCAGGCCAGCCGCTGCCGCCGCAGCCTTCGGCCAATGAGATCAGCCCCGAAGCGCTGGCAAACGTCCGCGAGGTCGAGAAGAAGGCCCGCAAGCTGACCCTGATGGAGTTGACCGAGCGCACCTGCAAATGGCCGATCGGCGATCCGGCCACCGACAAGTTCTGGTTCTGCGGCCTGCCCAGCCAGGCCGGCAAACCCTATTGCGAGGCCCATGTCGGCGTGGCCTTCCAGCCGATGAGTTCGCGCCGGGATCGCCGGCGTTGATGCTGGGCTGGCTGGATCAGGCCGAAACCGGCGGCGGCGACGGGGCGCATCGGCTTATGCGCGAGATTGCCGCGACCCTCGGCACCGAGGGCGTGCCGGTGCGCGGCGCGATCCAGACCAACCAGCCCGCCGCGAACTGCCATTGCGACATGAGCCTTGAGATTCTGGGCGATGGCGGACCGGAGGTGGTGATCTCTCAGGATCTCGGGCCGTCCGCGACCGGCTGCCGGCTGGATGCCGGCGCGCTGGAACTGGCGGCGCAAAGGGTGCTGAACACCCTGCCCGAAGCGCGGCTGGTGGTGCTGAACAAATACGGCAAGCAGGAGATCATGGGCCGGGGCATGGTCGCGGTGATCGCCGATGCGATGGATCGCGACCTGCCGGTGCTGATCTCGGTCGCGCCCGAACAGCAGGCGGAATTCCTGTCCTTTGCCGGCGATCTGGCGGTCAAGCTTGCCCCCGGCGACGCGGCCCGATGGTGCCGCGACGCCCTGCAGGCCCCCGCCGCATGACCGAAATCGACGCGCGCGGGCTGCTTTGCCCCCTGCCCGTCCTGCGCCTGCGCAAGGTGCTGATGGCGCTGCCCGTGGGCAGCCGCGTCGCCCTGATCGCCACCGACCGCATGGCTGCCGTGGACGTACCGCATTTCTGCGCCGAGGGCGGGCATGAACTGGTCTCGGTCACCGAACTGGACGGCGCCACCCGCTACGAGGTGATGCGCGGCGAGGCCTTCGCCTGCCGCGCGGAAGCCTAACGCACCTGACCCAGCCGCCCCGCCGCGATGGCGGCCATGTTCAGGATGTCGCTGACCGTCGAGGAGGTCGAACAGATCTGGATCGGCTTCGCCACCCCGGTCAGGATCGGCCCGATCACCGTCGCGCCGGCCATTTCCTGCATCAGCTTCACCGAGATCGAGGCCGAATGCCGCGCCGGCACGACCAGCACATTGGCCGGGCCGGTCAGCCGCGAGAAGGGATATTTCGCCGCCTGCTCCATGTTCAGCGCGACATCCACGGTCATCTCGCCCTCATATTCGAAATCGACCCGGCGGGCGTCGAGGACATGGGTGCCCTCGGCCATCTTCTCGGCCCGCTCGCTGACCGGATAGCCGAAATTCGAGAATGACAGGAAGGCCACGCGCGGGTCGAGACCCAGATGCCGCGCCACATGGGCACCGCGCACGGCGATATCGGCGAGATCCTCGGCCTCGGGCCATTCATGGACCAGCGTATCGCCGATCAGCACGATCCGGCCCTTGTGCAGCACCGCCGTGATGCCGACCGCTCCGTCCTGCGGCCGCACGTCGAAGACCTGCCCGATCTGGGCCAGCACATGCGCGTTCTTGCGGGTCGCACCGGTCACCAGCCCGTCGCCATGGCCATGGGCCAGCATCAGCGCGGCGAAGATATGGCGGTCGCGATTGACCTCCTTATGGGCGTCCTCGCGGTCGACGCCCTTGCGCTGAAGGCGGGCGTAAAGGAAATCGTGATAGGCATCGAGATGGCGGGTGGTGGCGGCGCTGACGATGGAAAGCTCGCGCACCGCATCGCCCAGACCCGCCGCTTCCAGCTTCTCGCGCACATCGGCCTCGCGCCCGACGACGATGGAAGACCCCATGCCGCCCCGCTGCCAGGCCACGGCGGCGCGCAGGACGCGCGGGTCGTCGCCCTCGGCGAAGATCATCCGGGCCTGGGTCGAGCGCGCGCGGGCATGGATACCCTGCAGGATCGCCGCCGTCGGGTCCATCCGGGCCTGAAGCGCGTGGCGGTAAGCCTCCATGTCGATGATCGGGCGGCGGGCAACGCCGGTATCCATGCCGGCCTTCGCCACGGCGGGCGGGATGACGTGGATCAGGCGCGGATCGAAGGGCGTCGGGATGATGTAATCGCGGCCGAATTGCAGCTTGCGGCCGTAAGCGATGGCGACCTCGTCCGGCACATCCTCGCGCGCCAGTTCCGCCAGAGCACGGGCGCAGGCGATCTTCATCTCGTCATTGATGGCGCGGGCATGGATATCGAGCGCGCCCCGGAACAGGTAGGGGAAGCCCAGCACGTTGTTGACCTGATTCGGATAGTCGCTGCGCCCGGTCGCCACGATGGCATCGGGGCGGACGGCATGGGCGTCTTCCGGCGTGATCTCGGGGTCGGGATTGGCCATGGCGAAGATCACCGGGTTTTCGGCCATGGTCTCGACCATCTCGGGCGTCACCGCGCCCTTGGCCGAGACGCCGAGGAAGACATCGGCACCCTTCATCGCCTCGTCCAGCGTGCGGGCCTCGGTGACCACGGCATGGGCCGATTTCCACTGGTTCATGCCCTCGGTCCGGCCCTGCCAGATGACGCCCTTGGTGTCGCACATGATGCAGTTCTCATGCCGTGCGCCCATCGCCTTCAGCAGTTCCAGACAGGCGATACCGGCGGCCCCGGCGCCGTTCAGCACGATCTTCACATCGCCGATCTTCTTGCCCGACAGTTCCAGCGCATTGATCAGCCCGGCCGCGCAGATCACCGCCGTGCCGTGCTGGTCGTCGTGGAAAACTGGGATATCCATCATCTCCTTCAGCCGGCTTTCGATGATGAAGCATTCCGGGGCCTTGATGTCTTCGAGGTTGATGCCGCCGAAGCTCGGCCCCATCAGGCGCACGGCATTGACGATCTCGTCCGGGTCTTCGGTGTCGAGTTCGATATCGATGGCATTCACATCGGCGAAGCGCTTGAAGAGCACCGCCTTGCCCTCCATCACCGGCTTCGAAGCCAGCGCACCGAGGTTTCCCATCCCGAGGATCGCGGTCCCGTTCGAGATCACCGCGACGAGATTGCCCTTGGTCGTATAGTCGTAAGCAGTCTCGGGCCGGTCGGCGATGGCCTGCACCGGCACCGCGACGCCGGGGCTGTAGGCCAGCGACAGGTCACGCTGCGTCGCCATCGGCGTCGAGGGCACCACGTCGAATTTCCCCGGCCGGGGCTCCATGTGATAGGACAGCGCCTCTTCGGGCGTGATGCGGGCGGTGCGGGGTTTGTGGTCGCTCATCGGTCCTCCGGCCTTGGTCACGCCTCTTTAGGCGGTGGGCCGGGGGCGTCAATCAGTTTGCGCCATCATCCTGCGGCGGCCTGACCCGGAAGACGGCACAGTAAAGCGCCGGCACGAACAGCAGCGTGATCAGCGTGCCGGCGATGATGCCGCCCATCATCGCATAGGCCATCGGACCCCAGAACACCTGCCGGGCAATCGGAATGAGCGCGAGGCTGGCCGCCGCCGCCGTCAGCAGGATCGGGCGTGCGCGGCTGTCCGAGGCCTCGAACACCGCACGCCAGCGGTCATGGCCATGGGCGATCAGGTTCTGCACCTCATGGACGAGGATGATGGAGTTGCGGATCAGGATCCCGGCCAGTGCGAGGATGCCGAGAATGGCGACAAAGCCCATCGGCACATTGAAGCCCACCAGCACGATGACCACCCCGATCAACCCAAGGGGGGCGGCGGCGAAGACGATGGCGGCAAGGCGGAAGCTCTGCATCTGGGCCATGATCAGCACCGCCATGGTCAGCAGCATCATCGGCACCACGGCGGCGATGGGTTCCTGACTTTCGGCAGAATTCTCGACCGTGCCGCCGACGACGATCTTCACCGTGGGCGGCAGGCCGGCCTCGAAAGTGGCGATGCTGTCGGCAAGCCCCGCCACCAGCGTCGCCGGCTGGTCGCCGCTGGCGATATCGGCCTTGACGGTCACCGTCGGCAGACCGTCGCGCTGCTGGATCAGCGGTTGTTCGGTGCCATATTCCAGCGTCGCCAGACTGGCCAGCGGGATCGGCGCGCCCGAGGCCGTGGCCAGTTGCAGGTTGCGCAGCGTATCGACCGAGCTGCGTTCGTCCGCATTGCCGCGCGCCACCACGTCGATCAGGAATTCCCCGTCGCGCAGCTGCGTCATCGTATAGCCCGAGAACAGCATCGACAGCGCCCCGGCAATATCGGACGAGGTGACGCCCAGCCGGCGGGCCTGATCCTGACGCACCTTCAGCCGGATGGTCCGCGCCGGCTCGTTCCAGTCGAGCGCCACATCGCTCAGCCGCGGATTGGCGGCCAGGAGCGCGGCCAGCCCGCGCGCCGCGTCCAGCGTCTCCTCGATCCTGGGGCCGGTCACGCGATACTGGATCGGCTTGCCGACCGGCGGGCCGATTTCCAGGTTCTTCACATAAAGGTTCTCGCCCACGAACTCGGTCGCGGCCAGTTGGTTCAGCCGTGCCTTGACCCGGTCGCGCGCTTCAAGGTCCGGGGTCTGAATGACCAGCTGGCCCATATGCGGGCCGGCGGTCGGCACATCCATGGCCAGCACGAAGCGCGGTGCGCCATCGCCGATATAGGAGGTCCAGAAGGACACGTCCTCGTCCTCCTCCAGATGCGCCTCCAGCCGGTCGAAGACATCCTGCGTGGCGGCGATCGAGGCATTGTGCCGCAATTCCACATCGACCAGCACCTCGGTCCGGTCCGAGGTCGGGAAGAATTGCTGCTGGACGAATTGCATCCCCCAGATCGAGACCGCGAAGGCCGCGACCGTCACCGCGATGGTGATCCACTTGAACCGCATGGCGGCATGAAGCGCGCGGTGAAAGCCGCGCCGCAGCCAGCCCGGTCGCCCGGTCTTGTGCTTCATCGTTCTGGGCAGGAAGGTCACGCCCAGAATCGGCGCGAACAGCACCGCCACCACCCAGCTGATCACCAGCGAGACGGCGATGACCACGAAAAGCGAGAAGGTGAATTCGCCGGCATCGGAATTGTTCAGCCCGATGGGAATGAAGCCCGCCACCGTCACCAGCGTGCCGGTCAGCATCGGGAAGGCGATGGAGGTCCAGGCATAGGAGGCCGCATCGCGCCGCGTCTCGCCGATCTCCAGCCGCGAGATCATCGTCTCGATGGCGATCATGGCATCGTCGACCAGAAGGCCGAGCGCGATGATCAGCGCCCCGAGCGAGACCCGTTGCAGGGTGATGCCGTAGTAATCGAGGAAGACGAAGGTGATCGCCAGCACCAGCGGAATGGTCATGGTCACGACCATCCCGGCCCTGAGCCCGAGGCTGATGAAGCTGACCAGCAGCACGATGCCCACCGCCTCGACAAGCGCCTGAACGAAATGGCTGACCGCCTCGTCGACGACATGGGGCTGATCGGCGAATTTCGCCATCTCGATCCCGATCGGCAGGTCGGCGGCGACATCGGTCATCAGCCCATCGACCTGCTGGCCGAATTCCAGGATATTGCCGCCCTGCTTCATGCCGATCTGCAAGCCGATGGCAGCCTTGCCATTATAGCGAAACAGCGATTCGGGCGGGTCCTGATAGCCGCGCCGGATGGTGGCCACATCAGCGGCGTTGAAGTAACGGTCGCCGATCCGCAGGTTGACGTTGGAAATCGAAGTCGTGGTGCTGAACTGCCCGTCGACGCGCACCAATATCCGTTCCGGCCCCGACTGGATCACCCCCGAAGGCGCGATGGCATTCTGGTTGGTCAGCGTGGCGATCACCACATCGAGGTTCAGCCCGAGTGCGGCCAGCCGCGAGGGCGAGAATTCCAGATAGATCTCCTCCTCCTGCTCGCCCAGAAGCTCGACCTTGCCGGCCAGCGGCAGCGCCTGCACCTGATCGCGGATATCGTCGACCCGGTCGCGCAATTCGCGCATCGAGAAGCCGTCAGGGGTGAAGGCATAGACATTGCCGAAGACATCGCCGAAATTGTCGTTGAACTGGAAGCCTGTGAATTCCTGCGGAAAATCGGGCCGGATATCGGACATCATCAGCCGCACCCGCTTCCAGACCTCGGGCACCTCGGGGCCTTTCACGGTCGGCAACAGCTCGACATAGACCACGCTTTGTCCCGGCATGGTGACCGAGCGGGTCAGTTTCAGCTCGTCCAGCTCTTCCAGCTTGTTCTCGATCCGCTTGGTGATCTGGTCCAGCGTCTCGTCGATGGTCGCACCGGGCAGCGCCGCGGCGATCACCATGGTCTTGATGGTGAAATTCGGGTCTTCCTCGCGCCCGAGATTGAGATAGGAAATCGTCCCAGCCAGCATCGAGACGATGAGCAGGAACCAGACGAAGCTGCGATGCTTCAGCGCCCAGTCGGACAGGTTGAAACCGCGCGGTCGCCTCATGGCTCGACCCTTCTGCCGACGGGCTGGCCCTCGCTCAGGGAATGGACGCCGCGAATGACCACCTCGTCGCCGGCGCTGATGCCGGAAATGATCTGCGCCTGCCCATCGACAAAGGCGGCGATGGTGACGCGGTGTTCGCTGACATGCGCGACCTCGCCCTCGCGGGTCACGACCCAGACCGTCGGCGCGACATCGCTGCCGGCAATGGCCACGGCGGGCAGGGTCAGCACCGCGCCCGGCGCATCGGCGCGCTGTGCGCGGATCAGCGCGTTCAGGCGGAACTCGGCCGCATTATCCATGGTCAGGTGCAGCCGGCGGGTGCGCGTAGCGGCATCGGCCAAGGGGTCGATGCGGTTGACCCGGCCGGTGGTGGCGGTCTCGGGGTCGGATTCCAGCCAGATCGAGACCTCGGTGCCAACGGGCTGTCCGACCACCGCCGATTCCGGCAGGTCGATCACCGCTTCCAGGCTGTCCACGTCCGACAGCGTCAGCACCGGCGTGCCGGCACTGATCACGGCCCCGGCATTCTCGAACACCGCCGAAACAACCCCGTCGAAAGGTGCCGCCAGCCGGGCGAAGCCCTCGGCATCCTCGGCCCGCAGCAGTTCCGAGCGGGCCTGATCCAGCCCGGCCTCGGCAAGTTTCAACGAACGCTCGGCCTGTTCCAGCTGCGCCTTGCTCGCGACGCGGCGGTTGAACAGGTCGTCGGCGCGCTTGGCCGCCACCTGCGCGGTTTCCAGCGTCACCTCGGCATTCTCGACGGCGGCACGGGCGGCGCGCACATTATCCTGCAGATCGTCGGGCTTCAACTCGGCCAGAACATCGCCGGTCGCGACCCGGTCGCCGACATCCACCGGCCGCGCCGAAAGCGTGCCGAGCGTCTGGAAGCCCAGCCGAACCTCGGTCCCGGCCACGACCACACCGGGAAAGCTGCGCCGCTCTGAGGGGATGTCGCGCAGGATCGTCGAGACGACCGGACGCGGGGGGCCATTGTCGGGGGTCTCGGCATGACCGGCCCAGGGCAGTTGGAAGGCCGCCAGGGGCAGCGGGGTCGCAAGCGCAACCAGCACAAGGGAACACCGCAAAACCATCAGCGGTCGGCCCCCGCATCGGCAATTTCCCGACCCGGAAACAGCAATTGAGAGCCGGCGCCGACGACGATCTCGCCATCCTCGACCCCTCCTGAAAGCAGGACCGTGCTATCATCGAAACGCGCGATCTCAACCTCGCGCAGCTCGCTGGTACCGGCATCGCTTACCACCCAGACGGCGGGCTTGCCGCCGGTCGAGGTCAGCGCCGTCCACGGCACCTCGACCGCACGCCCGATGCCAAGCGTCATTTCACCCCGGACCGAAGCGCCAAGCAGCGCCACATCGTCCGGCGCATCCTCGACCCGTGCCCGCAACCTGACCGAGCCGGTGGTGGCGTCGATCAGCGGCGAAATCTCGGTGATCCGCGCCGTCATCGGCGGCGCGCTGACATCGAACATGGTCAGCGCCACCGGGTTGCCCATCGCATCGCCCAGATTAGGCAGGTCCGGGGTCATGAAGACCGCCTCGATCCCGCCCAGGCCCGCCAGAGACAGCACCGCCTGCGCCTCGCCCACGACCTGCCCCGGCTCGCCATTGCGGGCGGTCACCACACCGTCGAAGGGCGCAAAAAGCGAAGTATCCTCAACCGAGCGGCGGGTCTGATCGAGTGCACTGGCAGCCCGCTTGCTGGCCGCCTCGGCCTCGCTCAGCGCCCGGCGGGCCTCATCGCGGGCGGCGCGGGTGCCGACGCCGCGATCCAGAAGCGCCTGCGCACGATCCGCCGCCTGCCGCGCCTGGTTCTCGGCGGCGCGGGTCGAATCCACAGTCGCAAGCGCCGCCTTCTGCGCCTGCTCGGCCTGCAACGAATCGACCTGCGCCAGAACCTGCCCGGCCAGGAAACGGTCGCCTTCGCTGACCAGAACCTCGATGATCTTGCCGCCCTCACGAAAGCCGATATCGAGGCTGACCAAAGGTTCCAGCGTGCCGGTCAGGCGCACTTCGGTGCCCATTTCGCGCAGCGCCGCCTTGACGAACTCGACGTTCAGAACCTCTTGGGAAAGCGCGTTACCCGCCATAAGCAGGGAAGCCATGGCACAAATAGCAAATGGCGCTCGTCCCGGTCGCAGATCGGAAAACATCATCGTCGCAAAAGCTCCTTGGGCATGATTGCCCCAATTCGCCGGCAGGGAAAAGTGGCGTGCGGCAAAGGTTTCGTTACGTCAACGCCACAGAAGCCCTTTAGGTTTACCGGCGGTTTGAACTTTCGTAAGGCTTCGCGCGTAATATTCCGTAGTGATAAGAGGCAGGCATAAGGCAGATGTTGCGGATCACAGATCAGATCGCCATCGAGGAATGGGAGCTTGTGGAAAGCTTCACCCGGGCGCAGGGTCCGGGCGGGCAGCATGTGAACAAGGTCGCCTCGGCGGTGGAACTGCGTTTCGAGGCCGCGCGCTCGCCCAACCTGCCCGATCCGGTGAAGAACCGCCTGAGACGGCTGGCCGGGCGTCGCTGGACGCAGGACGGTGCCATCGTCATCCTCGCGCAGGAAACGCGCAGCCAGTTGCGCAACCGGGAACTGGCGCGCGAGCGGCTGGCCGATCTGATCCGCCGCGCCACGGTGGCGCCGAAGCGCCGCATCGCCACCAAGCCCACCGCCGGCAGTCAGCGGCGCAGGCTGGCCGGCAAGACGCAGCGCGGTCAGGTCAAGGCCTTGCGCGGGCGCGTCGATCAGGGCGAAGAATGACCTGATGCGCGACGTTCTGGGAAAGATACTCGGCAAACGTCCGCCGGTGATGCAGGTGGCGGCGCTCTGCCTCGATCCGAAGACCGGCAAGGTGCTGTTGATCACCAGCCGCGGCACCAAGCGCTGGATCATCCCGAAGGGCTGGCCGATGAGCGGGCGCAGCGCCGCCGGTGCCGCCCTGCGCGAAGCCTGGGAAGAGGCCGGCGTGCGCGGCAAGGCGCAGGAGAAGCCGGTCGGCCAGTTCGCCTATAACAAGCGTCAGGGCCGCGGCTTCAGCATCCCGATCAATGTGCAGGTCTATCTGATCCCGGTCACTGCACTGGATAACGAGTTCCCCGAGGCCAGCGAACGCAAGCGGAAGTGGTTCACCCCCGCCGAAGCGGCCGACCTGGTCGACGAAGACGGGCTGAAAGACCTGCTGCGGAATTTCACCCCCTGAGCCGAATTGGACAGCTTGTCGCAGCCCGCCAAAGCCCTATGTTCGCGGAAATGCAGAGGCCGAGCGATTACCGCATTCTCGACAAGGACCTGACCCGGATCGGCCATGCCGAAGGTGCCGGGCGCATTGCCGCGCGCCCGCTGCGGCGGATGGGCCTGCTGCTGGTCCTGATCCTGCTGGTCATCCTGGCGGCAGTGGTGACCGGGGCCGGGTTGCCGGTTTCTGCCCCCGTCGTGCTCGGCTTCAGCGTGGCGATCTATCTCGGGCTGAATATCGGCGCCAACGATGTCGCGAACTCGGCCGGGCCGGCGATCGGCGCCAAGGCGATGCCGGTCACGCGCGGCCTGGCCGGGGTGGCACTGGCGCAGCTGGCCGGCGCACTGATCGCCGGGCAGCGCGTGACCGAGACCATTGCCCGCGACATTCTGGAAGTCGGCGCCATCGGCAGCGGCGCGGCACCGGCACGGATCATGGCGGCGGCGCTGATCGGTGCTGCGGTCTGGATCACGCTTGCCAACTGGGCGCGGGCGCCGGTCTCGACCACGCATAGCGTGATAGGCGCGGTCGCCGGCGCCGGCATGGCCGGGCTGGGCCTGTCGGCGATCAACTGGCCGGTGGTGGCCGGCATCGCCATCAGCTGGGTCGCGGCCCCGGTGATGGCCGCGCTGTTTGCGGCGGCCCTTCTGGGCTTCCTGCGCTGGAGGGTGCATTTCGCCGCCGACCGCGCCGCCGCCGCGCGCATCTGGTTGCCATTGCTGATCGGCACCACGGGCGCGGTCTTTGCAATCTATATCGCCCGGCTGATCAAGGATGCGCCGCTCGATCCGCCGCAGCTTATGATCGCGGCAGGGCTCGGTGTCGCCGCCGGCTTGGCCGCGCGGCTGCAGCTGGAACAGGAATTGCGCAGCGACCGCGATCACAAGGTCACGCTGAAACGCCTGCTGAGCGGACCGCTGGTCCTGACCGCGCTGCTTTCCGGCTTTGCCCATGGTGCCAACGATGTCGCCAATATCGCCGGCCCGCTGTCGGTGCTGCTGGACCGGACCGGGGGAACCGGCCTGTCGCTTGGCACCATAGCGCTTGCCGCGCTCAGCATCGCGGCGGGGTCCTTCGTCTTCGGACGCCGGCTGGTGCGCATGGTCGGCATGTCGATCACCCGGCTGAACCCCTCGCGCGCCTTCTGCGCGGCACTGGCGGCGGCGGCGACGGTGCTGACCTGCTCGGCGCTCGGGCTGCCAGTCTCGACCACGCATTGCGCAGTCGGCGGCATCTTCGGCGTCGGCTTCTATCGCGAATGGGAGGATCGTTTCCGCCGCAAAGCCCGAAAATCGCTGCCCATGGAAGAACTGAAGCGCCGGCAGTTGGTCCGGCGCAGCCATGTCTGGACGACGCTCGCTGCCTGGGCGGTCACCCTGCCCGGCGCGGGAAGCGTGGCCGCCACGACATATGGGCTGATTTCACTTGCGTCCTGATATCTTTGAGACTGGCGAAAATCCGCCGAAGATGGTAACGCGGGGGCATGAAACGCTAACATAAGCGTGGGATGAGGCAGTGATGATTCGTGCGATACGTGCCGGGCTTGCCCTGGCTTTTCTTGCTATTCTGGCGGCTTGCGGCGGCGACAGCGCACCGCTCAACTCGGGTCCGCCCCGTTTTCTCAGCTATACCGGCCCGCAGGTCACGCAGGTCGTGGTCAACAAGTCCGACCGGAAGATGTATCTTCTGTCCGGCAAGACGATCCTGAAATCCTACGATGTCGACTTGGGCAACCAACCCAAGGGCCGCAAACAGTTCGAAGGTGATGGCAAGACACCGGAAGGCATCTATTTCATAGACCGCTTCAACCCGCGCAGCGCCTATCACCTCTCGGTCGGCATCAACTATCCCCGCCCCGATGATTCCGCCCGCGCCATGTCGCTTGGCCGCAGGCCCGGTGGCGACATCTTCTTCCACGGTCGCGGCCGCGACGGAGAGGCCGCGCGGCGCGCGGGCAAGGCCGACTGGACCGCCGGCTGTATCGCCGTCGAGGATGCCGAGATCGAGGAAATCTATGCCATGCTGACAACCGGCGTGCCGGTGGTGATCAACCCCTGAGACCCGCGCTCACGAACAGATGAACCGCCGCGCCTGCTCATGACGCGGCGGTTTGTCTTTGCGCAGCTTGACCTTGCCCGCCCTTGCGCCGACAACCCTGCCGCAGCCACCATCCCGGACAGGAGCGCCCCATGCGGCTTGAGAACAGGACCTTCGACGAATTGCAGGTGGGCGATACGGCCGAGTTGCGCCGTCTCATCACCCAGGACGACCTGATCGTCTTTGCGGCGGCCTCGGGGAATTACAACACGCTGCACCTGCCCGGCTTCGATACCGATGGCGACGGCACGCCCGAGGAAATGGCGCCGGGCATGTTCACCGCCAGCCTGATCGCCGGGGTTCTCGGCTCGATCCTGCCGGGGCCGGGGACGCTTTATCGCAACCAGACGCTCTCCTTCCTCGAGCGCGCCCATGCCGGCGAGGAGTTGCTGGCCCGGGTGACGGTGGTCGACAAGGAAACCAACGGCCTGATCACGCTGAGGACCGAGGTTATCCGCTGTAATGACGATGCCATGATCGTCAATGGCGAGGCGCAGGTGATGGCACCGATGCGTAAATACACCGCCGAGGACGTGCATATCCCGGGCCTGCTGGTGCAGCGTCACCGCCATTTCGAGGCGCTGATCGCCCAGGCCACCCCCCTGCCCGCGCTGATCACCGCCGTGGTCTGCCCGGTGACGGCGGAAACGCTGAACGGCGCGCTTCTGGCCGCCGATGACAGCATCATCACCCCGATCCTGATCGGGGATGCCGCCCGAATCCGCGCCGCCGCCGAAACCATCGGCCGCGACCTGACCGGGATCGAGATCATCGACGAGCCGACCGATACCGGCGCCGCCCGCATCGCCTGCCAACTGGCCCGCGAGGGCCGCGCCAATGCGGTGATGAAGGGCCATCTGCATACCGACGACCTGCTGCGCGCCATGGTCGACAGGGATACCGGCCTGCGCAGCGGGCGGCGCTTTACCCATGTCTTCGTCATGGACGTGCCGGGCGAACCCGAACCGCTTCTGGTCACCGATGCCGCGATCAATATTGCCCCGGACCTGAAGACCAAGATGGACATCACCCAGAATGCCATCGAACTCGCCGCCTCGCTGGGGCTGGAGCCGCGAGCCGGCATCCTTTCGGCGGTCGAGACGGTCAATCCCGATATCCAGTCCTCGGTCGATGCCGCGCTGCTGTCGAAAATGGCCGAACGCGGGCAGATCAAGGGTGGTGCGGTCGATGGGCCGCTGGCCATGGACAATGCCGTCGACATGGGCGCGGCGCGCACCAAGGGGCTGAAGGGCGACGTGGCCGGGCGCGCCAACATCCTGGTGGTGCCGGGGATCGACGCCGGCAATATGTTGGCAAAGCAGCTATCCTATATCAGCCATGCCGAGGCGGCGGGTCTGGTCGTCGGTGCACAGGTGCCGGTGATCCTGAACTCCCGCTCGGACGGGGCGATGTCGCGCCTGGCCTCGGCTGCGGTGGCGGCGATCCATCATTTCAGACAGCAGAAAAAGGGATGAACGGCTCGGGGCGGCTGCAATCTGCTTCCGCCAAACCGGCCCTTCGATCATCGGCGTAGTTTTTCCTGCTCAAGATCGTCTCTGATTGTCGGCCCCGCAGGACTGCGCCCCGCATTGACCCCACCCTTCCATCATGCAAACGCTGACAGCGCATTCATGGGGGTCCGCATGGCCGATTTCATCACCGACGTTGCCGCAGCCGAAGCCGCCCTGCGCGACCTCTTTCCGGCTACGCCCTTGCAGTTGAACGACCACCTCTCGGCCCGTTACGGTGCCGAGATCTGGCTGAAGCGCGAGGACCTGACCCCGGTGCGCAGCTATAAGCTGCGCGGGGCTTTCAACGCCATGCGCAAGGCCATCACCGCTGGCAGCACGCGCCATTTCGTCTGCGCCAGTGCCGGCAATCACGCGCAGGGCGTGGCCTTTGCCTGCCGGCATTTCGGCGCGCGTGGCACCATCTTCATGCCGGTGACCACGCCCAAGCAGAAGATCGACAAGACCCGCATCTTCGGCGGCGACAGTATCGAAATCGTGCTGACCGGCGATTATTTCGACCAGACACTTGCCGCCGCACAGACCTTCTCGGGCCGGGAAGGCGCGACGTTTCTGTCGCCCTTCGATTCGCTCGACGTGATCGAGGGGCAGGCAACGGTGGCCCGCGAAATGCTGGAACAGCTACCCGGCGCGCCCGATCTGGTGGTGCTGCCGGTCGGCGGTGGCGGCTTGTCGGCGGGGGTGACCCGCTATCTTGAGGCAGCCGCGCCGGGCGCGCAGTTCGTCTTTGCCGAGCCACGCGGCGGCGCCAGCCTGAAAGGCGCGCTGGAAGCCGGCGGCCAGATCACCCTGCCCGCGGTGGACAGTTTCGTCGATGGCGCCGCCGTCGCCCGCATCGGCGACCTGCCCTTCGCGCAGCTTAAGCATTTCTCGCCCGAACAGGTCCTGACCGCGCCCGAAGATAGGCTGAGCATCACCATACTGGAGATGCTGAATGTCGAGGGCATCGTGCTGGAACCGGCGGGCGCGCTTGCCGTCGATGTGCTGCAGGACCTGGCCGAGCGCGGGCAACTGACCGGTCGCCGCGTCGTCTGCATCTGTTCCGGCGGCAATTTCGATTTCGAGCGCCTGCCCGAAGTCAAGGAACGCGCCCAACGCTTCGCCGGGCTCAAGAAGTATTTCATCCTGCGCCTGCCGCAGCGCCCCGGCGCCCTGCGCGATTTCCTCATGCTGCTTGGCCCCGATGACGATATCGCCCGCTTCGAATATCTGAAGAAATCGGCACGGAATTTCGGCTCGGTCCTGATCGGGATCGAAACCTCGGAGCCGGCCAACCTGACCGCACTTATGGCCCGGCTGACCGAAGGCGGCTTCGCCTATCAGGATATCACCCGCGACGAATTGCTGGCCCAGTTCCTGATCTGAACCCGCATCCCGACAGCGGTTTATGCGCGCTCCGGCCCTTGTGAGAAGGCCCGAATCCGCATAATCCAAGGCCAAATCAGAAAGGACACGCCATGACCGCGCCGAAAAAAGTCGTGCTCGCCTATTCCGGGGGCCTCGACACCTCGATCATCCTGAAATGGCTGCAGACCGAATATGGCTGCGAGGTGATCACCTTCACCGCCGATCTCGGTCAGGGCGAAGAGCTGGAACCGGCGCGCCAGAAGGCCGAACTGCTGGGCATCAAGCCGGAAAACATCCATATCGACGACCTGCGCGAGGAATTCGTGCGCGATTTCGTCTTCCCGATGTTCCGCGCCAATGCCGTCTATGAAGGGCTCTATCTGCTTGGCACCTCGATTGCCCGGCCGCTGATCTCGAAGCGGCTGGTGGAAATCGCCCATGAACACGGCGCCGACGCGGTCGCCCATGGCGCCACCGGCAAGGGCAACGATCAGGTCCGGTTCGAACTGTCGGCCTATGCGCTCGATCCTTCGATCCGGGTGATCGCGCCCTGGCGGGAATGGAACCTGTCAAGCCGCACCAAGCTGATCGAATTCGCCGAACAGAACCAGATCCCGATCGCCAAGGACAAGCGCGGCGAAGCGCCGTTCAGCGTCGATGCGAACCTGCTGCACACCTCATCCGAAGGCAAGGCGCTGGAAAACCCGGCGGATGAGGCGCCCGATTACGTCTATCAGCGCACGGTGAACCCCGAAGACGCGCCCGACTCGCCGGAATATATCGAGATCACGTTTGAGAAGGGCGATGCCGTCGCCATCAACGGCAAAACCCTGTCGCCGGCCACGATCCTGACCGATCTGAACGAATACGGTCGCAAGCATGGCATCGGCCGGCTGGATTTCGTCGAGAACCGCTTCGTCGGGATGAAGTCGCGCGGCATCTACGAGACCCCGGGCGGCACCATCCTGCTGGAAGCCCATCGCGGGATCGAGCAGATCACACTGGATGCCGGCGCGGGCCATCTGAAAGACAGCCTGATGCCGCGCTATGCCGAGCTGATCTATAACGGTTTCTGGTTCTCGCCCGAGCGCGAAATGCTGCAGGCCCTGATCGACAAAAGCCAGGAACATGTCACCGGCACGGTGCGGCTGAAGCTCTACAAGGGCAGCGTCAACACCGTCGGTCGCTGGTCGGATCACTCGCTTTACTCCGAAGCGCATGTGACCTTCGAGGACGATGCCGGCGCTTACGACCAGAAGGACGCAGCCGGCTTCATCAAGCTGAATGCGCTGCGCCTGAAGCTGATCGGCAACCGGAACGCGAAGTTCCGGTAAGACGTACCGCATGACAACATGGCATGGCTTGGGCCCGGATGTTTCGGCTATATCGCTGAACCATTCGGGCCCTGCTGCCTTCCCGGGTCAGCGGCGCTTCGCGCCAGCAACGCTGGCTACAACGACAATCAGGAGAACGAAGCCGCATGTCCCTTCGCACCCTTCTCTCCGCCGCCATATTGCTGGCCGGCCTTTCCGCCGCAGAGGCAGAGACGCTCTATTTCTCGGCCATCCCGGACGAGGATGACACCGCCTTAAAGGCGCGTTTCGACAAGGTCGCAGATTACCTTGCAGGCGAGCTCGGCGTCGATGTCGAGTTCGTGCCGGTCAAAAGCTACGCCGCCTCGGTCACCGCATTCCGCAACGACCAGATCCAGCTGGCCTGGTTCGGCGGGCTGACCGGGGTGCAGGCGCGCATGGTCTCGCCCGGGGCGCGCGCCATCGCGCAAGGGGCCGAGGACCGCGAATTCGTCACCTATTTCATCGCCAATGCCGAAACCGGCCTGACCGCTTCCGACGCCTTCCCGATGGAGATGGAGGGCCACAGCTTCACCTTCGGCGCCAAGACCTCGACCTCGGGGCGGTTGATGCCGGATTTCTACATCCGCGAGGAAACCGGCAAGGCGCCCGAAGAATTCTTCAGCCGCGTCGGATTTTCCGGCGATCACAGCCAGACGCTGCGGCTGGTCTCGACCGGGGCATACGAGATCGGGGCGCTGAATTTCTCGGTCTATGACAAGGCGGTCACCGACGGCCTGCCCGAGATCGAGACCGCGAAGATAATCTGGAAGACCCCGCCCTATCCCGACTACAGTTGGACCATACGCGGCGATGTCGATGCCCGCTTCGGCGAGGGCTTCACCGACCGCGTGCAGGCGGCGCTGATCGGCATGACCGATCCCGACCTTCTGGCCAGCTTCCCGCGTTCCGGCTTCATCCCGGCCAGCAACGCGGATTACGCCCCGATCGAGACGGTCGGCAAGGAGCTGGGCCTCTTGGAATGAAGGCACGGCTCGACGGGGCGACACTCGGTTACGGCACGACGCCGGTGCTGCGGGGCGTGAACCTGACCCTGCAGGCGGGCGAGCGTGTCGTGCTGCTCGGCCCGTCGGGCGCGGGCAAGTCGACCTTGCTGGCGGCGATCCATGCGCAACTGGTGGCGGGCGGCGAACGGGTTGCCCTGGTGCCGCAGGATCACGGGCTGGTGCCGCAGCTTTCGGTGCGGCGCAATACCTATATGGGCCGGCTGGACGATCACGGCGCGCTGACCAATCTGGGCCGGCTGGTGCATCTGCCGCAGGCGCTGCGCGCGGATATCGACGCGGTGCTGGCCCCGCTCGGGCTGCTGGATTCCGCCAGCCGCCCGGTCGAGGCGCTGTCCGGCGGGCAGCGCCAGCGGACCGCCCTTGCCCGCGCGCTCTATCGCGGCGGCGCGGTGATCGTCGCCGATGAACCGGTCTCGGCTGTCGATGCCATGCAGGCGCGCGAGATCATGGCGATGATCGCCGCCCGCTTCGAGACCGCGATGATCGCCCTGCACGACGTGGACCTGGCCCGCAGTTTCGCCACCCGCATCGTCGGGTTGCAGGGCGGGCGCATCCGCTTCGATGCGCCGGCGGCCGAGATCGCGCAAGACCGGATCGACCGCCTCTATGGCTGAGCGTCTGTCCCCCGGCTTCGTCACCGCGCTGTTTCTGGGCGTGGCGCTGATCCTGCTGCCCTTCGCGGATCTCTCGGTTGCCGGGCATGACCCATGGCCGCTGCTGGGGCGGATGCTGGCCGGTTTTGCCCGGCCCGATTTCGGCGCGGTCGAGACGCTGGCCCATTCGCTGGCCTTGACCGTCGCCTTCGCCGTGGCGGGCGTGGCGCTTGGTGCGGCGGCGGGCTTCGTCATGGCGCCCTTCTATGATCGCCGCGCCATCCGCGCCTTCTGCATCGCGCTGCGCTCGGTCCATGAGATCTTCTGGGCGCTGCTGCTGATCCAGGCCATCGGCATCGGCGCGCCGGCGGGCGTGCTGGCGCTCGCCCTGCCCTATGCCGGCATCTTCGCCAAGATCTTCGCCGAGCAGATCGAGGAAGCCGACCCCCGCCCCCGCAATGCCCTGCCGCCGAGGACCGACGCGGTGTCGCGCTTTCTTTATGCCTGCCTGCCGCTGATCCGCGCGCCGATGACGGCCTATACGCTCTACCGGCTGGAATGCGGGATGCGCGCCAGTGCCGTGATCGGCTTCATCGGGCTGCCGACGCTCGGCTTTCAGCTGGACAGCTTCTTCCGCAAGGGCGATTACGGCGCCGCCTCGGCGATCCTGATCTGCTATATCCTGCTCATCGCCTCGATCCGGCTGTGGATGCGGCCGCGTCTGGCGCCGTTCTGGATCGTCGCCGCCTTCGCCCTTCTGGCAACGGTAAAGGCGCCCCCGATGGGCGACGGCGCGCTGTGGCGCTTCCTGAGCGAGGACATCGTGCCCGCCCCCCTGCGCAACGGCGAGGGGCTGGCCGGGCTGCTGGACTGGCTGCGCGCGCTGACCATGGCCGAGATCCTGCCCGGCCTGTGGAACACGCTGATCGCCACCCAGATCGCGCTTGTCCTGACCGGGGCGGTGGCCTTCCTGTCCTTCGGGCTGACCGTGCCCGCCGTCACCGGCCGCATCGGGCGGCTGACCGGGCATCTGTTCCTTGTCGTGCTGCGCAGCCTGCCGGAATACATGCTGGCCTATCTGTTCCTGCAGATCTTCGGCCCCTCGCTTCTGCCCGCGATCCTCGCCCTCGGCCTGCATAATGGCGCCATCATCGGCCATCTGGTCGGGCGAGAGGCCGATGCCGTCGCCCCCGGATTGCGTCCCGATGCCCCGCGCGGCTGGGTGCTCTGGGGCTGGGAACTGGTGCCGAGGCTGTTCGGCAGCTTCCTCGCCCTCTGCCTTTACCGGTGGGAGATCATCCTGCGCGAAAGCGCGGTGATGGGCATTCTCGGCATCGCCACGCTGGGTTTCTTCATCGACAGCGCGCTGTCGGAACTGCGCGTCGATCGTGCCGTGGCGATCCTGATCGTCATCGCCCTGCTCAGCGCCGGGATCGACAGCATTTCGCGCCACCTGCGTCAGCGCATGAAGCTGCAACCCGTCACCGAAAGCGACTGCGCCCGCATCACGCCGCTGGCCGCAACCCCGGTTCATCGCGAAACCTGAGGCCCGCCCAACCCTTTGGCCCCGGCCGTCACAAAGAGTTACCCATTGACCCCCGGAGTGATGGGGCATAGGCAGGCAGGACAGCATTCCTGACCAATGGACCCGGCCTCGCCATGGACAGCCCCATTCGCGGCATCCTGTTGAAATGCTTCAGCGTGCTCGTCTTCACGGTGATGGCGGCCATCGTCAAGGCAACGTCGGACGGCGGGCTTGGCGTGCCACCGGGCCAACAGGTCTTTTTCCGCTCCTTCTTTGCCATCCCGGTGATCCTGCTCTGGCTGGCATGGCGCAAGGAACTGCACACCGGATTGCGCACCTCCCGCCCGATGGAGCATTTTTATCGCGGGATTGCCGGCACCTCGGCCATGGCGCTGAACTTCTGGGCGCTGTCGCTGCTGCCTTTCCCGGAAGCCATCGCCATCGGCTATGCCGCACCCCTGCTGGTCGTGGTCTTCGCGGCGATGTTTCTGGGCGAGAACGTCCGGCTGTTCCGGCTGTCCATGGTGGCGCTCGGTCTTTCCGGGGTGCTGATCGTACTGTCGCCACAACTTGGCCTGCTTGGGGAAGAGGCCGATTTCCGCCATACGCTCGGCGCCGTGGTGGCGCTTGCCGGCGCGGCCTGTGCGGCACTGGCGCAGGTTTTCGTGCGCAAGATGGTGCAGCAGGAACAGACCGCCGCCATCGTTTTCTGGTTTTCGGCCACCTCCTCGGTGCTTGGTCTGCTGACGTTGCCTTTCGGCTGGGTCCTGCCCGATGCGATGACATTGGCGCTGCTGATCGCGACCGGGCTGCTGGGCGGGATCGGGCAGATCCTGCTGACATCGGCCTATCGCTTCGGCGAGGCCTCGCTGATCGCACCTTTCGAATATGTTTCGATGCTGCTTTCCGTCGCCATCGGCTGGTTCCTGTTTGACGAGGCGGCGACACCGGTCATGCTGGCCGGCGCTTCGCTGGTGATCCTTGCCGGGATCCTGATCATCTGGCGCGAGCGTCAGTTGGGGCTGGAACGCAACCGTCAGCGCAAGGCCATGACCCCGCAGGGATAGACCCCTATCCCTTGGCGGCGTCCCAGAGCCGGACCAGATCGGCAGCGCGGGCGCCCACCGTCTCCGGGCTGTCGCCGGGACGGAAGATACCGGTGCCGACGCCGATCCCGGTCGCGCCTGCCGCGATCCAGTCCCGCATCGTGTCGGCATTGACCCCGCCCACGGCATAGCAATCCGTCCCGGCTGGCAGGACGGCGCGCATTGCCTTCAACCCGGTCGGGCCGATCAACTCTCCGGGGAACAGTTTCAGCGCGGTGGCGCCGGCGTCGAGCGCGGCAAAGGCCTCGCTCGGGGTCATGACACCGGGATAGCTGGCCAGTCCTGCCTGCCGGGTGGCGCGGATGACATCGGGGTTGCAGTTTGGCGACACAACCAGCTTGCCGCCGATTGCCGCCAGTTGCGTGACCTCGGCTGGACGCAGGACGGTGCCGGCGCCGATCTCGGCCTGAGTGCCGAAGGCGTCGATCATCCGTGCGATGCTGTCGAACGCATCGGGAGAGTTCAGCGGCACTTCGATCAAGGTAATGCCGTTGGCGATCAGGCTTTGCGCTGTGGCAACAGCCTCGGGCGGGGTGATCCCGCGCAGGATGGCGACGATGGGACGGGTCATGACTGGCCTTGATAATTGCGCCATGCGGCGTGAAGCCCGGCGCGGGTTGCGGTGTCGGCATCGCCGATGACAGGGGTGGCCCCCTGCTGTTCGAGCGCCGAGGCGTAAAGCGCCGAAAGACGTGGGGCGCCGATGATCAGCACCTGCTCGCCCAGCCAATAGGATCGCGCCGCACCCAGATCCAGCCCGATCAGCAATCCAGACAAGGCACCTTCCGCCGCGCCGGGTGCCTGCGTGCCGATCAGGCCCGCAGCGCGCAGCCGGAACAGCTGCGCCCAGGCCTGATGCGGGCGCGACAACGCGGTGTCGACGGCATCGGCAAAGGCTGCGATCCGCGCGTCCGAGCTTCTCTCGGTCATGCTGTGGCGCAAAACCGATTGACGGCTGAGCAGGGCAAAGATTTCCCCGGTCATGACGGTCTGGAAATGGCAGATCTCACCGGCCGAAACGCGCACCCATTTGGTATGGGTGCCGGGCAGGCAGATGACGCCATCGAAATCGGGCCGGGCGGCGAGGACACCGGCGATCTGGGTCTCCTCGCCACGCATGACATCGGCGGGTTTGGTCTGCATGACCCCGCCCGCGATCAGAACCGGCCGACCGCCGGGGTCGCCGGGCACCGGGGTCAGCGAAGGGATAGCGGCACAGGGTGCAGCACGATAGGGGACCTCGACCCAACCCTGACGCGCGCCGACCATGCCACATGCAACGACCGGCAGCGCCGGCCAGCCCTCGGTCAAGCGGGTCAGTTCCTTGGCAAAGTCGCCTGGGTCGGACATGGCGCCCATGCCCTGATCCGAGCTTCGCATCTCCAGCACATCATCCCGTCGCATCGCCCAGAGGCGCAGGTTCGACGTCCCCCAATCGGCGGCGATCCAGTCGGCAGCAGCTACATTCATGTTCCCCCCGGCAGCGAGGCCGTCACCCTTGTTCCTGGCATCTTTGCAGTGCTGCTGCCTTGAGGGCAAGGCTCACGCATGGCGCGATTCAAGAACCCGAACGCAGCTTCAGCACCAGCCGGGTCGCGCGGCGCAGCACCGTCAGCGCCCCGCCGAGGGCGACGACCCAAAGCGCCACGCGCAGCACCCCGCCATGTCCGCCCCAAAGCGGCTCCAGCACCGAAAGGACGGCGCCGGCGGTCACCACGGCCATGCGGTGCTGCTTGGCCATCGGCCCCGAGAAATCGGCGCCCTGACCCAGATTGACACCCAATTCGCGCACATAAGCGGTCAGGAAGGCAAAACCGGCGGCAGCCCAGCCGAGTGTCGGCTCTCCCAGTCCGAGACCGAGGCCGACCAGGATCAGCGCGTCCGACACGCGGTCGGGAAACTCGTTCCAGAAGCCGCCATCGGGGCTGCCGCGCCCGGCCTCGACCGCGACCATACCGTCGAAAAGGTTGCAAAGCAGCCGGATCTGGCAGAAGCCCGCGCCGGCCAGCAGCGCAAGCACCCGTCCGATGCCGCTGGCAGAGCCTGCCGCCCAGAAGCACAGCCCGGCCAGCAGCGCCGCCAGCATCGCCAGTTGCGAAATCTGGTTCGGTGTGATCCGCGTCCCGGCCAGCCAGGTGGCGGTTCCTTGCGCCCAGCCGGTCTGGCGGCTGGCAAGCGGGCGGCGGTTTTCGGGTTCAGGCATGACGCGCCCTCCAGAGGGTGAAGGAATAGGCCGAGGAATAAAGCGCCGTGACCGAGACCGGCACGGCGATGGTGGCAGCGATCTCGGGCGTGCCGGCAAGGCTGTGAATGAGGCTGAGAAGCAGGACCGACCCGGCCACCGCCAGCAGCGGCGGCAGGATCAGCGCGGCCGCACCGGGCAGGCGGGCCGACAGGGCCTCGATCATGCGTTTCAGGCCAAGCGTGATCAGGGCCGAGATCGTGCCCTGCACAAGGCCTGCCAGCAACGCCTCGGGCAGGGGGTGGCCGCGATTGGCGAAGACCGCCCAGCCCCCCATGCCGGCGAAAGCCACCGCCATATGCAGCGCGCTGCTTTTCAGGTTCATCAGACCGACCAGTAATAGCGCAGCAGGTGGAAATAGATCGGGGCCGCGAACAGCACCGAATCCAGCCGGTCGATGAAGCCGCCATGTCCGGCAATGGCATGACCCCAGTCCTTCACGCCCCGGTCGCGCTTGATCGCCGACATGACCAGCCCGCCAAGGAAGCCCATCATGGTCACGCAAAGCCCCATCAAACCGGCCTGCCACAGGGTGAACGGGGTCATGAAGTTCAGTGCCATGCCGATGGCCGTGGCCGACAGCGCACCGCCCAGAAAGCCCTCGACCGTTTTCGAGGGCGAAAGCCGAGGCGCGATCTTGTGACGCCCGGCCAGCTTGCCCCAGACATATTGCAGCACGTCCGAAAGCTGCACCGTGATCACCAGCCAGGCGATCAGCAGCACGCCGCGACCCTCGTGGCCGGGAATCGTCAGGTTCATCAGCGCCGGCACATGCGAGACGCAGAAGACGCAGATCATCAGCGCCCATTGCATTTCCGAGATGCGGATCAGGAAATTCCTGGTCTCGCCCGACAGGGCCGAAACGAAGGGCAGAAGCAGGAAGACATAGACCGGGATGAAGATCGAATACATCCCGTACCAGCCGATCCACACAAGATAGAACTGCACCGGCAGCACGACGAAGAAGGCGGCCACCAGCGTATTGTGATCGGCGCGGCTGGCATTGGTCAGGGTCATGAACTCGCGCAGCGCCGCGAAAGAGCAGATGAAGAACAGGATCAGCACCCCGGTCCGACCGCCCAGAAGCGCCACCGAGATGGTGATCGCCATCACCCACCAGGCGCGGGTGCGGTCGTTCAGGTTCTCGACCACCGCGTTTTCGCCATTCGGCGAATAGCGCCGCTGCAGAACCCAGCCGATTAACGAGGCGAAGATCAGGACGCCGCCGATCCCGGCAATGGTGGCCAACAGGTCGGAATGAACATTCGCCATCATGCGCCCTCGGTCTTGGGTTTCAGGGCCAGAAGCGCGCTGCGGGCGCGGGTCAGGAACGCCCCCTTCTCCTCGTCCTCGCCGACATGGAGGGGGGCGCCGAAGACGACCTTGCACATCAGCGGCACCGGGACGAAGCTGCCCTTCGGCAGCACCCGGTTGAGATTGTCGATCCAGACCGGCACCACGTCGACCTCTGGCCGCGCGCGCGCCAGCCGGTAGATGCCGGACCGGAACTCCAGCAATTCGGCATCGGTCAGGTTGCGCGTGCCCTCCGGGAAGATGATGAGCGAGGCGCCCTCATCCAGCGCCGAGGCCATTTGTGCGATCGGGTCGTCCTCGACACCGTCGCGGTTGCGCTCGATCAGCAGGCTGTTGAAGACATCGCTGCCAACGAACTGGCGGATGCCGGGCTTGCGCCAGTAATCGGCGCCGGCGACCGGCCTTGTCCGGCGGCGCTGGCTTTTCGGCAGCACCGTCCAGATCAGCACGAAATCGCCGTGGCTGACATGGTTGGCGAAATAGATGCGCTGCTGCGGCACGGCCGGGTCGAAGCCCTGCCAGACCGGCTGCACCGCCGTCAGCAGCCGCGCGAAGGCGGTGATCCCCCAACCGGCCAGATCGGCCGCGACGGCCCTTACTCGTGAACCCATGCCCTGTCCCTGTCAAACCGCGCCGATCATTGTCTATCGGTCGCGTCGCTGCAAGCCAATTGCCGGCCTGGCGCATAGGCTCGGTTGCCAAATGAAAAGGGGCGCCGGTCTGGCGCCCCGTTGTATTCGTATGATTGTGCCGGTCAGCGCTGGCTCGGCGCTGGATCGTCGAAGACATCGCCACGACCCAGAAGGCGGCGCATCAGCACATAGAACAGCGGTGCGAAGACGATGCCCAGCACGGTTGCCATCAGCGTCCCGCCGAGCACCGTCGCCCCGATGGCATTGCGGCCCGCAGCGCCGGCGCCGGTCGACAGAACCAGCGGCGTGACGCCAAGCGAGAAGGCGATGGAGGTCATGATGATCGGCCGGAAACGCTGACGCGCGGCCTCGACCACGGCGCGGAACAGCGGGGTGCCGGCCTGCGATTGTTCACGGGCGAATTCGACGATCAGGATGGCGTTCTTGCCGGTCAGGCCGATCACGGTCAGCAGCCCGACCTGGAAGAACACGCCATTGTCGAAGCGCCCGACATAGGCCCCGAGCAACGCACCCAACACGCCGATCGGCATCACCAGGATGACGGCGAGCGGGATCGACCAGCTTTCGTAAAGTGCCGCGAGGCAGAGGAACACGGCGGCAAGTGACAAAGCGTAAAGCAACGTCGTCTGGTCGCCGGAATCGCGTTCCTCAAGCGAAAGGCCGGTCCAGGCGACGTTGAAGCCGGGCGGAAGCTGGGTCGACAGTCGCTCGATCTCGGCCATGGCATCGCCGGAACTGACGCCAGGCACCGGCATCCCCTGCAATTGCATCGCCGGCACGCCATTATAGCGCGTCAGGCCCTGCGGCCCGAAGGTCCATTCACCCTCGGCGAAATTGGCGAAGGGCACCAATCCGCCCGAGGAATTGCGCACGCGCCACCGGTCGAGATCGGTCGGCACCGAGCGGCTGTTGGCCGCACCCTGGACATAGACCTTCTTGATCCGGCCACGGTCGATGAAGTCGTTCACATAAGCGCCGGTCCAGGCGACCTGCAAAAGCCCCGCCACATCGCTGGCCGACACGCCCATTGCACCGGCCTTCTGCCAGTCGATGTTCAGCCGGTATTGCGAGGCATCCTCCAGCCCCGAAGGTCGGGTCTGGGTCAGCAGCGGGCTTTGCGCGGCCATGCCGAGCATCTGGTTGCGGGCGTTCAGCAACTGCTCATGCGTCTGGCCGCCGCGTGCCTGCAGGTAGAAATCGAAGCCCGAGACGTTGCCAAGCTCGATCACCGCAGGCGGCACGATGGGGAAGACCATGGCGTCGCGGATCTGGCTGAGCGGGCCATAGGCGCGCCCGGCGATGGCCTGAACGGATTGCGCGGGATTGGTGCGTTCCTCCCAGTCCTTGAGGCGCACGAAGGCCATGCCGACATTCTGCCCCATGCCGGCGAAGCTGAAGCCGACGACGCCGAAGAATGAATCGACCGATTCGGCTTCCTGGGTGGTGAAATACTCTCCGACCTGGTCGACGACAGCCTGTGTCCGCTCGGCCGTGGCGCCGGTCGGGCCCTGGATCAGCACGAACATGATGCCCTGGTCTTCCTCGGGCAGGAAGCCCTGCGGCGTGCGCAGGAACAGGAAGACCATGGCGGCCCCAAGCGCCGTATAGATCAGCAGGACCCGCAGCGGGCGCCGCACGGCCCAGCCAACAGTGCCGGTATAGCCGCGCGTCGTCGCATCGAAACCGCGATTGAACAGGCCGAAGAGACCTTTGCGCGGCCCATGCGCCGGCTTCAACATCGAGGCACAAAGTGCCGGTGTCAGTGTCAGCGCCACGACCACCGACAGGCCCATGGCCGAGACGATGGTGATCGCGAATTGCTGATAGATGACCCCGGTCGAGCCGCCGAAGAAGGCCATCGGCACGAACACCGCCGACAGCACGAGCGCGATGCCGATCAGCGCGCCGGTGATCTGGCCCATGGATTTGCGCGTCGCCTCGCGCGGGTCAAGCCCCTCTTCCTCCATGATCCGCTCGACGTTTTCGACCACGACGATGGCGTCGTCGACCAGAAGGCCGATGGCCAGCACCATGGCCAGCATGGTCAGCGTGTTGATGGTGAAACCGAAGGCCGCCATGATCCCGAACGTGCCCAGAAGCACGATGGGAACCGCCAGCGTCGGGATCAGCGTCGCCCGCCAGCTTTGCAGGAAGATATACATCACCACGAAGACCAGCACGATGGCTTCGATCAGCGTCTTGATCACCTCTTCGATGGAGATCTGCACGAATGGCGAGGTATCGAAGGGGATCACATATTCGACGCCTTCGGGGAAGAACTGGGCGAATTCCTCCATCCGCGCCTTTACCCGTTCGGCGGTATCCAGCGCGTTGGCGCCGGGCGCAAGGCTGAGCGCCATCCCCGAAGCTGGTCGGCCATTATAGGTGGCATCGGCGATATAGGATTCGGCGCCGATCTCGACCTGGGCCACGTCTTGCAGCAACACCAGGCCGCCATTCTTGTCGGCGCGCAAGACAATTTTGCGGAACTCATCGGGCGTCGACAGCAGCGATTGCGCCGTGACGGTGGCGTTCAACTGCTGGCCCGGCACTGTCGGGCGGTCGCCGAAGGCGCCGGCAGAAATCTGCGTGTTCTGCGCCGAGACCGCCGCGACCACATCGGAGGGGGTGATTTCATAGGCGGCCAGGCGCGAAGGCTCCAGCCATATCCGCATCGCATATTGCGCGCCGAAGACCTGCACGCTGCCGATACCCTCGACCCGGCTCAGGTCGTCGACGAGGTTGGTGACCATGTAGTCGGACAGATCGACCTGATCATATTCCTCGCTGCCGATCAGGCCCACCACCATCAGAAAGCCCGATGTCGCCTTCTCGACCGAGATCCCCTGCCGCTGCACGGGTTCCGGCAGCAGCGATGTCGCCTGGCTCAGCTTGTTCTGCACCTGAACCTGGGCGATATCCTCGTCAGTGCCGGTCTCGAAGGTCAGCGTCGTGGTCGAGGAACCGGCCGAGGTGGAACTGGACGACATATAGCGCAGCCCATCGAGGCCAGTCATCTGCTGCTCAATGATCTGGGTGACGGTATTCGACACGGTTTCGGCCGAGGCACCGGGATAGGTGGCGCGGATACTGACCGAGGGCGGCGCGATCTGCGGATATTGTGCAATCGGCAGCGACAGGATCGAGAGCACCCCGATCCCCATGATGATGATCGAGATGACCCATGCGAAAACCGGGCGATCAATAAAGAAACGGGCCATGACTCTGCCTTCGATAATTCGGGCGGTGTAGGTTCAGTTGCCGGCGGGTGCGTCGCCACCGGCTGCGTCGGGCTGAGCTTCAGCTGCGGGCGGCGTATCCTGCCGCTCCTCGGGGGTAACAGGTGCGCCGGGGGCGATGCGCTGCAGACCTTCGACGATCAGCCGGTCGCCCGGTGCCAGTCCGCCGCGCACGACCCAATTGCTGCCGTGGTCCTGGACAATGTCCAGCATCCGCTCTTCGACGATGTTCTGGTCGTTGACGACATAGGCGATGGGCCGGCCGCGGCGGTCGCGTGAAACGCCTTCCTGCGGCGCCAGGACGATGTCGGTCAGCATTGCCTGCGGGATTTCCGCCAGCACATACATGCCGGGCAGCAACAGCTTGTCGGGATTGGCGAATTCCATCCGCAGGGTGACGACGCCAGTCGTCTCGTCCACATGAGGTTCTGCCCCCATCAACGAGCCTGCATGATCGTAATCCGTGCCATCGGCGAGTTTCAGCGTCACCGAGGGGTCGGTATTGGACGACAGCGCGGCATCTGCGCCCTGCCGCTGCCAGCGAATGATCGAGGCCGCCGACTGGGTGACATCGACCTGAACCGGGTCGATGCGCCGAACCACGGCCAGGGGCGTCGCCTGCCCCGAGGTAACAAGCGTCCCTTCCGAGACGAGCGCGAGACCGATCACCCCATCGAGCGGTGCCCGAATGGTGGTCCGGTCAAGATCGATGCGCGCCGTTTCAACGGCGGCTTCGGCGGCTTTCACGGCGGCGTCGGCGGCGTCGCGGGCGGCGATGGCGCTGTCCTCATTCTGCTGGCTGGCAACGCTGCGGTTGCGCAGGGCGGCGATGCGGTCGGCCTCGCGCCGGGCGTCGTCGGCCTGCACCTGGGCCTGCGCCAGCGAGGCCTCGGCCTGGGCGACGGCTGCTTCATAGCTGCGGGCGTCGATGCGGAACAGCGCATCGCCCTCGGCGACCTCGCTGCCATCCTCGAAGCTGCGCTCGACAATGATGCCATTGACCTGCGGGCGCAGCTCGGCCTCGGCCGAGGCGATGATCCGGCCGGGCAGGGCCGAGGTCAGGGTCACGTTCTCGGCCTTCATCGTGACCACGGTCACGGCGGGGGGCGGTGCCTCGCCGCCGGGGGCCTGGGCGGATGCGGAACTGGCCAGGGTGATCGCGCCAAGGACGGATGCGCGCAAGACAGCCTGTAGAAATGTCATTCTTTAACTACCATTGCCAAGGACGAAAAATTGATCGGCCGGCAAAGGGTTTTGCAGGCTTTCCCGATCACGCGTTGCAACATCTTAGGCGGGCCGGTCAGGGGCTGCAACCGCTCGACGTCTAAAAAGGTTGCGGTTTCCTAGCCTTTGCTGGCGCCTTGGCGCAGGCGTTCCAGCATCGCGACCTCCTCGGTCGTCAGGGTAATCCCGTCGCGTGCGGTCTTTTCGCGGGCAGCAAAGCGGCGTTGCGAGGGCAGGCGGGCGCCCTGGCCGGCGATGGCATCCAGAAGTGCCTCGGCCCGGGCGAAGGGATCGCCGGGCCGTCCGGCGGCGAAGCGACGCGGGGAAAATGCCAGGATGAGCTCGCCGTGATGCGGCAGGATCGCGGTCGAGCCGAGATATTCCAGCGCCTCGTCACTGGTCAGATCGCCGATCATGGCGCCGGCCAGCAGCTCGATCATGGTCGAGATCGCTGAACCCTTGTGCCCACCAAAAGGCAGCATCGCCCCGTCGAGCGCCGCCTGCGGATCGGTCGTGGGCTTGCCGTCGCGGTCCACCGCCCAGCCTTCGGGCAGCGGCTTGCCGGCCTGACGATGCAATTCGATCTCGCCCCGGGCGACGACCGAGGTGGCGAAATCGAAGACATAAGGCGCGGCCCCTGGGCGCGGCCAGCCGAAGGCGAAGGGGTTGGTGCCCAGAAGCGGCGCCGTTCCGCCCGCAGGCGCGACCGAGGAATAGCTGGGGCACATCGCCATCGCCGCAAGGCCCATGCCGGTCAGTGTCTCGATTTCGGGCCAGAGCGCGGAAAAATGCGTGCAATTGTTGATGACAAGCGCGGCCACGCCCAGTTTTTCGGCGCGTTCCGCCAGCACCGGCGCGCCAAGCGCGAAGGCGGCGGGCGAAAAGCCGGCATCGGCATCGACGCGGACAACGCCGCTGCCATCGTCGATCAGCTTCGGTTGCGCATCGGGGCTGACCTTGCCAGCGGCCAGTGTGCGCAGGCAACCTTCGATCCGATAGACGCCGTGGGATTTGCAATTGTCGCGCTCTCCGGCAACGATGACTTCGGCGACGGGGTCGGCTTGCTGGGCCGTCAGCCCGGCGCGCATGAAGATCTCGCGGGTGATGGCGGCAAGCGCGTCGGTCGTGAAGGTCTGGGTCATCGCGGTCTCCTGCGGGACGGGGATCAGCTGCATTTCTTGTATACGTTATGTATGCAAAGTGGGCAACCGGCTATGACTGACGCCAGCACCGGAGATCCCGCATGACCTTCGAACTGCATGGCAACCGTTCGACTGCCACGCGTGCGCGCATGACTTGCATACAAAAAGTATTTTGTATTTGCTTTTCGAACTGGCACATCGGATAAAAATCATGTGGAATCGGTCTCATCCAGATCCGGATACCAGACAGGGAGAATATAAAATGAAAACCAAGGCTCTGACCATCGCCGCCGTCGCGGCCGTCGCCATCACCGGCCCGGCCTTCGCCGACAAGCTGGACGACATCATCGGCTCGGGCAAGCTGCGCTGCGCGGTGGTGCTGGACTTCCCGCCGATGGGCTCTCGCGATGCAAGCAACAACCCGCAGGGCTTCGACGTGGATTACTGCAACGATCTTGCCAAGGCGCTTGGCGTCGAGGCCGAAATCGTCGAGACCACCTTCCCCGAACGGATCCCGGCGCTTGTCTCGGGTCAGGTCGATGTCGGCGTCGCCTCGACCTCGGACACGCTGGAACGCGCGAAGACCGTCGGCTTCACCATCCCCTATTACGCCTTCGAGAACGCCGTGACCGCGAATGACAAGGTCGAGATGGCGACCTGGGAAGACCTGAAGGGCAAGACCGTCGGCGCCACCGCCGGCACCTACGAGGCGATCTGGCTGGAAGGCAAGGTCAAGGAATGGGGCGAGGGCGAATTCCGTCCCTATCAGAACCAGGCCGATGTCTTCCTGGCGCTGTCGCAGGGCCAGCTTGACGCCACCGTGTCCACCGTGGAAGTGGCCGAGGCCAATGTCGCCTCGGGCAACTTCCCGGGCATCAAGGTCGTCGACAAGGCGCCGATGGTGCCCGATTACGTCGCGCTGATCGCGCTGCGCGAGGAGCAGGGGCTGATCAACTACATGAACCTGTTCATCAACCAGCAGGTCCGCACCGGCCGCTATGCCGAGCTTTACAAGAAATGGGTCGGCGAGGGCGAGCCGGCCGACCTGACCATCAAGGGCGTCTATCGCTGAGGTTTCCGCCTGACGGGCGGCGCGGGTTCCCCCGCGCCGTCTTTCCGTAAACAGGGAGGGCGGAGATGTTCAATTACAGATTCCAGTGGAAGCAGGCCTATGCCAAGCTGCCCGAGATGCTGGACGGCGCGATTACCACCATGCAGGTGGCGATCCTGTCGATGGTCATCGGTATCCTGCTGGCGATTCTGCTGACGCTGTTCCGGCGATCCGGTAACCGGATCCTCGGCGGCTTCGCCACGACCTGGGTCGAGATCGCCCGCAACACCCCGGCGCTGTTCCAGATCTACATGGCGCATTTCGGGCTGGCGGGTCTGGGGCTGCACCTCTCGCCCTACCAGTCGCTGCTGCTGGGGATCACCTTCAACAATGCCGGCTACCTGGCCGAGAATTTCCGTGGCGCACTGAAGGCGATCCCGGATACGCAGCCGCGCGCCGGCCGCTCGCTCGGCATGTCGGACCTGCAGGCCTTCCGCTTCATCGTGCTGCCGCAGATGATCCGGATTTCCTTCCCGACCATCACCAACCAGATGGTCTGGGCGGTGCTGATGACATCGCTCGGCGTCACCGTCGGCATGAATTCGGACCTTTACGGGGTGACGCAGGACCTGAACGCGCTGACCTTCCGCACCTTCGAACTGTTCGCCATGGCCGCCGTCATCTTCTATGTCATCGTCAAGATCATCCAGGCCGGCGCCTGGCTGATCTCGCGGCGGCTGTTCAGGTACTAAGGGGGGTAGGCCATGTTCGATACCGCATTGACGCTGAACGACTTCATCTTCCTTGCCAAGGGCGCGGGGATGACCATCTTCGTCACCGTGATCTCGGTCGCTCTGGGCACCGTGCTGGGGATCGTCTTCGGGGTGATCCGCTACCAGCTTGGCCCGGTCTGGTCGGCGCCCCTGATGTTCGTTCTGGACATCTTCCGCTCCATCCCGCTGCTGATCCAGCTGGTGCTGGCCTATGCCTTCCTGGGCACGGTGCTGCGGCTTGGCCTGTCGGGGCTTAGCGTCGCCTGCATGGTGCTGACGCTCTATACTTCCGCCTATTGCGCGGAAATCGTGCGCGGCGGGATCGAGGCGGTGCCCCTGACCCTGCGCCGCGCCGCGCGCTCGCTCGGCATGAGCTGGGGGCAGGACATGCGCCATATCGTGATGCCGCTGGCGACGCGGGTGGCGCTGCCAAGCTGGATCGGCCTTGCGCTTGGCGTGATGAAGGACTCTGCCCTCGTCTATGTCGTGCAGGTGACGGAACTGCTGAAATCCACGCAGATCCTGATTACCCGCCTGCAGGAGCCGCTGCTGCTGCTGACGATCTGCGGCGCCTTCTACTTCCTCATCAGCTTCCCCGTCGCGCGTTTCGGCGGTTACCTTGAAAGACGGTGGTCCAATGATTGAGATCGAGAACGTCCGCAAATCCTTCGGCCCGCTGGAGGTGCTGAAAGGCATCGACCTGACGGTCGCGAATGGCGAGGTGCTGACCGTGATCGGGGGATCCGGGTCGGGCAAGTCCACGCTTCTGACCTGCATCAACGGGCTGGAGCCGATCCAGGCCGGCAAGATCACCGTCGACGGGACCGAGGTTCACGCCAGGTCCACCGACCTCAACAAGCTGCGCCAGAAGATCGGCATCGTCTTCCAGCAATGGAACGCCTTCCCGCATCTGACCGTGCAGGAAAACGTCATGCTGGCGCCGCGCAAGGTCAAGGGCATCCCCAAGGCCGAAGCCGCCGAGATCGCCGTGAAACAGCTGAGCCATGTCGGTCTGGGCGACAAGCTGGATGTCTATCCCTCGCGCCTGTCGGGCGGGCAGCAGCAGCGCATGGCGATTGCCCGGGCGCTGGCGATGTCGCCCGACTACATGCTGTTCGACGAGGTGACATCGGCGCTTGACCCGCAGCTTGTGGGCGAGGTGCTGGACACGCTGCGCCTGCTGGCGAGCGAGGGCATGACCATGATCTGCGTCACCCATGAGATGAAATTCGCCCGCGAGGTGTCCGACCGGGTGGCCTTCTTCCATCAGGGCGTGATGGCGGAAATCGCCCCCCCGGACGAGCTTTTCGGGGCGCCGAAGGATCCGAACCTGCAGCAGTTCCTGGCCGCGACACACTGACATGACGCAGCCGGATGTGATCGTGATCGGGGCCGGCGTCGTCGGCCTCTCCTCGGCGCTGGCTTTGCAGGGGCGCGGGCTGTCGGTTGTGGTGCTGGACCGCGAAGGCCCGGCGGCGGGGGCTTCGGCCGGGAATGCGGGCGCCTTTGCCTTCAGCGATATCCTGCCCCTGGCCTCGCCCGGGATCCTGAAGAAGGCGCCGAAATGGCTGCTGGACCCGCTGGGGCCGCTGTCGGTGCCGCCCGCCTATGCGCTGAAGATCGCGCCCTGGATGTATCGCTTCTGGCGCGCCTGCTCGCCCGCGCGGGTGGCGCAGTCGACCGCTGCGCAGACCGCGCTGATGGACCTGTCGCGCGACGCGCTGGAGCCGTTTCTGGCGGCGACCGGCACCGCCGACATGCTGCGCAAGCGGGGCAACCTGCAGCTTTACGAAAGCGAGGCCGAGTTCCGTGCAGCACTACCGGGCTGGCAGGCGCGCGACGATCACGGCATCGAATACCGTCACATGACGCCCGAGGAGATGGCCGATCTGCAACCCGGCCTGTCGCCCCGCTTTACCCACGGCACCTTCACGCCGGGCTGGTATTCGATTGCCGACCCGAAGGATTACGTTCTGGCCCTGGCCGCGCGCTTTCAACAGAATGGCGGCAGCATCGAGCAGGCCGAAATCGCCGGCCTGCAACCCGACAGCGACGGCGTGACCCTGAACGGGCGGCGCGCGGCGCATGTCGTGGTGGCCGCCGGCGCCTTCTCGCATCGCATCGCGAAGACCATCGGCGACCGCATCCCGCTGGAGACCGAGCGCGGCTATAACACCACCCTGCCGCCCGGCGCCTTCGATCTGCGCACGCAACTGACCTTCGGCGGGCATGGCTTCGTCGTCTCGGCGCTGGATACCGGCATTCGGGTCGGCGGCGCGGTGGAACTCGGCGGGCTGGAGGCGCCGCCGAATTACAGGCGCTCGGACGCGATGCTGCAGAAGGCGAAGGCCTTTCTGCCCGGCCTGAAAACCGAAGGCGGGACGCAATGGATGGGTTTCCGCCCCTCGCTGCCCGACAGCCTGCCGGTGATCGGGCGCGCGCCGCGCGCGCCGCGCGTCACCTATGCCTTCGGGCATGGCCATCTGGGCCTGACCCAATCCGCCGGCACCGCCCGGCTGGTGGCCGATCTGGTCACCGGCCAGACGCCCGCCATCGACCTTGCCCCCTTCGCCCCGACACGGTTCTGATCCCATGGCAGTTCACACCTTCTCCTGCATCGACGGCCACACCTGCGGCAACCCGGTCCGCCTCGTCTCGGGCGGCGGCCCGCGCCTGAAGGGCGCGGACATGCTGGAAAAGCGCGCCCATTTCCTGCGCGAATTCGACTGGATCCGTACCGGGCTGATGTTCGAACCGCGCGGCCATGACATGATGTCGGGCACCATCCTCTATCCGCCGACGCGGCAGGATTGCGAGGTCGCGGTGCTGTTCATCGAAACCTCGGGCTGTCTTGCCATGTGCGGCCACGGCACCATCGGCACCATCACCATGGGCATCGAAAACGGCCTGATCCAGCCGCGCGAACCGGGCCGGCTGTCCATCGAGACCCCGGCCGGCAAGGTCGATATCTCCTATGTGCAGGAGGGCCGCTTCGTCGAGGAGGTGCGCCTGACCAATGTCCCCGGCTTCCTTTACGCCGAGGGGCTGACGGCCGAGGTCGAGGGGCTGGGCGAGATCGCCGTGGACGTGGCCTATGGCGGCAATTTCTACGCCATCGTCGAGCCGCAGCCGCATTTTCGCGACATGGCCGATTTCAGCGCGGGCGAGCTGATCGGGTTTTCGCCGAAGCTGCGCGCGGCGCTGAACGCGAAATACGACTTCATCCATCCCGAGCATCCGCAGATCAACGGCTTGTCGCATATCCTCTGGACCGGCGCGCCGACAGTGGAAGGCGCCCATGCCCGCAATGCGGTCTTCTACGGCGACAAGGCCATCGACCGCTCGCCCTGCGGCACCGGCACCTCGGCGCGGATGGCGCAACTGGCCGCCAAGGGCAGGCTGAATGTCGGCGACGAATTCTGGCACGAGAGCATCATCGGCTCGATCTTCAAGGGAAGGGTGGAAGCGGAAACAGAGGTCGCGGGACGCAAGGCAATCATCCCCTCCATCGCCGGATGGGCGCGAATGACCGGCTATAACACCATCTTCATCGACGACCGCGACCCCTTCGCGCATGGTTTCGTGGTGAAATGACCGCGACCCGCATCCTGCCCGGCACCGGCGCCGGCCCGGTTCTGGCCATGGATCAGGGCCTCAGCTTCTGGGGCGGGGTCGATCCGGACAGCGCCTTTGTCATCGACGAACACCACCCGGCCTATCGGGCCGATCTGAACGGGCGCGTGGTCTTGATGCCGACGACGCGGGGGTCCTGCTCCGGCTCTGGCGTCATGCTGGAACTGATGCTGAACGGGAACGCCCCCGCCGCGCTGATCTTTTCCGAGGCCGAGGATGTGGCGACGCTGGGTGCGCTGATCGGGGCCGAGATGTTCGGCCAGACCCTGCCCGTCCTGCGCGTCACGCGCGCGGATCTTGCCGCGCTGGCGCGGGCCGAGCGCCTGAGCATCACCGAGGGCGCGATCATCGGCGATGGCATCGCGCTGCCCATCGCCGAGATGCCCGACAGCGCCCTGACGTTGAGCGCCGAGGATGAGGCCATCCTTGCCGGCCACGACGGCGAGGCGGCGGCGCTGGCGATGCGGATCATCTGCACCATGGCGCGGCTGCAGGGGGCCGCGGCAATGACCGACGTGACGCGCGGCCATATCGACGGCTGCATCCTTGCCAATCAGGCCAACCTGATCTTCGCCGAGAAGATGCAGGCGCTTGGCGCGAAGGTCCGCGTCCCGACGACGATCAACGCGATCTCGGTCGACCGCCGGAACTGGCAGGCGCAGGGCGTGCCGCTGCTGTTCGGCAATCAGGCCTCGCGGCTGGCGGATGCCTATACGCGCATGGGCTGCCGGCCCAGCTTCACCTGCGCCCCCTATCTGCTAAAGGACCGGCCCGCGCGTTCCGAGGATATCGCCTGGGCCGAATCCAACGCCGTCATCTATGCCAATACGGTGCTGGGTGCGCGGACGCCGAAGCATCCCGACTATCTGGACCTGTGCATCGCCATGACGGGCCGCGCGCCGCTTGCGGGCGTCTATCTGGAGCCGGAGCGCCGCCCCGCCCGGGTGTTGGAGATCGACCCGCCGATGGGCGCGGATGACAGTTTCTGGCCGCTGGTGGGCTATGTGGCCGGGCTGAAATCGCCGGATCGGATACCGCTTTTGCGGGGAATCGCGGTGCTCAGCCCGACGAAGGACGACCTCAAGGCGCTGTGCGCGGCGTTCGGGACGACCTCGGCGGCGCCGATGCTGCATGTCAAGGGCGCGACGCCGGAATGCCGGCTGCCGCTGCGCGAGGGTGCCGATACGCTGCGCATCGCCCGCGCGGACCTTGAGGCCGCATGGCACAGGCTGAACCAGGGGCCGGAGCAGGTTGATCTGGTCGCCATCGGCAGCCCCCATGCCTCGGCCGATGAATGCCGATATTTCGCGCACCTGCTGAACGGCTGGCCGGTGAAGATACCGACCATCCTGACCGCCGGGCGCGAGATCATCGCGGCAATCGAGACCGATGGCACGCTCGCGACACTGACGGAACTGGGCGTGCAGGTCATTCCCGACCTCTGCTGGTGCTCGATCACCGAGCCGGTCTTTCCCTCCAAAACGAAGACGGTAATGACCAATTCCGGCAAATACGCCCATTACGGCCCCGGCCTGTCGGGCCGCGCGCTGCGCTTCGGCAGCATGGCCGCCTGCGCCGAGGCCTCCGTTACCGGCTTCGCCCCCAACACCCTGCCCGACTGGCTTCAGCCCAAGGAAGGACCCGCCCATGCGTAGCAAGCAGACCATCCACGTCATTTCCGCCCATGCCGAGGGCGAGGTCGGCGATGTCATCGTCGGCGGCGTCATGCCCCCTCCGGGCGAGACGATCTGGGAACAGTCCCGCTGGATCGCACAGGACGACCGCTTGCGGAACTTCGTCCTGAACGAACCGAGGGGCGGTGTCTTCCGCCATGTGAATCTACTCGTTCCGCCCAAACACCCCGAGGCAGATGCCGCCTTCATCATCATGGAACCCGAGGACACGCCGCCGATGTCCGGCTCGAACTCGATCTGCGTGTCCACGGTGCTGCTGGATGGCGGGCTGATCCCGATGCAGGAGCCGGAAACCCGCATGGTGCTGGAAGCCCCGGGCGGGCTGGTCCGGGTCCGCGCCGAATGCCGCGATGGCAAGGCGCAGCGGATCTTCGTGCAGAACCTGCCCAGCTTTGCCGGCCCGCTGGATCAGGCGCTGGAGGTCGAGGGGATCGGCACGCTCAGCGTCGATACCGCCTTCGGCGGCGACAGCTTCGTCTTCGTCGATCCGGCGGCGATGGGCTTCGCCATGACCCCGGACGAGGCCCATGACATCGCCCGCCTTGGCGTGCGCATCACCAATGCCGCGAACGAGCAGATGCAGTTCCGCCACCCGACCCTGCCCGACTGGACGCATTTCAGCTTCTGCCTGTTCGCCGGCGCGCTGGAACGCGCGGCCGAAGGCCTGCGCGTGAAGGCCGCCGTCGCCATCCAGCCCGGCAAGGTCGACCGCTCGCCCACCGGCACGGCCCTGTCGGCGCGGATGGCGGTGCTGCATGCGCGCGGCCAGATGGGACCGGGCGACCACCTGACCGCCGTGTCGCTGATCGGCTCGACCTTCGGCGGGCGGATCGTCGGGACCACGACCCTTGGCGACACGCCCGCCATCCTGCCCGAGATCTCGGGCCGGGGCTGGATCACCGGCATTCACCAGCACATGCTGGATCCCGACGATCCCTGGCCCGAGGGTTACCGGCTGTCCGACACATGGGGCGCGCGCTGACACGGCATTGATCTGCCCGCGCCACCGCTTTATGCAATATGTCGACAGGAAGGGCGCGACGATGAGCAAGAAACCGGCGGCAGCGCCAACCGAACGCAGACGCGGCGAGGGCGTGAAATTCGTCTATGAGATCCTGCGCGACGAGATCATCGACCTGACCCTGCCCCCCGGCAGCCCGATCGACGAGATCCAGCTGGCCGAGCGCCTGTCGATGTCGCGCACCCCGATCCGCGAGGCCCTGGTGCGGCTGGCCGGCGACGGGCTGGTGACGACGCTGCCGAACCGCTCGACCGTGGTGTCGAATATCGACTTCCTGAACATGCACCACTTCTTCGACGCGCTGACGCTGATGTATCGCGTCACCACGCGGCTCGCGGCGGAAAACCGCACCCCTGCCGATCTGGTCGCCATCCGCGCCCATGAGGCCGCCTTCGACAAGGCGCTGGCGGATCGCGACGCCATGGCGATGATCGCCACCAACCGCGATTTCCACGCCGCCATCGCCGAGGCCGGCCGCAACCCCTATTACACCGGGTTGTTCTGCCGCCTGCTGGACGAGGGGCGGCGGATCATGCGGCTTTACTATTCCTCCTATGGCGACGCGCCGCCATCGACGGATACCGGAGGCCACGCCAAGATGGTCGCCGCCATCGAGGCGCAGGACGTGACCGAGGCCGACCGCCTGGCGACGCTGCATGCCGACCTGATCGTCGGCCAGATCCGCAGCCTTCTGGCGAAGGACCGGCGGCAGGCGATTGCGCTTTAGCGGGCGCCTGCTCAGCGTCCGGTGATCCCGGGGAAGATGATCAGCAGAGCAATGGCCAGGATCTGCAGGCCGATGAAGGGCAGAAGCGAGCGGAAGATGATCCCCAGCGTGATCTCGGGCGGGACCACGGATTTAAGATAAAACGCCGCAGGACCGAAGGGCGGCGACAGGAAGCTGACTTGCATGTTCATGCAGAACAGGACTCCGAACCACACCGGATCCATGCCAAGCTGGACGATGATCGGCACGAAGATCGGCATGGTCAGCAGCGCGATCCCGACCCAGTCGAGAAAGGCACCGAGGAAGAACAGGATTGCCATCATCACCAGCAGGATCACCGTCGGATTGTCGGAGATTCCAGTGATCATGTCCGAGACGAACTTGACCCCGCCCATCAGGTTATAGACCCCGACGATGGCGGTGGCGCCGATGCCGATCCAGACGATCATGCCGACCGTCGCCAGCGTCTGCATTGCCGCATCGCGCAGTAGGGCGAAGGTGAACTCGCCGCGCAGAACCGTGGACAGCAGCACCCCGCCCACGCCCACGGCAGAGGCCTCGGTCACCGAAGCGATGCCGCCATAGATCGAGCCCAGCACCAGAGCCACCACCAGAAGCGGCAGCGTCAGCCCCTTGAGCAGGCGCAGCTTTTCCTCTCGCGGGACCGGCGTCGGATCGGTCGGCGGCACCGCGCCGGGCGTCACATAGGCGCGCACCAGGATATAGGCGCAGTAGAACAGCGCGAGCATGAAGCCCGGCAGGAAAGAGGCGGTGAACAGCTCTCCGATCGAGACATTGGCCGTCAGGCCATAGATGATCAGCACGATCGAAGGCGGGATCATGGTGCCGAGCGAGCCGCCCGCGCAGACCACGCCGATGGCCAGGTTGCGGTCGTAACCCAGCCGCAGCATCTGCGGCAGGGCGAGCAGGCCGAGAAGCACGATCTCGCCGCCGATGATGCCCGACATGGCAGCAAGGATAACCGAGACGAAGACGGTCTGGATGGCCACCCCGCCGCGGATGCGCCCGGCGAACAGCTTCATCGCGTCGAACAGGTCGCGGGCGATGCCCGAACGGTCGAGGATCGCCGCCATCAGCACGAACATCGGCACCGAGACGAAGACGAAGTTCATCACGAAGGAATAGACCCGGCTGGTGATCAGCGGGATCGACATCGGGCCGAACCAGCCGAGCGCGAAGATCAGCGCCACCAGCAGCGTGACGAAGGCCAGCGGCATGCCGGTCAGCAGCAGCAGCACCAGCATCGCGAACATGACCAGGGTGCCCCATTCGATCCCGAGGGACTGGAGGTTGAAACCGATATCCAGCATGGGCCTATCCTTTCGCCCGACGGGCGTAGTTCACCGCAAAGATCAGGAACTGCACGACCAGCAGGACCATGGTGACGAAGATGAAGATCTTGACGAGCGCGGGCGTCGGCGGGCTCCAGGCGCTGCCGGTGGTTTCCAGCCGTATCTCGCCCGAGGGCGTCCAGACCGCGCGGGTGACCATGTGCCAGGCCGCATAGGCGAAGAAGCCCGAAGCAATGGCGCAGGAGATCGAGATGAGGATGTCGAAGATCCGCCGCAGCCCCGGTGGCAGGATGTCGTAGATCAGCACCACCCGGATATGGCTGTTGCGGCTGGTGCAATAAAGCCCGCCGAAGACGAAGGCCATGCCGCACAGGAACACCGTCGTCTCATGCGCCCAGATGGTCGGACTGTTCAGCGCATAGCGCAGGAACACCTCGGACAGCAGGATGGCCGCCGATATGACGATCCCGGCGGCAAAGATATAGCCGGCCTTGTCGACCATCAGCCCCATCAACCCGGCCTCGGGCGGGATATTGCCCGTGCCCTCGCTGGTCGCGGCAATGTCGATTTCTTCCTTCCGAGACGGCTCGGTCATGCGATCTCCCTCCCCCGTTCAAAGAAACCGGCCGCCCCTCAGGCGGGGCGACCGGATCCGGCTTATTGCAGCATGCCCTTATCGTTCAGATAGGCGGTCAGCGTGTCGAAGACCTTCTGCGACATCGGCGACTGGGTGGCGATCTTTTCCCATTCGGCCACGCCCAGGGCACGGAACTTCGCGCGTTCCTCGGGCGACCAGTCATGCACGGTGATCTTCGGGTTCTGCTTGGCCAGTTCCACTGCGGCAAGATCGGCGTCGCGGTTGCCTTGCAACTGGGTCTGCTGGAACTCCTTCACGGTTTCTTCCAGCATGGCCTTGATATCGTCGGGCAGCGCGTCCCACTTGGCGGCATTCATCGACACCTCGACCAGCGGCAGCGAGTGGAAGCCCGGATAGACCGGGTTCGGGGCGATGTCGTTCATCCCCTGCGCCTGGTTCACCGAAAAGACCGAGTAATCGGCCGCATCCACGACGCCCTTGTCGAGCGCGGTAAAGACTTCGGCCGAGGGCAGGTTCACCGGCGAGGCACCGGCGGCGGCGAAGACATTGGCGATGGGCCCTTCGGGCGAGCGCATCTTCACCCCTTTCAGGTCATCCACCCCGTCCAGCGGCACGCGCGAGACGAAGGCTTCCAGACCCGGGGTCGAGACGCCGATGAAATGCAGCCCGTAAGCGCCCAGCAATTCCTGCATCAGCTCCTTGCCGCCGCCATTCTCGACGAAGTCGATCATCTGCTCGGGGTCCGACCAGGCCCCGACCGGGTTCGAGATCAGCCCGAAGGCCGGGTCCTTGCCGGCCCAATAGGAACTGTCGCAGATCTGCCCGTCCAGAATACCGGCTGCAACCGCGTCCAGGGTCTCGTTATATTCGACGACCGAGCCGACCGGCAGAAGCTCGATCTGAACCTTGCCGCCCGATTTTTCGGCCACGAGTTCGGTCCAGCCCTTCTGGAACTCGAAATTCGGATTGCCCGCCGGGTCCGAGGACTGGAATTTGAAACTGTAATCCTGCGCCGCCGCACCGCCTGCGGACAGCATCAGGGCCAAGGTGGCCGCCTGGATGATCTTCATGGTCTTCTCCCTAGTTTGGTTGATTGTCGGGTGGTGTTTGTCCGGCATCGCGCCTCGGGGCGCAGCGCCTTCCTTTTCAGACCTCCTCCTGCCCGGAAGCGTCGGGCAAGGCGATGCGGAGGTCAAGCAGGCCCGGGTCGATATCGCGTTCCAGCCGGTCGAGCATCTCCACGCCCAGATCGACCAGCCGGTCGGACATGGCGCAGGCGCAGGCGACATCGCCATCCATCACTGCCCGCATGATCGCGATGTGACGATCCAGCGAATCCCGCAGCCCGTCCTGCCTGCTGATCCGGCTGATATCGAGATAGCCCGAGCGACGCGCGAAAGCCTTCAGCGGGCGCAGGCTGCGTTCCAGAAAGCGTTCCCGCGAGGCCTGAATCATCAGGATATCGAAGGCCTTGTCCAATATGTTGAAACGGTCGAGCGTGATGGTCTCGCGCTCCTGCTCGCTGCGGCGCAGGATATGGCCCAGGCGGGCGCGCTGATTGCCCTCCATCCCGGCAATCGCGGCGCTCAGCACGAAACGGTCCATGTCGCGCCTGAGCATCGCCAGCCGCTTCTCGCGGGCAAGGTCGATGGGGGCGACGCAAAGCCCGTTGCGAGGCAGAATCTCGAACAGGGTTTCCGCCGCCAGCCGCCGCACCGCCTGGTGCACCGGCGTCCGCCCCAGCCCGGTCAGGTCCTGCAGATCCTGGGTGCGCAGGCTCATTCCCGGCTTGAGCTGCAACGAGATGAACAGTTCCTCGATGCGCTCATAAGCCATGCCGGTCAGATCGGCCGGCCCCGACAGCATTGCTGCCTCCGCCATGCCCTCTACTGCCTTCTGCGTCTTCTCCGTCAGAGAATTCACCCTCGACCTCCCATGATGTTTTCTGATATTTCACAGCATATCTTGCAAGTCAATTCGATTCGAGCCCGCCCGGGGAGGGGCCGCCGCATGAAAATCACCGCGATAGAGACCCTGAGAACCGAGGAGTTCTCGAATGTCCTGTGGGTCCGGCTGCATACGGATCAGGGCCTGATCGGGCTGGGAGAGACCTTCTATGGCGCCGCCGCGATCGAGGCGCATATCCACGACACGCTGGCGATCCGGCTTCTCGGCAAGGACCCGACCCGGATCGAGGCGCTGAACCGGACCATGGTCGATCTGCCGATGGCGCAATCCTCGACCGGGGTTGAATATCGCGCGGCCTCGGCGGTGGATATCGCACTCTGGGACCTGTTCGGCAAGCTGACCGGCCAGCCGGTGCATAACCTGCTGGGCGGGCTGAACACCGACCGGCTGCGCGTCTACAATACCTGTGCCGGCTACGGCTATGTCCGCAGCCACAATATCCGCCCCGTCGATACCTGGAATATCGGCAGCGACGAAGGCCCCTATGAAGATCTGAACGCCTTCATGACCGATGCCGGGGCACTTGCCGAAAGCCTGCTGGAAAGCGGCATCACGGCGATGAAGATCTGGCCCTTCGACCCGGTTGCCCAGGCCAATCGCGGCATGTCGATCAGCGCCGAAGAGATGGGCCGCGCGCTCGACCCGTTCGAGAAGATCCGCAAGCGCGTCGGCGACAAGATGGACATCATGGTCGAGATGCATTCGCTGTGGAACCTGCCCATGGCGATGAAGATCGCCCGCGCGCTGGAACCCTATGGCGCCTTCTGGATCGAGGATCCGATCCGCATGAATTCGGCCCAGGCCCTGGCCGAGCTGGCGCAATCGACTTCCATCCCGATCTGCGCCAGCGAGACGCTGGGATCGCGCTTCCCCTACAAGGACATGCTGGATCGGGGCGCCACCCATATCGCCATGGTCGACCTGTGCTGGACCGGCGGGCTGACCGAAGGCCGCAAGATCGCCGCGCTCGCGGATACCTATCACCGCCCCTTCGCGCCCCATGACTGCACCGGCCCGGTGGGCTTCGTCGCCGCCATGCATTGTTCCTTCAGTCAGCCGAACACGCTGATCCAGGAATCGGTGCGCGCCTTCTATACCGGCTGGTACAAGGAACTGGTGACCGAACTTCCGGTGATCCGCGACGGCCATGCCCTGCCGATGGAGGGCCCCGGCCTCGGCACCGAACTGCTGCCCGCGGTCTTCGAGCGCAGCGATCTGAGCGTCCGGAAATCGGAGGTCGACGCATGAGCCTGACGCTTTTCGACCTGACCGGGCGCACCGCCCTGATCACCGGCTCATCGCGCGGTCTTGGCCGCGCCATCGCCGAAGGGCTTGCCGCCTGTGGCGCAAGGGTAGTCATCAACGGCTCGAACGAGGCGCGTCTTGCGCAGGCGGTAGATGATATGCGCGCCGCGGGCTTTGATGTCGAGGGGGCGCTGTTCGACGTGACCGACGAGGCGGCCATCTGCGCGGCCTTCGACGCCTTCGACGCAGAAGGGCAAGAGATCGACATTCTGGTGAACAATGCCGGCATTCAGTTCCGCAAGCCGATGCTGGAACTTGCCACCGCCGACTGGCAGCGGGTGATCGATGTCAACCTGACTTCGGCCTTCGTCGTCGGGCGCGAGGCCGCCAGACGCATGGCAGCACGCGGCAAGGGGAAGGTGATCAATATCGGCTCGCTGACCTCGGATCTCGCGCGGGCCACCGTTGCGCCCTATACCGTGGCCAAGGGGGGCATCAAGATGCTCACCAAGGCGATGGCCGCCGAATGGAGCGAGTTGGGCATCCAGTCCAACGCCATCGCACCGGGCTACATGCTGACCGACATGAACGAAGCGTTGGTTTCGAACCGCGACTTCGATGCCTGGGTCAAGGGGCGCACGCCGATGCGCCGGTGGGGCAGGCCAGAGGAATTGGCCGGTCTGGCGATCTTTCTGGCTTCGGATGCGTCGAACTATATCTCCGGGCAACTGATCTTCGCCGACGGCGGCATGAGCTCGGTTCTGTGAGGTAGATCGACCGCAAATTTCGCAAGTTTCAGAAAGTGAGAGCGGCGGTGAGAAAGTCGTCCACGGTAGCGGCGGGATGAGCCTGCTGCGGGCGGCGTAAAAGTCGTCCACCTTTGCCTTTCCTTATTTGACGGAGGGAGGGCGGGAGGATCTTCACCGTGGATTTGTATCGCAAGGTTCGTCTGGCGTGCGCAGAAGGCATGAGCCAGCGGGAAGCGGCCCGGCATTTCGGGATATCTCGTGACAGCGTTCGGAAGATTTTGGCGTTTTCGATCCCACCCGGCTATCGGCGGTCAGCACCGATCCGGCGGCCGAAACTGGATGGGTTCACCGGGATCATCGACCAGTGGCTGTCGGAGGATCGGGAGCGACCGCGCAAGCAGCGGCATAGCGCCAAGCGGATCTTCGAACGGCTCCGAGATGAGCATGGGTTTGAGGGCGGCTACACCATCATCAAAGACTATGTTCGGGAGCACGCTCGGCAGCATCGGGAGATGTTCGTTCCGCTTGATCATGCACCGGGCCATGCCCAGGCCGATTTCGGCGAAGCGGTCGTGGTGATTGGTGGAGTTGAGCAGAAGGCGCACTTCTTCGCTCTGGATCTGCCGCACAGTGATGCCTGTTACGTGCGTGCGTATCCGGCGGCGACGGCGGAAGCCTGGATGGATGGCCACGTCCATGCCTTTGGGTTCTTCGGTGCCGTGCCGCTGTCGATCCTCTTCGACAACGACCGGTGCCTTGTTGCGAAGATTGAACCGGAGGGAACCCGCAGACGCGCGAAGCTCTTCAGCGAGATGCTGTCCCACTACGTGATCCGGGACCGCTACGGGCGCCCCGGCAAGGGGAACGACAAGGGTTCCGTCGAAGGGTTGGTCGGCTATTCCCGGCGCAACTTCATGGTGCCGATCCCGAACTTCCCGACCTGGGATGGCGGGCGGCATGTCTCGGTCGATCTGATGCTGGAGAAACTGCCCCCGCAGGCACGCCGAGGGGCCGAGTTCCTTCGTGACGGATTGATCGCTCTTGCGCTAATATCGCTGGTATTCGGCGGCAGTCAGCTTGCGCAGATGGTTGGCGGGGTCAGCACCAGCTTGCAATGGCCCAACTGGGTTCGCTATGCGATCATTCCTTCGGCAGGCGTGCTCGCGCTGGTTTTCCTGCTGCTCGAAGACAGCCGCAATGCTGCGATACTGAGGAATGGCGCCGCCATCGCGCTGGGCGCGGCGGCCTATACCCTGATCCAGTATCCCGCGCTGTCCCCCTTTGACGAGAGTGTCAGATCTTCTGTGTATGAGCGATCCGGTCCATGCTTCTTCGAAAGG
>NZ_CALMYP010000033.1 GCF_937873615.1 uncultured Paracoccus sp.
TCGGTCACCAAGTCGAAATTCGACAACAAATACGGCTGCAAGGAATCGCTGGTCGACGGCATTCGCCGCGCCACCGACGTGATGATGGCCGGCAAGGTCGCCGTGGTCTGCGGTTACGGCGATGTCGGCAAGGGCTCGGCAGCCTCGCTGGCCGGGGCCGGGGCCCGGGTGAAGGTGACCGAGGTCGATCCGATCTGCGCGCTTCAGGCCGCCATGGACGGGTTCGAGGTGGTGACGCTGGAAGATGTCGTCGGCAGCGCCGATATCTTCGTGACCACGACCGGCAACAAGGACGTGATCCGGCTGGAGCATATGCGCCAGATGAAGAACATGGCCATCGTCGGCAATATCGGCCATTTCGATAACGAAATTCAGGTCGCGGCGCTGAAGAACCACAAATGGACCAATATCAAGGATCAGGTGGACATGATCGAGATGCCCTCGGGCAACCGCATCATCCTGCTGAGCCAGGGCCGCCTGCTGAACCTCGGCAATGCCACCGGCCACCCGAGCTTTGTCATGTCGGCCAGCTTCACCAATCAGGTGCTGGCCCAGATCGAGCTGTTCACCAAGGGTGACGAATATGCCCCCGGCGTCTATATCCTGCCCAAGCATCTGGATGAGAAGGTGGCGATGCTGCATCTCGACAAGGTGGGTGCGAAGCTGACGAAACTGTCATCGGAACAGGCCGATTACATCGGCGTGCCGCAGGACGGCCCCTTCAAATCGGATCATTATCGGTATTGAGCCATGAGCGAGTATAACATCTTCACCTCGGAATCGGTGACCGAGGGCCATCCCGACAAGATCGCCGATCAGATTTCCGACGCGGTGCTGGACGCCATCATCGCCGAGGATCCGCGCGCCCGCGTCGCCTGCGAGACCATGGTCAAGACCGGCGTCGCCATCATCTCGGGCGAGATCACCACCTCGGCCTGGGTCGATCTGGAATCCATCGTCCGCGATGTCATCAACGATATCGGCTATACCTCGTCCGATGTCGGCTTCGACGGCTCGACCTGCTCGGTCATCAATATCATCGGCAAGCAGTCGCCCGAGATCAATCAGGGTGTTGACCGTGAAAGCCTTGAGGCGCAGGGTGCCGGCGATCAGGGCCTGATGTTCGGCTATGCCTCGGATGAAACCGATGTGCTGATGCCGGCGCCGATCACCTATGCCCACCGGCTGGTGGAACGTCAGTCGCAGGTGCGCCGCAACGGGATGCTGCCCTGGCTGCGCCCGGACGCGAAATCGCAGGTGACCTTCCGCTATAACGACGATGGCCAGCCGATCGCGGTCGATGCGGTGGTGCTTTCGACCCAGCACAGCCCGGAAATCGGGCTGAACGAGCTGCGCGAGGCGGTGATCGAGGAAATCATCAAGCCGGTGCTGCCGGCAGAATGGCTGTCCGCCGACACCAAGTACTTCATCAACCCGACCGGCAAGTTCGTCATTGGCGGCCCGGTGGGTGACTGCGGGCTGACCGGGCGCAAGATCATCGTCGACAGCTATGGCGGCATGGCCCGTCACGGCGGCGGTGCGTTCTCCGGCAAGGACCCCTCGAAGGTCGACCGCTCGGCTGCCTATGCGGGCCGCTGGGTGGCCAAGAACATCGTTGCGGCGGGCCTCGCCAAGCGTTGCGAGATCCAGGTCAGCTATGCGATCGGCGTGGCCGAACCCACCTCGATCTCGATCAACTGCTTCGGCACCGAGACCGTCCCGGCAGAAAAGATCGTGGCCGCCGTGCGCGAGGTCTTCGACCTGCGCCCCTTCGCCATCATCCGCGAGTTGGACCTGCTGCACCCGATCTATCGGCCGACCTCGACCTATGGCCATTTCGGCAAGGCCCCGGTCGATATCACCTATGCCGGCAAGACCCATCGCGGCTTCACCTGGGAAGATACCGGCCGGGCCGAGGCGCTGAGGGCCGCCGTCTGAGGCGACCGGATCATCGGCACGAAAATGCGCGGCCTGCCCTTCGGGGCGGGCCGTTTTCGTCTGGGCTCCGGCTGCCCGGTCTGCCTATCGCCTGCGCCGCGTTTTCATCGCGCCTGTCCTGTGTCACACAGGAAAAAGCGGGCGCGTGGTCCTGCAAAGGGGGGGCAAGGAATGAGCAAGGGGCGTATCGGGGTTGTCGGGTCGAACATGATCGACCTGGTGACCTACACCGACCGGATGCCGGTTCCCGGCGAAACCATCGAGGCGACGGACTTCGCCCAGGGTTTCGGCGGCAAAGGTGCCAATCAGGCGGTGGCGGCGGCGCGGCTGGGATCATCGGTCACGGTGGTGACCTGCATCGGCGACGACATGTTCGGCCAGCAGCAGATCCGCAACTTTCAGGATAACGGCATCGACACCGGCCATGTCCATGTGATCGCCAACAGATCCTCGGGTGTGGCACCGATCTTCGTCGAGCCTTCGGGCGAGAATTCGATCCTGATCATCAAGGGCGCCAATGCCGCGCTGTCGCCGGCCATGGTGGATGAGGCCGCGCCTGCGCTGGCCGAATGCGATGCGATCCTGATGCAGCTCGAAATCCCGCAGGAGGCGAATTACCACACCATCGCCTGGGCCGCGTCGAAAGGGATCACCACAATCCTGAACCCGGCCCCGGCCTCGCCAGATCTGGACGTGTCGCGGCTGGCCGGCCTGTCCTTCTTCTGCCCGAACGAGACCGAGCTTGCGACCCTGACCGGCATGCCGACCGAGACCGACGACGACATCATTACCGCCGCCCGTCACCTGATCGCGCAGGGCATCGGGCAGGTGGTCGTGACGCTTGGCGGGCGCGGTGCGCGGCTGGTGACGACAGACAGCGTGGAAGAAATCACCCCGGTGAAGGTTACCCCCGTCGATACCACCGGCGCCGGCGACGCCTTCATCGGCAGTTTCGCCCATTACCTGGCCGAAGGCATGGGGGCGTCGGCCGCGCTGCATCGGGCGGCGCGCTATGCGGCCAGTTCGATCACCCGTCGCGGGACGCAAAAATCCTATCTGACCGCCGAAGAATTCGCGGGGTTCTGACCCAAAGCCGCCTGATTGCCCTGATCGCCCCCGGCGTCAGGACCGCAGGAAGCCTGCCAGTCGGCGCAGCGTCACTTCCGAGACGTGATGTTCGATTCCTTCGGCATCCAGTTCCGCCACGTGTTCCGGCACCCCGATCCGAATTAGGAATTCCACCACTGTCCGGTGGCGTGCACGGACACGGTCGGCCATGGCGGCGCCGGCATCGGTCAGGAATACCCCGCGATAGGGGCGCGAGGTCGCCAGCCCCTCGCGCTTCAATCGGGCGATGGATTTTGTCGCGGTGGGTTGGGCCACGCCCATGCGCTCGGCGATGTCGGCGACGCGGGCCTCGCCGAATTCGGCGATGAGATCGCCGATCAGTTCGACATAATCCTCAAGCAGCGCAGCGGCTTGCTTCTCTCGGGCGCGGGCGAAGCGGTTGGCAGAGTCGGTCATTGCAACCTTTCGTCGTGGTGCGTCGCCAATCATAGCCGATGCAAAGAGACATTCCACAGGGAATTTTTACATGCCGCGGCAAGATGAAACTTTGCCACTTGCGAAAAGTATAGCACAAGCTATTTATGTATCTCATTGCTATGAATGAGCCGCACCGAATGTCAAACTCCTCGCTCCGCACGCAACAAGGCATCGCTTCCGTCCTGCGGGGCGAGGCGCGGGGCTGGCGCAGCCGGCTGTTTTTCGCGGGGCCGGCGATCATCGCCTCGGTCGCCTATATGGATCCGGGCAATTACGCGACGAATATCCAGGCCGGGGCGCGATACGGTTATGCGCTGCTCTGGGTGGTGCTGCTGGCCAATCTGATCGCGATGCTGTTTCAGGCGCTGTCGGCGCGGCTGGGGATCGTGACCGGAAAGAACCTGGCCGAGATGTCGCGCGACAACCTGCCCCGGCCGCTGGTCTGGGTGATGTGGGCCGTCAGCGAGGTCGCGGCCATGGCCACCGACCTGGCCGAGTTTCTGGGCGGCGCCATCGGCCTGTCCTTGCTGTTCAACCTGCCGCTGATCGTCGGCATGGCGATTACCGCGATCGTGACCTATGGCATTCTCATCTTCGAATCGCGCGGTTTCCGCCCGATGGAGCTGATTATCGGCGCGCTCGTCGGGGTGATCGGCCTGTGCTATCTGGCCGAAGTGCTGATCGCACCGGTCGATTGGGCGGCTGCTGGGGTTGGCCTGATGACGCCGGCCTTGCCGGACAGCTTCGCGCTGACCATCGCGGTGGGCATCATCGGCGCCACGGTCATGCCACATGCCATCTATCTGCATTCCGGCCTGATGCAGTCGCGCGCCCAGCCGCGCGACGACCAGGATCGCCGCAAGCTGCTGCGCTTCTCGAATATCGAGGTGGTGCTGGCCCTCGCCGTTGCCGGGCTGGTCAACATGGCCATGGTGATGATGGCCGCAAGCGCCTTTCATCAGGGCCATTCCGACGTTGCCGAAATCGAGACCGCCTATCACACCCTCACGCCACTTCTGGGGGCCGCCGCCGCCGGGATCTTCCTGACCTCGCTGATCGCCTCGGGCATTTCCAGTTCGGTCGTGGGGACGATGGCGGGGCAGATGATCATGCAGGGCTTCCTGCATATCCGGGTGCCGATCTGGCTGCGCCGGCTGGTGACCATGATCCCTGCCTTTGCCGTGGTGGCGCTTGGCGTGAACGCGACGCAGGCGCTGGTGATCTCTCAGGTGATCCTGTCCATCGCCTTGCCGGTGCCGATGCTGGCGCTGCTGTACTTCTCGGGCCGGCGCGAGGTGATGGGCAGCTTCGCCATCGGCCCGCTGCTCAGCATCCTTGCCATCGTGGCATCCTGCGCGGTGCTGGGCCTGAACTTCGTTCTGCTGGCCGAGACCTTCGGCCTGCCGATCCCGTTCCTGGACTGACGCATCCCCGGCTGACCCGCTTCAGGCCCGCGCTTCCGCCTCGACCTCTGCCTTCGACTTCCGGCCACGCTCGGTCGCCGATTTCAACTGACCGCAGGCAGCCATGATATCCTCGCCGCGCGGGGTGCGGATGGGGCTGGCATAGCCGGCCTTGTAGACGATGTCGGCGAATTTCTCGATCCGCTCCCAGCTGGAACGCTTGTAGGGCGCGCCCGGCCATTCGTTGAAGGGGATCAGGTTGATCTTGGCCGGGATGCCACGGATCAGCTTCACCAGCCGGCGGGCATCCTCGTCGCTGTCGTTCACACCGTCGAGCATCACATATTCGAAGGTGATGCGTTCCGAGTTCGACAACCGCGGATAGTCGCGCAGCGCATCCAGCAGCGTGGCGATGTTCCATTTCTTGTTGATCGGCACCAGCCTGTCGCGCACCTCGTCGGTGGTGGCGTGGAAGCTGATCGCCAGCTGACAGCCTATCTCCTCGGCGGTCTTGGCGATCTCGGGCACGACGCCGCTGGTCGAAAGCGTGATGCGGCGGCGGCTGAGGCTGAGGCCCTCATTGTCCATCACCACCTTCATCGCGTCGCGCACGGCGTCGAAATTATAGAGCGGCTCGCCCATGCCCATCAGCACGACATTGCTGACCAGCCGGGTCTCGTCCTTGGGGGTGCCGGGTTCGGGCCATTCGCCCAGGTCGTCGCGCACCAGCATGACCTGGCCCACGATCTCGCCCGGCGTCAGATTGCGGACCAGCTTCTGGGTGCCGGTATGGCAGAAGGAACAGGTCAGCGTGCAGCCGACCTGACTGCTGACACACAGGGTGCCGCGATTTTCCTCGGGGATATAGACGGCCTCGACCTCGTGGCCGCCGGCGATGCGCAGCAGATATTTGCGGGTCCCGTCCTCAGAAATCTGCCGCGTCACCACCTCGGGCAGGCCGATCTCGAATTTTTCGGCCAGAAGCGCGCGGTAATCCTTGGCGAGATTGGTCATCTGCGCGAAATCGCGCAGACCCCAGTGATAGATCCACTGCCAGATCTGACCGACGCGCATCTTCGCCTGGCGTTCAGGCGTGCCGGCCGCGATCAGCGCCTCGCGCAGCTGCTCGCGGGTGAGGCCCACGATATTGATGCGCGCGCTTTCGGGCAGCTTGCGCGGAATGGTCAGCACGTCTTGCGTGATCGGGGCGGTCATGGCGGCAGAATCCTTGGGAAGGCAGCAGACATAGTGAAAAAAGCCCCGCCGATCAAGCGGGGCCTGTTGTCATGCCGAACAATCCGATGCGATGCGGACCGGGGGCCGCACCGCCCAAGCGTTACTGGCAGTTCGACTTGGCCGCGTTGGTTGCGGCGGTAATGCCCGACAGGCTGAACGTGTCGACGGTCTTGGTCCCGCGCGAGGACATGGCCGTCAGAGTCGCGCTGGAGCCTGCGCGCAAGGCCGCGATCAGCTTGGCATCTTCCGAGGAAGAGCCGGTCCAGGCATTCTCGCCCTCGGTGAACAGGTCGAACTTGTTCCCGCCGATATCCACCGCCACGGTCGAGCCGGGCTTGAACGGATAGCCGCCGGTAAAGCTGACCTCGCCGGCTGCGCCGGGGCGATAGGCGACGTAAAGCCGGATCGCGCCGCGCTGGACCTCGACCGGCTGGCCGTCCTTGCTGTTGACCGTCGATTTGGGCGGCGATACGGCCCAGCATTCCTTGGGGTTGCTGCCCGCGAATACCGTCCAGTCGCCTTCCGTGGCGACGACATTGGTGGATTCCTGCGCCAGTCCCGCGCCGGAGAGACTGGCGGTGACTGCAAGGATCGCGGCCGCGCCGCGCAGCGTATTGGTGATCATGTTCTGCCTCCTGCCTTTAGCTTTCTTAACGATGCCTGTGGCCTGTGTTACTTATCCACGTCAAGATAACGCCAAACAAGGGCGCGAAAAAACCCCAATTGGCAGGAAATCGCGCATTTGTCAGGAAATTGAGGGGAAGCAGAATCATGCCATCGGCAGAACTGATCGAATTGTGGCGCGGCGAGTTGCAGGAAGGGGTCCATCGCGGCCATGCGGTGATCCATGACGGCACCGATATCGTCGGGGCCTGGGGCGATCCGGCGGCGATCATCTATCCGCGCTCGTCCTGCAAGATGGTGCAGGCGCTGCCGCTGCTGGAATCGGGTGCCGCCGATGCGGCGGGTCTGGGGCTGGAACAGCTGGCGCTGGCCTGCGCCTCTCATAACGGGGCGGCGCTGCATGTCGGGAAGGTCGGTCATTGGCTGGACGGCATGGGGCTGGGCGAGGGCGATCTGCGCTGCGGCTGCCACCGGCCCTGGGACAAGGCCGAGGCGAAGCGGCTGAGTTGTTCGGATCATGCGCCGAGCCAGTTGCACAACAATTGCTCGGGCAAACATGCGGGCTTCCTGACCTGGACCCGGCACGCCAAGGCCGGCCCCGAATATGTCGAGATCGACCATCCGCTGCAAAAGGCGATCCGGCAGGCCACCGCCGAGGTTTCGGGCGAGGAGATCGCGGGCGTCGGTATCGACGGCTGTTCGGCCCCGAACTTCGCCGGCTCGATTACCGGGCTGGCCCGCACGATGGCGGCTTTCGCCAACCCCGCCGATGATGCGCGCGGGCGCGGCATGGCGCGGCTGGTCGATGCGATGCGCGCCCATCCCGATCTGGTCGCCGGCGAGGGCCGCGCCTGCACCGAGCTGATGCGCGCGACCGGCGGTCGCGTTGCCGTCAAGACCGGGGCCGAGGCGGTCTATGTGGCCATTGTCCCGGAACGGAAACTTGGCGTTGCGGTCAAGATCGAGGATGGCGGCACCCGCGCCTCGGAGGCCGCGATCACGGCGCTGCTGGTGCATCTGGGTGTGCTGGACGCCGCGCATCCGGTGGTTGGTCGCTTGCTCAATGATCCGATGAAGAACTGGCGGGGGATCGAGGTCGGCGGGCTTCGCCTCGCGCCCGGCTTTACGGTCTAGCTAAAGCATTTCGCCGCAACCCTGAATCGTTTTGGGTTCCGCTGAAGCGTTGA
>NZ_CALMYP010000034.1 GCF_937873615.1 uncultured Paracoccus sp.
CGCGACCCCCGGCGTGACAGGCCGGTACTCTAACCAACTGAGCTACAACCGCATGCTCACCAACCCCGGCATGATCGCCCGCCGGGGTAGCGGGGATTTACGCGGCCCGGTCGCAGCCGTCAAGGCGCGATTTGGAAAAATATCGGCCATGGCGCAATCGGGGCGGAACGCGCGTCGCGCAAGCGATCAGATTGCAGGGCGCAGCAAGCCTTACGCTGGCCATCAACGCTTTTCCTTCGGCCATGGCCCGGATATATGCCGCATATCGATAAGGAAAAAAGAGATGACACCGACCCCAAAATCCGACTTTCTGCGCATCATCATGGAGCGCGGCTTTCTGGCCGACTGCACCGATCTGAGCGCGCTTGACGAAGCTTTGATTGACGGGCCGGTCACGGCATATATCGGCTATGACGCGACCGCAGCCAGCCTGCATGTCGGCCATCTGCTGAACATCATGCTGCTGCGCTGGTTCCAGAAGACCGGCAACCGACCGATCACGCTGATGGGCGGCGGCACCACCAAGGTCGGCGATCCCAGCTTCCGCAGCGATGAACGCCCGCTTCTGGGGCCGGAGCAGATCCAGTCGAATATCGACAATATCCAGCAGGTCTTCGCGCGCTACCTCGATTACGGCGACGGCAAGGCCATGATGCTGAACAATGCCGAATGGCTGGACGGGCTGAATTACCTCGATTTCCTGCGCGATATCGGGCGGCATTTCAGCATCAACCGGATGCTGTCCTTCGAAAGCGTCAAGTCGCGGCTGGATCGCGAGCAATCGCTGAGCTTCCTCGAATTCAACTACATGATCCTGCAGGCCTATGACTTCCTCGAACAGTATCGGCGTTACGATTGCCGGCTGCAGATGGGCGGCTCGGATCAATGGGGCAATATCGTCAATGGCGTCGATCTGACCCGCCGCATCCTCGACAAGGAAGTCTGGGGGCTGACCACGCCACTGCTGACCACCTCGGACGGGCGCAAGATGGGCAAGTCGCAGGGCGGCGCGATCTGGCTGAATGGCGACATGCTGTCGCCTTACGAATTCTGGCAGTTCTGGCGCAATACCACCGATGCCGATGTCGGCCGTTTCCTGAAGCTTTATACCGAGCTTCCGGTCGACGAATGCGACCGGCTGGGCGCGCTGCAAGGGTCCGAGATCAACGAGGGCAAGATCCGCCTCGCCAATGAGGTGACCACGCTTCTGCACGGGGCCGAGGCCGCCGCATCGGCCGAGGCCACCGCCCGCGAGGTCTTCGAACAGGGCGGCGCCGGCGGCGATCTGGAGATCGTGACCATCGCCGCAGACGCCCTGCCCGTCTCGGTGATCCAGCTTCTGTCGCAGACCGGCATCACCGGATCGGGCAAGGAGGCCAAGCGCCTGATCGCCGAAGGCGGGCTGCGCCTGAACAACGAGCCGGTCAGCGATCCGCAGACCCAGGTCGATGTCGGGCTGATCGGCGAGGGGCTGAAAGTCTCGGTCGGCAAGAAGAAGCACCGCATGGTGCAGATCGGGTAAGGAAAAAGGCCGGGATCAGTCCCGGCCTTTCATCTGGCGGTCGCCCCGATGCGACTGCCGTCAGCTTTCGTCGGCGCGCATCATCCGCTTCATCAGCCCGTCGCGGATGAAATACTGGTGATAGATCGCCATCACCGCGTGACCGCCGGCGACGATCATCAGCAGATTGGCCAGCACGCCATGCGGATCGCCGGCGCCGCCGATCCTGCCGAACCAGGTCAGCCCGCCCAGAAGCGGCACGAGGATCATCAGCAAGTAAAGCAGCCGGTGGCCCCAGATCGCCGCCTGCTGCATCGCCCCGGTGCCGCCGGCCTCGGGCACGCCACGCGTTTCGCGCAGCGCCAGACGGATCAGCGTCAGGACCAGCACCGCGACGCCGACCCAGACATGGATGGCAGGATTAAGCTCAAGCTCGGTCGCCGGGCTGCCTTCGATCCGGGCGCGCAGGGCGCGGCCCATGCCATCGCTATAAATGTAGTTGAACAGGATCAGGATCGCGATGATCCAGTGAAGCCCGATCTGTGTGCTGCTGTAACCGTTTCGATGCTGCATGGCTGACCTCCGGGTTGACTGGGGTCAGGTTATCTTGGCTTCTTCGGAAAAGACCATCGGAATTTGATGCCGCGCGAAAATGTGACGCATCCCCGCCCGCGCTCAGCCCGGCTGAACGCGCATCGCCGCCGCCATCACCCGGTCGAGCGATTGCAGGAACTGCGCCCGGTCGGCCTTGGAGAACCCCTTGCCGCTGCCCTGATGGAACGGGTTGGCCGAACGGATGTCCTGCATCAGGTCGCGCGTCGCCAGGCGCGGGCCGATATTGGCCAGCGTCAGAACCTCGCCATTCGGTTCGACCACCTGTGCGCCGGCCTTCAGGCAGCGGTCGGCGAGCGGGATATCGGCAGTCACCACCACATCGCCCGGCCCGCAATGCTCGGCGATCCACTTGTCGGCGACATCGGGGCCTTCCGGGACGATTTCCAGCCGGACAAAGGGATTCTGAGAGGGCCGCAGCCCGCCATTGCAGACCAGAACCATGGGCTGGCGCAAGCGGGTGGCGACGCGCTCGGCCTCGGCTTTCACGGGGCAGGCATCGGCGTCGATGTAAAGCGTGGTCATCTTGCTTCCGTCAGATCGGGACAGGTCCAGCATAGGCGGGTGCGCGCCCGGAGGTAACCGGCCTTTTGCTCTGGACGGCGCGCGGCCAATCGCCATGATCGACCCGGCAGAACGGAGGGCAGGACAGATGGCCAAGCAGCAGCGGATTCGGGCGGTCTTCATGCGCGGCGGCACCTCGAACGGGCTGATCTTCCATGCCCGCGACCTGCCGCCCGAGGGGCCCGTACGCGACGCGGCGCTTCTGGCGGCGATGGGATCACCAGACCCGAACATGCGCCAGCTTGACGGGATGGGCGGCGGGATCTCGTCGCTGTCGAAGATCTGCATCGTCGCGCCGTCTTCGCACCCGGATGCCGATGTCGATTACACCTTCGGTCAGGTCGGCATCGACATGGCCGTGGTCGATTACGGCGGCAATTGCGGCAATATGTCCTCGGCCATCGGGCCCTTCGCGGTCGAGGAAGGGCTGGTCCCACCGCCCGCCGATGGCGAGGCGGTCATTCGCATCCACAACACCAACACTTCCAAGCTGATCGCGGCGCGCTTCCCGGTCGAGGATGGCTTGCCGGTCATTCATGGCGATTTCGCGCTGGATGGGGTGGCAGGCACGGCTGCGGCGATCCGGCTGGATTTCCTCGATCCGGGCGGCTCGAAAACCGGCAGATTGCTGCCGACCGGGAATGCCGTGGACCAGATCGAACTGCCGGACTTCGGCCCGGTCGAGGTCAGCCTGATCGATTCGGCCAATCCGGTGGTCTTCCTGACCGCCCATAGCCTCGGGCTGAGCGGATACGAGACGCCCGACGAAATCGGCGCCAATGCGCCGCTCATGCAGCGGTTGGAGGCGATCCGGCGGTGCGGCTCGGTCCTGATGGGGCTGACAGCGGATGAGGATGCGGCGGCAAAGCTGATCAGCATTCCGAAGATCGCCATGCTGGCACCCCCGCATGAGGCGGTCACGCTGTCGGGGCAGCGCCTCTCTGCCATTGATGCCGATATCACCGCCCGCACCCTGTCTGTCGGCCAGCCGCACAAGGCGATTCCCCTGACGGCGGCGCTTTGTCTTGCCTCGGCGGTGCGGGTGCCCGGCACCATCGCGGCAAGGCTGGCACGCGCGGGCGGCGACAGCATCCGCATTGCCCACCCGTCCGGCACCATGAGCGTCGATGCCGCGACCGAAGAACAAGACGGCCAGATCCGCATCCGGCACGCCACCGTCCTGCGCAGCGCACGGCGCCTGTTCGAGGGCAGCGTCTGCATCCCCGCCACGGCAAAGGGCTGAGTTAGCAAAAAGGCCCCGCGACTCGCCGGGGCCTTTCCAATATCGACGATGCCTCGCGGCTTATTCGGCCACGCTGACTTTCAGCATGTAATCGGGCGCTTCGACCGCGCCATTGGCGGCGGCGTCGCCCTTCTTGACCGCATTCAGCACGTCCCAGCCGTCAACCAGTTGACCGACAACGGTATATTGCCCGTCGAGGAAGGTCGCCGGGGCTAGGTCGATGAAGAACTGGCTGTTGGCGCTGTTCGGGTCTTGGCTGCGGGCCATGCCGACGGTGCCCTGCTGGAAGGAGACATCGCTGAATTCGGCCGCCAGATCGGGCAGATCAGAGCCGCCCATGCCGGCAAGCGCGGTATCGCCACCCTGCTTGCCATGCTGGACATCGCCGGTCTGGGCCATGAAGCCGTCGATCACCCGGTGAAAGACGATGCCGTCATAGGCGCCGGCCTTGGCCAGCTCGACCAGACGGGCAACGTGATTGGGGGCCTTGTCGGCATAGAGATCCAGCGTGATCGTGCCTTTCGACGCGCCCGAGGCATCCGCGACCTCGATCACCAGATTCGGGCCGGGGCCGTCCGAGACGCCCGGCAGACCCTCGGCCATGGCAACGCCGGCCATCAGGGCGAAGGCGGGAACCAGCAGCAGCTTACGCATCGGCAGCCACCTTGACCGAGATCATGCGGTCCGGGTTCGCCGGCGGCTCTCCCTTCACGATCTTGTCGACATGCTCCATCCCGTCGATGACGCGGCCATAGACCGTGTATTGCCCGTTCAGGAAATGGTTGTCCTTGAAATTGATGAAGAACTGGCTGTTGGCACTGTTCGGGTTCTGCGACCGGGCCGCCCCCAGCGTGCCACGGTCATGCGGCAGCTTGGAAAACTCGGCCGGCAGGTCCGGCATTTCCGATCCGCCGGTGCCGGCGCGACGCGGGTTATAGTCCTTTTCCATATTGGCATGCTCGACATCGCCGGTCTGGGCCATGAAGCCGTCGATGACGCGGTGGAAAGCCACGTTGTCATAGGCACCGGCGCGGGCCAGTTCCTTCATCCGCTCGCAATGCTTGGGTGCCACGTCGGGCAGAAGCTCGATGGTGACGGGGCCGTCCTTCAGCTCGACGATGATGGTGTTTTCGGGATCCTTGATCTCGGCCATGGGGGCCTCCTCTGATTTCGGTCGCAGCTACAGCTAACCCCTCTCAGCGCGCCCTGCAACGCACGAAGCCGTCACGGGTGCCACGGCGGGGGTGCGCCGTCACGCACATTGACGATCTCGTGAGGATGGCCCACAAACCGGCTGATACATTCGTCGGAGGCTGACATGAAATTCAACCGCATCGAAGATCTGGATCTGAACGGCAAGGTCGTGCTGACCCGTGTCGACCTGAACGTCCCGACCGAGAATGGCCAGGTCACCGATACCACGCGGATCGAAAAGATCGTCCCGACCGTGAAAGCCATTCAGGAGGCCGGCGGCAAGCCGGTGCTGCTGGCCCATTTCGATCGTCCCAAGGGCAAGCGCGTCGACAGCATGTCGCTTGGCCAGATCGTGCCGGCGCTGGAAGCCGCCCTTGGCCAGAAGGTGACCTTCGCCGAGGAAGCCATCGGCGGCCCGGCCAAGCGCGCCGTTGCCGCCATGCATCCGGGCGATGTGGTGCTGCTGGAAAACACCCGCTTCTATCCGGGCGAGGAAAGCAACGACCCGACCTTCGCGGCCTCTCTGGCGGCCCTGGGCGAGGTCTATGTGAATGACGCATTCTCTGCCGCGCATCGGGCCCATGCCTCGACCGAGGGGCTGGCGCGGCTGTTGCCCTCGGCTGCCGGCAAGCTGATGGAGGCCGAGCTGAACGCGCTCAATGCCGCCCTTGGCGATGCGCAGCGCCCGGTGGTGGCCGTGGTCGGCGGGGCCAAGGTCTCGACCAAGCTGGACCTGCTGTCGAACCTGATCGAGAAGGTCGACAACCTGGTGATCGGCGGCGGCATGGCCAATACCTTCCTCGTCGCGCAGGGGATCGAGGTCGGCAAATCGCTGGCCGAGCGTGACATGGCCGATACCGCGCGCGAGATCATGGCCAAGGCCGGGCGCACCGGCTGCCGGATCCACCTGCCGGTCGATATCGTCGTGGCGAGCGAGTTCAAGGCCAATGCCCCCTCGCAGGTGCTGCCCGCCGATCAATGCCCGGCCGATGCCATGATCCTCGATGCCGGCCCGCAGACAGTGACGGAAGTGCGCGCCGTCTTCGAGGCCTGCAGGACCCTGATCTGGAACGGCCCGCTCGGCGCGTTCGAGATACCGCCATTCGACGCCGCCACCAATGCCGCGGCGCAAGAGGCGGCGAAGCTGACCCGCGAGGGCAGGCTGATCTCGGTCGCTGGTGGCGGCGATACGGTTGCGGCACTGAACAAGGCCGGCGTGGCCGGCGATTTCACCTTCATCTCGACAGCCGGGGGTGCCTTCCTTGAATGGATGGAAGGCAAGGACCTGCCCGGCGTCGCGGCACTTGCCGACGCAAGGCAGTGACCCCATTTCACCGGGCAAGCCCCGGGAAGGAGACATTATGGACGGCGCTCATGAAAGCTCCGATGCGCTGATTGCCCGGATGGGCAAGGCGGCGCGCGAGGCGGCGTCGGAACTGGCATTCGCCAGTGCCGAACGCAAGCACGCAGCCCTGATCGCGGCAGCAGACGCGGTCAGAACCCGCGAGGCGGATATTCTTGCCGCCAATGCGAAAGACCTCGACTATGCCCGCAAGAAGGGCCTGTCCGAGGCGATGATCGACCGGCTGACGCTGACGCCGGACCGGCTGCGCGACATTATCGACAGCCTGCGCGCGATTGCCGAGCAGCCCGACCCGGTCGGCCGGGTGCTGGCCGAATGGGACCGCCCGACCGGCCTGCATATCCAGCGCGTGGCGACGCCGCTTGGCGTGTTGGGCGTGATCTATGAAAGCCGGCCCAATGTGACGGCGGATGCCGGGGCACTGGCGCTGAAAAGCGGCAATGCGGTGATCCTGCGCGGCGGCAGCGATTCGATCCATTCGTCGGCCGCACTTCATGCCTGCATGGTCGACGGCCTGCGCGCCGCCAATCTGCCCGAGGCCGCGATCCAGGTCGTACCCACCCGCGACCGCGAGGCGGTGGCGGCGATGCTGCGCGCACAAGGGCTGATCGACGTGATCATCCCGCGCGGCGGCAAGGGGCTGGTCGGGCTGGTGCAGCGCGAGGCGCGGGTGCCGGTCTTCGCGCATCTGGAAGGCATCTGCCATGTCTATGCCGATGGCGATGCCGATCTGGACAAGGCCCGCCGCGTGGTGGTGAACGCCAAGACCCGGCGCACCGGCGTCTGCGGGGCCGCCGAATGCCTGCTGATCGACCGCGCCTTTTACGCGAAGCACGGCGATGTGCTGATCCGCGACCTGCTGGATGCCGGCGTCGAGGTCCGGGCCGAGGGCGATCTGGCCCAGATCGCCGGCACCGTCCCGGCTAGGCCTGAGGATTTCGGCCATGAGTTCCTCGACAGCATCATCGCCGTCCGGCTGGTCGATGGCGTGGACGGGGCGATTGCCCATATCCGGCAGAACGGCTCGGGCCATACCGAATCGATCCTGACCGAGAGTGACGCCACCGCCGCGCGTTTCTTCCAGCGCCTCGACAGCGCCATCCTGATGCGCAATGCCTCGACCCAGTTCGCCGATGGCGGCGAATTCGGCATGGGCGCGGAAATCGGCATCGCCACCGGCAAGATGCATGCGCGCGGCCCGGTCGGGGCCGAGCAATTGACCAGCTTCAAATATCTGGTCACCGGCGACGGCACCACACGCGCCTGAAAATCCGGTCCCGCGACGGCCACGACCCTTGCGGGACCGGCACTCAGAATCCGATCTCGGCCCCGGTCTCGGTCAACTCCCAGGTGATGCTGCGCTGCATCTCCGCCGCTGCCAGCGGCAGCAGCAGGAAATGCACCTCGGAGGCGGCGGCATCGAGCCTGTCGCGCCGCTGGCCATCCAGCGAGGACCAGAGCGCGGCGTCCTGCCGGGTCCGCTCTGCCCTGGCGCTCAACCGCCAGTCGCGGCCCTGCTGGCTGACGGTGATGCGCGCGCCCCAGGGCATCGCGGTTTCCATGCACATCAGCGCCAGCAGCACCAGTTTCACCACGCCCCGGGCATGATCGCCCTCGGTCTCAAGCCGGATCTGCAACCGGCTGGAGGTCTGGATATCCGCGACAAGCGCCGCAAATTCGGCAGCCGGAACCCGCTGCGCGCGCCCCGCCGCCCCGAAAGCCACGCGAAAGCAGTTGATCCGCGCCCGCGCCGCCTTCAGCGCATCCTCGATCAGCCGCATCTCCTGGCTGTCGGCCAGCCCCGGCCAGTCGCCCGCCATCTGCAGCAACTCGATCCCGTTGCCGATGGCGCCAAGCGGCGAAACCAGATCGTGACACAGTCGCGAGCCGACCATGGCGACGACATGCGCGGCAAACCCCTTGCTGTCATCGGCGATTGCAGGGGTCCTGGCAGAGGCGTATTCCATGGCAAAGGAGCTTTCGGATGAATGAATTTCTGGAACCGGGCATGATCGTGCGCCATCCCGGCGCGCCCGAATGGGGGCTGGGTCAGGTGCAATCACGGGTCGGCGACCGGATCACGGTAAACTTCTCCGAAGCCGGGAAACGGGTGATCGACGGCAGACGGATCGTTCTGGAACTGGTCGAGACGGATGCGGATTAGCAGCATATGGGCGAAATTAACTCAACCTATGGCAGAGTCAAACGGTATTCCCACGCCCAACGATGCCATGGAACGGTTGCAAAGGTCGCCCACCCTGCCTAGACACGAGCGACTTCGGCAAACAGGCAGACAATGACCCCGGACGGCAGTTTTTTCGATATCCGCATCGCGCGCGACGAGGCAGATCTTCTGGCCGTGCAGCGCCTGCGCTATCAGGTCTTTGTCGAGGAACTGGGCGGCGACGGCCCGCTTGTCGATCACGAGGCCCGGCTGGAACGTGACGAATTCGACGAGGTGGTCGACCAGTTGCTGCTGATCGACACCCGCCGCGACCCGGCGCAGCTCGATCATGTCGTCGGCGCTTACCGGCTTCTGCCCGGCGACCGGGCGGCCAGTCTGGGCCGGTTCTATTGCGACAGCGAATACGATCTGACGAAGCTGAAAGCCTCGGGCCGCAAGCTGCTGGAGCTTGGCCGGTCCTGCGTACTGCCGGAATATCGTGGCGGGGCGGGGCTGCTGCTGCTGTGGAACGCGCTGTCGGAATATGTGCTGGATCAGGAGATCGAGATCCTGTTCGGCGTGGCTTCCTTCCACGGCCTCGATGCGCAGGCACTGGCGCAACCGCTGAGCTGGCTGCACCACCATCACCTCGCGCCGGAAGACCTTCGCCCGACCGCCCTGCCCGGGGGCTATCAGCGCATGGACCTGATCGCCGAGGCCGATCTGGACCGGCGCGCGGCCATGGTCGCCATGCCGGCGCTGATCAAGGCCTATCTGCGGCTTGGCGGGACGGTCGGTGAAGGTGCCTTCCTTGACCGGCCCTTCAACACCACCGATGTGCTGCTGCTGATGGACACCGCCGTCATGTCGCAAAAACACCGCGATTATTACACCTCGCGATGGCAGACCAGGGCCTGACCCCACCCGGCTGGGCCGAGGCGCCGCCGCCCCGCATCCCCGCCCCCGGCTGGCGGGGCTGGCTGCGCATCCTGCGCCGGGGCATTCCCGGCATCCTGATCCTGCTTCTGGGCGTCGTGATCCTGATCCCGCTTCGGCTGGCGGAACGGCTGTTCACCGGCCCGCGCCGACCGCTGAGCGGGCCTTTCGTTCAGGGCGTCTGCAAGGCGGTGCTGTTCTGCCTCGGCCTGCACTGGACCCGGCGCGGCCAGCCGATGCGCGGCCCGGGTGCGGTGGTCGCGAACCATTCAAGCTGGCTCGACATCTTCACGCTGAACGCCGCCATGCCGGTCTTCTTCGTCGCCAAGTCCGAGGTATCGGGCTGGCCCGGCATCAATATCCTGACCCGGGTCACCGATACCCATTTCGTCACCCGCGACCCCAGACTGGCCGCCGCCCAGACACAGGAATTCGCCACCCGCACCGCCGCCGGCCACCGGCTTCTGTTCTTCCCCGAAGGCACATCCAGCGACGGGCAGCGCGTCCTGCCCTTCAAGCCGACGCTGTTTCAGGGCTTCCTGTCCCCCGGCCTGCCCGAGGGGCTGGCGATCCAGCCGGTGACCGCGATCTATCACGCGCCCGAAGGCATGGACCCGCGCTTCTACGGCTGGTGGGGCGACATGGATCTGGGGCCGCATATCCTCGCCGTGCTGTCAGCGCCGCGTCAGGGCCGGGTCGAGGTGGTGCTGCACCCGCCCATTCCGGTTGCCGGCCAGACCCGAAAGACGCTGTCGCAAGCCGCCGAGACAGCGATCCGGGGCGCCCTGCCCTTCAACCGGGACTGACCCGGCTGCGCAGAACGGTCTTGAAAGGCCCGGCGCTGCGGTCTAGGTGAAACCGAAGCGCGGAAAGGGATACGCCGATGACCTATGTCGTTACCGACAATTGCATCATGTGCAAATACACCGATTGCGTCGAGGTCTGCCCAGTGGATTGTTTCTACGAGGGCGAGAACACGCTGGTGATCCATCCCGACGAATGCATCGATTGCGGCGTCTGCGAACCCGAATGCCCTGCCGACGCGATCCGCCCCGATACCGAGCCGGACATGGAACCCTGGGTCGAGTTCAACCGCAAATATGCCGAGGACTGGCCGGTCATCACCCGCAAGAAAGACCCGATGCCGGGCTATGAGGACATGGACGGCGTCTCCGGCAAGCTGGAGAAATACTTCAGCCCCAATCCCGGCGAGGGCGACTGATTCTCTGCTCACAGGCTCGTGTTCGGCATCCTGCGGGTTGCATCAAGCCATTGAATGACCTGACGAAAGCCCCCATCTGACTGCCAGTGCGGCGGTTCAGCGTGGTGGCTTTTTTCATGCCGCATTTTGTGATACATTGTTGTTACAAAACGCCGGGCGAACGCCTTCTCTCGGCATGGAAAGGAAGGCCATCCGTCGTCTGCCCGGCGGGGTCAAGCTCTGAAATATCGGTCTGACGGAAAGGGGACGCCCCTGCCGTGGGGCCTTTTGTGCGGCTGATAGACAGCAGTCGGCCGCGCCAACTGGAAGGAATACTGAATGTCGAAAGCCAAGAAATCCGAATTCCGCCCCGATGACTTCGTCGTTTACCCCGCCCATGGCGTGGGCAAGATCGTCTCGATCGAGGAACAGGAAGTCGCCGGCATGTCGCTGGAAATGTTCGTGATTTCGTTCGAAAAGGACAAGATGACCCTGCGCGTCCCGACCGCCCGCGCGACCGAGATCGGTATGCGCAGCCTTGCCAGCCCCGATCTGGTCGATCAGGCGCTCGCGACGCTGAAGGGCAAGGCCCGGGTGAAGCGCGCCATGTGGTCGCGCCGGGCCCAGGAATACGAGCAGAAGATCAATTCCGGCGACCTTCTGGCCATCGCCGAAGTGGTGCGCGACCTGCACCGCAACGACGATCAGCGCGAGCAATCCTATTCCGAGCGTCAGCTTTACGAAGCCGCACTCGACCGCCTGACCCGCGAAGTCGCGGCGGTGGGCGGCATCGACGCCGCCGGCGCGCAGAAGAAGGTCGACGAGGTGCTTCTGGCCCGCGCTGCCTGATCCGAACGCGAGACAATGCGAAAAGGCCGCCCCTTCGGGCGGCCTTTTTCAAATGCGGCAGATGCGGGCGGTCAGTCGGTCAAGCCGTGTTCCGGGTCTTCATCGTCGTCCAGCTTGATCGGCCCGGCGGCCGGACCGTGCGAGAAACGCTCCATCAACGCGGTCTCAAGCTCCTGATTCACGCGCCGGGTGCGCTCGATATAGGCTTCATTGGCCTCGGTCGGCTTTTCGGGGTCCCAAAGCTCGGCCAGTTCGCGCAGGCTGGCCCGGTCGATCTTGTAGAAGATGGCCTCGGCCTCATGCGCCTCGTATTCGGAAAATCCTGCGTTTTCCAATACATAACGCCCGACCCTCAGGCTGGAATCGTAGATCTCGCGGACGATGTGATCGGCACCGGCGGCATAAAGCTGATAGACATTGATCCGGTCGCGAGCGCGGGCGATGATGGTGATATCGGGCCGCTTTTCGCGAACATAGCGCACCAGTTTGACGTTGTTGTCAGGATTATCCAGCGCCGCAACCAGGATCTGCGCCTTGTCGAGACCCGCCGCCGCGAGAATCTCGGGCCGGGTCGGATCGCCGAAATAGCCCTTGAAACCAAAACGGCGCATCAGCTGGATCAGTTTCAGATCGTGATCCAGCACCGTGGTCTTCAGTCCCGAGAAGGTCACCAGCCGGTTCACCACCTGCCCGAAGCGGCCGACACCGGCGATGATGATCGGTTGCTGATCGTCGATCTCGTCGGGGCGGTGATGATCGCCCATCGGGTCCACCAGGCGGCGGCTGATCTGGTCATTGGCGATAAACAGGAGCGGCGTCATCAGCATCGACAGCGCAATGACCAGCAGGAAGCCCTGCGCCAGCCGGTCCGGCAGCACGTTCAGCGCCACCGCATAGGAGATCAGCACGAAGCCGAACTCGCCCGCCTGGGCCAGCGACAGCGTGAACAGCGTGCGGTCGCGCGGCGGCATCTTCACGACCCGGGCGATCAGGTGCAGCACGCCGGCCTTGATCGCGATCAGCACCAGCGTCACGCAAAGCACGATCACCGGCATCTCGGCCAGCAGCGCGAAATCCATGCCGGCACCCACGGTGATGAAGAACAGGCCCAGCAGCAGGCCCTTGAAGGGCTCGACCTGGCTTTCAAGCTCGTGCTTGAACTCGGAACTGGCCAGCATCACCCCGGCAAGGAAGGTGCCAAGCGCCGGCGAGAGGCCGACAAAGCTCATCAGCGAGGCGATGCCAACGACGATGAACAGCGCCACGATGGTATCCATCTCGCGCAGGCGGGCGGCATGGACGAAGCGGAACAGCGGCCTGACCGCATAGCTGCCGGCCAGCACGACAAAGGCGATGGCCGACAGCGTCACCAGCGCCGCCGCCCAGCCCGGCAGCCCGGCCATGAAGGCGCCGCCGACCGTGTGATCGTCGGCGCCGCCGCCGGGATGCATGGCCAGAAGCGGCATCAGCGCCAGCATCGGGATCACCGCGATATCCTGCGTCAGCAGCACAGCGAAAGTGTCGCGCCCGCCGCGCGTCTGCATCAGGTTCTTTTCCGACAGCGTCTGCAGCACGATGGCGGTCGAGCTGAGCGAGAGGATCATGCCAAGCGCCAGCGAGACCTGCCAGCTCTGGTTCAGGGCCAGGGTAACACCGAAGATCAGCGCCATGGTCCCGGCGATCTGCAACCCGCCCAGCCCGATCAGCCGCCGCCGCATCCCCCAGAGCGCGCGCGGCTCCAGCTCCAGCCCGATGATGAACAGCATCATGACGACACCGAATTCGGCGAAATGCTGCAGGTCGTTCACATCGCCATCGCCGGTCACGCCCAGCACCGGGCCGATGACGATCCCGGCGATCAGATAGCCCAGCACCGAGCCGAGGCCGAGCCGCGTCGACAGCGGCACGGCGACGATCATCGTCAGCAGATAGATGGTGGCGAGCAGCAGGAAATCGGACATGCGGGATTAACGCCCGTTGAGAATCGGCAAGCTATATTCGCGCCCTGCCTTCACATATTTCAACCCACCATCGCCGATCGAGGAGATCTGCCCGCCATTGATCTTGTCGCCCAACCGCACGGTAACGATGCGCCCGTTGCGCAGCCGGATCAGGCCCCGGCTGGCCTTGCCCGCACCGACGGTGCCGATCAACTGGGTCGCGTTCAGGTCGATCCCCTTGGCCGTCGCCGAATTCGCGACCGAGCCACTGGTCGGCGCGCTTTCGGCCGAGGCGACCTCGGGTTCGTTATCGACCTCGGGCGGGCGATAGGTCTGGTTCTTGCGCGCGGCGGCGGCGGCTTCCGCCTCGGCCTGGGCGCGGGCGCGGGCTTCGGCTGCGGCCTTGGCCTGGGCGGCGGCGCGCGCATCCGAGGCGGCGCGTTCACGGACCCGCTGCTCGGCCTGGCGCTGCAATTCGTCGTCCAGCTTGCGGCGTTCGGCCAGCGCCGCCGCCTCTGCCTCAGCCTTGGACTGGCCGGCATTCTGCGCGGGTTCGGGCGCCAGCGTGCCTTCGCTGCCGGTGCCTGCGCCTGCCGCGCTCGCGGTGGCCGAGGCCCCGCCGCCGCCGCGATTGCCGCGCCATGCGGGCCGGGCCGAGCTGGTCAGCGGCAGCAGCGCCACCTTCCCCGGCACGGCAGAGGAATTGGACACGGCAGCCGCAATCGCCTGTTCAACTGCGGCATCGGTCGCCTGCGAGGTTCCGGCGCGACGCGCGGGCCGGGCCGAGCTTTTCAGCGAAGCCGACCGGCTGGCGGATGATGGCGCCGCCTGAACCGCTGCCGGTGCGGCGGCGGTCGCCGCACGGGCCGCAGGGCGATTGCCGCCAATCGCCTCGCTGACCGCGGCATCGACCGCCGAAGCGCTCGCATCGCTGGCGGTGGGACGGCGAACCGGGCGGACCTCGGCCAGGCGGACCAGCACAGGGGCCTGCGGCGTCGCAAGCCCGTCCCAGGGGCGATCCATATGCGCGATCATCGCGTTCCGCTCACGGATCGAGAACAGCGCCAACTGCTGGGGGGGAAGCTCGCGGGACGCAAATTTGCGGGCCTCGAATTGACGAAGCGCCGGCTGCAATTGCAGCGCGGCGCCATCGGCCGAGGATTGCGTGCCAGGTTTCGGCGGTGGCCGCGTGCCGGTCGGTTCGGGCTGGGCGCGCCGCTCAAACGGCTGAGGGCTGCGTGGAACGGCGGGCCTTGGATCGGGCGAGGCTGCCACCGGCGCATTGCGGGACGGCGCCGTCCTGGGTCGGGCGGAGCGGACGAGCGTCGCGCTTGCCGGAGCGCCCGGATTGGCACCGCTGACGGTAGGCGCCGGGCTGGAAGCCGCAGGGCGAGAGGTTGGGCGGACAGCCGAGGGCGCCGGTTGCGCCGCCTCTCGACGCGGCGCGACAGAGGCAGAGGCAGAGGCAGAGGCAGGCTGGATCGCTCGGCGGGCGATATTCTGTGGCCGCGCCGGCGGACGGGCCGCGCCAGTCACCGCAGGCGCGACCGCAGGTGCCGCGCGCGCAGTCGCCGCTGACGGCGCCACCGGGTCGGGTACGTTAGCGGAGGCCTCCGGCTGCGGCGCCGGCTCCAAGACGGGCGGCGGTGCGGTCGCATAGGCCGCCGCCACGGCTGCCGCGATGGCAGCCTCGGTCGGTGCCGTGATGTCCGAAACCGCTGCCGGTCCCGTTTCAGCGGGTGTCGAAACTGCGGTCAGCGATTGCGCCGCCGTGGCCACGGCGGCGGGCGCAGGAACCTGCATCTCTGCGGGGGGCGGTGTCGTTTCAGCCGGTCCGCCCGGCGCGACAATTGCGGTCTCGGCCAGGGGGGCAAGCTCGGCAGGTGGCACTGCAACGGGCATTTCCTGCTGCGGTGCGACCGCTTCCGCAACGGCGGCAACCGTCGCCTCTGCCGCAGGTGCCGCGACCTGAGGTGCCGGCGCTTCAACCGGCGCGGGATCCTGACCGATCACCACGGCCGAGATACCAAGCCCGAGGACCAACAGGCCGATCAGCGGCAAGGCCCCGCCAAGCCCGCTGCGCCGGCCAGCCTTGACCGGAGGGCGCGGATTGGCGGCAGCGGTGGGACGGGCCTTGCGGGCCTCGGCTGCGCGCTCGTGAAACAGGCGGGCGCGTTCGGGCAGCGGCTTCTTCGGTCGGGCTTCGGCAGCCTTGGGCCTGGCATCAGGCGGCGCGGCGATCTCGGTCACGGGATCCGGGACCGTTGCCGCAGCATTGTCCATTCCCGTCCCGATCGGCTCTTCGCCGCGCAGAATGATCGAGCCGAGATTGACGGAACCGACGACAGGCTCGGCCCTGACCGTCGGGGGCGGTGGCGGCGCGACAACGCGCGCCGGGGCATCGGCCAACACATGCGGGGTAATGCGCGACAGGATCGGCGCCGCCAAGACCGGCAACCGGGCAGGCATGACCCCAGCCAATGGCTCGGCGGCAGGCAGATCAGCAATCGGGGCAGAAAGTTCCGCCCCTTTCGGTTGGGTATCGGCCAGTTCGGTCAGTTCGGCACTGGCAAGCTCCCATTCGGCAGCAAGGCCGGTGGCACCGAAATCCGGGGCGCACGGAAAGCGCCCGTCCGAAGGTGCTGCGACGAAGCGACTGGGGGCGAAGCCGTGGCGGACGGCGAAATCCTCGGCCTCCTGCAGGGTCTGGCGGGTGACGGCGGCGATGCGGACCGTGGCCCCCGGCGCGGCATCGGCGGGGGCATAGTCGAAGGCCAGCTCGTCCACGCGGTAAGGCGTCAGCCCGTCCAGCCCGGCCAGAACCGCAGCCCGGGTATCGCCGCCGGGCGGCAGCACGAGATCGGTATAGAGGATCTGTTCCTCGGGGATGACCAGTTCCACGCCGGGCGCATTGGCGGCGCGCAATTGCCGGATGAACTGGCCGAGGCCATCGCGCAGACCATTGTCGAAAACCGCCTTGCCCAGCTCGGCCCAGGCGCTGCCATGGCGGTGCAAAAGCAGCACCCCATCGGGCTGAAAGCCCAATGCGAAATCCCCGCCACGGGCCGAAGCCCCTGTAACCATCTGCTCGTTCATCTGCTCTGCCTTTGTCGGCCGGCGTTGTTTTTTTCATGAATACCCCGAACCGGCCCGCATGGGAAGGACGCGCGCAGTTGTGATCGAACAAATCCGCCGCAACCGGCGTTGTCGCCCGACGAATGAACAGTGAGGAATACCGATGTCAGCCCTTCCCCCCCGCCAAATCGCGCTGCTTGCCGGCGCAGCCCTTGCCGCATTGCTGGCCGCGCCGGCCATGGCCGCCCCCGGCCCATGCAACATGCCCGCTGTGCTCAGCGTCTCAGGCCACGGCGAATCGCGGGTCGCACCCGACCAGATGATGATCTCGCTTGGCGTCACCACCCAAGCCAAGACGGCGGCACAGGCGATGCAGGACAATGCCGACCGCCAGCAGGCGGTGCTGGATGCGCTGCGGCAGGCGGGGTTGGCGGATGGCGACATCCAGACCTCGGGCCTGTCGCTGAACCCGATGATGAACTATCCCTCGGAGGGCGGGGCACCCTCGATCGACGGCTATATAGCGCAGAATCTGGTGAATGTGCGCGTGACCGACATCGCCCGCGCCGGCGAGGTGCTGGACGGCATCGTTGCCGCCGGGGCGAACGAGATGCAGGGGATCCGCTTCATCCGCGAGGATTCGCAGGCAGCCGAGGACGCCGCCCTGCAGGCCGCCGTCGCCGATGCCAGCCACCGCGCCAGCGTCATGGCCGCCGCCGCCGGGGTCGAGCTTGGCCCCATCCTGCGCATCGGCGAACCGAAGGCCGACATGGTCTCTCCCGGTCCGTCGGTCATGCGCGCCATGGCCGCAGCGGATGCGAAAAGCATCCCCGTCGAAGGGGGCGAGCTGGTCTTCACCGCCGATGTCGATGTCAGCTTTTCGCTGGCCGGCGCGGCCTGCGCCATGCCGATGCAGGATCAGGCACCCGCAGCCCCGGCCAATTGACCGAAGGACCCGGCCGGATCGCCCCGGCCGGGTCATACATGGTTCAGGCGCTCGCCGCCGCCAGTGCCTGATCGAGATCGGCGATCAGGTCGCCCGCATCCTCGATCCCGATGGACAGGCGCACCACATCCGGCCCCGCCCCCGCCGCGATCTTCTGCGCGTCGGTCAACTGGCTATGGGTGGTCGAGGCGGAATGGATCACCAGCGAGCGCGCATCGCCCAGATTGGCGACATGGCTGAACAGCTTCAGGCTGTCGACCAGCTTCACCGCCGCGTCATATCCGCCCTTCAGCGAGAAGGTGAAGAGCGCCCCGGCCCCTTTCGGATAGACCCGCTTCGCCGTCGCATTCCAGGGCGAGGAAGCCAGCCCGGCATAGCTGACGGAGTTGACGCGCGGATCGGCCTCCAGCCATTCGGCGACCTTCTGGGCGTTTTCGACATGCTTCGGCATCCGCAGGCCAAGCGTCTCGATCCCCATCAGCGTGTAATGGGCGCCCTGCGGGTTCATCGTCATGCCGAGGTCGCGCAACCCGATGGCAATGCCATGGAAGGTGAAGGCCATGGGGCCAAGCGCTTCGTGGAATTTCAGCCCGTGATAGGCGGGCTCGGGTTCGGACAGCGACGGGAACTTTCCGCTGGCCGACCAGTCGAACTTGCCGCTGTCGACGACGACGCCGCCGGTCACGGTGCCATTGCCGGTCATGTATTTGGTCAGGCTGTGCACAACCAGCGTCGCGCCCATCTCGATCGGACGGCACAGCGCCGGGGTGGCCAGCGTATTGTCGACGATCAGCGGGATGCCGGCCCCGTCGGCGATCTTCGCGATGGCCGGAATGTCGGTCACATAGCCCGCCGGGTTCGAGATCGATTCGCAGAAGATCGCCCGAGTGTCGTCGTCGATGGCCGCCTTCACCGCCGCCGGATCGTCGAGATCGACGAATTTGCAGCCCCAGCCGAAACGCTTGATGGTCTGGCTGAACTGGGTGACGGTGCCGCCGTAAAGCCGGGTCGAGGCGACGATGTTCTTGCCCGGCCCCATCAGCGGGAACAGCGCCATGATCTGCGCCGCATGGCCCGAGGAACAACACACCGCCCCGGCGCCGCCTTCCAGATCGGCGATGCGCGCCTGCAGCGCGGCAATGGTCGGGTTGGTCAGCCGCGAATAGATATAGCCGACCTCCTGCAGGGCGAACAGCTTCGCGGCGTGATCGGCATCGCGGAAGACATAGGCCGTGGTCTGATAGATCGGCACCTGCCGGGCGCCCGTCGCCGGATCGGGGGGCGTGCCGGCATGGATGGCGCGCGTGTCGAAGCCCAGTTCATCGCTCATGATACTCTCCCTTGGTGTGACGGCACCATATGGCGCGCCGGACCGGCGACGCAATGTTGAATTGGCCCTTCTGACCGGGCAGCGCGGCGACAGGGTGACGCGGCACTGCCACGCCGGCGCAAAAGCCGACAAGCGCGCTTTCCAAGCCCCCTGACCCCGGCTAAGTATCGCAGGCCAGAAGGAGACAGCCATGTCCGATCAGTCCAGTATCCAGCCGCAACCCGGCATCATGGAGATCGCGCTTTACGTCAGTGGTGCGGCAAAGGTCGAAGGGCGCGATCAGGTGGTCAAGCTGTCCGCGAACGAAAACCCCTACGGCCCCTCGGACAAGGCGCGCGAGGCGGTAACCCGTGCTGCGCATCAGATGCACCGCTATCCGAATACCGATCACGCCGGGCTGCGGGCTGCGATTGGCGAGGTCCACGGCCTCGATCCCGACCGGATCATCTGCGGCGTTGGCTCTGACGAGGTGCTGCAATTCGCTGCCCAGTGCTTTGCCGGACCGGGGGACGAGGTCATCATGACCGAGCATGGTTTCTCCATGTATCCGATCCTGACCCGCGCCGCCGGTGCGACCCCGATCACCGTGGCCGAGGACGCGCGGCGGGTGAATGTCGATGCAACTCTTGATGCGGTGACCGAGAAGACCCGGCTCGTTTTCCTGACCAACCCCGGCAACCCCACGGGCACCATGCTGCCCGAGGCCGATCTGCGCCGGCTGGCCGAAGCCCTGCCCGCCAATATCCTGCTCATCCATGACGGCGCCTATACGGAATTCGCGGGCGATGATTTCCGACTGGATTTCGAACTGGCCGATGCCTTCACGAACGTGCTCTCCACCCGCACGTTTTCCAAGATCTACGGGCTGGGCGGGCTGAGGATCGGCTGGGGTTACGCCCCACGTCCGCTGATCGACGTCATGAACCGCGTGCGCCAGCCCTTCAACCTGTCGGTGATCCAGCTTGCGGCGGCCGAAGCCGCGATGCGCGACCAGTCCCATGTCGCCCGCTGTCGCGCCGATAACGCCAAGTGGCGCGCCTGGCTGCAACAGGCGCTGACCGATATCGGCGTCGGCTGCGACGAGAGCCATGCCAATTTCGTTCTGGCCCGCTTCGCCGACGAGGCGACGGCGAATGCCTGCGACGAGGCGCTGAAACAGGATGGGCTGATCGTGCGACGGGTTGCCGGCTATGGGCTGCCGAACTGCCTGCGTATCACCGTAGGCGACGAGCCGTCCTGCCGGCGCGTCGCCCATGTCATTGGCCGTTTCATGGCCGAAAGGGGGGCGGCATGAGCGCCATCTACCAGAAGGTCGCCCTGATCGGGCTGGGGCTGATCGCCGGCTCCATCTCGCTGGCCGCGCGTCAGGCCGGGGTCGTGGACAAGATCAGCGGCACCGCCCGCAGCGCCAAGACCCGCGCCGCCGCCCGCGACCTGAAACTGGTCGACGAAGTGACCGACAACGCCGCCGCCGCCGTGCGCAATGCCGATCTGGTCATCCTCTGCGTGCCGGTGGGTGCCATGGGCAAGGTCATGTCCGAGATCAAGCCGCATCTGAAACCCGGCGCGGTGGTGACCGATGTGGGCTCTGTCAAGCAGGAGGTGATCGCCCAAGTCTCGCCGCATCTGCCGCCGCATGTCCATTTCATCCCCGGTCACCCGCTGGCCGGGACCGAGCATTCCGGCCCCTATTCCGGCTTTGCCGAACTGTTCGAGAACCGCTGGTGGCTGCTGACCCCCCTGCCCGACACCGACCCGTCCGAGGTCTCGCGCCTGCGCCGCTTCATTCGCGCGCTCGGCGCCAATGTCGAGGATATGGAGCCCGCGCATCACGACCTCGTTCTGGCCGTGACCAGCCACACACCGCACCTGATCGCCTATACGATGGTGGGCGTGGCCGATCACCTGAAGCGGGTGACGGAATCCGAGGTAATCAAGTATTCCGCCGCCGGTTTCAGGGATTTTACCCGGATCGCGGCCTCGGATCCGACCATGTGGCGCGACGTGTTCCTGACCAACAAGGAGGCGGTGCTGGACATCCTCGGCCGCTTCACCGAGGAGCTGTTCATGCTGCAACGCGCAATCCGCATGGGCGATGGCGAGCAGCTGCACGAATATTTCACCCGCACCCGCGCCATCCGCCGCGGCATCATCGAGGCCGGTCAGGATACCGCCGCGCCCGATTTCGGACGCGGCGCCAAGGCTTCGCCCCCCAAGGAGGGCTAGATCAGCCCGGCCTTCTGGAAATCCTCCAGCAGGTCGCGCTCGGGCCGGGCGCCGACATGGCTGATCACCTCGGAGGCGGCCATCACCGCCATGCGCCCGGCAGTTTCCAGGTCGCAGCCCGAGGCCAGGCCGAAGATCAGCCCGGCGGCGAACTGGTCGCCCGCGCCGGTCGCATCGACCGGGGTCACGCGATGGACCGGCACCTCGACCCGCTTGCCGCGCCGGAACAGCAGCGCCGGATCGCCCGAACGGGTGCAGATCACCGTGTCGCAATCCGTCGTCGCCAGCCGCAGCGCCTCGTCGATATTGGTCTGGTAGAGCGATTCCCATTCGTGGACATTGCCGATGACGTAATCCATCGACTGCGAGACCAGCTTGCGGAAATCGTCGCGATGCCGGTCGACGCAGAAAGGATCGGAGAGCGCGATACCGGCCTGCCCGCCAGCCCGGTGACAGGCATTGGCCGCCGCGAGGAAAGCCGCTTTCCCGGCCGGCTTGTCGAACAGATAGCCTTCAAGGAACAGCCACTTGTTGCCCGCAAACACGGCCTCGTCGACATCGTCGGGGCCGAGATTGGCCGAAATGCCGAGATAGGTGTTCATCGAGCGTTCGCCATCCGGGGTCACGAAGATGATCGAGCGCGAGGTCGGCAGCTTGCCGCCAGCGACCGGGGCATTGACGAAGCTCGTCCCCTCGGCCTCGGTGTCGCGGGCATAGGCCTGACCCAATTCGTCATCGGCGACGCGCCCGATGAAGGCGGTCTTCAGCCCCAGCCGGCCGATCCCGGCCAGCGTATTGGCGACCGAGCCGCCCGGCACCAGCCGCGCCTTGCCGCGCCGCGCCTGCTGGGCCAGCAGGAATTCCGAGCGTTCGCGCTCGACAAGCTGCATGATGCCCTTCTCGACCTCCAGCGATTGCAGGTCGTCATCCTCGATGGATGCGATCACGTCGATAATGGCATTGCCGATGCCGATCACCTCGAAAGCGGTCATTCGGTCTTCTCCTCATTGGGGCAGAGATCGTTGATGGGGCAGATCCGGCAGCGCGGCCGCCGGGCCTGACAGACATAGCGTCCATGCAGGATCAGCCAGTGATGGGCGTTCTGCTGGAACGGCGCGGGAATATTGTCCTCGATGGCGCGCTCGACCTCGTCCACGTCGCGGCCCGGCGCGATGCGGGTGCGGTTGCCGACGCGGAAGATATGCGTATCGACCGCCTGCGCCGGCACCCCGAAGACCGAGTTCAGCACCACATTCGCGGTCTTGCGCCCCACCCCCGGCAGCGACATCAGCGCCGCCCGGCTGGAGGGCACCTCGCCGGCATAATCCTCGACCAGAATGCGCGACAGCTTCATCACGTTCTTCGCCTTCTGCCGGAACAGGCCGATGGTCTTGACGTGATCGAGAAGCGCGTCCTCGCCCAGATCCAGCATCTGCTGCGGCGTCGTGACGGCGGCAAACAGCGCCTCGGTCGCCCGGTTGACCCCAGCATCGGTGGCCTGCGCCGACAGCGCCACCGCGACCAGAAGCTGATAGGCATTCTGGTGATGCAATTCGGTGACCGGCGCCGGATCGGCATCGCGCAGGCGCGAGAAGATCGCGACCTGATCGGCATAGGGCAAGGGGGCGGGTAGACGGGCCATATGCGCCTCTTGCCCGGCCCGTCCGGGCAGTTCAAGCCAAGATCGCGCCCAGTTGCGCAGGACGGCCCCGGCTTTTCAGGAAGATGTGACCCGATTCCAGCCGATTACTGCCCATCCCGCTAGGCAAGTGCCGGAACCTGTGGAATGATGCCGGCGTTTACAGCGCAAGGTATGCCGGGACGGCACCTCGATATAACGATACGGAAAGGCTACGGAATGAACATGCGTGTTTCGCTTCTTCTCGGCGCAGCGAGCGTCATGGCGCTTGGCGCCTGCGCGACCAACCCCGATGGCTCGACGGGCACCACCCTCAGCCAGACCCAGCAGGGCGCGCTGATCGGTGCCGCGGCCGGCGGCCTTTATGGCGCCACGCGCGACAGCGACAAGAACAATCAGGGCAAGGACTTCCTGAAGGGGGCCGTGCTTGGTGCCGCCGCCGGCGCCGTCGTCGGCAATATCATCGAGGCCCAGGAAAAGCAGCTGCGCCAGGTCATGACCTCGCCCGGCGTGCAGATCATCAATCACGGCGATTACCTGCAGGTCATCATGCCCTCGGGCCTGCTCTTCGCCTCGGACAGCGCCGCGATCTCGGGTCAGGCGCAGAACGACCTTTACGGTCTGGCGCAGAGCCTGAACCAGTATCCGAACAGCCGGGTCGAGATCTATGGCCATACCGACTCGACCGCGTCGGATGCGCATAACATGGACCTGTCGCAGCGCCGCGCGCAATCGGTCGGCGGCATCCTGACCGCCGCCGGCGTCTCGTCCTCGCGGCTGGTCATGGTCGGTCGCGGCGAAAGCCAGCCGGTCGCCTCGAACGACAGCGAAGGCGGCCGCGCCCAGAACCGCCGCGTCGAGATCCTGATCCGCCCGACCAACTGATCGCCAAGGCAGAACGAACCGAAAGGCCGGGCCAGGCGCCCGGCCTTTTTGCTGCGCGATGCCGGATGACGTAACGGAATCCCCCCATATCCGGCCTTCCCCCGGTTCGGGGCCCGCAGCGGCATTGCGACACAGCCAGGCCGCGCCCATGTCTCGTTCATCAGAAAGAGATACGATTTCACGACAGCATTGGGACGGAGGCCGACATGACCGAGATGATGATCTATGGCGCTTATGGCTATACGGGCGAATTGACCGCGCGCGAGGCGGTCGAGCGTGGAGAGCGCCCGATCCTCGCCGGACGCAGCGAAAGCAAGGTGAAACCGCTGGCCGTGGAACTGGGGCTGGGTTGGCGCGCCTTCGATGTGGCCGATGCAGCAAACCATATGGCGGGCGTCGGCGTGCTGCTGAACTGCGCCGGCCCCTTCGCCCGCACCGCACCGCCCTTGATCGACGCCTGCATCGAGGCCGGGGTGCATTATGTCGACATCACCGGCGAAATGCCGATCTTCGAATATTGCAGCAAGCGCAGCACCGATGCACAGGCGGCGGGGGTGATCCTGTGTCCCGGTGCGGGCTTCGATATCGTCCCGACCGATTGCCTTGCCGCCGCGCTGAAGGAACGCCTGCCCGAGGCCGAGACCATCAATCTCGGCTTCTCCTTCGGCACCAAGCCGAGCGTCGGCACCGCCACCACCGCCATCGGCGCCCTGCAGGAGGGCGGCATGATCCGGCGCGATCACAAGCTGGTGCCGGTCGGCAACGGCTATCGCATCCGCCGCCTGCCCTTCCCGGAAGGCGCGCAATGGTCGATGACCCTACCCTGGGGCGATGTCTATACCTCTGGCATCTCGACCGGGGTGCCGAATGGCATGGTCTATGCGGCAGTGCCCCTGTCGCTGGCGCTGGCAATGCGCGTCACCTCGCCCTTCCGCCGCCTGGCCGCGAAACCCGCGATCCGCAACCGGCTGGAGCGGATGGTCAAGAAATCCTTCGCCGGCGGCCCAGATGAACAGGCCCGCGCCAATCAGCGCACCGAGTTCTGGGGCGAGGCCATAGCCCCCGATGGCAAACGGGTGGCGCTGCATTTCTCGGCCCCGAACGTCTACAGCCTAACCGTCGATACCTCGCTGGAGATCGCGCTCTGGTCGCTGCGTCAGCAGGGGCATTCGGGCTATGCCACGCCCTCGATGCTGCTCGGGCCGGGCTTCATCACCAGCCGCCCCGGCGTGTCCGACATGACCGAGGTCGCTGCGGCCTGAGCGCAAGGGCAAAGCAAAGGAAAAGGCCCGGCGTCTCGCGACGGCCGGGCCTTCATGCTCCCTGTCCCTCGGGATATTGTCAGTGCAGGCGCGCAGCCACTTCTGCGATGGCATCGTCGATGCCGGCACTGCGGTCCGCCGCGGCACCCTGCTGACGCAGGACCTCGCCGGCGGCGGCAACGGCGGTCTGCACGGCGCTGTTGCGCACCGCACGGATGGCATCGCTTTCGGCCGAAGCGATCTGATCCTCGGCCGCTTTCAGGCGGCGCTGAATCGAGGTTTCCAGATCGGCCTTGGCCTTGTCGGCCTGGGCGATCGCCTCGCGCTTGGCATTGGCGACGATCTCGTCGGCCTGGGTCTTCACCTCGCGCTGACGGCGCTCATAGGTGGCATAGACCTCCTGCGCTTCCTCGCGCAGGCGCTTGGCCTCCTCAAGGTCGGCACGGATACCCTCGGCCCGCTTGTCCAGCAGGCCGCCGATGATCTGCGGCACCTTGAAATAGACCAGGATGCCGACGAAGATCAGGAAGGCGATGGTGACGATGAAGTCGGTATTGTGCAGGCTGAAGAACGGACCCGAGGCGGCAAGCGCCGGGGTCGCCGACAGCGACAGGAAAACAGCGAGCTTCTTCATCACACGGCCCCTTTCAGACGGGCATCGACGGCGGCGTCGATTGCGCTGTCATCGGCTTTGCCCCCGAAGGTGCGCACCAGTTCGGCCGTAACCTCGCGGGCGACGCTGCGGGCATCGGCGGTGGCGCTGTCGCGGATCGCACCGATGCGCCTTTCGGATTCCACCGAACGGGCGGAAATTTCGGCATCGGCCTTGGCGATGGCGGCATCCAGATCCTTCTGGATATCGGCCTTCTGGGCAGCGATGATCTTGTTGGCTTCGGCCCGGGCATCCGACAGCGCCTGACCGTAAGCGGCCTCGGCCTCCTTGGCCTTCTTCTTGTATTCCTCGGCCTGCATCAGGTCGCCGGTGATGACACCCTGCCGGTCCGAGATGACCCCGGCGATCCGGGGCAGCGCGATTTTCGACAGCACCCAGTAGAGCAGCGCCAGCGTCACCAGCAGCCAGAAGATCAGGTTGCCGAAATACTGGGTATCCAGCTGCGGCATACCGACCGCATGCTGGGCAGCCTCGGCGGCATGACCTGCGGCTTCAGCGCCATGGCCGGCAGCGGCCTCGGCACCATGGGCGGCATTCTCGCCGACCACCACCGTCTCGGTTTCGATTTCGACGACCGTGACGGCCGCCTCTTGCAATAGGCTGAACATGTCCTACCTCTGGCCGTTCAAGTTACAATCGGGTGGGGCCTTTCCGCCCCACCCAACCGCAAGGATGGCAGGGGATCAGACTGCGAACAGCAGCAGCAGCGCAACCAGGAACGAGAAGATGCCGAGCGCTTCCGCGAAGGCCATGCCGATGAACAGCGTGGCGGTCTGCGAAGCGGCAGCCGACGGGTTGCGCAGGGCGCCCGACAGGTAGTTACCGGCAACATTGCCCACACCGATGGCGGCGCCCGCCATACCGATGCATGCGAGACCGGCGCCCAGATACTGACCCATTTGTTCCATGTTTCTTGCTCCTTGAGGCTTATGGAATTGACGATTGATGAACCTTGACCCGAGCCGTCAGTGCGACGGATGTAGCGCGTCCTTCAGATAGACGCAGGTCAGGATGGTGAAGACATAGGCCTGGATGATCGCAACGAGGATCTCCAGCCCGTAGACACCGACGATGCCGAGGATGGCCAGCGGCGCGATCCAGATCACGGCGGCGAAGGCGGCGAAGACCTTGATCACGGCGTGACCGGCCATGACGTTGCCGGCAAGTCGGATGGAATGGCTGACCGGGCGCACGAAATAGGAAATCACCTCGATCAGCGCCAGCACCGGGCGCAGCGCCAGGGGCGCCGAGGTGACCCAGAACAGGCCCAGGAAATGGGTGCCGTTCTTGACGAAGCCCAGCACGGTCACGCCGATGAAGACGAACAGCGCCAGCACCGCCGTCACCGCGATATGCGAGGTGGTCGAGAAGCTTTTCGGCAGCAGGCCCAGATAGTTCGAGAAGACGATGAAGCAGAACAGCGTCATCACATAGGGGAAATACCGCAGCCCGTCCTTGCCGCAGATGTCTTCCAGCATCTTGTAGACCATGCCGTAAGTCATCTCGGCGATGGACTGGACCCGGCTCGGGATCACGGCGCGGCCACGGGTGCCGAAGACCAGAAGCGCGATGACCGCGATCAGCGTCAGCGCGAACCACAGCGTCGCATTGGTCGGGGTGTACCAGTGAATCGGGCCATCGCCGAAAAGCGGCTTGACCATGAACTGATCCATCGGGTGGAAGGCAAGGCCGGTTTCAGTCGCCACGTGTGTCATCCCTCGCTTGCGGCAGGTCGCCCTGCCCGTCTTCGGCAGCCTTGCGCTGCAATTCCTCGGCGGTGCGCAGCATCACCTTGATGCCGGCCGCCAGCCCCAGAAGCAGGAACAGGACCAGAAAGATCGGCATGGTGCCGAAAACACTGTCCAGTCCGAAGCCGATTGCGAACCCGATCCCGAGTCCCGAAACCAGCTCGATCACCATTCGCCAGGCCGTGTCGGCATGGCGCATCGTGATCCTCGCATTCGAGGGCGCCTTCGGGGTCTTAACCTGCGCCAACCGCTCTTCCAGCCGCCTCAGCCGTTCCGGATCGGGCGAACCGTGGTCGCGATCGGGCAAGATTCACACCCCTGTTATCTCGGGGCGGTGATAGGGGCCGGGGCCGTCCGAGTCAAGCAGAACAGGGAAGTCTATAACATGTTGAAATCATTGGATCAGATTTGCATCCCGCCACGGCCGGGCCCGGTTGCACCGCCCCCACCCTTGCCGCATAATTCAACCGCATGGTTGACTATCAAGGCCCCGATTTCCCCGATGAGCGATCCCGAACAGCGCCTCGATCAGATCTTCTCCGCCCTCGCCGACCCGACGCGGCGGCGAATCCTGGCGATGCTGCTGGAGGACGACATGGCCGTCAGCGACGTGGCCGCCCCCTTCGAGGTCAGCCTGGCGGCGGTGTCAAAACACCTCGTCGTGCTGGCGGGCGCCGGGCTGATCCGGCAGGAACGCCGCGGCCGTATCACCTGGTGCCAGATCGACCCCGAGGGGTTGCGCCACGCCTCGATCTGGATGCAGGGCTTCGGGCAGTTCGATCCGGTCGATCTGGACGATTTCGAAAGGTATCTGGCCAGATCACTGGCTGATGAGGATCAGGCCGCTGACTGACGGAGCTGATACAGTCACCATTGCACCGAACAACCAGATTTCAAAGATGCGCCGCCGCGAATCCGTCCCGACGGCGCATCTGGTTTCAGGCAGCGTCGGCCAGCATCTGCGGCATCGGCTCATAGGTATAATAGGCAAACATCTGCTCCAGCACGGCAAGCGCCGTCTTGGGGTCAGGTTTGCGGATCGGAGTCGGTTTGGAGTTGGTCATTGGTCGAACCTCGGTAACGTGGTTCCTCCCGACCCAAAGATAACGCCGCGTCGCAGCAAAATCAAGCTGCAACGCGGCGCAAGCCCTGTGACAGATCGGCTCAGACGATGCGATCGACCAGCATATGCTTGATCTCGGCGATGGCCTTCGCCGGGTTCAGCCCCTTCGGGCAGGTATTGGTGCAGTTCATGATCGTGTGGCAGCGATAAAGCTTGAACGGGTCTTCAAGCTGGTCCAGCCGCTCGGGCGTGGCCTCGTCGCGGCTGTCGATGATCCAGCGATAGGCCGCCAGCAGCGTCGCCGGGCCAAGATACTTGTCGCCGTTCCACCAGTAGCTCGGGCAGGAGGTCGAGCAGGAGGCGCACATGATGCATTCATAGAGCCCGTCCAGCTTCCGGCGATCCTCGATGGACTGCTTCCACTCCTTGCCGGGGGTCGGCGACTTGGTGATCAGATAGGGGTTGATCGAGGCGTGCTGCGCATAGAAATGCGTCAGATCCGGGATCAGGTCCTTGACCACCGCCATATGCGGCAGCGGATAGATGTTCACGTCGCCGCTCACCTCGTCGATGCCGTAGATGCAGGCGAGGTGGTTGCCGCCGTCGATATTCATCGCGCAGGAACCGCAGATCCCTTCCCGGCAGGAACGGCGGAAGCTCAGCGTCGGGTCGATCTCGGACTTGATCTTGATCAGCGCGTCCAGAACCATCGGCCCGCATTTGTCGAGATCGACGAAATAGGTGTCGAGGCGCGGGTTCTCGCCCGTATCCGGGTCCCAGCGATAGATCTTGAACTTGCGCAGATTGGTCGCGCCTTCCGGCTTCGGCCAGGTCTTGCCGACCCGGATCTGGCTGTTCTTGGGAAGCGAAAACTCGACCATGTCAGGCTCCTTTCTTCTGGGCCCTGCGGACCTGGAAGGCGTCGAATTGCGGGTTATGCCGCGCCGGGCTGCGTCGCGACATGTCTTAGCGGTTTCCCGACCAGGCGGGCTGGTCGTAAAGCGGGCGCGAGGGCAACTGGCCGGATCGGCGCTGCACACAGCTCGCGTAAACCTCGGCCGGGTCACGACCCATGATATAGTCGGACGAGACCGAAAGCTCGAACCGTCCGAATGTATGCGTTCCATTGCGCCCGCCGGTGCCGACACCCACGCCGACCATTCCTTCCGGGCCGGTCGCCGCGCGGGCATCGCTCAGGCAGACGCGTTCGGCATCCGCCAGCGACATCGGCGCGCAACCGGCAAGTGCCGCCGGGCCGATCATCGCTGCGAGGACTGCCGCCGGTCGCATCACGCCGTCGCCGCGACCTTGGCGATGCATTGCGTCGTATCGGGACGCTGCACGATGGTCGCCACCGAGGACGCCGCCGTGCCGGTATCGGTCACGCCGCGCGCCGCGATATCCGAAAGCTCTGCCATCGAGGCATTGTTGATGACGCAATCGGTATAGGGCGCGACATTGCGGCCCGGCAGGCGCTTGGCCATCTCGCGGTTCACGACATCGCGCGCCACGGCCCGGGTTGAATTGTCCAGCACCGTCGTCGTCGGCTGCGTCACCGGCGGCGGGGTCGGAATGGGCGAGGTCGGCTGGCTGGGCGGCACACGGGGCACACAGCCGGCAACAAGCGCGGCAGCGAGGCCGAGGGAAACAATAAGACGCATCAGTAAACCCTTTTCTTCGGTGCAATCTTCTTCAGATCGATACCACCTTCGGTTTCTTTCGTCAGCGGTTCAAGATGCACCGGCCGATAGGCCAGGGTCACATTATTGCCATCGACCCAGGCGAGGCTGTGCTTGCGCCATTCCTCGTCATGGCGATCCGGATAGTCCTCATGGGCATGGGCGCCGCGCGATTCCTTGCGCGCCTCGGCCGCGACGATGGTGGCCATCGCATTCGGCATGAGGTTGGTCAGCTCCAGCGTCTCCATCAGGTCGGTGTTCCAGATCAGCCCGTGATCGGTGACATGAAGATCGTCCAGCTTGGCGGCGATTTCCTTCATCTTCTCAACGCCTTCCGCCAGCGTCTTGTCGGTGCGGAACACCGCCGCGTCGGCCTGCATGGTGCGCTGCATCTCGCCGCGCAGCTGCGCCGTCGGGGTGCCGCCATTGGCGTAACGGATGCTGTCGAAACGGTCGAGGATCTTCTCGACCGCCGGCTTGTTGGTGGCCGGCACCGCGCTGTCGCGATCCACCACCTCGCCGGCCTTGATCGCCGCCGCGCGCCCGAAGACCACCAGGTCGATGAGCGAATTCGAGCCGAGGCGGTTGGCACCATGCACCGAAGCGCAGCCAGCCTCGCCCACGGCCATCAGGCCGGGGAAGACCGCATCGGGGTTCTTCTCGGTCGGGTTCAGAACCTCGCCCCAATAGTTCGTGGGAATGCCGCCCATATTGTAATGCACGGTCGGCAGGACCGGGATCGGCTCGCGGGTCACATCGACGCCGGCGAAGATCTTGGCCGATTCCGAGATGCCCGGCAGACGCTCGGCCAGGGTGGCCGGATCGAGATGCATCAGGTTCAGGAAGATATGATCCTTGTCGCCACCGACGCCACGGCCTTCGCGGATCTCGATGGTCATGCAGCGCGAAACCACGTCGCGCGAGGCCAGATCCTTGTAGGTCGGGGCGTAGCGTTCCATGAAACGCTCGCCTTCCGAATTGGTCAGGTAACCGCCTTCGCCGCGCGCGCCCTCGGTAATCAGGCAGCCCGAGCCATAGATGCCGGTCGGGTGGAACTGCACGAATTCCATGTCCTGAAGCGGCAGGCCGGCACGGGCGACCATGCCGCCACCGTCGCCGGTGCAGGTATGGGCGCTTGTTGCACTGAAATAGGCGCGACCGTAACCGCCGGTCGCCAGCACCACCATCTTGGCGTTGAAGACATGCATGGTGCCGTCGTCGAGCTTCCAGCAGACGACGCCGGTGCATTTGCCATCGGTGATGATCAGGTCGAGCGCGAAATACTCGATGAAGAATTCCGCGTTGTTCTTCAGCGACTGGCCGTAAAGCGTGTGCAGGATGGCGTGGCCGGTGCGGTCGGCGGCGGCGCAGGTGCGCTGCACCGGCGGGCCTTCGCCGAATTCGGTGGTATGGCCGCCGAAGGGGCGCTGATAGATCTTGCCCTCTTCGGTGCGCGAGAACGGCACGCCGTAATGTTCCAGCTCATAGACCGCCTTTGGGGCCTCGCGCGCCAGATATTCCATCGCGTCGGTATCGCCCAGCCAGTCCGAGCCCTTGACGGTGTCATACATGTGCCACTGCCAGCTGTCCGGGCCCATGTTCGACAGCGAGGCGGCGATGCCACCCTGCGCCGCCACGGTATGCGAACGCGTCGGGAAGACCTTGGTCACGCAGGCGGTGCGCAGCCCCTGCTCGGCCATGCCGAGCGTGGCGCGCAGGCCCGCGCCGCCGGCACCGACCACGACCACGTCGTAGTCATGCACCTCATAGGGATATTTCGTGCCGGCCGTTTCGGTCGCTTGGTTTTCGGTATTCTCGGACATGGGAACCTCAGACGGCCTGTGCGAAGGCAAGCTGGACGCGCGCCAACGCGAAAAGTGTCATGGCGATGACCACCCAGCCAAAAGCGGTGGACAGGATGATTGCGACCTTGCGGGCGGTATGTTCGAAATAATCGTCGATCATGATCCGCGTGCCCTTGATGAAATGCATCATCCCGAGCGTCATGAACAGCGCCACGACGATGGCCGGATAGGGCCGGGTGAAATACATCAGGATCTCGGCCCGTTCGGGCAATTGCAGGGCGGTGCCCATGACCATCAGGAAGGACGGCGTCAGCAGCGCCAATGCGACAGAACTGACCGTCATCCACCAGTGATGCGCGGTCCCGCTATGCGAGGCGCCCATTCCGATGGCGGCTTTACGAGGGGTGACGTAACGCATGGCTTCCCCTTACAGAAGATAGATGATGAGGCTGAGCAGGGTCAGAACGACCGAGCCGGCGACGATGGCGATGCTGCTCTTGCGGGCGGTCTCGATTTCCAGCCCTTCGCCTGCGTCATAGAAGAAGTGACGGATCCCGGCGAGGAAGTGATACCAGAGCGCCCAGGCGGAGCCGAGCAGGACGAGGAAGCCGAACCAGCTGCGGGTCAGCCAGTCGGCGCAGTCCCAGAGGCCGCCGCCGGCAGCGGCGCCGACCAGCCAGAAGGAGAGCAGCAGCAGGCCTGCAACCATGGCGTGCCCGGCGGCACGGTTCACGATCGAGGTGATCGCCGGCAGTGGCAGACGATAGACCTGCAGATGAGGTGAAAGCGGCCGGTTGCCCCGGTTCACATCAGCCATGTTATTCCCCTTCGGTCATTGCGGGCCCACGGCGGCAGCTGGCACGCGGGCTGGCTAGTTGGCACTTTCATAAGGCGTTTTACACCGCTGTCACGCCTAGTTGTCCAGAGTTTCAACGAAACAGGGCGAATTTTTAGCTTTGTGATCACGCATCGAACAGGTGTGATCACAAATACCTCTCACAGCTTCTACGCCTACATGACGTTGAAGAACCACGGGATCATCTTCAGAATCTGATCTCGGTCGAACGCCCCCGGACGAAGCTCGAATCTTGCCAGTCGACCGATGAGTTCGGGTCTGCCGACCACCTCCTCGACAGCGTGATATTCCGGTCGGACCAGGTAATCGTCCATCATCACGACCATCGGCGCCTGGCAGTTCAGCAGACATGCGGCAAGGCAGCCCATGCGAAAGCGGCCGTCAATCAGCACCAGATCCGGCGCAAAATCCTTGTCGGTCCAGAGCGCCTGCGGATAGGTCCAGAATTTCTGCCAGTTCCCCATATCGCTCGGCATGCTCCAACGCGCCGTGGGGCCTATATCGCAATGCACGAGCGTCAGCCTTGCCTGCCATTGCGGGGTGTTTTCATCGAGCCAGAGGCGCATTTTCTCAAGCCAAACGGCATCGGCTTCGACGCTGCGCAACCGGGCGCTGCAATCGGTCGCGGCAAAGGCGGTAGAACCGCCAGAGCCGTATTCACCGATGACGCGGGCCTTGCGATAAGCCTCGCAAACGGCCTCGGTTTCGTCGGGTGGCATGTAGATCGCCGGAAAGGGCGGCAGCTTCAGTGTCTGCGTCGACATGGCGGATGCTATTGCTCGCCCAGTTTCATGTCCGGGTGATACGCGCCCTCGATCTCCTTGGTGACGGCCTGCCCGCAGCGCATCACGCCGCGCGCCGAATCGAAGGCCATGGTGGCAGGGCCATGCAATTGCCAGCCTTTCGCCAGTGCCGCGCTGATCTTGTGGCAGAATGCCGAGGTGTCGTCCTCGGACAGGAAACGGTAAATCATCGCCATGCCGGCCCTCCTTCAGGCGCCAAAGGGATTGTAGCCGAGCCAGATGTGGATCAGCGCCACGACGCCATAGACAACCAGCGTGGCGAGGACGGCAATCCCCTCCTTTCGGATGGGAACCGGATGGGCGGGCGGCGTCCAGCCGGGCGTGGCACGGTTGATGACGACGATCTCGGTCATGGCCCAGGCCAGCAGCCCGCCGAACAGCACCAGCGAAGGCAGGTCGCCATTGACCAGCAGATGCGCAAAAGACCAGAGCGCGAAGCCCAGCAGTTGCGGGTGGCGCATGTGCCGGGTGATACCGGCCTTCATCCCCGAGGCGGCGTAAAGATAGAAGGCGATCAGCACCAGCAGGTTGTTGATTCCCTTCATCATTGCCGAAGGCCCCCACCAGACATCGTCCATCGGCGCGGCCCGATAGCCCCAGACCATCAGCACCACCGACAGGATCAGCGCCGCAGCGACGGCGCCTTTGCCGGCATCGCCCATGCTCTTTCGGGCCTGCGGGGCGAGGCGCTTGAACAGATGGGCGCCCCACCACAGGGCAAGACCGAGGATCAGAAGGAACATCTGGCTACTCCGCGCTGGATCGGTTCGGCGGCTTTTGTGGCATCATTCCGGGCTGGCGGCAATCTCTGCTCATGCGCCGGTCAGGGCGGCGACGCTGCTCCAGATCAGCCGGATCGAGACCAGAAGCAGCGCCCAGGTGATCAGCTTGTAGAACAGGTCCTGCGGGATGATTCGCAGCAGTTTCAGCCCCAGCCAGCCCCCCAGCACCGCCGGCAGGATCAACATGGCCGAGACCTTCAGGTTTGACGGGTTCAACTGCCCAAGGGCCGCATAGGGGATCAGCTTCACCGCGTTGACGATGGCGAAAAAGACAGTGGTAGTGCCGGCATAGAGCGTGCTGCTCATCCGCAGGGGCTGGGCATAGACCTGATAGGGCGGCGCCCCGGAATGGCTGACGAAACTGGTGTAACCGGCGACACCGCCCCAGAAATTCCCCGCCACCGGGTCGGGCGCGCGGGCGACACCGGCATCGCGCCGGATCAGCGCGTTCAGCGCGAAGGCCAGCCCGATCAGGCCGACGATCAGCATGACCACGTCGTCATTGACCAGATGCGCCGTTGCCCAGCCCAGCCCGATCCCCGCCATCGCCCCGGGCAGCAGCGTCATCAGCACCCGCCGGTCGAAGCTGCGCCGGAAGGCGATCAGCCCGCCGATGTCGGAGACGACATAGATCGGCAGCATGATCCCCGCCGCCACCACCGGCGACATGGTCAGCGCCATCATCGGCACCGCCATGGTGCCGACCATGCTCAGCCCGCCCTTGGACATGCCGACGGCAAGTGCCGCCAGGATCGCCAGAAGCCACGATGTTTGCGATAACTCCACCCTTCTTCCCCCTCAAGCCGCGAATCGCGCCTTGAAAGCGCGTTGGCGACCGTCTAACCCATGCCACGACCATTAGACCATTTCCCGGAGGAAACCATGGCTCGTCCCAAGATCGCTCTTATCGGCGCCGGCCAGATCGGCGGCACGCTGGCTCATCTGGCCGCGATGAAGGAACTGGGCGATGTCGTCATGTTCGACATCGCCGAAGGCACGCCGCAGGGCAAGGCGCTGGATATCGCCGAATCCGGCCCGGCCGAGGGCTTTGACGCCACCCTGAAGGGGACCAACGATTACGCCGATATCGCCGGCGCCGATGTCTGCATCGTCACCGCAGGCGTGCCGCGCAAGCCGGGCATGTCGCGCGACGACCTGCTGGGCATCAACCTGAAAGTCATGAAATCGGTCGGCGAAGGCATCAAGGCCCATGCTCCGAACGCCTTCGTGATCTGCATCACCAACCCACTCGACGCGATGGTCTGGGCGCTGCAGAAGTTCAGCGGCCTGCCGGCCGAGAAAGTCTGCGGCATGGCCGGCGTGCTCGATTCGGCGCGTTTCCGCCACTTCCTGTCGCTGGAATTCGGCGTCTCGATGAAGGATGTCACCGCCTTCGTGCTGGGCGGCCATGGCGATACCATGGTGCCGCTGGCCCGCTATTCGACCGTCGCCGGCATCCCGCTGCCCGATCTGGTCAAGATGGGCTGGACCACGCAGGACAAGCTCGACGCCATCGTGCAGCGCACCCGTGACGGCGGTGCCGAGATCGTCGGCCTGCTGAAGACCGGCTCGGCCTTCTATGCGCCGGCGACCTCGGCCATCGAGATGGCGGAAGCCTATCTGAAGGATCAGAAGCGCGTCCTGCCCTGCGCCGCCCATGTCGACAATGCCTATGGCTTGAAGAACCTCTATGTCGGCGTGCCGACCGTGATCGGTGCCGGCGGCATCGAGAAGGTCATCGACATCAAGCTGGACAAGGACGAACAGGTGATGTTCGACAAGTCCGTCGACGCCGTGAAGGGCCTGGTCGAGGCCTGCAAGCAGATCGACCCGTCGCTGGCCTGATCGCGTCCTCGCACGGAAAATCGAGAACGGCGCGCCCCCCGGGTTGCGCCGTTTTTCTTTTCTACCGCGCCATCAGGGGACGAGGATCGAACCCGATCCGCTGATCCAACAGCGCCAATGCGTCGGCCTCATGCGCAACCAGAGCACGGTCGAAAGCCGCCGGGCTCAGGTCGACCCGGTCGCCAAATAACGCTTGCGTCTCGGCCTGAATCGAGGTCCCGGCATAGGTTATGCCGCCCAACTCCTCCAGCATCAGCAGTTCTTCGGCACTGACGGCCTGCATGTCGCGCCAGAGCGTCGTCATCGCCTCGGGATCCCGCGCATTTGCGATGGCATGCCCGAATTGCAGCTTGCGCGCCTTGGATGAAGGAGAGGAGAGCCCATCCAACACCACCAAGCCCCGCCGCAGCATCTTCATGATATATTGCAGCCGGGTCATTCCGTTGAAATGCAGCAGCCGCACCGCCTCGCTGCGCCGGGACCGCAGGTCGCAGCCTGTGGCCTTGCGGCTGCTGGCCGGGCGGTGGATGTTCAGCACATAGCCGCGCCCGGCCCGCACACAGGCCTTGCCGACATCGTGACCGCTGAGCCCGGAATTCAACCGCTCGGCCCGTTCGGCCCCGTAAAGCGCCGGCCCGATCAGGCCAAAATCGCTCAGCGGCAGCCGGAAGGCACCGGCGAAGATATCGGCACCGATGTCACCGCCGGTCCAGACCCGCTCCTCAACCGTCAGCAGCAGCCATTCGATGCCCTCGGGCACCCGCGCCAACTCGTCCTCGAAAGAGGCGTCGAGGCGCAGAAACTCGTCCGCATCGCAATGGATCAGCCAGTCGAGCGTCGTTTCCCCCAGAATCCGCGTCGCGTTATAGCTCTGCCGCGCCTGGTGCCGGTCGGGACGCTTGCCGCCCCTGTCCTTCCAGCCATCCTCGCCGGATCGGTGCAGGATTACCTTCGGAATGCCGGTCAGCAGCAGTTCGACCTCAGGGTTCGGGCGGTCGAGGAACAGGTGCAACTCGCTCGCCCCGATGGCCAGGTGATGCGCGACCCAGGCGGCCAGAAGCGCCGCAGGCTCGTCCACCGTCGCCACCACGCCCCAACGCGGTGGCTGCGTCGGCGGGGAATCATCGTCGGGCAATGCGTGCTCCTGCTGCGTTTTTCCTCGCCATGATCCTTCCTGCACGGGCCGGCGGATGCAACCGCACATTCGGATCGCCGCATAAGACGAGGCTTTGTGATCACATGATTTCTAGGCGTGATCACAATGGAAGGTTTTTTGCCAATTCCATCGAACAGCGCACAAAAAAGGTTCATCCCTGCATTCGAATGTGCCAGAAACTCCTGCAAACCGTATCAAAAAGAGGTTTGCCATGAACATCCACGAATACCAGGCCAAGTCGCTGCTGCGCGATTATGGCGTTCCGGTCAGCGACGGTCGCGTCGTGACCCGTGCCGAAGACGCCAAGCGCGCCGCCGGCGAACTCGACGGCCCGCTCTGGGTGGTCAAGGCCCAGATCCATGCCGGTGGTCGCGGCAAGGGCAAGTTCAAGGAAGCCGAAGCCGGCGAAAAGGGCGGTGTGCGCCTGGCCAAGTCGACCTCGGAAGCCGAGGAAATGACCCGCCAGATGCTCGGCCGCACGCTGGTCACCCATCAGACCGGTGCAGCCGGCAAGCAGGTGAACCGCATCTATATCGAAGACGGCTCGGACATCGAGACCGAGCTTTATCTGGCCCTGCTGGTCGATCGCGGCTCGTCGCGGGTCAGCTTCGTCGCCTCGACCGAAGGCGGCATGGATATCGAGGAAGTCGCGGCCTCCACCCCGGAAAAGATCGTCTCCTTCAGCGTCGATCCGGCCTCGGGCCTCAGCGATTTCCACGGCCGCCGCGTCGCCTTCGCCCTTGGCCTGACCGGCCAGCAGGTGAAGCAATGCGTGAAGCTGGTGAAAGACCTCTATCGCCTGTTCCTCGACAAGGACATGGAGATGCTGGAGATCAACCCGCTGATCGTCACCACCGAGGGCAATCTCAAGGCGCTCGACGCCAAGATGGGCTTCGACAATAACGCGCTTTATCGCCACAGCGACATCTTCGCGCTGCGCGACGAGACCGAGGAAGATCCGAAGGAACTCGAAGCCTCGAAATACGACCTGAACTATATCGCGCTGGATGGCGAGATCGGCTGCATGGTCAACGGCGCCGGTCTTGCGATGGCCACGATGGACATCATCAAGCTTTACGGGGCGGAGCCTGCGAACTTCCTCGACGTGGGCGGCGGCGCCACCAAGGAAAAGGTGACCGAGGCCTTCAAGATCATCACCTCGGACCCCAACGTCAAAGGCATTCTCGTCAACATCTTCGGCGGCATCATGCGCTGCGACATCATCGCGGAAGGCATCGTCGCCGCCGTGAAGGAAGTGGGCCTGCAGGTTCCGCTGGTCGTGCGTCTGGAAGGCACCAATGTCGATCTGGGCAAGAAGATCATCAATGAAAGCGGGCTGAACGTCATCGCCGCAGATGACCTGAAAGACGGCGCCGAAAAGATCGTTAAAGCGGTGAAAGGATAATCACCAATGGCCATCCTCGTAGACAAGAACACCAAGGTCATCACCCAGGGCATCACCGGATCCCAGGGCACCTTCCACACCGAACAGGCGATCGCTTACGGCACCAAGATGGTCGGCGGCGTGACGCCGGGCAAGGGCGGGTCCGAGCATCTCGGCCTGCCGGTCTTCAACTCGGTCCACGAGGCCGTGGCGAAAACCGGCGCGACCGCGACCGCGATCTACGTCCCCCCGCCCTTCGCGGCGGATTCGATCCTGGAGGCCATCGACGCCCAGATCCCGCTGATCGTGGCGATCACCGAAGGCATCCCGGTGCTGGACATGATGCGCGTCAAGCGCGCGCTGATGGATTCGCCCTCGATCCTGATCGGGCCGAACTGCCCCGGCATCATGACACCGGACGAATGCAAGATCGGCATCATGCCGGGCTCGATCTTCCGTCGCGGCTCGGTCGGCGTCGTCTCGCGTTCGGGCACGCTGACCTATGAGGCCGTCAAGCAGACCTCGGATGTCGGCCTCGGCCAGTCCTCGGCGGTCGGCATCGGCGGCGACCCGATCAAGGGGATGGAGCATATCGACGTGCTGCGCATGTTCCTTGAGGACCCGGAAACCGAATCGATCATCATGATCGGCGAAATCGGCGGCTCGGCCGAGGAAGAGGCCGCGGAATTCCTGGCCGAGATGAAGAAGAAAGGCGTCTGGAAACCCACCGCCGGCTTCATCGCCGGTCGCACGGCACCTCCGGGCCGGCGCATGGGCCATGCCGGTGCCATCGTCTCGGGTGGCAAGGGCGATGCGGAATCGAAGATCGAGGCCATGAAGAAGGCCGGCATCATCGTCGCCGACAGCCCCGCCCAGCTGGGCGAGGCCGTGCTGAAAGCCATCAAGGGCTGAATGTTTGACATACCGCATCCCCGTACCAACTATGGGGATGCGGAATCTTTGTGCAGCAGGTTGACATGACCGAGGCCAGCCACGCCCGAGATAACAGCGCCCCCGCCTCTGCGGGACGGCTGCTTGCGCCGTCGGCGGTGATCGCGGCGCTGACACTTTCCGCCTGCGGACCACGCAATACCGACGAAGTCCTGCGCGGCGGTGTGCCGGCGCGGACCAACCTGCCCCATGCCAGCGCCTTGCCACCTGAATCCGTGCGCACCGTCGCGCGCCGCGATTACGGCTGGCGCGTGATCTATCATCCCGCCTCTGCCCCCGCCGATGCCGATCATCGCGCCGCTGCCGCGCTTTGCGGGCTGGAAAGCCGCCGCGTGGGCCGGGTCGAGCAAGCCATGCAGGTCTCGCCGCTGGACGATCCCGGCAGCCGCATGATCGACATCTACTGTGCGTGAGGCGGACATGAACATCCCCTTCACGACCCGCACCCTTTCCGACAGATACGGCCCCTTTCTTTCCGAGGTTCAATCATGAACGACCAACCCAAGAACGCCGACTTCCACGATTCCTCCTTCCTGCAGGGCCATAACGCGACCTATGTCGAACAGCTTTACGGCCAATGGGCGCGCGACCCGCAGGCGGTCGATGCCGCCTGGGACCGCTATTTCGCGGCGCTCGGCGACAGTGCCCAGGACGCGGTGGCCGAGGCCGCCGGGCCGAGTTGGAAACGCGCCGACTGGCCGCCGATGCCGGTGGGCGACAATATCTCGGCGCTGACCGGCGAATGGCCGCAATCGACCAAGCCCGAGGCCAAGGCCGCGATGGAAAAGATCGCCGCCAAGGCCGAGGAGAAGGGCAAGCAGGTCGACCCTGCCGCCATGCGCCAGGCGGTGCTCGATTCGATCCGCGCGCTGATGATCATCCGCGCCTTCCGTATCCGTGGCCACCTTCATGCCGAGCTTGACCCGCTGCGGCTGCGCGAAGTGCCCGATCATGGCGAACTCGATCCGACAAGCTATGGCTTCAGCGAGGCCGATCTGGACCGCCCGATCTTCATCGACAATGTGCTTGGCCTCGAAATCGCCTCGATCCGGCAGATCGTCGAGCTGATGAAGCGCACCTATTGCGGCACCTTCGCGCTGCAATACATGCATATCTCCAACCCCGAGGAAGCCGCCTGGCTGAAAGAGCGGATCGAGGGTTACGGCAAGGAGATCCAGTTCACCCAGAATGGCCGCCGCGCCATTCTGAACAAGCTGGTCGAGGCCGAGGGCTTCGAGAAGTTCCTGCATGTGAAATACATGGGCACCAAGCGTTTCGGCCTCGATGGCGGTGAATCGCTGATCCCGGCGATGGAGCAGATCATCAAGCGCGGCGGCGCGCTAGGTGTGCAGGAAATCGTCTTCGGCATGCCCCACCGGGGCCGCCTCTCGGTGCTGGCCAATGTGATGAACAAGCCCTACCGCGCCATCTTCCACGAATTCCAGGGCGGCAGCTTCAAGCCCGATGAGGTCGACGGCTCGGGCGATGTGAAATACCATCTCGGCGCCTCGTCGGATCGCGAGTTCGATGAGAACGTCGTTCACCTGTCGCTAACCGCGAACCCCTCGCACCTGGAAGCGGTGAACCCGGTCGTGCTGGGCAAGGCCCGCGCCAAGGGCGACCAGTTGCATGACACGCCCGACCGCACCAAGGTGTTGCCGGTCCTGCTGCATGGCGATGCGGCCTTCGCCGGTCAGGGCATCGTCGCGGAATGTCTGCAGCTTTCGGGCATTCGCGGCCACCGCACCGGCGGCACCATCCATATCGTCGTGAACAACCAGATCGGCTTTACCACGGCGCCGCATTTCAGCCGCACCTCGCCCTATCCGACCGATATCGCGCTGATGGTGGAAGCGCCGATCTTCCACGTCAACGGCGACGACCCCGAGGCCGTCGTTCACGCCGCCAAGGTCGCGACCGAGTTCCGGCAGAAATTCCACAAGGACGTGGTTCTGGACATCTTCTGCTATCGCCGCTTCGGTCACAACGAAGGCGACGAGCCGATGTTCACCAACCCGCTCATGTACAAGGAAATCAAGGGTCACAAGACGACCCTTCAGCTTTACACCGAACGGCTGGTCGCCGACGGGCTGATCCCCGAAGGCGAGATCGAGGATATGAAGGCCGCCTTCCAGGCGCATCTGAACGAAGAGTTCGAGATCGGCAAGAACTTCAAGCCGAACAAGGCCGACTGGCTGGATGGCAAATGGACGGGGCTGGAAAAGGAAGGCGCCGAATACACGCCCGGCGATACCGGCATCGCGCCTGAAACCATGGCCGAAATCGGTCGCGCCCTGACCACGCCGCCCAAGGATTTCAACCTGCACAAGACCGTCGGTCGCCTCATCGACGCCAAGAAGCAGATGTTCGAGACCGGGCGCGGCTTCGACTGGTCCACGGGCGAGGCGCTTGCCTTCGGTTCGCTGCTGGTGGAAGGCAGCCGGGTCCGCCTGACCGGGCAGGATTCGACGCGCGGCACCTTCAGCCATCGCCATTCGGCCTTCATCGACCAGATGACCGAGCAGCGTTACTATCCGCTGAACAATATCCGCGAGGGGCAGGCCCGTTACGAGGTGCATGACTCCATGCTCTCGGAATATGCGGTGCTGGGCTTCGAATACGGCTATTCGATGGCTGAACCCAATGCACTCACGCTGTGGGAAGCGCAGTTCGGCGACTTCGCCAATGGCGCGCAGATCATGTTCGACCAGTTCATCTCCTCGGGCGAGAAGAAATGGCTGCGCATGTCCGGCCTGGTGATGCTGCTGCCGCATGGCTATGAAGGTCAGGGGCCCGAACACTCCTCGGCCCGGCCGGAACGCTTCCTGCAGATGTGCGCCGAAGACAACTGGATCGTCGCCAATGTGACCACGCCGGCGAACTATTTCCACCTGCTGCGCCGCCAGCTGCATCGCAGCTTCCGCAAGCCGCTGGTCATCATGACCCCGAAATCGCTGCTGCGTCACCCGATGGCGATCTCGACGGCGGAAGAGTTCCAGACCGGTTCGATCTTCCACCGTGTGCTGCATGACGACGCGCAGCGCGGCAATTCGGATACCAAGCTGGTCAAGGACGACAAGATCAAGCGCGTCGTGCTGTGTTCCGGCAAGGTCTATTTCGACCTGCTGAAAGAGCGTGACGAGCGTGGCATCACCGATGTCTATCTGATGCGTCTGGAACAGTTCTATCCCTTCCCGCAGCAATCGCTGCTGAAGGAATTGGGCCGGTTCAAGAATGCCGATCTGGTCTGGTGTCAGGAAGAGCCCAAGAACCAGGGCGGCTGGAACTTTGTCGAGCCGAATCTGGAATGGGTGCTGGACAAGCTGGGCCACAAGGCCAAGCGCGCGCGCTATGCGGGCCGGGCAGCGGCAGCCTCGATCGCGACCGGCCTCGGCTCGCGCCACAAGGCCGAGCAGGAAGCGCTCGTCAGTGACGCGCTGACCATCGAAGGAAAGTGACATGACCACCGAAGTCCGCGTGCCCGCACTGGGCGAATCCGTCACCGAGGCCACCGTCGCCACCTGGTTCAAGAAACCGGGCGACGCGGTCGCGGTCGACGAGATGCTGTGCGAGCTTGAAACCGACAAGGTGACGGTCGAAGTGCCTGCCCCCGCCGCCGGCGTGCTGGCCGAGATCGTCGCCGCCGAGGGCGAGACGGTCGCCCCCAATGCGCTGCTGGCGCAGATCGACGAAACCGGCAAGGGCGCGGTCTCCGCGCCCGCCGCCGCCCCGAAACAAGCTGCCGATCAGGCTGCAGAACAAAAACCGGCCGCCGAAAGCCCGGCCAAGAATGCTCAGGAAGGACAGACGAAGATGAGCGGTAAGGCAGTTGATGTGATGGTGCCCACCCTGGGCGAATCGGTGACCGAAGCGACGGTCGCGACCTGGTTCAAGAAGGTCGGCGATGCCGTCGCTCAGGACGAGATGCTGTGCGAGTTGGAAACCGACAAGGTCTCGGTCGAGGTGCCCTCCCCCGCCGCTGGCGTGCTGGCCGAAATCCTGGCCGAGGAAGGTGCGACCGTCGATGCCAAGGCACGCCTCGCAGTGATCACCGAAGGCGGTGTCGCCTCGGCTTCGGCACCTGCTGCCGCAGCCCCTGCCCCGGCTGCCGCTGCGGCGGCCCCTGCCGCCTCGGGCAAGGATGTCGAGGATGCGCCCTCGGCCAAGAAAGCCATGGCCGAGGCTGGCATCAGCCGCGACGCCGTGCAGGGCTCGGGCAAGGATGGACGGGTTATGAAGGAAGACGTGGCCCGCGCCGCTGCGGCCCCTGCCCCGGCCCCCGCCGCACCGCGCGCGCCTTCTGCCCCGCAGGATGCAGCGCGCGAGGAGCGCGTGAAGATGACCCGCCTGCGCCAGACCATCGCGCGGCGCCTGAAGGACGCGCAGAACACCGCCGCCATGCTGACCACCTATAACGAGGCGGACATGCTGGGCATCATGGAGCTGCGCAACGAATACAAGGACCAGTTCGAGAAGAAGCACGGCGTCAAGCTTGGCTTCATGTCCTTCTTCGTGAAAGCCTGCTGCCACGCGCTGCGCGAAGTGCCGGAAGTGAACGCGGAAATCGACGGCACCGACGTGGTCTACAAGAACTTCGTCAATATGGGCGTGGCCGTCGGCACCCCCTCGGGTCTGGTCGTGCCGGTCGTGCGCGACGCCGACCAGAAGAGCTTCGCCGAGATAGAGAAAGAGATCGCCGAGCTTGGAAAGAAAGGCCGCGACGGCAAGCTGACGATGGACGAGATGCAGGGCGGCACCTTCACCATCTCGAATGGCGGCGTTTATGGCTCGCTCATGTCCTCGCCGATCCTGAACCCACCGCAATCGGGCATCCTCGGGATGCACAAGATCCAGGATCGTCCGATGGTTGTGGGTGGCGAGATCGTCATCCGCCCGATGATGTATCTGGCGCTGAGCTATGACCACCGCATCGTCGACGGCAAGGGCGCGGTGACCTTCCTCGTGCGCGTCAAGGAAGCGCTGGAAGACCCGCGCCGGCTGCTGATGGATATCTGATCCGGGAAAGGATCTTCGGAAAAGCAAAAGCGCCCCGGGCTGTTGTAGCCCGGGGCGCTTTCTTGTGCCGGCTATTGCTTCAGCGCATAGGCGATCAGGTAATCGCCGCGCACCTTGACGTTATGGCGCGCGCCGGCGGCCTGAACGAGGATGATCTGGCGGCCGTTCCTGTCGGTATAGGTGATCGGCACCGACTGGCTGCCCACCGGCAGGCGGTCCTTCCACAGGGTCTTGCCGGTCTCGGTGTCGATGGCGCGCAGATAGAAATCCTGCGTCGCGGCAAAGAAGCTGAGACCGGATTTCGTCGTCAGCAGCCCGCCAAGCGTCGGCATCCCGGTGTCGAAGGGCAGTTTCGTCGACAGGCCGAAGGGGCCGATGTCGCGGGTCGTGCCCATCGGGATCTGCCATTTCACCTGCTGGGTCGCCATGTCGATGGCGGTGACCGTGCCATAGGGCGGCTCATAGCAGGGCGTGCCCAGATACTTCAGCGTGTTGTAGTCGATGAACATCTGATAGGGGGTGCCGCGCATCGGCCCGCCTTCGCTGCCGCCGCTCATGTCCTGACCGCCGGTGGTTTCCTCGGGGATCAGGTGCGAGCGGTTGATCCAGCGCATGTCATTGACCAGCAGCAGATTGCGGCTCTGGTCGAAGGACACGCTGCCCCAGTTCATGCCGCCGGTCTGGGCCGGATATTCGAAATAGACATCCGTCGAGGGCGGCGTCATCAGCCCGTCCCATTTGGTCTTCATGGTCCGGATCCGGCAGTACAGATGATCCAGCGGCGTCATGCCCCAGGTGTGCTGCTGGTCCAGAATGCTGTCATCGACCCCGATCTGCGGCATCCCGGTCGAGAAGGGCTGCGTCGGCGAATAACGCTCGCCCGGGATATTGCCCTGCGGCACCTCCTGCTCGGTCACCTCGGTCAGGGGCGTGCCGTCGCGGCGGTCCAGCACGAAGATCTGGCCGCGCTTGGTGATCTGGACCACGGCAGGCACCACGGTGCCATCGGCTTTCGGGAAGTCGATCAGCCCCGGCTGGGCCGGCACGTCGTAATCCCACAGGTCATGATGCACGGTCTGGAAATGCCAGACCGGCTTGCCGGTATCGAGATCCAGCGCCACCACCGACGAGCTGTATTCGTCGTCGAAATCGCGGCGATGCCCGCCCCAGTAATCCGGGGTGGCGTTGCCGGTCGGCAGATAGACCATGTTCAGGTCGGGATCATAGGACAGCGGCGCCCAGACATTCGGGGTGCCACGGGTATAGGTCTCGCCCTCGGGCGGCAGTTTTTCGATGGCCACATTGCCCATGTCCCAGGCCCATGCCAGCTCGCCGGTCAGGGCGTCGAAGGCGCGGACCACGCCGGGGGCCTCGCCCACGGACTGGTTGTCCATGACCCAGCCGCCGATGACGATCTTGTCACGCGCCAGTGTCGCCCCGGTGGTCGGCATGTATTGACCGGCGGGATAGCTGCCCATCCCTTCGTGCAGGTCGACGAAACCGTCCTTGCCGAAACTGGTGCAGACCTTGCCGTCCGAGGTGCGGATGCTGGTCAGCCGCCCATCGGCGGTCGCCATGACGATGCGCGGGCCGCAATCCTCATTGGCGACGGCGGTCTGGTTGTAATCCGGCACCCCGGCATTGGTGGTCATGGCATTGGCATCGGCGATCTCGGTGCCGCCGGCGTTTTCGGTATTGGTGGCGACCGCATCGGCAACCGGGTCGATGACGGCTGCCGCTTCCTCGGCTGCGGTAGAGGCGCCGGGGTCATTGGCCGGCATATCGGTCTCGTTCGTGCCGGCCGGCAGCAGCGCCGGATCGACATAGGCGATGGAGCGGCAGCGCATCCAGATCGGCGCCGAGGCCTGCGGGTTGAACTGCCACTTGATTTCGCCGGTGGCACCGTCAAGCGCGGTGACGACGTTGTTATAGGCGCAGTGATAGACCGTGCCATCGACATAGATCGGGGTGTTCTGGTCGGCATTGCCCTGCAACGCGTTGGGCACCTGGCCGTGCTGCGCGGTCCAGAGGACCTCCAGCTCGCCGACATTGGCCGGGGTGATCTGATCGAGCGGCGAATAGCGCACGCCCTCGCCGGTGCGGCCGTATTCGCGCCATTCACCGCCCATGGCCAGCGTCCGCTCGGTCTCGGTGCCGGCGGTCACCGGGACATCGTTGCGCACGATCCCATGCGGGAAGAACATCGCCCCGATATAGGCCGCGAAAGCCCCGAGAAGAGCAAGGCCGGCAAGTTGCAGCCCCCTGCCGCCCTGACGACCATCATCGCGACGGAAAAGCGGTGCCGCCAGCAACAGCACCATGCCGATGACCATCGGCGCGGCCAGTCGCGGGACCGAGGCCCAGAAGCGGAATCCGACCTCGTAGAAATTCCACAGAATGGTGAAGATGAAGACGATCAGATAGATGTAAAGCCCGTCGATCCGGCCCTGAAAGACCCGCCAGCCCGACACGGCCAGCCCGATGCCGGCCAGCACATAATACCAGCTGCCGCCGAGCGAAGCGAGATACGCACCGCCGCCGAGCAGGGCCAATCCTGTGGCGATCAGAACAAGCCCGATCAGCTTGAGAAACCAACTCACCTGGCGGCGATCAGAAAAGAAGTCGGTCATGCGAATCCCCCGAGTCAAGACAGGTTAATCAGGTCGTCATGAGGGCCGGGGAGCAGAGAGAGAGCAGCGAGTCGCACCCGTCCCGAGATCAACAAAAGGTGAGACAGGACTTGAGAAAGGTCAAGTGTGACCTCCCCTCATGACGAAGATGTCGCAGGTCATATCCCGTTCATATCGCGTGCATATTTCGTACATACCCCGTCAATACACGCAGGCGATGCACAGGTTTTACGCGGCGCAGCAGCGGTCTGGGCAATCCGAAGGCGCCCGACATTGGCCCGGCCCGGCCAGGTCGATAGTCGGACCCACAGCAAAAGACCCGCCGAAGCCGGCGGGCCTAGCTTGGCGATACGGAACTGGTCCGTCAGCGGATCAGGCTGCGGACCTGACGGCCGGTGCCAGCCCGGCATGGCTTTGCGCGACCGAAACCGCAGCCTCGGCGGCCTCGTGGCCCTTCTTCACGAAATGCGCGCGGAAGAAGCCTATATGCTCCACGGTCGGCTGGAAGTGATGCGGCGTCAGCGAGACGGACAGGACCGGAACGCCGGTCTTCAACCCCGCCTCCATCAGTCCCGAGACAACCGCCTGGGCCACGAAATCGTGCCGGTAGATGCCGCCATCGACGACCAGGGCCGCCGCCGCGACCGCGTCATATTCGCCGGTCTCGGCCAGTTTCTGCGCCAGCAACGGCATCTCGAAGGCGCCGGGGACGTCGAAGACCTCGACCTCGGCGCCGGGGGAAAGTTCGGCCAGCCGCGCCCGAAAGCCGACAAGCGCCTGATCGACGATTTCGGCATGCCAGCCGGCCTTGATGAAAGCGAATTTGGGGGATTTTGTCACAGCTCTGGTTCCTTTCAACATGACAAGATCCCAGAGCGTCAGAAGCGCACAGGAAAACCCCTGTTCGCCCCATTCTCTACCATCCGGACTATGACCGTCGGCCCCGGAATTCCACCGGATCTGCTGACCCATCCCGAAGGATGGCGCTCGCGGGCTGTAACCGCCGGTGGGGAGTTTCACCCCGCCCTGAGAATGACCCACAGCTAGAAAGCCCTGGCGGGATTGTCAATCTTGACCCGGCAATTCGGTCAGGCATGAACCATTGCTTAACCCGCCGCCTCTAGGGTCGGATCATGCGATTCGGTTCCACCCTGCTGCGCCACCCGATCCCCCGCCCGCAAATTGAACGCGGCGCCCGGGACGGTGCCCGGACGCCGCTGTTCTGCTTCGGAATGCGAATGCGCTCAGGCTTTCCAGTCCGGCGCGATCGAGGCGGCGATCGAGGCATCCAGCGCCTCGAAAGCGTTCAGCCCGATGGTGTCGTAAAGCTCCTGCCGGGTCTGCATCTCGGGCAGCATGGCGGTGGTCGCGCCGTCGCGCGCCAGGGTCGCATAGAGCTTTTCCTGCGCCTTGTTCGCCACCCTGAGCGAGGAGACCGGCCAGATCACCATGTCATAACCAAGATCCTCGAATTCCTGCGCGGTCAGCGCCGGGGTGCGGCCGAATTCGGTCATATTGGCCAGAAGCTTCACGCCCGGCAGCGCCGCGCGAACTTCCTTGAACATCTCGACCGAGGTCAGGGCTTCGGGGAAGATCGCATCTGCCCCGGCCTCGACATAAAGCTTCGCGCGGGCGATGGCGCCTTCCAGCCCCTCGCTGGCGGCGGCATCGGTGCGGGCGATGATGCGCAGGTGCCGGCGCGCCTTGGCCGCCGCCGCGACCTTGGCGGCCATATCCGCCGCCGTGGCCAGCTTCTTGTCGTTCAGATGGCCGCATTTCTTCGGCAGCAACTGGTCTTCCAGATGCACCGCGCCCGCGCCGGCGTCTTCGAAGGTGCGCACCATGTGCATGACGTTCAGCGCCTCGCCGTAACCGGTATCGCCATCGACCAGGAGCGGCAGGCCGGTGGCCCGCGCGATCTGGCGGATGAAGAAGGCGACCTCGTCCACGGTGATGATGCCGAGATCGGGCAGACCCATGGATGCGGTCATGGCTGCGCCCGAGAGATACAGCGCCTCGAAGCCCGCAGCCTTGGCCTGCAGGGCCGCCTGACCATTATGGGCGCCGGGCAGGCGCAGGATGCCGGGCGCGTCCAGCATCTGCTGGAAGCGTTCACCCGCCGGGCGGTCGGGGGTTTCAGAACCGATGAGATAGGGCATGATTCACTCCTGGCCGCGTTCCGAAAGCGGCACGAATTTGCGGTTTTCCGGGCCGGTGTAATGGGCCGAGGGGCGGATGATCTTGCCGTCCTCGCGCTGTTCGATCACATGCGCGCCCCAGCCCGAGGTGCGCGAGATCACGAAAAGCGGCGTGAACATCGCCGTCGGCACCCCCATCTGGTAGTAGGATACCGCGCTGAACCAGTCGAGATTGGGGAACATCTTGCGTTCCTCGTCCATGACCGTCTCGATCCGCTCGGCAATGTCGTAAAGCCGGGTATCGCCGGCATCGCGCGACAGCTTCTGCGCCACCCGCTTGATGACCACATTGCGCGGATCGGCGATGGTATAGACCGGATGGCCGAAGCCGATGACGATCTGCTTTTCGGCGACGCGGGCACGGATATCCTCGGCTGCGTCATCGGGCGAGGCGTAGCGCGACTGGACCTCGAAGGCGGCCTCGTTCGCGCCGCCATGTTTCGGGCCGCGCAGCGCGCCGATGGCCGCCGTGATCGCCGAATACATGTCCGACCCGGTCCCCGCGACCATGCGCGCGGTGAAGGTCGAGGCGTTGAACTCGTGCTCCGCGTAAAGGATCAGCGAGGTCTGCATCGCCCGGATATGTTCCGCCGACGGCGTCCTGCCATGCAGCAGGCGCAGGAAATGTTCGGCAATCGTGGTCTCGTCGCCCTCGACTTCGATCCGGCGGCCATTATGGCTGTAGTGATACCAGTAGAGCAGCATCGAACCCATCGAGGCCATCAGCCGGTCGATGATGTCGCGCGCGCCGGCATTGTCATGGGCCGGGGCCTCCGGCAGCGTGCAGCCAAGGACGGAAACCCCGGTGCGCATCACATCCATCGGGTGCGAACCCGCCGGAAGCTGTTCCAGCGCCGCCTTGACCGGCGCGGGCAGCCCGCGCAGACGCGCGAGCTTGGCCTCGTAAGCCGCCAGCTGGGCCTTCGTCGGCAATGCGCCATGGACCAGAAGATGGGCGATTTCCTCGAACGTCGCGGCCTCGGCAATGTCGAGGATGTCATAGCCGCGATAATGCAGGTCGTTGCCGGTCTGGCCGACGGTGCAGAGGGCGGAATTGCCCGCCTCTACCCCCGACAGCGCCACGGATTTCTTCGGTTTCGGTGCCATTTGCGGGCCTCCTTATCCCTTGAAGTCGAAAATGCCGGACGGACGCGCCGCGCCGAGCTTGCCGGCTTCGACGACGAAGTTCAGCGCCGCCAGATCGCCCGCCTTCAGGTCCAGCAGCGATTCCGCCGCCTGCAGGAAGCGGGTCTGTTCGGCAGGCGCGATGATGCCATCCGAGAGCGTCAGGAACTTCTGCTTGTAATTCTCGCGCACGAAGGGGCGGGCGCCGTCGGGATGGGCGTCGGCCAGGGCCAGTTCATCCTCGATCACGGTGCCGTTCTTCAGCGTCACCACGACGCGGCCACCGAAGGCCTTTTCCTTCGGGTCGCGCGAATGATAGCGGCGCGTCCATTCCGGGTCCTCGGTGGTCGAGATCTTGTGCCAGAGCGCCACGGTCTCGGGCCGGCCGGCGCGTTCGGGGGCATAGGATTTCTCGTGATGCCAGCCACCGTCTTCCAGCGCCACGGCGAAGATATACATGATCGAATGATCCAGCGTCTCGCGCGAGGCCTTCGGGTCCATCTTCTGCGGGTCGCCCGCGCCGGTGCCGATCACGTAATGGGTGTGATGGCTGGTATGGATGACGATATTGTCGATCTGCGACAGGTCGCCGATCTTCGGCCCCATGCGGCGGGCGAGGTCGATCAGCGCCTGGCTTTGATATTCCGCCGAATGTTCCTTGGTATAGGTGCTGAGAATGGCGCGCTTGGCCTCTCCCTTGCCGGGCAGCGGCACGGTATAGCGCGCCTCGGGGCCGGACAGCAGATAGGCGATGAAGCCGTCTTCGCCTTCCCATGCCGGCGACGGAGCGCCTTCGCCGCGCATCACCCGGTCCACGGCCTCGATCGCCATCTTGCCGGCGAAGGCCGGGGCATAGGCTTTCCACGAGGAAATCTCGCCCTTGCGCGACTGGCGGGTGGTGGTGGTGATGTGCAGGGCCTGCTGGACGGCCTGGAAGATCACCTCGGTCGGCAGGCCCAGAAGCGTGCCGATGCCGGCAGCCGCCGACGGGCCGAGATGGGCGATATGGTCGATCTTGTGTTCGTGCAGGCAGATGCCGGTGACCAGATCGACCTGGATTTCATAGCCGGTGGCGAGGCCCCGCACCAGATCGGCGCCGGATTTGCCGGTATGCTGGGCGACCGCCAGGATCGGCGGGATATTGTCGCCGGGATGCGAGTAATCGGCGGCCAGATAGGTGTCATGGAAATCAAGCTCGCGGACCGCGACGCCATTGGCGTAGGCCGCCCATTCCGGCGAGACCCGGGTGGCGCTGTCGACGCCGAAGACGGTCGCGCCGGGCTTGAAGCCATGCGCCATCGCCTGCGCGCGGGCCGAGGCGACGGGGCGGCGCGCGACCGAGGCGGCGGCGACCGAGGCATTGTCGATGATGCGGTTGATGATCATCTCGGTCACGGCGGGTTCGACCGCGACGGGATCGGCGGCGACCTCGGCGATCTTCCAGGCAAGCTGGTCTTCGCGGGCCAGATTCTCGGCCGATTTATAGGTGCGGACTTCGTGCTTGTTCATGGCAGCTTCTCCTCTGCGTTGATCTTCCGGGGCCTGCCGCGATCATTCACGGCGACCATGTTGAACTGTCCTTGGGCGGCCAGAATGCGGTGGCCGGTCTGCGGGTCTTCGCCTTGCGCCGTGACCTCGACCAGGATGGCGCTGCGCCCGGTCTTCAGGATCTCGGCGCGCAGGATCAGCAGGCTGCCGACCGGGACCGGGGCGGTGAAACGCGCCTCGGCCACCGAGGCCAGAACGACATTGCCCCGGGCGTGGCGCGCGGCGACCGCATAGGCGGCGCCGGTCATCAGCGACAGCGCGTCCCCGGCGAAAAGCGTCCCGTAATGATTGGCCTGCGCGGGCAGAACCAATTGGGTCGTTTCCATCACCGTCTGCGGGGCGTCCTGCATCGTGGTCCTTCGCAAGATTTGCTGCCGGATATTCCCATATCGCCGCATTCACCGTAAAGAATGAAGTTGCACAGAGTTGCAAAGGCGCGCTTGGGTCTTTGCGAATATTGCAAAGGAGCGGGCATGAAAAACGCCTATCTCGGCCGTCAATTGCGGCGGCTGCGCGAAAATCACGGCATGACGCAGGCGGCACTGGCGCGCGCGCTGGAGCTTTCGCCCAGCTATCTGAACCAGATCGAGCGCAACCAGCGGCCCCTGACCCTGACCGTTCTGGCGCGGCTGGATGAGCTGTTCGGAACCGAGGCCCTGCCCTTCCACGAGGCCGGCGACGGGCGCCTGACCTCTCGGCTGCGCGCGGCGCTTGCCGATCAGGGGGTGACGATCAGCACGGCGGAACTGCACGATCTGGCCGATAACTCGCCCGCCCTGGCGAAGGTGATTCTGGACATGCGGCGGCGGTTGCGCAATGCGACCGAACGCGCCGACCTGCTGGCCGAACAGGTCTCGGGCCAGCCCGACGCGCCTGCCGCGCCGACGGCGTTCGAGGCCGTGCGGGATTATTTCTATACCCGCCGCAACCATATCGACGAATTGGACCGCGCCGCCGAGCCGCTGGGCACGCTGCTGCCCATCGCCGGCCGGGCGGACGCACTGACGACCTATCTGGCCGACCGCCACCGCATCCGGGTCGAGATGAATGCCGAAGCCGGCACCCTGCGTCGCTTCGATCCGCAGACGCGGATCCTGCATGTCGCCAGTCATCTGAGCGACGCCCAGCAGGCCTTCCAGATCGGCACCCAGCTTGCCTTGCTGGAGGAGGCCGCGACCATCGACCGGCTGTGCCAGAAATCCGGCATGTCGCCCGAGGATCAGCCGCTGCTCAGGATCGGGTTGGCCAATTACTATGCCGGCGCGCTGATCCTGCCCTATGCCGAGTTCCTGAGTGCCGCCGAGGCCACGCGTTACGATATCGAACTGCTGGCCCGCCGCTTCGGCGTCGGCTTCGAGACCACCTGCCACCGGCTTTCGACCCTGCAACGCAGCGGCGAAAGCGGCGTGCCCTTCTTCTTCATCCGCGTCGACCGGGCCGGCAATATCTCGAAACGGCAATCGGCGACGGATTTCCACTTCTCGCGCTTCGGGGGCTCATGCCCGCTCTGGACCATCTATGACGCGTTTTCCCGGCCCGGAGAGGTCCTGCGGCAGGTCGCCCAGATGCCCGACGGACGGCGTTACCTGTGGGTGGCGCGCACCGTCAGCCATGGCGGCGGGCGCTTCGGCGCGCCGGTGAAGAATTTCGCCGTGGCGCTTGGCTGCGACATCGCCCAGGCGGAACGGCTGGTCTATGCCGAGGGGCTGGACCTGCTGGGGCCGGATGCCGCGACCCCGATCGGGCCGGGCTGCAAGCTGTGCGACCGACCGGCCTGCCCGCAGCGCGCCTTCCCGATGATCGGCCAGCCAATCGCCGCCCAGCCGGGGCGGACGGGTTTCGCGCCCTATTCCTCGGAATCCCTGCCGTAATACATGGTCCCGATCTCGATCTGACCGCGCCCGACCTCGCGGCGGTGGCGATTGGTGTCGCGCAGGGAATAGACGCAGCCGCAATATTCCTGCATGTAGAATTCCTCGCGCTTGGAAATCTCGATCATGCGGCTGGCACCGCCGCCCTTGCGCCAGTTGTAATCCCAGTATTCGAGGCCGTCATAGGGCTTCACCGCGCGTTCGCCGCAGCCATTGATCTGCTTCATGTCCTTCCAGCGCGAGATGCCGAGGCTGGAGGTCATCACCGGGAAACCGTTCTCATGCGCGTAAAGCGCCGTGCGCTCGAAGCGCATGTCGAAGCACATGGTGCAGCGGATGCCGCGCTCGGGCTCCCACTCCATCCCCTTTGCCCGCGAGAACCAGTTGTCGCTGTCGTAATCGGCATCGACGAAGGGCACGTTATGGGTTTCGGCGAAGCGGATGTTTTCATCCTTGCGCAGAAGATACTCTCTTTCAGGATGAATGTTCGGGTTGTAAAAGAAGATGGTGTAGTCGATCCCTGAGGCGGTCATTGCCTCCATCACCTCACCCGAACAGGGTGCGCAACAGCTGTGCAGCAGCACCTTCTTGGCGTCATCGGGCGCCGTCAGGACGGGGCGGGTAAAATCGTCAGACATGGCGAGCCTTGCGGTAAGGTGATGCAGTTGGTGTCTTTAGCGTGAAATCTGTTCTGGGAAAAGACCGGCGCGCAACGTCATCCGGCGGCCGCATGGAAAGTCAGGAAGGCGAAATGGAGATTTCTGGTTTCGAGACCGAGCGGCTGATCGTCCGTCCCTGGCGGGCGGTTCTGGTCGACCCGGCCAGCGTCGCGACCTTTGAACTGGCGCTGCTGGCGAACCTCAAGCCGCAGACGGTCAGGCACCTGCCGCCAGAGATGCAGCCCGGCCTGGGCCGCATCGGATCCGTGCGGGACGCGATCGCGGACTGGTTTGCCGAGCGCATCGAGGAAGGCGAGGTCATGCTTGTCAAGAACAAGGCCTCCGGCACCCAGATCGGCCTGCTCATGCTGACGACGCCGGGCGCGACTGATGACAGCACGGTGCTGAACATCCACTACGTCCTGTCCGAGCGTCATTGGGGAGAGGGGATCGCCACCGAACTGGTGATGGGCCTGATCGCAGCGGTTGGCGATCAGGGACCGCTTCGCCTGAGCAGCGATGTGGGCCATGAACACGCGGCCTCGGTCCGGGTGCTCAGCAATGCCGGGTTTCATCGCGATGACCGGCATTCCTCGGGCGGGACAGGGCATTTCATCCGCGACCTGCCGTCGCGGCGGTCGTTCCTGCACTGAGGGCAGGCCGGATCGCGCCGCTGGCCGGATCGCGAACCGCGAAGCCACGAAAGCCAAAAGCGGGCCCTGCGGCCCGCCTTTAACATTGTCTTCCCTGCCGCGCCGGGCTTATGCGTCTTCGGCCTTGTCGCCGGTGCCGCGAATGGTCGGCACGACCTGATCGCCCCAGGCGCCGGCGCCGTTATGGACGCGCGAGACGCGAATCACCTCGACCGAGACTCCTTCGTTCACGGCACGCTGCACCGCATCGTTCAGGCGATGCACGGCTTCGGCCACGCGGTGAATGGCGCGGGTTTCGCGGTCGCCTTCGGGAAGGTCGATGCGCTGGAATTCGGTTTCGGCGGTCATGTCTCGTTCCTCCAGTTTGGGGTCCGGGCCACATTAGCGGCCAGGACCGGGAGATTACAGGGGCTTGTTGCCCGTTATTCGGCGGCGAACTGGTTCATGGTGTTGGCGTGCCCGCCCGCCTTCAGGGCGCGGTCGCCGCCAACCATTTCCTTGAACGTGTCGCCCAGATCCGAGCCGACCTCGTGCTGGTGCTTGACCGCCGAGACGCCGCGACGGATTTCCTCGCGCTGAACGGTCTTGACGTAGGCCAGCATCTTGTCGTCGCCGAAATAACCGCGCGACAGCTCGTCCACCGACTTGGCGGTCAGGTGGAAGGTCGGCAGCGTGATCAGGTTGTGGAACACGCCGGCCTGGGTCGAGATGTCGTGCTGGAAGCGCTGCAGGCGGGCATCGGCTTCGAGACCCAGTTCCGAGGCGTCGAATTCGGCCTTCATCAGCTCGTTCCCTTCCGGGTAGTCGCCGGCGGCGATCTTGCCGTCCTTGATCCACTCGTCACGGACCTGCTTGCGCAGGTTCAGGGTCCAGTTGAACGAGGGCGAGTTGTTATAGACCAGCTTGGCATTCGGGACCGCGGCGCGGACTTCGTTCACCATGCCGGCGATCTCGGCGACGTTCGGGGTGTCGGTTTCGATCCACAGCATGTCGGCGCCGCCCTGGGTCAGGTTGGCAATGCAGTCTTCCACGACACGAGCGCGGCCCGAGCCTTTCTTGAACGGGAAGAGACCGTTCGGCAGGCGCTTCGGCTTGACGAATTCGCCGTCGAGCATGATCGCCAGTTCGCCGTCGCGGACCGGGTTTTCGGCGGTGATCGCTTCGGTATCCAGCCATTTGATGTAATCCGAGGCCAGATCACCCGGCTTCTGGCTGACCGGAACCTTCTGGGTCAGGCCGGCGCCGAGGCTGTCAGTGCGGGCGACGATGACGCCTTCGTCAACGCCCAGTTCCTCAAACGCCAGACGGCAGGCGCGCAGCTTCTCGATGAAATCTTCGCGCGGCACGGTGACCTTGCCGTCCTGATGGCCGCATTGCTTGGCGTCGGAGACCTGGTTCTCGATCTGCAGGCAGCAGGCGCCGGCCTGGATCAGTTCCTTCGCCAGCAGATAGGTGGCGTGCTCGTTGCCGAAGCCGGCGTCGATATCGGCGATGATCGGCACGACATGGGATTCGAAATTGTCGATCTTCTCGATGACCTTGGCGCGTTCGGCGTCCGAACCGGCGGCTTTCAGTTCTTTGAACAGATCGTTCATCGCCACTTCGTCGGCCTGGCGCAGCGAAACGTAGATCTCACGGATCAGGTCGGCGACGGCGGTCTTTTCATGCATCGACTGGTCCGGCAGGTGGCCCCAGGTGTTGCGCAGACCGGCAACCATCCAGCCCGAGAGGTAGACATAGGCGCGCTTGGTGGTGCCGCGCAGGCGCTTGACCGATTTGATCATCTGCTGGGCATGGAAGCCCGACCAGCAGCCGAGCGACTGGGTCGACAGCGTCGGATCGGCGTCATAGGCGGCCATATCCTCGCGCATGACCACGGCCATGTCGCGGGCGATGTCCAGATGGGTGTCATAGCTGTTCTGCAGCTTGAGCTGAACGATATCGTCGACGCTCACGCCACCGACGGTCTGCCCCGAGGGATAGCGCTTTTCGACTTCGGCGCGCAGTTCGGCAAAGGTCTTGCGGTTGGCCATGGTCTTTCCTTTCATGACATATTCGATCGATTCGCGGTCCAGAAGTCCGCTGAAGAATGGCAGGGAATGACGCGTGTCCATTGCCCGATCCACCCTGCCCTCAGCCGAGCCGGACCAAGCCGCAAAGCGCCGTGCCGCGGGATGCGGTCAGGGTCGCTGCGGATGCCCGTTTCTGCTGCATTGGCGAAACCTCTGTCTCAATCATGTCGCGGGTGATTCCGCGTCCTCACATTTGTCACAATAGTAATGTCATTCTGGAAACGCATCCGCTCTTTACATAAATGGGGTAATTCTGTCACATTTGTCAGATCAGTTATGTTTGTAATGTAAGGATTGTAACATGCCGCCACGCAGCGAAAAGCTGATCATCGGCCAGAGGTTGAAGGTTCTGCGCACCACGCTGGGGCTGACGCAGGCGCAGATGGCCGAACAGCTTGGCGTCTCGGCCAGCTATATCACGCTGATCGAATCGGATCAGCGGCCGGCCTCGGCGAAGCTGCTGATGCGGCTGGCGCAGGTCTATGACCTGAACGTGGCCGAGCTTGCGCCCGGCACCGACAGCCAGCTTGCCGCCGATTTCGAGGCGGTGCTGAAAGACCCCTCGCTGGAAACCGAGGGCATCGGCCGGGCCGAGATCGAGGCGGTGTTGCAGGCCTCGCCCCGGATCGCCACTGCGCTGGTGAAGCTGCAGGGCCGGCTTGGCGATGCGGTGATGCGCGGGCAGATCGACCAGAACCCGCTGACCGACCGCAACAAGGTCGAGGCATTGGCGCAGGTCGCAAAGCCGGTCGAGCAGGTGCGCGACTGGTTCTATGAGCATCGCAACTATGCCGACGCGCTCGACCGCGTGGCCGAGGGGCTGTCCGAGGAGCATCGCCTCTATCGCGACGAATCGGGGGCGGCGCTGAACGGGCTGCTCAGCGCGCATAACATCCGGGTGCGGCGGCTGCCGGCCTCGGTCATGGCGGGCACGCTGCGCCGCTATGACCCGCATCGCAAGGAATTGCTGCTGTCGGAACTGCTGGACGTGGCCAGCCGGCGCTTCCAGATCGCGGTGCTGATCGCGCGGCTGGATTATCAGGACCTGATCGACGAGGTCATGGGCAAGTCCTTCGAGGGCGATGCCGCGCGCAGTCTGGCCCGGGTCAGCCTGATGAACTATTTCGCCGCCGCCATGCTGATGCCCTATCGCCAGTTTCTCGCCGCCTGCGAATCCGAGCGCTACGATATCGAGGTCGTCGGCCATCGCTTCGGCACCGGCTTCGAGCAGACCGCGCATCGCATGACCACGCTGCAACGCCCTGAGGCGCGCGGCATCCCCTTCTTCTTCGTCCGCGTCGACCGCGCCGGCAATGTCTCGAAACGCTTCAGCGCCGGGCGCTTCCCCTTCTCGCGCTTCGGCGGCACCTGTCCGTTGTGGAACATCCATGCCGCCTTCGAGACCCCGGGCCGGGTGACGACGCAGCTGATCCGGATGCCCGAGGGCGCGCGCTATTATTCCATTGCCCGCACGGTGACGCGGGCGGGGGGCAGTTTCTCGGCCCCGGCGCCGCGTCTGGCGGTCGGGCTGGGCTGCGACGTGGCCTTCGCGCCGCGCCTGATCTATGCCGACAGCATCGACCCGGACCGGACCGAACCGACGGAGATCGGGCTGAACTGCTATCTCTGCGAGCGCCAGCATTGCGCCTCGCGCGCGCAGGCCCCGATCAACCGCAATCTGGCGGTGAACGAGTTGGAACGCTCGGTCGCGCTGTTCAGCTTCGACCCGGAATAGCCCCCGCGCCGTCAGCCGCGCCCGTGCGGTTCGTTCCAGTCGATGACCGGGTTGATCGGGATGATCCGAGCGGGGTTAATCGTGTCATGGCTGTAATGGTAATGCCGCACGATATGGTCGAAATCGACCGTCCCGGCCACGCCGGGGATCTGGTAAAGCTCGCGCGTCCAGCCCCAGAGGTTGGGGTATTCGCGCAGCCATTTCCGGTTGCATTTGAAATGCGTGTGATAGACCGGATCGAAGCGGACCAAGGTGGTAAACAGCCGCCAATCGGCCTCGGTCAGGCGGTCGCCGGTCAGATAGCGGTTCCGGCTCAGCAGATCCTCCAGCCAGTCGAGGCTGTCGAAAAGCGGGGCGATGGCCTCGTCATAGGCGGCCTGGCTGGTGGCGAAGCCGGCCTTGTAGACGCCGTTGTTCACCGTGTCATAGATCCGCGCGTTCAGGGCCTCGATCTGCGGGCGCAGGTCTTCGGGCCAGAAGTCCAGATCATTGCCGGTCAGCCCGTCGAAGGCGCTGTTGAACATGCGGATGATCTCGGCGCTTTCATTGCTGACGATGGTATCTCGCTGCTTGTCCCAGAGCACCGGCACCGTCACCCGGCCCGAGGCCTTCGGGTCGGCGCGCAGGTAGATGTCGCGCATGTAAGGCAGGCCGAACAGCCTGTCGCCGGTGGCACCGGGGAAATCGGTGCGAAATTCCCAGCCGTCGCCCAGCATGTCGGGATGGACGGCCGAGACCTCGATATGCGGGGCCAGCCCCTTCAACTGGCGATAGATCAGCGTCCGATGCGCCCAGGGACAGGCGAGGCTGACATAGAGATGATAGCGCCCGCTTTCGGCAGCAAAGCCGCCCTCGCCCGACGGCCCCGCAGCGCCGTCCGGCGTGACCCAGTTCCGCCACGAGGTCGTGCTGCGCTGAAACCGCCCGCCGCTGCTTGCGGTGTCATACCATTGATCCTGCCAGACCCCGTCGACCAGCAATCCCATCGTCTTTCCTTTCCTGTCCGGGCCGGGCGCAGGAATGCGGCCCGGCCTGTCTTTGTCCTCAACGCCCTATGGGTCTTCGCCCGGCCTGGTGGTAAACAGCGCCGCCCATTCCGGGTGGCGCGCATATTGGGCGCGGATGAAGGGGCAGACCGGCACGATGCGAAAACCGCCCTGCCGCGCGTCCTCCAGCATGTGATCGAGCAGAGCCTTGGCGACGCCCTGTCCGGCCATGGCCTCGGGCACGCCGGTATGATCGGCGCTGATCACACCCGGGCCACGATGGGTGAAGGTGATCTCGCCCTCGGCGTCGATCCCGGCCAGCCGCGCGACATAGCGGCCACGGCGCGGGCCGTCTTCCTTGGTAAAGGTGATATCGGCCATGTCGGAAATCCTCCTGTGTGGCACAGTGCAAGTTCTTGCTGGAGAAGGTAGCGGGCGGCGGGCGTTCCTTCCAGCCTGTCCTGTCAGAACATGGTGTTCGCTTCCGCGAAACGCCGCCTAGCTGCGGATGCGACCCGAGAGCAGGACCACCGGCACCATGCCGATCAGCAGGATCATCAGCGCCGCGATCGAGGCATCCTCATAGGTGCCGCGCGCCGCCTCTCCGTAAAGATGGGTCGACAGGGTTTCGACATTCAGCGGGCGCAGCAGCAGTGTCGCCGGCAGTTCCTTCACGCAATCGACAAAGATCAGCAGGCCGGCGGCAGTCATCGAGGCGCGCGACAGCGGCAGGTGGATCTGGCGGAACACGCCCGAGGGGCTGCGGCCAAGGCTGCGGGCGGCATGATCGAAGGTCACCGGCACGCGGGTCATGCCGGCCTCGATCCCGCCCGAGGCGATGGCGAGGAAGCGGGCGACATAGGCATAGATCATCCCCGCCCCGGCGCCGAGCAGGATGAGCTGCGGCGCGCTGTCCATGAACCAGCCCAGCACGGTGCTGATCTGGCGGTCGGCGAAGATGATGACCGGCAGCAAGCCGATGGCAAGGATGGTGCCCGGCACCGCATATCCCAGCGTCGAGAGCCGGATCGCCCCCCGCGTCACCGCATTGTCGGAAAAGCGCGGCGCGGCGCTGATCAGCAGGCCAAGGCAGACCGCGATCAGCGTTGCCGACAGTGCCATGCTGGCGGTCTGCCAGGCCTCGGTCCAGATCCGCGCCGGGATGCCGGCAAAGCGGAAGCGCAGCCAGGCCTGATGGGCCAGGTAGATCGCCGGACCGAGAAAACCGATCAGCACCGGCAGCAGGCAGATGGCGCTTGCCGCGATCCCCTTCGCCCCGCCCAGCCTGACGCGGGACAGCGGCGCCTGCCGGCGCGAACTGCCGGCATAGACCTGCCCCTTGCGCGCCCACCGCTCGATCAGCACCAGCGCGACCACGACCAGCAGCATGACGATGGCGATCTGCGCCGCGCCCGGCAGGTCGGTCCGGTTGAGCCAGGTGGAATAAACCGCGACGGTCAGGGTGCGCACGCCCAGAAACTCGGCCGCGCCGATATCGTTCAGCGTCTCCATCAGGGCCAGCGCCATGCCGGCGGCAATGGCCGGGCGGGCCAGCGGCAGCACGATGCGCCAGAAGATCCGGGTGGAGCCTGCGCCAAGCGTGCGCGACGCCTCCAGCATATTCGCCGCCTGGGTGGCGAAAAGCGCCCGCACCGGCAGGTAGACATAGGGATAAAGCACGAAACCGAGCAGGATGATGCAGCCGGTCATCGAGCGGATATCGGGCAGCCGGAACTCGCGCGGGCTGGAATAGCCCAGAAGGCCCCGGATCGCCGTCTGCACCGGTCCGATCGGGTGCAGGATGTCCAGATAGGCATAGGCAACGATATAGGTCGGCACCGCCAGCGGCAGCAGCAAGGCCCAGCCGAGGATGCGCCGGCCCGGAAAATCGAAAGCGGCGACCAGCCAGGCCGTAACCGTGCCCAGCACCGCCACGATCAGCCCGACGCCGGTCAGAAGGATCACCGTCTGGCCAAGCGCATTGGCCAGCACATTGCGGAACAGATGCGACCACAGCCCGGCGCTGCCCTGCGCGGCAAAGGCAAACAGCGCCAGGACCGGCAGCACGACAACCGTCGCGATCAGGATCGCGATCAGTTGCCAACCGGCACCGGGCTTCAGCTGCATGGGTGACCTCCTCAGGCGGCGGCCCCCGCCCCTGCGAGGGCGGAGGCGCGCAGGGATCCGGGCCGGATCAGTTGTCGAAACCGACTTCGTCGGTCAATTCGCTCGCGGTTTTGCGTTCGCGGGCGATCTCGGTCAAGTCCGTCGCGTCGATGTTCAGCGCGCCGAATTCACCGACGAGCTCGTTCACCGGCACACCGGCCTTGACCGGATATTCGAAATTGGCATCGGCATAGATCTTCTGCGCCTCGTCCGAGACCAGGAATTCCAGCAGTTTCACCGCGCCATCGCGGTTCGGGGCGTATTTCGCCACCGCAGCACCCGAGACATTGACCTGCGTGCCGCCATTGTCGAAGGTCGGCAGGATCAGCTTGATCGCCTCGGCCCATTTCTCCTGATCGGGGCCGCCGGCGCCGCTGCGCATCAGCCCGACATAATAGGTGTTGGCGATACCGATATCGCAGATGCCGCCCATGATGTCGCGGGCCACGTCGCGGTCGCCGCCGCCGGCGGTCCGGGCGAGGTTTGCCTTCACGCCCTCAAGCCAGGCCTTGGTCTCCTCGGCGCCGTGATGGGTGATATAGGCCGCCGTCAGCGCGATGTTATAGGGATGCTGACCCGAGCGGATACAGACCTTGCCCTTCCATTCCGGATTGGACAGATCCTCATACTTGAAGCTGGTCAGGTCCAGTTCCTTCGCCGCGTAAAGCGCCCGCGCCCGCAGCGACAGCGCGAACCAGTTGCCGTCCTTGTCGCGCAGGTTTTCCGGGATCGCCTCGGCCAGCACCGCCGAATCGACCGGCTGGGTCAGCCCGCGATCCACCAGATCGACGAGGTTGCCGATATCCACGGTCATCAGCACATCGGCGGGCGAGGCCTCGCCCTCCTGCTCGACCCGCTCGGGCATCCCGTCCTTGAGGAAGATCGTGTTCACGTCGATGCCGGTTTCAGCGGTAAAAGCCTCCAGCAAGGGCTCGACCAGCTTCGGTTCGCGGGTGGTATAGAGGTTCAACTCCTCGGCCCCGGCGGCAAGCGCCCCGGCTTGAAGAAGAACCGCCGCACCGCAGGCAATCAGAAGGCTGTTTCGCATGGATCATATTCCTTGAGTATTTTTGTCTGATATTTTGCCCTTCTATCAACCCTAGAAAATTAGTAAAGATTGTTCCAGCCCAATCAGCCAGTTGCCAAGACCTGAGTGATGCCCATGGAAATCCCTGCGAGAGCTGCGTTTGAGACCGCCCTGGGCGAATCTCCGATGCTGGAAATCGACAATGCGGTGCGGCGTTTTGCCACCACTCCGGCGGTGCAGGGCGTCTCGATTCAGGTCGCGCCGGGCCGTGTGACCAGCCTTCTTGGCCCCTCGGGCTGCGGCAAATCGACCACCTTGCGCCTGATCGCCGGGATCGAGCGGCTGGATGCCGGCTCGATCCGCATCGACGGGCAACTGGTAGCCGATGCCCGTTTCAGCCTGCCGCCCGAGAAACGCCCGGTCGGCATGGTGTTTCAGGATCTGGCCCTGTTCCCGCATATGACCGTGGCCGAGAATGTCGCCTTCGGCATGCCCAGGCCCGAACGCCGCCCGGACCGGATCGACCCGCTGCTGGAACGCGTGGGCCTGGCCGGTTACGGGCCTAAATATCCGCATATGCTCTCGGGCGGGGAACAGCAGCGCGTGGCGCTGAGCCGGGCGCTTGCCGCGCGGCCGAAGATCATGCTGCTGGACGAACCCTTCTCCAGCCTCGATCAGCGGCTGCGCACCGAGATGCGAGAGTTCACGCTGGACCTGCTGCGCGAGACCGAGACCACGGTGATCCTCGTCACCCATGACCCGGACGAGGCGATGATGATGGCCGACCGCATCGCCATCATGGAGCAGGGGCGCATCCTTCAGGAAGGCACGCCGCTGGACCTGTATCACCGCCCATCGAGCCTTGCCGCGGCACAGTTTCTGGCCGATCTGAACCTGCTGCCCGGCCGTGTTACCGGCGGTCAGGTGGAAACCGCGCTTGGCGCGATCCTGGCCCCCGGCCTTGCCGACGGCACCCCCCTGACCTGCGCCATTCGTCCCGAACATCTGCGCGCCAGCCGCATCGGCACCGGGCTGAACGGCGAAGACAGCACCGCGAGGGTGCTGCGCGTCCACAGCCTCGGCCGCGAAAGCATCGTCGAATTGGGCCTGCCCGGCCTGCCCCACCGCCTGCGCTGCGCGGCGCCCGGACCATGCGAGTTGGCACCCGGCGACGCCGCCGAACTCAGCTTCGATCCACGCGCGATCATGCTCTTTTCGAAGGACAAGGGCACAAGGCTCGGCTGAGGCAGCGACCTGGTCGACGCTTGACAGAAACTCATCCAACCTCAATAAGACAATACCTGTTGAGGAGTTGATTCGATGGATGAGGACAAGGCACTTGCCGCCTTTGCGGCGCTGTCGCAGGAAACCCGGATGCGCACCCTGCGCCTTCTGGTCCAGGCCGGCCCCGAAGGTATGGCCGCCGGCGCCATTGGCGAGGCACTTGGCGGGGCCACGACCTCTCGGCTGTCCTTCCACCTGACCCATCTGGAACATGCGGGGCTGATCCAGTCGCGCCGCGACGGACGATTCGTCATTTACAGCGCGGTTTTTCCAGCCCTTTCCGGGCTGATCGGCTTTCTGATGCAGGATTGCTGCCAGGGCCATCCCGAGATCTGCGCCCCCGCCGTCGCCGCGCTGGACTGCGCCTGCACCCCCAGCCAAAGGGCCTGAGCATGGATGTCATCATCTACCACAACCCGGATTGCGGCACCTCGCGCAATGTGCTGGCCATGATCCGCAATGCCGGGATCGAGCCGCATGTGGTCGAATATCTGAAAACCCCGCCCTCGCGCACCCTGCTGGAACAGTTGATCGCGCGCATGGGAATCGCCCCGCGTGAATTGCTGCGCGAAAAGGGCACGCCATTCGCCGAGTTGGGTCTGGACGACCCGAAGCTGACCGATACAGCACTGATCGACGCGATGATGGCCCACCCGATCCTGATCAACCGCCCCATCGTGGTCAGCCCGCGCGGCGTGCGGCTGTGCCGTCCGTCCGAGCGGGTGCTGGACCTGCTGCCCCCGCACAGGCCGCCTTCACCAAGGAAGACGGCGAGCAGGTGGTGGATGCAGCCGGCAACCGCACCCATCCCGCCTGAGAGAGAACAGACCATGAGTAATGCGAACCGGACGAGCCGGCTTTCCTTCCTTGACCGATACCTGACACTCTGGATCTTTGCCGCAATGGGCTTGGGCATCCTCCTCGGGACGGTGTTCACCGGGCTGCCCGAGGCGCTGAATGCGATGTCGGTCGGATCGACCAATATTCCCATCGCCATCGGGTTGATCCTGATGATGTATCCGCCGCTGGCCAAGGTCCGCTATGAAAAGCTGCCCGAGGTCTTTGCCGACAAGCGCGTGCTGATGCTGTCGCTGGTGCAGAACTGGCTGATCGGGCCGGTGCTGATGTTCGTGCTGGCGGTGATCTTCCTGCGCGATCAGCCGGAATACATGACCGGGCTGATCCTGATCGGGCTGGCGCGCTGCATCGCCATGGTGCTGGTCTGGAACCAGCTTGCCCGGGGCGACAGCGAATATGTCGCCGGGCTGGTGGCCTTCAACTCGATCTTCCAGATCCTGTTCTTCTCGACCTATGCCTGGCTGTTCCTGACCGTGCTGCCACCGCTTTTCGGGTTGGAGGGCAGCGTGATCGATGTCGGCTTCTGGACCGTCACCGAGGCGGTGCTGATCTATCTGGGCCTGCCCTTCATCGCCGGTTTCCTGACCCGCCGTATCCTGATCGCGCGCAAGGGCGAGGATTGGTATCGCGAGATCTTCCTGCCGAAAATCGGCCCGATCACGCTGATCGCGCTGCTGTTCACCATCATCGCCATGTTCAGCCTGAAAGGCGGAGAGGTGCTGCGCCTGCCGCTCGATGCGGTGCGCATCGCCATCCCGCTGATCCTCTATTTCGCCATACAGTTCATGGTCAGCTTCGCCATGGGCCGGCTGATCGCACGGGATTATCCGCGCAGCACGGCCATCGCCTTCACCGCCGCCGGCAATAATTTCGAACTGGCCATCGCCGTCGCCATCGCCGCCTATGGCCTTGCCTCGCCGGTCGCCTTCGCCGCCGTCATCGGCCCGCTGGTCGAGGTGCCGGTGCTGATCCTGCTGGTGAATGTGGCGCTGCGGCTGCGGCCCCGCTGGTTCGGCGATGATGCCAGGCTGACGACAGCGACGACGTGATCCCTGCCCCCCGGCGCAATCAAAGGCGTCGCGGGACGCAAAAAGGCGCGGGGGCACGCCCCGCGCCTTCACTCAACTGATCCGACTGACTCAGGCGTCGAACTGTTCGACCCGCTTGGGGCTGTCGACGCGATCAATCGCGATCTGGCGCGGCTTCAGCGCCTCGGGCACTTCGCGGACCAGGTCGATATGCAGCATCCCGTCCTGATGCGAAGCACCTTCGACGCGGATATGTTCGGCCAGGGCAAAGCGGCGCTCGAAGGCGCGGGTGGCGATGCCGCGATGCAGGAAGCTGCGGCCCTCGTCTTCCTCGGCCTTCTTCGCCGAGACCACGACGGCGCCATCGCGCAACTCGACCGTCAGATCGTCAGCCGAAAAACCGGCCACGGCGACAGAGATGCGGTAGGCATTCTCGCCGGTCTTTTCGATATTGTAAGGGGGATAGGACTGGGTGGCGCTGTCAGCGGACAGCACGCGGTCCATGAGGTCGGCCATGCGGTCGAAACCGACCGAGGCGCGGTACAGCGGCGCGCGATCAAAGCTACGCATTGGCTACATCCTTTCGAAGCGATGTCTATGTAAGCCCCCGGACTCCGGGCGGCATTTTCGGGGACCCTTGCGGCACCCCCGTGACCTTCACTTGGGATCAGGATGCGGCGGTTTCAAGCCCGCGCGGCTTCGGCCCGCCGGTGGCCCAGTCCAGAAGCTCGACCGTGTGGACGACCGGCGTCGCGGTGCCGGACCCGATCTGGACCATGCAGCCGATATTGCCCGCCGCGATGATCTCGGGCGCGGTGGCGGCCAGCGTGGCCAGCTTGCGGGCCTTGAGTTCAGCCGACAATTCGGGTTGCAGCATGTTATAGGTCCCCGCCGAGCCGCAGCAGAGATGCGGGTTCTCGGGTTCCACAACCGTAAACCCGGCCTGCGTCAGAAGCGTTTTCGGCGCGGTCTTCACCTGCTGGCCGTGTTGCAGCGAGCAGGCCGAGTGATAGGCGACGCGGGCGGGTTGCGGGGTGACCGGCGGCAGGCCAAAGGCGTCGAAGAACTCGGTCACGTCCTTTGCCAGCTTGGCGATCCGGGCAGCATCCGGGTCACCTGGGAACATATGCCCATAATCCTTGATCGTCGTCCCGCAGCCCGAGGTATTGATGATCACCGCATCCAGCGGGCTGTCGCGATCCGCCGCGATCAGGCTGGCGATGGCGGATTGCGCGGTGGCGCGGCCTTCGGCATCGCGGCCCATATGCAGGGTCATGGCACCGCAGCAGCCGAAATCCTTCGGAATCACCACCTCGCAACCGGCGCGGCGCAGCAGGCGAATGGTGGCGTCGTTGATATCGGTGTTCAGCGCCCGCTGCGCGCAGCCGATCATCAGGGCGACGCGGGCGCGCTTTTCCCCAATCGGAGCAAAGACTTGCGCGTCGTCATTGCGGCTCGGCGGCGGCAGGTCGCGCGGCGCCATCTCCAGCATGGCGCGCAGGCGCGGATCGGGCATCAGCGCCCGGAAGGGCCGCGCCAGCCTCGCGCCCAGCATCGCGAAACGGAAGCGCCCGGCATGGGGGACGATCTTCGCCAGCATCCAGCGCAGTGCCCGGTCGCGCCAGGGGCGGCGATAGGTGGCCTCGATATGCGCCTTGCCGATCTCCAGCAGATGCGCGTAATGCACGCCCGAGGGGCAGGTCGTCATGCAGGCCAGACAGCCCAGGCAGCGGTCGATATGGGTGACGGTCTTTTCGTCCGCCGGGCGACCGCTTTCCAGCATCTCCTTCATCAGATAGATGCGCCCGCGCGGGCTGTCCAACTCGTCGCCACGGATGAGGAATGTCGGACAAGTCGCTGTGCAGAAACCACAATGCACGCAGGCGCGCAGGATCCTGTTGGCCTCGGCCAGACCCGGATCGGTCAGTTGCTCCGGGGTGAATTCGGTCTTCATGCCTGCCCCCCGAAGATCCCGCGCGGGTCGAATTTCGCCCGCAGCCCGGCAGTCAGACGCGCGGTCACCGCATCGGGTTCGGGCAGCATGGCAGGCGCGCCGATCACCCGCGAGGCGCGCGCGCCGGGGCGCAGGGCGGGATGCCAGTCGGGCGGGGCTTCGGCCCAGATCAGCGCCCCGCCCCAATCGACGGCGTGGCGGCCCGGAAGTTGCGCCAGCATCGCCTCGGCCTGAGAAGGACGCAGCACGATCCGCCAGAGCGGGCCCTGCGCCGCCATCGCGAAATCGCGCAATGTGGCGAAATCGGCGTCACCCTGAACGATTTCCGCATGACCATAGGGTTTCAGCGCGGCACTCAGCGCCTTGGCGCGCGACTCGACCGAGCCGGGCAGCCCTTCCAGCCGCAGCACCACGCCGCCCTCGGGCAGCCGGCCCGCGCCGGTCACGTCATAGGGACCGCTCAGCGCCGCCATCATTGCCGCCATGGTCCGGGCATCGTCCAGCCCGTCGAGGCGCAGCGTGACCCGGACCGGCGGGATCGGCGCGGTTTTCAGCGCCACTTCGGTGATCGCGCCCAAAGTCCCGCGCGATCCGGCCAGCAGCTTCACCAGATCATAGCCGGTGACATTCTTCATCACCCGCCCGCCATTCCTGACGATTTCCCCCGTTCCGGTGACAAACCGCACCCCCAGCATCGCATCGCGGCAGGCCCCCGCCGACAGGCGGCGCGGGCCGCTGGCATTCGTTGCGGCCACGCCCCCGATGGTCGATCCGGGGCGCGGGTCGGGCTCGAATGCCAGCATCTGTCCTTCCGCCGCCAGCGCCGCCTCCACCTCGGCCAGCGGGGTGCCGGCGCGGGCGATCAGGGTCAGCGCCTCGGGTTCGTAAAGGGTGATGCCAGCGAGGCCGCGCAGGTCCAGAACCTCGCCCGCCGCCGGTCGGCTGCGCGTGCCACCGCCGGTCACCCGCAAGGGGCCGCTGGCCGCGCGGATCATCGCGGCAAGGTCGTCTTCGCTGTCAGGCCGCATCCTGCCCCCGTCGCGCGCCCCTTCGGGCCTCGGATACCGCCAGCGGAAAGACCTTGGCGGCGTTCAGAAGCCAGCCCGGGTCGAAGACATCCTTCACCGCCATCTGCGCCTCCAGATCGGCGGGGGCGTATTGCGATCCCATCAGCTCGCGCTTTTCGACCCCGACGCCATGTTCGCCGGTCAGACAGCCGCCGACCTCGACGCAGAGGCGCAGGATCTCGGCCCCGAGCGCCTCGCAGCGTTCCAGATCGCCGGGTTTGTTGGCATCGTAAAGGATCAGCGGGTGCATGTTGCCGTCGCCGGCATGAAAGACATTGGCGACGCGCAGCCCGGCTTTCGCGGCCAGATCGCCGATGCCGGCCAACGTGTCGGGCAGGCGGCTGACCGGCACCGTGCCGTCGAGGCACATGTAATCGCTGATGACGCCCATCGCGCCAAAGGCCGATTTGCGACCGAGCCAGATCCGGCGCGATTCCTCGTCCGAGCCGGATTCGCGGAATTCCAGCAGTGCGAAACCCTCGGCGATCTCGCGGATCAGGGTCAGTTGTTCCTCGATCTCAGGCGCGGTGCCTTCGACCTCGATGATCAGCAGCGCCTCGCAATCGGGGTAACCCGCGCCGCAGAAATCCTCGGTCGCGGCGATGCAGGGGCGGTCCATGAATTCGATGGCGACGGGCAGGATGCCGGATCGGATGATCGCGGCCACGCAGGCCCCGGCGGTCACCGGGCTGTCGAAGGCCACCAGCACGGGCCGCGCGCCGGCGGGTTTGGGCAGGATGCGCAATGTCGCCTCGGTCACGATGCCAAGCTGGCCTTCCGATCCGCAGATCACGCCCAGCAGGTCCAGCCCTGCGCCTTCGCCCATCGGCCCGCCGAGTTCGACCACGGAGCCATCCATCAGCACCACGGTCGCGCCCAGAAGGTTATTGGTGGTGACGCCGTATTTCAGGCAATGCGCGCCGCCGGAATTCATTGCGATATTGCCGCCGATGGCGCAGGCCAACTGGCTGGAAGGATCGGGCGCATAGAAGAAGCCCTGCCCCTCGACCGCGCCGGTCACCGACAGATTGGTGCGCCCGGTCTGGACCCGGACCAGCCGGTCCTCGGCGCTGATTTCAAGGATCGCATTCATCCGCGCCAGCCCGATGATGACCGCATCCGAGGTCGGCATGGAGCCGCCCGCAAGGCTGGTTCCGGCACCGCGCGGCACGACCGGCACGTTTTCCTCGTGGCAGATGCGCAGGACGGCGGACACTTCCCTGGTGGTCGAGGGCAGCACCACCATCAAGGGCGGGCAGCGATAGGCCGAAAGCGCGTCGCATTCATAGGCACGGGTCTCGGTCGGGTCGGTGATGACGGCGGCGGGATCGGCCAGAGCGGCCGAGAGGCGCGCCGCAATCGCATCGCGGCGCGCGATGACGCCCGCATCGGGTGCGGGCATCTGCATGTCAGACCTTGGCGGCCGAGATCATCCGGGCGATCTCGTCTTTCAGATGCGAGCGCTTGCGGCGCAGCTCGTGCTCATGCTCCTCGGTCGTCGGCTGGACATTGGTCTCGGCTGCCGCGACCTCGTCATTGACGGTGTCATACTCGTCCAGAAGACGGGCGAAATGATTGTCCGAAATCTTCAGGTTATGAATGATTTCAGCATCATGCGGGAATTCTTCGTGGATGGCGTGGGGTGCGGCCATGTCAATCTCCATTTTACCTGTCACCTAACTAATGCGGCTGTTTGCTGCTGGCAACCGTGACAAACTGGCCCTAACAATAGGGCCATGCATGTGCCCTCGATCCTGTCCGTCCTGTCGCCTGCCGATATCGCCGCGCTGATCTGGCTGTTCGGCTGCTGGATGGGCATCGGCTGGCTGACCGAGCATCCGCCGAAGAACCACCCTTCGGTCGCAAAGCTGATGGTGCGCTATCGCCATGAATGGATGCGCCAGTTCATCACCCGCCAGCCGCGCATCTTCGACAGCGCCATCCTGCAATCGCTGCGCGAGGGGCCGACCTTCTTCGCCTCGGCCTGCCTGATCGCCATCGGCGGCGGCATGGCGCTTGTCGGCAACCCCGAGCGGCTGCGTCAGGTCGCGGGCGGGCTGGAACTGGGACAGGCGCCCACGGTGCTGTGGCAGGTCAAGGTCATGGTGGCGCTGTTCTTCGTCGCCAATGCGCTGCTGAAATTCATCTGGTCGCACCGACTGTTCGGCTATTGCGCCATCGTCATGGCCTCGGTCCCCAACGATATCAAGGATCCGCTGGCCATCCCCCGCGCCCATCAGGCGGCAGAGTTGAACGTGACCGCGGCGAAAAGCTTCAACATGGGCTTGCGCAATATCTATTTCGCGCTGGCAGCACTCGGCTGGCTGATCGGGCCCTGGGGGCTGGCGGTGACCTCGGCCATTGTGCTCGGCGTCACCTGGCGGCGCGAATTCGCCTCGCATTCGCGGCTGGTGATGCTGCGCGACCTGCCGGAGATCGGGAAGATCTGATGCGGCGGCGGGTGCTTTATATCCCCGGCTACGACCCGATCCCGCCGCGCCGTTACCGCGAGCTGTTCAAGCGCGAGGGGGCCAAACAGGCGCAGATCTCGGGCTACAAGCTGAAAACCGGGGCCCGGAGCGACCGGACCGGTTTCGGCTGGGGGGCCACGACCGAGACCGACGGCACCCGCGCCGAGGCCGAGTTCGAGGTGCTGGTCTGGTCGGATATCGTCGCCGGCTCCATGGGTCAGTCGATCCCGGCGACCTATGGCCAGCTTTTCCGCACCGCCTGGGCCTATATCGGCTCGGGCGCCCTCTGGCGGCTGATGCGGCTCAGGCGCGGGCCGGTGCTGGCCGCACTTTATCCCATCGTCGTGCTGCTGGTGCAGGCGCTTGCCGCCGGGCTGGCGGGCTGGATTCTGGGCTGGCTCGTCTCGCTGATGGCGACCTGGTGGGCAGGGCTGCCGGTGGCGGTCGCGCTCTTCGTGCTGGGGCTGCGGCAATGGCGCAAGCTCGATGGCAAGATTTTTGCCTATTACCTGATGCATGACTATGCCTTCACGGCGCAGAATGGCGGCGCCTATCCGCCCGCCCTGCAGACCCGGATCGACGCCTTTGCCGAGCGTATCGCCACGGTCAGCGCCGGGGACTGGGACGAGGTGCTGGTGATCGGCCATTCCTCGGGTGCCTATATCGCGGTTTCGGCACTGGCGAAGCTGGCACGCACGGGGCGGCTGGCCCCGAAAATCGCGCTTTTGACGCTTGGCCATGTGGTGCCGATGGCGTCCTTCCTGCCGCGTGCCGATCAGCTGCGGCGCGATCTGCACGATCTCGCCCTTGCCGGGCCGGTCTGGATCGACGTGACCGCGCCGGGTGACGCCTGCTCTTTCGGGCTGTGCGATCCGGTGGCGGTGTCGCGCTGCGTGCCGGAAGGCGGCGGCGGCCCGCTGGTCGTTTCTGCCGCATTTACCCGGACCCTGTCGCCCGCTAGGCAGAAAGAACTGCGTGGCCGGTGGTTCCGGCTGCACTTCCAGTATCTTTGTGCCTTCGATCAACCGGGGATCTATGACTATTTCCAGATCACGACGGGACCGCAACCGCTGGCCGAGCGTTTCGCCGGCCGGAGCCATTCCCCGGCCCGCATCGCGCGGCCGGTGAATCGCTGGCATTACCCATGATCCCGCCCAAACCCGCCACAGCCGAGGGCCGCACCGGATTTCTGCACTATCTGCGCCATTTCCGCCGCGACCTGTTATCCGCCCTGCCCGCCCGGCTTTACCGCGCCTGGATGGCCGAATTCCGCGCCGGCCCGATTCACAGCTTCGTCTGCAACGACCCCGAGCTGGTCTCGCTGGTGCTGCGCGCGCGCCCCGACGACTTCCCGAAATCGAACCGGCTGCGCGAGGGGCTGGCACCCCTTCTGGGCCGCTCGGTCTTCGTCACCAATGGCGAGGAATGGCGCCGCCAGCGCCGCATCATCGACCCGGCCTTCGAAGGCGGTCGCCTGCGCGAGATCTTCCCGCAGATCTGGGAAGCCAGCCGCACCGCCGCCCTGCGCCTGCCCGAGGGCGAGATCGACCTTGAGCCCGAGACCTCTCATGCGGCGGCGGATGTGATCTTCCGCACGCTGTTTTCCATCCCGATCGAGGATCAGACGGCGGCGCAGGTCTTTTCCGCCTTCCGCGCCCATCAGGACGCCCAGCCCATCGTCAATATCGGCGCACTGCTGCCGCTGCCGGGCTGGTTTCCGCGCTTCCACTCGCGCCGCACGCGCGAAACGGCGGCGCATATCCGGGGGCTGATCGCGCAACTGGTGGCGGATCGCGCCGAGGCCATCGCGGCGGGCACCGCGCCCGACGATCTGGCGACCAAGATCATGACCACGCCCGACCCCCTGACCGGAGAGATCTTCACCCCGCCCGAAATGGTCGATCAGGTGGCGATCTTCTTTCTGGCCGGGCATGAGACCAGTGCCTCCTCGCTGGCTTGGGCGCTGTGGCTGCTGGCCGCCAATCCCGACTGGCAGGATCGCGTCGCCGCTGAGGCGCGGGCCGAAATCGACCCGGAACATCCTGATTTTTCGGTGGTCTCCCACCTGAAACTCAGCCGTGCGGTGTTCCGCGAGGCCTTGCGGCTTTACCCGCCGGTGCCGATGATGGTGCGCGAATCCGCCTGCCCGGAACATTTCCGCGACCGCGATGTGCCGAAGGGCGCGCAGATCGTCATCTCGCCCTGGCATCTGCATCGCCATGAACGGCTGTGGGACGACCCCGACAGTTTCGATCCGGCCCGGTGGGAGACCGAGAACGGCAAGAGTTGCGCGCGCAGCGCCTATATCCCCTTCTCGGCCGGTTCCCGGGTCTGTCCCGGCGCCGGTTTCGCCATGGTGGAAGGGCCGCTGATGCTGTCGCTGATCCTGCGCGATCACCGGCTTGAGGCGGTGGCCCCGCCGGTACCCGTCGCCCGGCTGACCGTGCGCGGGCAGGACGGGGTCCGGGTCAGGATTTCACCTCGCGACCCGCCGGCGACTTGCCGTCGGTGACCCGGGTATAGGTGCCCTCGCCGGCCAGGATGCCACGGAAGCCGCCCGGCTCGTCCAGCGAGAAGACGATGATCGGCAGCTTGTTGTCGCGCGCCAGCGCAATCGCCGAGGCATCCATCACGCCGAGATTCTTCTGCAGCGCCTCGTCATAGGTGACCTGATCATAGCGCACCGCGTCGGCGAATTTCTTCGGGTCCTTGTCATAGACCCCATCGACCTTGGTGCCCTTGAAGATCGCCTGACAGTTCATCTCCGAGGCGCGTAGCGTGGCGGCGGTATCGGTGGTGAAATATGGGTTGCCGGTGCCGGCGGCGAAGATCACCACGCGCTTCTTTTCCAGATGGCGCACGGCACGGCGGCGGATATAGGGCTCGGCCACCTCGTCCATGCGGATGGCGGTGATGACACGGGAATGAATGCCCTTGGCCTCCAGCGCGGATTGCATGGCAAGCGCGTTCATGACCGTGGCCAGCATCCCCATGTAATCGGCGGTCGTGCGCTCCATCCCCTGGGCAGAGCCTTGCAGCCCCCGGAAGATATTGCCGCCGCCGATGACCATGCAGACCTCGACCCCCATCTGCTGGACCGATTCGACCTCGTCGGCGATGCGGGCGATGGTCGGCGGGTGCAGGCCGAAGCCCTGATCGCCCATCAGCGCCTCGCCGGAAATCTTCAGCATGACGCGATCATAGCTGGTCGGGGCCTTGGTTTCGGCGTCGCTCATCGAGATTCCCTTCCCAGCGGTTCAACTGCGGCGCAAAATGTCGCAAAAGGGTGTCAGGTTCAACCGCCGGAATGGACAGATATGGGAACGGATTACAGCGAAGTGATCGAAACGATCGACCCGGAACGCCACGTCGTCATCGCCGGGCCGACCGCCTCGGGCAAGTCGGCACTGGCTTTGGCACTGGCCCAAGCGCAGGGCGGCACCATCGTGAATGCGGACGCGTTGCAGATATGGTCCTGCTGGCGGGTGCTGACGGCGCGACCAGATGACGCGGATCTGGCGGCGGCCCCGCATGCGCTTTACGGCCATGTCGATCCGGGCCAGAGCTATTCGGTCGGCGACTGGCTGGGCGAGGTGGCGGCGCTGAAGGGTCGGCTGATCGTCGCCGGCGGCACCGGGCTTTACCTGACAGCGCTGACATCCGGGCTTGCGCATATCCCGCCGGTCCCGCCCGAGATCCGCGATACCGGCGATGCGATCCTTGCCGCGGGCGGGTTGGACGACATGATCGCCGGCCTCGACGATGCCTCGCGCGAGAAGATCGACCTGCAGAACCCGGCCCGGGTGCAGCGCGCCTGGGAAGTCCTGCAGGCCACCGGGCGCAGCATCGTCGACTGGCAGAGCGACACACCACCGCCGCTGATCGCGCCGGAAGACGCCACCTGCCTGGTGCTGAATTCGGATCGCGACTGGCTGGCCAAGCGCATCCTCGTGCGTTTCGCCCAGATGTGGCACGATGGCGCGGTCGAGGAAGTGCGCGCCATGATGCCCCTCTGGGACGAGCGCGCGCAATGGGCCCGCGCCATCGGCGCCCCCGAAATCGCCGCCTATCTGCGCGAGGACATCGACGCCAGAACCGCCAAGGGCCGCGCCATCGTCGCCACCCGCCAATACGCGAAATCGCAGCGAATCTGGTTCCGTTCGCGGATGAAGAGCTGGCGCAAGCTGCAGGTCGGGCCGGCGGGTTAGAACCTGGCGCGGATATGCGCCCTGCCCGGAGTGTTGCTTGCGAGGAAATCCGTTTCCGCGCAAGGCGCGCTCGATGCTTTATCCGGTCAAGCGCAAGGCCACCGTCAGCGGGGATCTGCGCCCGAGCGGGGCGGACTTCATTGAAATTATTGAAAAACCTGGGCGACCGGGGGCAATTGGAGCGGGTAGCGAGAATCGAACTCGCGCCAAGAGCTTGGGAAGCTCGTGTGATACCATTTCACCATACCCGCAACGGCCCTCTTGATACCGTCTCGGTGCGGCGGCTTCAAGGGCAAACTACTATCGCTGAAAGGAACGCTCGACTACCGTATTATCATGGCAATTTACCCGACGGCTCGTCGAGTGTTCCAAATTGTGTTCGTGCAGGAAGCTTAGCAGGGTGTCCGGTTTTCGGGGACCACCTCATCTTGCTGTTTGAAGGAAATTCGCAACTGCCTGGTTGACTTGCGGAAGAAGATGGCGGGCCTGCGAACTCAGCCCGACGGCCTGAGATATCGTGCTAAAGGCGTCTGACAGAACAGCCGTGTCCGGCAGTGCATCCCGTTCAAGTGTTGAGCGAATTCCTGCCAGAACGTCCGCTCGCCCATCCCGGAAGTACGCCAGCGCTTCGGCAGGGGAACGGGCCGAGATCACCGATCCCGGATTTGTAACTTTCGAAAGGCGGTTGTCGTAGGATGCGCCGGTGGCGCTAAGAATCTTTTGCCCGCTGGCGATTATGTCGGCGCAGCTTCTTTCGGTTACAGTGCTCCGACATAGAAACGTCGCTTCAATTTCGAGGTAGGGAGCACTGAATTCGATCCGGTCGCTTCGTGAGGGGTCTACCGCCAGAAAGGCGATATCCCATTCGCTTGCGGCACCCTCCACCAATCTTCGGGCATTTTCAAAGATCACCGGTCGCAGTATCAAGCCCGCGAGCTTACATATCTCCTCCGCAAGGCGCGGTGCCGGGCCTACGAGCCGGTCCCCCGAGCGGTCGACGATTGCTCGGTTGTTCGTGTTGAACCCGACCCGCAGTACTTTGTCAGAGAGCGCCGTCATCGGATATCGGCCCATTCCGAACGCCTGGCGACGGCCGCCCGCCGCAGGAGCCCGGAATCGACATCCACCGCGATAAAGCTCGCTCCGGCATTCGCGGCTTGACCGAGGAACTCCTGGTCCAGCGACAGAATTCCGGAGGGAACGCCCTTCTTTTCCAGATGGGCCATGCCTTCAAGAATTGCGGCGCAGACTTCCGGATGCGATGGGTCGCCGACGTGGCCGAAACTGGCGGCGATGTCCGCAGGCCCGAAGAAGACGCCGTCGACGCCCGGAACGCTGGCAATCTCGTCTAGCCGAGACAGTGCTTCGCGCGTCTCGACCTGCACGAGAAGACAGATTTCCTCGCGTGCCCGCCTGGCGTAGTTCGATACCGTCCCGTAGCGCGTTGCCCTGGTGATTCCAGAGACGCCGCGAATACCTTCTGGAGGGTAGGTCACGGCAGCGGCGGCAGCATGTGCTTCCTCGGCACTCTGGACATACGGGATCAGAATAGTCTGCGCGCCTGCATCGAGAAGCTTCTTGATCTCGACCGGATCGTTCCAGGCCGGGCGGTCCACCGGACTGACTGGATAGGGCGCGAGTGTTCGCAGAAACTCGATAACTTCCGCCGGACCGTAGGTGGAGTGCTCGGTATCCAGCATCATCCAATCGTATCCGCAGCCAGCCAACAGTTCGCACACGCTGGAATCCGCGATGGAACTCCATAGTCCGATCTGTCGCTGGCCGTCACGGAGGGCTGCTTTGAAGTGATTGACGGGCAAATCCATGGAAGATTCCTTGGGCTCAGGCGGGGCGGACGTCTTTCGACGACCTGCCCGCCACTGTTTCACGAGAAGCTGACGCCGATGGCGCCGAGCGGCCCATAGTCGGCGAAGATCACGTCACCTGACGCGATGTCTACCGGCCGGGTGAACGAGCCGCCGAGGACGATATCGCCTTTCTTCAGTCCGCTGCCGAGAGGGGCCAGTTTATTCACCAGCCAGGCAAGACCTGCTGCAGGGTGCCCCATGATGGCGGCAGAAACCCCGCTTTCCTCAATCGTGCCGTTTTGCGACAGCGTGGCTCCGATCCAGCGAATATCAGTATCGAAGGGGCGAATGGTTCTGCCGCCAAGCACGATCGCCCCAAAGGCCGCGTTGTCGGCGATCGTATCAACGATCTGGCGCGGCACCTCCGTGCGGTAGTCAATGATCTCCAGAGCCGGCTGGACGAACTCGGTTGCGCGAAGGACATCGTGAACCTGACATCCGGCGCCAGACAAATCTTCGCCCATGATGAAGGCCAGTTCCACTTCAAGGCGGGGCTTGATGAACGTTCCCGCTTCGATTTTGGCGCCATCATAATAGAGGGCGTCGTCGAGGATGACGCCGTAGTCCGGCTCCGTCATCTTCGAGGCCTGCTGCATGGCGCGACTCGTCAGGCCGATCTTGCGTCCGACGATTTTCGCGCCAGCTTCGATCCGCGCCTCGGCCCATCGGCGTTGGACGTCGTAGGCGTCTTCCAGCGTCATCTCGGGCCATGTCTTTGACGGCTGCGGACAGACCACACGGGTCTGCTCTGCCGTCAGAATTGCGTGTGCCGCATCCTGTCGCTGCTCATCTGTCAACATGTTCCGCTCACTTGATTGGGGGGATGGGAAGTTTGGACTCGCCTGCTTCAAGGGTCAGCGTGTGTTCAAGCGTGTACCAATCGCCCACATTGCCGTCCTCGGGATGCGGTCCAGTCTGTTTTTCCAGCTTGCCGATCAGCGCCTCGGTGACGCCGAACTGCACGTCTGAGGTGAGATATTCGGTCTCATCGACATAGGTCTGGTTGATAAGGGTCTTGAACCCCTGCTTGTGCGCCAGAACGTGCACATGGGCGGGCCGGTACGGGTGACGGTTCTGCGCCGACAGCAGGGTTCCGACAGTGGTCGTGGTCGGGATCGGATAGCCAACGGGCTTGACCGATTTGAAGCGCACGACACCGTCAGCGCCGGTCATGAACTTTCCGCGCAGGTTGTAGTCCGCCTGTGTATCATCCTGATTTTCGTAGAGGCCGACCGGCGAGGCATGCCAGATATCGACCTCAAGACCTTCGATCGGATTACCGTCCTGATCGAGGAAGGTGAACATGCCGTAGAGTCTGGGGCCGGGCGTATTCGAACGCAGGATCGACCCACCGTTTTCGGTCAGCGGTTGGTTCATGCGCCAGAACGGGCCCAGAAGACTCTGCGTCGTTTCCGTTGTTCCATTGTCACCGTTGTTCAGCAGACAGACCAGGGATGAAACGCCGAGCGACCCGGCCATGAGAACGAATTCGTTGTGCTTGTCATCGCTCTGCTGCCCCATTGTGTTGAGGATAACGTACAAATTCTTTCGCACATTTGACGGAGACGCCGGTTCCTTTCAAAC